>JBBQJP010000011.1:0-102658 GCA_038326025.1 Burkholderiales bacterium
GTTCAAAGGGCAGCATTCCCCTGAAATTCAAGGCCTACGGCGTCACGACCAACCCGGCCAGCGACACGGAGCCAGACGAAGGGCAGAACCGGTCCGGCAAGAATCCACTGACTGGCGAGGAACTGCGGACCTATTGGCGCGGCATCAAGGAAGTCGACGGATTCCCGGGCGCCCTACTCCGGCTTCACCTGCTGACCGGTGGCCAGCGCATCCAACACTTGGCCACCCTGCTGACGTCCAATAGCGGCGAGGACAGCATCGTGTTGATCGACGCCAAGGGCAGGCCTGGGAAGCCGGCGCGGCGCCATGTGGTGCCACTGTTGCCGGCCGCAGCTACCGCCCTGCGTGAGTGCAAGCCAGCCGGCGAATATGCCCTGTCGACCGATGGCGGCGTCACCCATGTCGGCGCAACAACCTTGAGCCAGTGGGCGGCGGATGCCGCAGGCGAGATACCCGGGTTTCTGGCGAAGCGGATCCGGTCCGGCGTCGAGACGCTGATGGCCGGTCAAGGCGTATCGCAGGAGGTGCGCGGCCGTCTGCAGTCCCACGGTATCAGCGGCGTGCAGAACACCAGTTACAACGCGCACGACTACCTGGCCGAAAAGCGTGATGCGCTGCGGACCCTGTTCAACTTCCTGCAGCGCAAGACAGGCGCCAAGGTGGTGCCGATCAGGGCAAGAGCATAGAAAACCGCGAAGCCCCTGCGCGATTTTTCAGGGGCAAAGGGCGGGCCAAGGAGGTGTCATCAGCACCACCTGGACCCTGACCACAAACCACTACCAGAGAGTGATCATATGGCTCAAGACACTATAAACCGCAAGCGTTCGGTTCCGTGCAAAGTTCTGCCGTTCCGGATCGTCGAAACGCCACCGAGAGAAGATGTGATAAACGCCCTGAGAACGCTGCTCGCAGGCGCAATCCACGGTCAAGTGACAGGCCTGGCCTTCGTTGCCGTGCTGAAGGGGCGAGATCAGGCATTCATCAGTGATTTCCACGGAACGTGCAGCGAGAACCTGACGCACACGAGGGGCGCGCTGCGGCATCTTGATGGCAAGCTGGATTACGCTTTACTCGAGAGCTACGCGCAGGAACGTCGATAGCTCTGCTCACATGCGGATTTCCAAAACCGGCCACCAGGCCGGTTTTTTTCTGTCTCTTGAATGCCCACCATAAATCGACCGGCCTTTTAGGGGGTTAAAAGGCCGGTCCGAAGATTGCAAACTCGCGCCCATGCTGTGGCAATTCGTTGGAGTTCAGCGAAGTCCGCATAGCACGGTCGCAGCGTCCAATTATTGCGGGCGAACCTTTTAGGGGGTTAAAAGGTTCGCCCGCAAAAATGAAACTTGCGTCCATTCCGTGGGGATTCGCTGAAGTTCAGCGCGATCCAAACATTCAGAAAGGACAGAACGTGACGCCACCTGTTTACACCATCGAAGAGTTCAAGAAGACCTACAAGCTCGGTCACACAAAGACCTTCGAAGAAATCAGCTCTGGCCGACTGCAGACCTACAACGTAGGCCGGCGCCGGTACATCAGTGGGCGCGCTGCAGAAGCGTGGCAACGCAGCTACGAGGAGCAGGCCAGCAGCGCGAAGGCGCCAGTCGCATGAGCCTTCCAACCATGGCGCGAAAAACCATTAAAAAGCGCGGCCAAAAGGCTTCCGAAAGCGCGGAACACCGCCTGGTGCAGCTTGCCAGGCGGTGCAACCTATTCGTCCGCTTCGATGCTGACTTGAAGTGCTCCGGCGGTGAATACATCACCCTAGTCGACGGCGCTGGGAATGTTGCGCACCAGTGCGGATTCGTCTCACTTGCCTCGATCTGGATAGCCAAGAGACTGAAAGCAGGCGCGGACGGAAAGGGGCGGCCCCATGCGTGAATATGGCAAGATCGCGCCCGGATTTTGGATTGGCACGACCGGCAAGTCGATGCGCGGAGACCCCACGCTGCAGGTAGTCGCTACGTACCTTGTGACATCCCCGCACGCGACCATGATTGGTGTCTATCACTGCCCGATTACTTACCTATCGCACGACACTGGCATACCCTTCGAAGGGGCTTCGAAGGCCCTTCGAAGGCTAGAAGAGCTTGGGTTTTGCAGCTACGACCACGCCAGCGAGGAAATCTTTGTCATTCGTATGGCGGCGTACCAGATCGGAACGGATTTATCGCCCAAGGACAAGCGCTGCGCCGGCATTGCAAAGCAGCTCCAAGGTGTGTCGTCGAGCCTTTTGCGGCGGTCATTCTTTGCTACATATTCGAGAGCATTTCACCTGCCTGCAACCCTCCCCGATACAGACAAAATCACCGATCCTGACGAAGCCCCTTCGAAGCCCCTTCGAAGCCAGGAGCAGGAGCAGGAGCAAGAACAAGAACAGGATGCTGGCGGACCGCCGTCAGCGCCGGATTCGCAGGCAGTGATCACCATCCCGCTGATCGGTGATGGGCAACACGCGGTGACCCAGGGCGACATCGATGCATGGAGCCAAACATACCCCGCAGTCGATGTGCAGCAGCAGCTGGCGGAGATGCGGGCATGGAGTCAAGCGAATACCGTCAACAGGAAAACACCCAGGGGCATCAACAAGTTCATTGTGGGTTGGCTTGCACGCGAACAGGACAAGGGGTCCAAGGCGGGATCTGTCGCTTCGATCACAGTGCCGGCCAAAGCTGGCGTTGATCCTGCCTTGGCAAAGATCGAGGCCGACGACAAGAGGGCGGCGCCAATGCCTGCAGCAGTCCGCGCTCGACTCGCTGAACTTCGAGGGCGACCAATCCAATGACCGCGAGCAACTCGGCGGCAGCGTGCATCGGTGGCACCCCCCCATCAAAAGGTACTGAGTGGGTGTCGCCAAGTGAGGGGCGAAACGAGTGCGAGATCGCGCTAGTCGCAGGCCCTCCCAAAAGGTGAAGAGGTGAAGAGGTGAAGAGGTGAATGTCAATAAGCCCAGTCAATTGCAAATTGCCCAAGCGCTCGGGCTGTCACAGGCAAGCATCGTGAAGTACAAGCGCCGGGGCATGCCGATGGAGTCGACCGACGCGGCCGCGACGTGGCACCGTGCGCACGTCAAGATCACAGCCCATCGGATTCCGCAGCTGGCGACCCCTGCGCAATCGGCGCCGCCAGACGGCTCCAACCCTGAGGCGGCTCGCGCCGTGGCCCTGCTCGACCTGGCGGCCAAGGCACTGACCAGCGGCCACGACATCGGCGCGATGGTGCCCGAGCTGCGCCAGGCGTTGCGAGCGGTGCCCGATGTGGCGCGCGCCGGCATGCTGGTCCCCGTGCGGGTATTCGACCTGCTGACCGGCGACGTGCGAGCCGCGTTGCAGGACGACGAGACAGGCAACGACCAGGTGGCGCAAGCAATGCCAGACGACGAAGCCGCGGCCATGGGTGAATTCTGGTACCGCTGCGCCGCCGGCGAGATCCGACCAGCATGAAGCGCGAAGCAATCTCGATGGAACCGACCGCGCTCGCCTGGTGCGTCAAGGCCCTGGATTGCGATGAGGCTGACGTGCTGGCGATGTGCGAGAGTGGCGATCTTTCGTTCGCACTGCAGGCCGCCCAAGTGCTGGCGCTGCGCCAAAGATACGCGGCCGGCTCGGATGACGACCACGCCGGCCAGTTCTGCCGGGCCGTGCTCACTGGCTGGGGTGAATCACCGTTCACGGCGCGCCAGCTGCTGGACTGGTGCGCCAAAACCAATACGCGAGAGCGGCGCGAAGCCATGACAGCATGCCGCATGTTGTGCCACGCGTCGTCGGACGTAGATCGCGAGCTGACGACTGTGCAGCTCGGAGTCGCGCTCAAACGCGCTGCCAGCGAAACCGAATCCGCAAAGCTGCGCCTTGAGTCCGCAGGCGCAGCACGCGGGGTCACGCAATGGCAGGTGCGGGGGTTGCGGGGGTAACCCCCGCACCCCCGCACAGGCCCATGTGAGGATGCCGCCATGACCACTCGCATCACCACCTCGGAGCGCAAACCATGAACACGTTCTACCGTCAATCCGTACCGCAGGCGCCAGCCGAAAACCGGCTGCTGCCGATCCCCCTGAGCCCGAAGGAGAATCGCAACTATTCGCTGGTTCGAGCCATCGAAGGCGCGCGCAGCGGTAACCACCGCAACTGCGGCTTTGAGCGCGAGTGCACCCTGGAGATCCAGAACCGCATGGGAGACCTCGACCAGCACGCGCACAGCCTTTTCGTGCCCGCCAGCGTGCTCGCCCATGGCCAGCGCGATCTGACCGCTGGAACTGCAAGCGCCGGCGGCTACCTGGTGGAAACTGAGGTCGCCGGCGTGCTCGATTTCCTGCGCCCCAAGTCCGTGGCGCTTGGCCTGGGCGCACAAGTGCTCACTGGCCTGCAAGGAAATCAGGCGTTTGCCCGCACGGCCGGGACCGCCACCATCACCTGGCTTGCCAACGAAGGCAGCACGGCGACTGAAAGCACACAAACGTTGGGGCAGTTGACCCTGGCGCCAAAGACCGTCAGCGGCTATGTCGAAAGGTCGCGTCAACACGAGATGCAAGCCGGCCCGCTGGGAGAGCAAATGTTGCGGCGCGATTTGATCGGCGTCCTGATGACTGCCTTTGATGCGGCCGTATTCAATGGCTCGGGCGTCAGCGGCGAACCGACCGGCATCCTGAATGTTGCCGGCATCGGCACCTTCACCGGCGCATCGCTCGCATATGCCGGCGTGCTGGAGGCGCAGACTGACATTCTGAACGCCAACGCCTTGAGCGCCGCCGGTGAAGTGTCGTTTGTCTGCCGGCCTGCTGTTGCATCACTGCTGGCCAACCGGCAGGGTTTCAGCTCGACGGCGCCGATGTGGGCCGGGGCGCTGGATGCTGGCCAGCTCGCCAGCTGCCGCGCGCGATCGACCATGAACGTGCCCGCCGCTACGTTGGTGGCCTGCGACTTCACGCAGATTTTGATTGCCGAATGGGGCCCGGGCGCCGTCGAAATCCGGGTAAATCCATATGCGACCGCGAATTTTCAGGCCGGCATCAAGGGCATTGCCGCATTCTTGACGATCGACGTCGGGATGGTTTCGCCCCTGGCGGCAAGCGTTGCAACGTCGGTGAGCTGACCCATGAGCGAGCGCACCACCGTTGAAATTGTGGTCACCAGTCCGCTAGTGGCCTTCGGGCGGGCTTGGCCAACCGGCGAGGTCCTACAGGTCGCGCCATTGGCGGCAAGTCAACTGATTGCCAGCGGCCGGGCGAAGCTGCAACGCATCGATGACCTGGTGCTGCTGGACGAGGCCGAGAACAGAAACACCGCGCGTGTCTGCGCGCTGGAGTCGTCGCGCGTGCGTTACCGCGGCGCGCGATAGTTTTATGGTCGACCAACAAGGCGGTGCGGGTTGTGAAAAACAGCACCTTGGGCGACAGTCAGCGGCTTCACGTGTACCGAAACGTGAGGCGCGGCTGACACTAATTTCAGGCTCCAATTCAAGAAAGTGAATTCACATGGCCGATCCCAAAATCAGAATCCGCGCCACCGACGAGACTGGCCCGGCTTTTCGCACTGCCAGCAACAACATCAACGGCCTGGTCGGCTCAGCTGCCAAGCTTGCCGGTGCGCTGGGCGGCGCACTGGCCATAGGTGGCCTGATCCAGTTAACCAAGGGTGCGATCGACGCGGCCGACGAGCTGGCCAAGCTGAGCCAGCGCACCGGCATCGCAGTCGAAACCCTGGGCGGCCTGGGGTTTGCTGCGCAGATGGCCGGCGGTTCAATGGAAGGCATCTCCAGCGCGGCCGACAAGCTCAACAAGTCGCTCGCTGAGGCCGCCAGCGGGCAGAAGAGCAGTAAGGAGGCCTTCGATGCCATGGGCATCAGTGCCGTTGACGCCGCCGGCAAGACCAAAACCGTCGACGTGGCCATGGCCGAAATTGCCGACAAGTTCGCATCATATGCAGATGGCCCCGAAAAGGTGGCACTGGCGCAGCGGGCTCTCGGCAAGTCTGGTGCAGAACAGATCGCTTTGCTCAATGCTGGCGGAAAGGCGCTGCTCGAGAACATTGACTACTACCGGCGCTATGCCGGCGTCACGACAGAGGTGGCCAAGCAATCGGAAGTATTCAACGACACCCTGAGCAAGATCGGTCTTCTCTCCGGGTCGCTTGGCACCACCATCGCCGCCAGCCTGCTGCCGAGCCTTCAGGCTGTGGCTGATGCGCTGCTGCGCAGCAAAGAGGAAGGCGACGGATTCGCGAGTGTCGGAAGTAACGTGAAGCTAGCGTTCGACGTTATTGCCAAAGGCGCCGCCGCGGCTGCATACGCAACCGCAGTGGCCGGCTACAAGCTCCAGGGGCTACTGGCCAACATCGAAAATTTCTTCACGACCGACAAGGGACGCGACACGAGGTTTCGCGCTATATCGGAAATGGTGCAGGCCGATGTTGATCGAGCCAGCGCCAGCCTGGAGAAGTTTTATCAGAAGCTCGACGGCGGCCCCGCCCGCGCACTGCTTGGGCGATCTGAAACGAGACGAGTTCGACAGTTGGGAGACCCTGGCCTACCCAAGCCGGGCGCACCGCGGCTGTCATCGGGTGGCGGCGCCGGCGCTGGAAAACAGAAGCACGAACTCGATCTGGTGAACAAGGCCCTGCAGAGCCATGCCGAACAATTGCAGGGCGTCATCGACAAAACGCAAGACCTGAGCGCGGTCGAGGAAACGCTTCTATTCCTGCGCAGAAAGGGCGCCGGCGCCAGCCTGGACGATGCCGCGCGCGTCCTCAGCCTGGCGCGCCAGGCTGACGCGGCCGAGCGGCTCAAGGACGAGTTGGCCGCCATCGTTGGCGTCGACAAGGCGCTCGAGGAGCAGGCGCGCGCCACCTTGCACGCACAGGAAGATGCACTGCAATCGCTGGACGATCGCATCAACGAGCTGAGCGGGCGTGCCGCAGACGACCAAAAACGCGCCCTGACCAACCGGCTCGAGCAGCAGCTGCAGGCCGGCGCGTTTTTCTCGCCAGAGGAACTTGACCGCATCGTGCGCGGTATCGGCGGCGTAAACGAGGAAATCGAAAAGGGCAAATCATTCGCCGAGGAATTTGGCCTCACCATGTCGTCGGCATTCGAGGACGCATTGATCGGCGGCAAGAAATTCTCGGACGTGCTAAAGGGCGTCTATCAGGATCTGCTGCGCATCGCCACGCGTCAGCTGGTCACAGAGCCGATCGGGGAAATGTTCACCGGCGCGTTGAAGTCGGGCGGCGGGCTCGGTGGATTCCTGGGCAGCCTGGGCACCGCCGCCGCCAGCGCTTTCGGCGGCGGCGGTGGGTTTGGCAGCGGCATGGCCAACCCGTTTGCCAAGATCATCAGCGGCGGCTCCATGCGCGCAGACGGCGGCCCGGTATCGGGCGGTATGCCGTATTTGGTTGGCGAGCGCGGCCCCGAGCTTTTTATGCCGCGCGCCAATGGCGCCATTGTCCCCAACCACGCCCTGGCCGGCGGCCAGACCACCGTGCTCAATTACCACGCCGCGCCCGGCGAATCGCGCGCCTCGAGCAATCAGCGCATGGCTGACGGCGCCCGCATCCTGAGCGCCGCCGGCCGGCGCAACAACTGACCACTACTCGCACGATGCGACTAGTGCGCCGACGCTCTGTGACCTCCGCTCGACCAGGCGGGCCGATGTCTACTCTTGAACGCCAGCGGCGGCTGCACCTGGCCAAGTTGGCCGAGCGTGCGCGCGACATTGATGCCACCAGACGCAGGCTTGACAACCCATCCGCTTGCTGGTCGCGCCTGGTGTGGCTGGTGGCCGTGCTCACGGGCACCAGCGCACAGCTCCATTCATGCCTGGTGCGGCGCCTGCAGCAGCGCCTAGCACGGCTACTGCGTGAGCAACAAGCGCTGGTCGAGCTGCTGCAATGGCAGGATCAGAGTCGGCAGATTTAGGCCAACTTGCCACCAACGAAAGCCGGCGCGATGCCGGTTCTTTTTGCATCCGCAGTCTCACGCAGCATCTCACCACGGCGCCAAATTGCGATCGCCCTCAAAACTGTCACCAGACTGTCACCAGAACAAACAAAGAAAAAGCCCGCTATCGTTTAAATAGCGGGCTTTCCATGGCCGAAGCCGATTTCCTGGTAGGACGTGGCAGGCTCGAACTGCCGACCAACGGATTAAAAGTCCGCTGCTCTACCAACTGAGCTAACGTCCCACACTCTTCACATCGCGGCTTGCACCGTGCTGCGAAGCCTCAGATTATAGCCAGAAAAAAACGGGCTTTTGCCGACCTCAGCGCAAATTTGCAATCTTGTTCAACACCCAACCTGCAGCGCATTGGCCGAAGGTTGCAGTGACACTGACCATCGATCCATAACCGTGGCAGTTGAGTGTGCCGTCGGCGTCTTCGATGGCACACGAGACATCCGCGGCCAGTACCGGCTCGCGACTGAACACGCACTGCACACCGATCTTGCGACCTGCTGCCGGCGCACCATGCTGCTTGCGCAACAAGGTACGCAGACGCGCGAGCAAGGGATCATGACTGGCTTGCGACAGGTCATCGATATCGACCTTGTGCGCCAGTCGTTTGCCGCCAGCAGCACCCACCGTGATGAATGCCGTGTCGGCATGGCGAAGCGCCCATGCGGCCATCGCCATCTTGGCTCTGACCTGATCACATGCGTCGATGACGGCATCGACCGATTGCGGCAACAACGCAGGCCAGTTGTCGCCATCGACAAACTCTTCCACGCCTGTCACGACGCAAGCAGGATTGATGCGCGCAATACGATTACGCATGGCCTGCACTTTGGCCTGGCCGATGGTGTCATGCACGGCATGTACCTGGCGATTGATATTGGATTCGGCGACGTGGTCCAGATCAATCAGTGTTAGTTGGCCAACACCGCTGCGAGCCAGTGCTTCCGCACTCCACGAACCGACGCCTCCGATACCGACAATGACCACGTGGGATGCGTTGATGCGCGCCGCCGCAGCAACCCCGAACAGGCGCTGCATGCCTCCGAATCGGCGCGCGAGGTCGGGGCCAGGGTCCACCGGCAACTCGGTATTCATGTCGACACGGATAACCGCAGCCCCGTCAGGGGGGTGTCATCGACGGCGCAAGCCATGAGACAAGCTCAGCGCAATCGCGCCAGGCGTTCCTTGCCAGCCTTGGCTGCTTCGGACTGCGGATAGGTCTTTGCCAGTTCGTCCAGCGTCTTGCGGGCGCCGGCGATGTCCTTGAGTTCGACCTGGCAATTGGCAATTGACAGCAAGGCCTCCGGAGCACGCATGTGTTCAGGTGCGGCCTTGAGCATGATCCGGAAATTCGTGATCGCTTCTTTATAGTCGCGCGTCGCGTACTGGGTATTGCCGAGCCAGAACATAGCCGACGGCAAATAACCACTGCGTGGATAGCGCGAGATCAGACTCAGAAAGCCCGACTGCGCGGCCGTGAAATCGCCTGCACGAAACTGCTCCAGAGCCTTGTCGTAGGCCCGGCGTTCGGCGGGCTCCACCATGATCTCGCGACCTTCGACGGTCAGTTTCACGGGCTCGAGTAATGCCACCCGCTCCTCCACGCCGCGCGCCATTTCCTGCTGGCGTTGCGCAAGGTCCTTCAACTCGCGCTGCTGGTCGGACAACTCACGCACCAGTTGCTCGCGCTGACCGTTGCTGCGTGCCAGATCACCCTTGAGCATCTCGATCTGGTTCTGCATGTCGAGCAAGGCACGGCGCAGTTGCGCCGTGTCCTCGGCCGATTTGCGCAGCAGTTCGTTTTGTGTCTCGAGCATCTTCTGCACCACGCCATCCGTCGTCGTCCGGTTCACTTCGATACGCTGGCGCAATTCCAGAATGGCCTTGCGCGCCTCGTCGTCCTCGAATAACGCGGCTTGGGCACCCGTGGTGAGCCACAGGCCCGCCAGCATCACGGCCACGCGCGCGGCGCTACCAAACAGGATGCTGCTGCGCCGGCTCATCGGTAGACAATCTCGGCACGACGGTTTTTGGTCCATGCGGCCTCATCGTGACCTTCGACCGCCGGCTTCTCCTTGCCGTAACTGACCGCTTCGACCTGGGCATCGGGCACGCCCAGCAAGGCCATCGCACGACGAACCGCCTCGGCACGCTTCTGGCCCAGGGCCAGGTTGTATTCACGCCCGCCGCTCTCGTCCGTATGTCCCTCGATGGCAGCACGCCGTTTTGCATCGGCCTTGATGAACTTGGCATGGGCCTCGATCACCGTCTGAAACTCCGGCCTGATAACGAAGCTGTCGTAGTCGAAATAGATGATGCGCGGCCCCTGCAGAGCCTCGGCTCCCGCACCCGACTTGGTCACATCGACTGGTGCCACGCCGGAATTTGCCAATCCGCCAGCACCTACACCGGCGCTGCCAGCAGCACCGGCCGCACCGGCGGCACCCGCCGCGCCCAGAGCACCAACCGGTGTACCGGTCTTGTCCTCAACCGCGACGTCATCGAGTTTTACCGATGATCCGCAACCCGCTAACAAAGCCGCACACGCGAGGGCCAGCACATATCGATTCATCCGTTTACTCCTGTTGATGATGTTCATTGTTTCTGAAGCGGACCCCAGTCCGGTTCGCGAATTTCACCGGACTGTCCGGCAAGTCGGGTCTTGACCCGGCCGTCCAGTGTGGTGGTAGTCAGGCTCTCACGGCCCTGACTGGAAGTTCCGTAGATGATCAGTCGTCCATTGGGCGCAAAACTGGGGCTCTCGTCGCTGGATGAATCGGAGATCGCAACGCTGTTGCCGCTGATCAGTTCCATCAGATGCAGGCGAAACGCCCCATTGACCCGGGAAATATAGGCCAGCGACTTCCCATCGGGACTCACTGTCGGCGATATGTTGTAACTGCCGGTAAAAGTCAAACGCTGCGGACTGCCGCCCGTGGCCGGCATACGGTAAATCTGCGGCGATCCGCCTCGGTCGCTGACGAAAAATATGGTGCGCCCGTCCGGCGAAAACACCGGCTCCGTATCGATGCTTGGCGATTGCGACAGGCGTTTGGGCTCCCCGCCCTGGGCATCAATCAGATACAGTTGAGAGCCGCCGTCGCGGCTGAGCGTGACCGCCAGCGAACGGCCGTCGGGCGACCAGGCCGGGGCGCTGTTGGAGCCGCGGTAGTTTGCCAACAGGCGGCGTTTGCCGGTCGCGATCTCATGCACATAGACCACAGGCTTGCGCGACTCAAACGAAACATAGGCCAGTTGCCCACCGATGGGCGACCACGCAGGCGAAATGATGGGCTCCGGGCTGGCCAACGCCGACTGCGCATTCTCGCCATCGGCATCTGCAATCCACAGGTTGTAGCGGTTCGTCACCTTGGTCACATAGGCGATACGGGTCGAAAAGATTCCCTTGTCGCCCGTCAATTTCTCGTAGACGAAGTCGGCAATTCGATGGGCCGACTGGCGCAGATCGGCCTGCGAGACGGCATAACTCTGGCCGCCAAGGTCCTGCCCTCGGGTCAGATCCCACAGCCGAAAGCGCACATCAAAGCGCCCATCGGCGAGCCGGGTCACACTGCCGGCCACCAGCGAATCCGCACCCTTCTGGCGCCAGGCGTTCAAGTCGGGGCGCACCAGTTCGTCCATCGCGCCTGCCGCCAGTTCCGTCGCGCGAAACTGACCACTGCGCTCAAGGTCCGCCTGAACGATGGCCGAAAGCTTCTGCGATACCACATCCTGGCCCCGGAACGGGGCAATGGCAATGGGCAACTGTGTCAGGCCGACGCCGGACACCTCGACACGCAACTGCGCCATGGCGGGAATTACCGACGCTGCAAGCACAACGGCCATCAGCATCCGTATCAGCAGGGCGAGGTTTCGATGCGGTTGAAGAGTCATGGAAGATAGGGATTGAATTAATTGCAATATGGGACGCGTTGGGAATGCAAAACAGTCCACGGCCGTGACGACGAACGTCCATCAACTTATATGGGAACCGAACAACAATTGTGGACGACGGGACGCCGGAGCCAAGCCCCGATAATAAACCCACGCACCGCACCACCATGACGCATCTGCTCCCCCGCTCTCCCCGCTCCCCAGTGACACGGCCGTCCGGCGCTGCAACACATGGTTACGGAACATCGCGTATCGACCCCTCTGAACGACTTGCCAATGGCAAGCTATTACGTATTGCCAGTGCCTGACGCACGCACGTCCGATCCGCTGATCGCCGCTGGCAGCCTGTCCAAGCGGCTGCGGCGCCTGTGGCCGTATTTTGGTCGCCCCTTGTGGGTCTGGGCCACTGCCGCCGGCGCCACCTTGATTCTGGCGCTTAGCGAGCCGCTGATCCCGGCATTGCTCCAGCCTTTGCTCGACCGGGGCTTTCAGCAAGGGACACTGGCCCTTTGGGCGGTTCCTGTGGCGCTGATCCTGCTGTTCGCCGTGCGCGGCATATGCAGCTTCACTGCCCAACTGGCGATGACGAAGATCACCAGCAGCGGATTGACGGTGCTGCGCAAGGCAATGTTCGACAAGCTGCTCGGCGCGCAGTTGACGCTGTTCAGCGGGCAGACCTCGAGCGCGCTGGCCAATACCATCGTGTATGAGGTTCAGACCGGATCCACCTTGCTGGTCGCCGCGCTGATGACCCTGGTGCGCAATAGCCTGACGCTCGCGGCCCTGCTTGGCTACCTGATGTATCTGAACTGGAAGCTGACACTGATCGTCGTTTTTCTGTTCCCGGCCGTGGCGCTGGTGATGCGCGTGTTGTCGCGCCGGCTTTACCGCGTCACGCGCAACAGCCAGGATGCAACCGACAGCCTGGCGTATGTGGTCGAGGAAAACGTCTTGGCCCACCGCGACATCCGGTTGCAGGCGGCCCAGCCCTCACAGGCCGAGAGATTCGCCAACCTAAGTGAAGCATTGCGCCGACTGTCTATGAAGTCGACTGCCGCTTCTGCGGCCATGACGCCGTTGACCCAGATGCTCGCCGCAGTGGCCTTGTCCACCGTCATCACGGTGGCACTGATCCAGAGCGCAGAAAACACCACATCAGTAGGAGGTTTCGTCGCTTTTGTCACCGCCATGCTGATGTTGATCGCGCCGCTCAAGCACTTGACCGAAGTCGCAAACCCGATCACACGCGGCCTGGCGGCCATGGAGCGCGGGCTGGACATGATGGCCCGCACGCCGGACGAAACCGGCGGCGTTTTCACGATGCAACATGCCAGCGGCACAATACGCTTTGACAATGTCAGTGTGGCCTATCCCGGCAGCACGGTCCCCGCGCTCGACCGGTTCAGCCTGGAAGTCGCGGCCGGTGAGACGGTCGCCCTGGTCGGCGCGTCGGGTTCGGGCAAGTCGACGCTGGTCAACCTGCTGCCACGTTTTGTCGATGCCAGTTCGGGCGCGATCTCGCTCGACGGGCATGACCTGCGCGAGTGGGACCTGACCTCCCTGCGCAGCCAGTATGCGCTGGTGAGCCAGCACGTGTTGATGCTCAACGACACCATCGCGGTAAATGTGGCACTGGGGCAGGCGATGGACCGCGACAAGGTCGCACGTTGCATGGCAGCGGCCAACCTGCAAGCGCTGGTGAATGAACTGCCGCAAGGCCTGGACACCATCGTCGGCCATAACGCGATGCAACTCTCGGGCGGGCAACGCCAGCGGCTGGCAATTGCGCGCGCCCTGTACAAGGACGCGCCGGTGCTGATTCTGGACGAAGCCACGTCGGCGCTTGACGCCGAATCCGAACGCTCGGTCCAGGAAGCCCTCCAGCGGCTGATGCAAAAGCGCACAACACTGGTCATCGCGCACCGGTTGGCAACCGTACAACATGCCAACCGCATTGTGGTCATGGACGGGGGGCGCATCGTCGAAGTCGGGCACCACAACAAGCTGCTGGCGGCTGATGGGCCGTATGCCCGGCTGTACCAAATGGGACTGGGCGCCGAGACGCCCACGTCACCGGCGTCAACCGACAACACGCAGCCTGCCTGAACCCGCCACGTGGGCCGGATCCAACACGTTGTGATGAATTTCCCGCGCAACCCGCCCACCAGCCTGATCACGTTGATCGCCATGGTCGCGTTCGCGGGCAACTCGCTGTTGTGCCGCGCTGCGCTACGCGATACCGGCATCGATGCGGGCAGTTTCACCACCGTGCGAATCGTTTCCGGTGCGCTGGCCCTGTGGCTGATCGTGACGCTGCGCAGCAAGCAAGCCGACGTACGGCCTGGCGCAGGCAACTGGGCGTCGGCCCTGGCCTTGTTTGCCTATGCCGCGGCCTTCTCCTTTGCCTATGTGGAACTCGCTAGCGGCACGGGCGCGTTGCTGCTGTTTGGCGCCGTGCAAGCCACAATGATCGGTGTCGGCCTTTGGCGTGGCGAACGATTTGGCGCTGCGCAGAGCGCTGGCCTGATCATTGCAGGGGCCGGCCTGATCGTCCTTCTGCTGCCCGGCTTGTCTGCGCCACCGCTGCACAGCGCGCTGCTGATGCTGCTCTCGGGCATGGCCTGGGGCATTTACTCGCTGCGCGGCAAAGCTGCCGGCGACCCGACCCGGGTGACTGCGGGCAACTTTGCGCGCGCGACCGTGCCGGCACTTCTACTCGGGCTGGCCATCGCGTACGGGGGCCGTGCAAGCTGGGACAACGCAGGTCTGGCCTACGCAGTGGCCTCCGGAGCACTGACCTCCGGCGTAGGTTATGCCATCTGGTACCTGGCCGTTCGTCGCCTGCGTGCGACCACCGCAGCGACGGTGCAACTGAGCGTACCGGTGATCGCCGCACTGGGCGGCACGCTGTTTCTGGGCGAGCCCGTCACCACCCGACTGGTACTCGCGTCGGTCGCCATACTGGGGGGCATCGCACTGGTGATCCTGCGCAAGCCGGTCGCCTGAGCTCGCGGGCTGCAGCGGCCAGCAGCCACATGGTGAAGTCACACCGGCGCGTCAACCGCACTGGCCGACCGTCGGACTGTCAGCCCACCAGACAGATCGTCAACAGGGCCGTCGCGTCTTCGAGCCCCTCCAGGGCATGGGGTTCACCGCGGCGCAGATGGATGAAGTCACCTGGCCCCATCTGCTGGTCGGCCTGCGGCGTGCGAAAAATTATCTTCCCCTCCAGGCACAACACGGTAATTTCCCCTTGCACTTGATGTTCGGGAAAAGACTTGCCGGCCGGCAGCACGATACGCACCACCTCCAGTTGTTCGGCCTTGAAAACGGCCGTGGAGCGAGCGTCTGTAGACGGGTCGGTCAAGGATGGGAGATGGACAACTTGTCCTGACAATGCATGCGGCTGGGCCATGGCGGTAGATATCCTTTCGGTGCGTATTGGCACCTATCGTATTGTCCGAGTCAACTTGAAGTCAATTGACCCGCATCAAGCCGCGACGCTCTGCGATCCTCTATCCTTGCGGCACTTGACGGTCGATTGACGCAGTCGGACGTCATTGGCACCACGTCAACTCCGGCTAACCCACGAGAAGGAAAAAGCAATGATTTCGAACAGGCGCGTATTCATGATGACCGTCGCCGCAGCTAGCGCTGGCGCAAGCTTGTCGACGGCTGCCCAGGCGCAGGCCAAGATGCTCGATGAGAAAGATCCGCAAGCTGCTGCACTGGGCTACGTGGCAGATGGTGCCAAGGCCGACAAGAAAAAGTATCCCAAACATACCGCCGACCAGGTATGCCACAACTGCACCCTGTTCCAGGGAAAACCCACAGATGCCGCAGGCGGTTGTGCGCTGTTTGCCGGCAAACAGGTTGCGGGCAAGGGTTGGTGCAGTGCCTGGGTCAAGAAGGCCTGACCTGCGCGTTCCGAGTGCCCCGTACCCGGCGTCGCTTTGCAGTGGCGTGCGGTTGCCTTGCAAAAGTCACAGCAGGATGATGTCGTATTGCTCCTGCCCCATCGCCGCTTCGCTTTGCAGCGAGACCGATTTGCCGATGAACTCGATCAAGCCGGCCAGGTGCTGACTTTCCTCGTCCAGAAACAGTTCGATCACCTTGGGTGACGCCACCACCCGGAACTCGCGCGGATTGAACTGTCGCGCCTCACGAAGGATCTCGCGCAGGATGTCGTAGGCCACGCTGCGCGCGGTCTTGACACTGCCCTTGCCCTGGCACGCAGCGCAGGGTTCGCACAACATGTGGGCCAGCGACTCGCGCGTGCGCTTGCGTGTCATCTCGACCAGCCCGAGCTGCGAATAAGCGCCCACCATGGTCTTGACCCGATCGCGCGCCAGCTGCTTGCGAAACTCGGCGAGCACGGCTTCGCGATGGTCTTCACGCACCATGTCGATGAAATCCACGATAACGATCCCGCCCAGATTGCGCAGACGCAACTGGCGCGCAATCGCTTGCGCTGCCTCCAGGTTGGTCTTGAAAATCGTGTCATCGAAGTTGCGCGCACCGACAAAACCACCGGTGTTGACGTCCATCGTCGTCAAGGCCTCGGTCTGGTCGATGATCAGGTAACCGCCCGACTTCAGTTCCACGCGTCGTCCAAGTGCGCGCGCGATCTCTTCGTCAACGCCATACAGATCAAAAATCGGCCGCTCACCCTTGTAGTGTTGCAACTTGCCGACCGCTGAGGGCATGAACGCGGTGCCAAAGGCGTGCAGGATGTCGAATTGCTCGCGCGAATCAACCCTGATCGACTGCGTGCCCTCGCCTGTCAGGTCACGCAGCACCCGTTGCAGCAGGCTCAGATCCTGATGCAACAGGGAACCCGGGCGAGAGCGCATGGATTCCTGCTTGATGCCGGACCAGGTTCTGCGCAGATACGCAATGTCCTCGGCCAGTTCGGCGTCGCTCGCATCCTCGCCATTGGTACGCAAGATGAATCCACCGCCCTCGGGCTGGGTCAAAGCCTGCAGGCGAGCGCGCAATTCGTCGCGCAACGCAGAAGGGATCTTCTGCGACACGCCGACATGATCGTCCTGGGGCAGAAATACCAGCAGTCGACCGGCAATGCTGATCTGTGTCGACAGACGCGCACCCTTGCTGCCGATCGGGTCCTTGATGACCTGCACGGTCAATGCCTGACCTTCGAATACCTGGCGCTCGATCGGAATCTGCGACTGGGCGCTGCGCGCCACCTGCGGTGGTTCGCCATCGGGCTGGCGATGCCACACGTCGGCCACATGCAAAAATGCGGCGCGCTCGAGACCGATATCGATGAACGCCGACTGCATGCCCGGCAGGACACGGGCCACTTTGCCCAGATAGACATTGGCCACCAGACCCCGCTCCAGCGAGCGCTCGACGTGCAATTCCTGCACCGCGCCGTTCTCCACGACCGCGACACGGGTTTCCTGGGGCGACCAATTGATCAGAACATCCTGCTGCATGGCGCTTGCTGTCTCCGGCTATCGTAAGGTTTGGCTGCCACACTGCTCGAGCAACTGGGCTGTTTCAAACAGGGGCAGCCCCATGATGCCAGAGTAGCTGCCATGAATGGATGCCACGAACTGCGCCGCGCGTCCCTGAATAGCGTACGCGCCGGCCTTGCCCATGGGTTCTTTGCTGGCCACATAGGCACGGATCTGCGCCGCAGACATGGGTGCGAATGTGACCCGGGACGTGCTCAGTGCCTGAAACCGACGCTTGCCCGCCGCCACACCGACTGCCGTCAGCACCCGATGGGTCTGACCGGACAAGGCTTGCAACATGGCGCATGCCTCGGCCGCATCGACCGGCTTGCCAAGTATGCGGCGACCGAGGGCCACGGTGGTATCGGCGCATACGATCGGGGCGTCGGCCAGTCCCCTTTGTTGGCGCCTCGCGATCGCCGCATCGAGTTTGTGCTGCGTGACGCGCACGACATATCGCGCTGGCGCCTCGGCGCCATGGACCGCTTCGAGCGCCTCAGCATCTTCGTCGGCATCGGCCAGCAACAACACATGGGGAACTCCCAGTTGGTCCAGCAACTGGCTGCGACGCGGGCTCTGGGACGCAAGGTAGACAAAGGCACTCATGGGTCAGCGTGGATCAACAAGCAAGCGGGGCGCGTCACTCGCGGTGATAGGGATGGTTGGCGTTGACCGACCAGGCCCGGTACAGCTGCTCCACCAGCAACACACGGGCAAAAGCATGGGGCAGCGTCAGATCCGACAGGCGGATGCGTTCATGGGCCGCCTTCTTGAACGCCGGATCCAGCCCGTCCGGACCGCCGATCACCAGCGCCACGTCGGTCGCGCCAAGTTGCCACTGGCGCAGGCGTCCAGCCAGCGCAACCGTTGTCAGATTTGTCCCGTGTTCATCGAGTACAACAATGCGGCTGCCGGGCGCGATTGCCGCCTCGATACGCCCGCGCTCGGCGGCCAGCACGGTGGCCAGTGCCTTGGACGAACGGGCTTCGGTCCTGACTGCGCGCAACTCGAACCGGATCTCGGGCGGAAAGCGCTTGGCATAGTCGTCCCAGGCCGTCTGCGCCCAGGCTGGAACACGCTGGCCTACCGCAACGACGACCAGTCTCACGCCCCGGCCTTCGCTCAGGCCTTGCGCACTGGCGTTTTCCTGGCTGCGGGTTTCTTGGCTGCCGGTTTCCCGGCGGCAGCGGATTTTTTCGCTGGCGCAGACTTGGCCGCTACCGGTTTGGCCGCCGACTTGGCGGGCGCCCGGGTCGAGGTCGAGGCAGACCTGCTGCCAGCGGCAGTTTTGCCGGCGACCTTCTTGCCGGCTGCGGATTTGCCGGTCGCCGTCTTGCCGGTCGCCGTTTTGCCAGCGGGCGCTTTTACGGCCACTGCTTTGACGGCCGGCTTGCTTGCGCCAAATTTCAGCCGCACCGGTTTGTCGCCCCACAACTCTTCGAGGTGGTAGTACGAACGGAAGGTCGGCTGCATGATGTGCACCACGGCCTGCGAGCAGTCCACGATGATCCATTCACCATTGGCCTCGCCTTCAATGCGCGGCTTGGGAAAACCGGCTTCGCGAACTGCGTCACGCACACTGGCGGCCAGGGCCTTGGTCTGCCGGTTCGATGTTCCCGAGGCAACAATCACCCGCTCAAACAAGGACGAAAGGTGCTCGGTATCGAACACCTGGATGTCCTGGGCCTTGACATCCTCGAGCCCATCCACGATGGCCCGCTGAAGTTTCTGGGTATCACGTTTGGCGGCGGTTTCAGTAGTCATCAAGTGGCTTGGTAGAGGCGATGTAGAACAATATAACGCGCAACAGGCGCACAAACCAGAGGATCAATCCTGAGGCCTGCGCCGGCGCGTTGACGGATATCGGTGGCACTGATTGCCGAAATTGGCAACTCCAGCGTCCGGAAACGCGCTTGCAAGCCTTGCGGCGGCGCGAATGCGGGAGCGTCACTTTCCGGATCAGCGCGCCCGGCCACGCAAATCATGGCCATGTCGACAATCGCACGCCATTCATGCCAGCGGGACAGTGCCGCAGCTTGGTCCTGACCGATGATCAGGAACAACGCAGCCCCGGGATTATCGCTGCTAAGCGCGCGCAAGGTATCAATGGTGTAACTCGGGCCACCGCGATCGACCTCCTGCGTGTCGATTTGTACCTGAGGCAAGTCGCCAAATGCCAGTTGCGCCATCGCCACGCGATGGGCCGCTGGTGACAGATTGCGTGGTTTGTGCCAGGCCTGGCCGGTCGGAACTATGTGGAGGCGATCAAGTTGCAACTGGTCAAGCGCCGCCTCGGCCAGAACACGATGCGTCAGGTGCGGCGGATCGAACGCGCCCCCGAACACACCCAGACGCATCGGCCGGGGCTGGGACTGGGTCAAATCCAGTCCTTTCGCACCAGGAAATCGCGCAACAGGGCAGCTTCCGGCGAACCCGCCGTGGGTTCCTCGCGGTATGCCCAGCGTACCAGGGGGGGCATCGACAACAGAATCGACTCGCTGCGACCGCCAGACTGCAGACCGAAATGTGTACCGCGGTCCCAGACCAGGTTGAACTCGACATAGCGGCCGCGCCGATACAGTTGGAACTCGCGTTCGCGCTCGCCATATGGCATGTCCTTGCGGCGCAACACGATTGGCAGATAGGCACCCAGAAAAGCATCACCAACGCTGCGCTGCAAGGTGAACGCCGCATCAAAGTCGCCTGAGCCGTGGTCGTCAAAGAAGATGCCGCCGATACCGCGTTGTTCCTGCCGATGTTTGAGGTAGAAGTACTCGTCGCACCAGAGCTTGAAGCGAGGATACAGGTCGGCGCCGAAAGGCAGCAGCGCACGCTGGCACTGCTGGTGGAAAAACATCGCATCTTCGGTAAACCCGTAATACGGGGTCAGGTCCATACCGCCACCGAACCAGCAGACCTCCGCCGCCGTACCCGGATGCGCAGCCAGCATGCGCACATTCATGTGCACCGTGGGTACATAGGGATTGCGTGGGTGAAACACCAAGGACACGCCAAGCGCCTCGAATGGGGCGCCGGCGAGTTCTGGTCGATTCTGTGTCGCCGAAGGCGGCAGGCTTGCGCCACGCACATGCGAGAAACCACAACCGGCGCGCTCGAAAAGTGTGCCCTGTTCCAGAATTCGCGTCAGGCCGTTGCCTTGCAAAGGTTCACCCGGTGCTTTTTCCCATGGATCGTCGACGAAGGCCTTGTCATCGAGCGCCGCCACAGCGTCACAGATCCGGCTTTGCAGACCGATCAGGTAGCTGCGCACGGCCTCCACCCGGGTTGTGCCCATCGCGGAAGCCGTCTGCTCAACACGCATGTGATGGATCCGATTGGCGCGCGGTAATGGTCGCTACCCGTCAAGCGGCGCGATGACCGATGTCACTGCGGTATTGCATGCCGTCGAAATGGACCTCTCGCACCACTTCGTAAGCCCGCTGCTGGGCCTGGCGCACGTTGTCGGCCAACGCGGTGACGCACAACACCCGGCCACCGGATGTCACGACTTCGTCGTTGTCGTTGCGTACGGTGCCGGCATGGAACACGGTCACATCGGGCAACTCGGCCGGCAGGCCGCGCACGCGGTCGCCCTGGCGCGGTTGCTGCGGGTAGCCGTGTGCGGCCAGCACCACGCCCAAGGCGGTGCGACGGTCCCACTGCAACTCGAACTCGTCCAGATTGCGCTCGCTGCCCGTTGCCGTCGCGGCGAGCAGCAACTCCAGCAGATCGGACTTGAGCCGCATCATGATGGGCTGTGTTTCGGGGTCGCCCAGGCGGCAGTTGAATTCCAGCGTACGGGGCTGGCCCTGTGCGTCGATCATCAGGCCGGCGAACAGGAAGCCGGTGTAACTGATGCCATCCTTTTCCATGCCCCGGATCGTCGGCATGATGATCTCGCGCATGGCCTTGGCATGCAGGGCCGGGGTCACCACCGGCGCGGGTGAATACGCGCCCATTCCACCGGTATTAGGCCCTTCGTCTGCATCAAGCAGGCGCTTGTGGTCCTGGCTGGTCGCCAGCGCCACCACATTCTTGCCGTCACACAACACGATGAAGCTGGCCTCTTCGCCCTTCAGGAACTGCTCGATCACCACGCGTGTGGCATCGTTTGGCGTCGCCGGCAGCATCTGATCGATAGCGGCATGGGCTTGCTCCAGCGTCTGCGCAACCACAACCCCCTTGCCCGCCGCCAATCCATCGGCCTTGACCACGATCGGTGCGCCTTGCGCCTCGACATAGGCATGGGCCAGTGCCCGGTCGCTGAAGGTTTCATGCTCTGCGGTCGGAATGCCATGGCGCTGCATGAAGGCCTTGGAAAAGGCCTTGGAACTTTCAAGTTGTGCCGCCGCCTGCGTGGGTCCGAAAACCCGCAGACCTTTCTCACGGAACCGGTCGACGATGCCGGCGGCCAGCGGGCCTTCGGGTCCGATCACGGTCAGGCCGATCTTTTCTGCCACGGCCCATTCGCACAACTGGGTCAGATCGGTGATCGGGACATTGCGGATATGGTCGGCCTGCGCAGTTCCGCCATTGCCGGGCGCGACATACACAGTCTCGATCCGACTCGACTGGGCCAGCTTCCAAGCCAGCGCATGCTCGCGGCCACCGCCGCCTACAACCAGGACTTTCATAAGGCGGCGTTGTGGTAGACGGCCTGGACGTCGTCCAAGTCTTCGATCACATCCAACAACTTCTGCATTCGGGCTGCGTTGTCGCCCTCGAATTCGATCGGCGTGTCGGCGCGCATGGTCACTTCGGCCACCTCGGCGGTAAAACCGGCACCGTCGAGCGCCGTACGCACGGCCTCGAAGTCAGTCGGCGAGGTCAACACCTCGATCGCGCCGTCGTCGTCAACAATCACATCATCTGCACCGGCCTCCAGCGCAGCTTCCATCAGCTTTTCCTCGTCGGTACCGGGGGCATAAACCAGCTGACCACAATGCTTGAACTGGAAGGCCACCGATCCCTCGGTGCCCATGTTGCCACCATGTTTGCTGAAAGCATGGCGTACCTCGGCCACGGTACGCACCCGGTTGTCAGTCATGGTGTCGACAATGATGGCCGCGCCACCGATGCCGTAGCCTTCGTACCGGATCTCCTCGTAGTTGACGCCCTCGAGATTACCGGTGGCCTTGTCGATGTTTCGTTTGACGGTATCGGCCGGCAGATTCACCGCCTTGGCCTTCTCAACCGCCAGGCGCAGACGCGGATTGATACTCAGATCGCCGCCGCCGGTGCGCGCGGCCACCATGATCTCGCGAATCACGCGGGTCCAGACCTTGCCCCTTTTTTCATCCTGCCGCCCCTTGCGGTGCTGAATATTGGCCCATTTGCTGTGTCCTGCCACGCGGAATCCTTCGAAATTTGGTTAACCTACTGGCTAGATTGTACTTTTGGGAACCAAGATGATCGAACCCTTCGTGATTGCTCAGCGTGATGACATCCGATGTTGCCTGCAGCCCGACAAGGCGAATCGGCACGGCCTGATCACCGGCGCAACCGGCACCGGCAAGACCATTACGCTGCAAAATCTGGCGGAATCGTTTTCCGGCGCGGGTGTTCCGGTATTCATGGCCGACGTCAAAGGCGACCTGACCGGCATTTCGCAGGCCGGCACGCTGGGAACCAAACTGGGCAAGATCATCGCGGAGCGCAAGCTGCCGACGCCAGCGTTCGCGGCGTTTCCGGTCACCCTGTGGGATGTTTTCGGCGAACAAGGCCATCCGGTACGGGCTACCGTCAGCGACCTGGGCCCGCTGCTGCTCGCGCGCATGCTCAACCTCAACGACACCCAGGCCGGCGTGTTGCAGCTGGTGTTCAAGATCGCCGACGACCAGGGGCTGCTGCTGCTGGACATGAAGGATCTGCGCTCCATGTGCCAGAACGTGGGCGACAACGCTTCGCAGTTCACCACCAGTTACGGCAACATCAGCGCCGCCAGCATCGGCGCGATTCAGCGCGGGCTGATGCAGATCGAGAGCCAGGGCGGCGACAAGTTCTTCGGCGAGCCGATGCTCAACATCGCCGACTTCATGCAGACCGATGGTTCGGGCAAGGGCGTCATCAATGTGCTGGCCGCCGATCAACTGATGAACGCGCCGCGCCTGTACGCGACGTTCCTGTTGTGGTTGCTCAGCGAACTATTCGAGAACCTGCCCGAAGTCGGGGACCTGGACAAACCCAAACTGGTGTTTTTCTTCGACGAGGCCCATCTGCTGTTTGCCGATGCGCCCAGGGCACTTGTCGAGCGCATTGAACTGGTGGTGCGCCTGGTGCGCAGCAAGGGTGTCGGTGTGTATTTCGTGACGCAGAACCCGCTGGACATCCCCGACTCGGTGCTGGCGCAGCTCGGCAACCGGGTGCAACACGCACTGCGCGCTTTCACACCGCGCGACCAGAAGGCGGTCAAGTCCGCCGCCGAAACCATGCGGCAAAACCCCAAACTCGACATTCAGCAGGCCATTACGGAGCTGGCCGTGGGTGAAGCGCTGGTGAGTTTCCTGGACGAGAAAGGCCGGCCGGGTATTACCGAGCGCGTGTTCGTGTTGCCGCCGGCCAGCCAGATTGGCCCGATCTCAACCGAGCAACGCAAGGCCTTGATCGCCAGCTCCATCGTCGCCGGTGTCTACGAGAAGACCGTCGACCGGGAATCCGCGTACGAGGCCATCACGAAACGGGTTCAGGCCCAGATGGCCGACGAAGCCACCGCCAAGGAAAAAACTGCATCCATGGCACGCACCGCCGAGGCGAACGGTGCCGGCAAAGCCGGGGCAGATGATGCCGGCGGCGGCATCCTGGGCTCGCTGGGTGGCCTGCTCGGTGGTGGTCGAAACCGCACGCGAATGGGTGCCGGAGAACAACTCTTCAAGAGCGCGGCCAGTGCCATTGGCAGCGAGGTCGGACGCCAGATCATCCGCGGCGTACTCGGCGGCATCTTCGGCGGCAAGAAGCGCTGATCACCCATTTTCGTCACGCAGTCCCGGCAAACACCCGCCGCGACTTCCTCCTCATTGATATTCAAGGACCCACAGCCATGACAGATCTCACGCAATTCCCCAACCTGCACCTCGTCGGCCATCCGCTGGTGCAGCACAAGCTCACGCTGATGCGCAAGAAGGAAACCAGCACCAACGGGTTTCGCCGCCTGCTGGGTGAACTCAGCACACTGATGGCATATGAGGTTACCCGCGACATGCCAACCCAACCGGTCGAAATCGAAACGCCGCTCGAGACCATGACCGGCACCATGATGGACGGCAAGAAGCTGGTGCTGGTGTCCATCCTGCGCGCAGGAAACGGCATTCTGGATGGCGTGCTCAACGTCGTGCCTGGCGCGCGTGTCGGCCATATCGGCCTGTACCGCGACCCCAAGACGCTGCAGGCGGTCGAGTACTACTTCAAGATGCCACAGGACATGCAGGAACGCGACGTGATCGTGGTCGATCCGATGCTGGCCACCGGCAACTCGGCCGTGGCCGCGATCGAACGCGTCAAGCGCATGAACCCCAAGTCGATCCGTTTCCTGTGTTTGCTCACCTGCCCCGAAGGCCTGCGCACGATGCAAGCGGCCCATCCCGACGTGCCGGTATTCACGGCGGCGGTCGATCGCCAGCTCAATGACCATGGCTATATCCTGCCGGGCCTGGGTGACGCGGGCGACCGGATTTTTGGCACGCAATAAGCGGCAGCGTTGAGGGACTCAGTCCAGCTTGAGCATCACGGTGCGCAGCACCATGTCGACCAGCAACTGTTCGCCGGCATCGAAGTCGGCCAGTTCCATTTCCGGCTTGCCCAGAACCAGGCAAATCTGACTGGCGGAATCGGCGTAGGCCTGGGTCGAGGCCCACAACACCACCATCAGGTGGGCGGCGTCCACCTTGCGGCACACCCCCTGCTCTGCCCACTGGTTGAATACTGCGATGTCGGCCTGCAGCGCCGGCAGCACACGCTCGCGGATCTCCTGCGCGAAAAGTGGTGCGCCCGATATCACTTCGTTCGCGTAAACCCGTGAGTCGTAGGGGTGCTCGCGCGAAAAACGCAGCTTGCCGGCGATATAACGACGCAACGCCAGCTCCGGGTTGTCGGCGTTCTGCGTGATCGCCTCCATGTGCGCCAACCAGACGTCGAGCACGCCGTGCAGCACCCGCCGGTACAAGATCTCTTTGCTGGAGAAGTAGTACAGCAGATTCTGCTTGGCAGTGCCGACCTCGCGTGCGATGTGATCGAGTGACACCCCACCAAAGCCGCGCACGGCAAACAGCCGTTTCGCCGCTTCCAGAATCTCCTGCTCCAGGCGCTCGCGGCTGTCGCTGCGCTTTTCCTTTGCCGGTACCGGCTTTTGCTTGGTCGCCATAGCTGCGCATGGTAGCGGCATTCGCAAATGCCGCTGGCCCGACTCTTGCACAGGGAATTAAGCGGGTATTCCCTGATTGAACGTGCACTGCAATGGCGTTCCAATGCACCAAATGTTTACCAACTGGTAAGAGTTGACTTCGACATGCACCAAACCGAGGCCCACCCATGACTCCCACTGATTCCGCGGCAACTGCGCCACCCGACATCCGCGCCGGACGTCTGGGTGCCGCGCAGTACCAGCACAACTTCTGCGACGCCCATCCACCCTTGACACTGGCCGAAGCGCGCATCGAAGCCGACCGCTGCTATTACTGCTTCGACGCCCCCTGCCAGACCGCCTGCCCCACCGGCATCGACGTACCCAGCTTCATCCAGCGCATTGCCGACAACAACATCCGCGGTTCGGCCCACGCCATCCTGAGCGCCAACCCGCTGGGCGGCATGTGCGCCCGGGTCTGCCCGACCGAGGTGTTGTGCGAACAGGCATGTGTGCGCAACACCCATGAAGACAAGCCGGTCGAGATCGGCCAGTTGCAGCGGTATGCCACGGACGCCTACATGGCGAACCCCGGCGCGCCCATGTTCACACGTGCCAAGGCGAGCGGCCGCAAGGTGGCCGTTGTCGGCGCCGGCCCGGCAGGACTGGCCTGCGCCCATGGCCTGGCGCGCCAGGGTCATGAAGTTGTTGTGTTCGACGCCAATGGCAAACCCGGAGGCCTGAACGAGTACGGACTGGCGACCTACAAGACCGTCGACGATTTCGCACAGAAAGAGGTCGAGTGGCTGTTGTCCATCGGCGGCATCGATATCCGCTCCAAGTCCGTGCTCGGACGCGATGTGTTGCTGGAGCAACTGGTCAAAGACTACGACGCGGTGTTCCTGGGTATGGGACTGGCCGGCGTAAATGACATCGGCATCGCAGAGCCCGACGCCAGCGGTGTAGGCAATGCGGTCGAATTCATTGCCGAACTGCGCCAGACCCGCGACTACGCCAAACTTCCGGTGGGCCGGCGCGTGGTCGTGATTGGCGGGGGCATGACGGCGGTGGATGCCGCGGTGCAATCGAAGTTGCTTGGCGCCGAGCAAGTCACCATCGTGTACCGGCGGGGTGCCGAATCCATGTCTGCTTCTGGCCATGAACAGGACTGGGCGCGCACCAACGGCGTGACGATTCGCCACTGGGCCGCGCCGCGAAAGATTTTGGCAAATGGCGCAAACGTCACCGGCATACGATTCGCGGTCACCACCTTGAGAGACGGCAAACTGGTGGAGACCGGCGAAAGTTTTGACCTGCAGGCCGACACCGTGCTCAAGGCCATCGGCCAGAGTTTCATTGCCCAACCGCTTGGCGCGCTGGTCGAACTCCAGGGCGGGCGTATTGCCACCAACGACGAGGGCCAGACATCGCACCCCAAGATCTGGGCCGGCGGCGATTGCCGCGTCGGTGGCCGCGACCTGACCGTCGAAGCAGTCGAACACGGCAAGGTCGCGGCCTTGTCTATCCATGCCGCACTGACGGCATGAGCCAGCAGCACATGCCGCATCCGCCCACCTGCCACCTCATTCACGGAGCCCGACCATGGCTGATCTGACCACCGACTTCCTGGGCATCAAAAGCCCCAACCCCTTCTGGCTTGCGTCCGCGCCGCCGACCGACAAGGAATACAACGTCACGCGGGCGTTCGAGGCCGGCTGGGGCGGCGTCGTCTGGAAAACGCTGGGGGAAGACCCGCACATCGTCAACGTCTATGGGCCGCGTTACGGCGCCTTGCTGGCCAATGACCGGAGGGTGATTGGTTTCAACAACATCGAACTGATCTCCGACCGGCCGCTGAAGACCAATCTGGACGAGATCCGGCGGGTCAAACATGCCTGGCCCGACCGGGCCGTGGTGGTGTCGCTGATGGTGCCGTGCGAAGAGGCCGCGTGGAAACGCATCCTGCCCATGGTCGAGGACACCGGCTGCGACGGTGTCGAACTTAATTTTGGCTGCCCGCACGGCATGAGCGAACGCGGTATGGGTTCGTCGGTTGGCCAGGTGCCGGAATACATCGAGATGGTCGCCCGTTGGTGCAAGACATATAGCCGGCTGCCGGTGATCGTCAAGCTCACACCCAATATCACCGACATCCGTTACCCGGCACGTGCGGCCAAAAAAGGCGGTGCCGACGCGGTGTCGCTGATCAACACCATCAACTCGGTGATGGGGGTGAACCTGGAGACGATGACGATGTCACCCAGCGTCGGCGCCACCGGCTCTCACGGCGGTTACTGTGGCACAGCGGTGCGGCCAATCGCACTAAACATGGTGGCCGAGATCGCACGCGATCCGCAGACCGCCGGATTGCCGATCTCGGGCATCGGCGGCATACATACCTGGCATGACGCGGCCGAATTCATTGCGCTGGGCGCCGGCACAGTGCAGGTCTGCACGGCGGCCATGGTTTATGGCTTTCGCATCGTACAGGACATGTGTGACGGCCTGTCGAACTTCATGGACGAGCGGGGCTACACCAGCGTGGCCCAGATGGTCGGCAAGGCGGTTCCCAGCATCACCTCTTGGAACCAGCTCAACATGAACCATATCGAAAAGGCGGTGATCAACCAGGACTCGTGCATCCAGTGCGGCCGTTGCCATGTGGTCTGCGAGGACACTTCGCACCAGGCGATCACGGCTGCGAAGGACGGCAAACGCCATTTCGAAATCAAGGAAGACGAGTGCGTCGGATGCAACCTGTGCGTATCGATCTGTCCGGTTCCGGACACGATCACGATGCGCAAGCTCGCCCCTGGCGAGATCGATCAGCGTACGGGCAAGGCGGTCCTGGCCGACTACGCTAACTGGACCACCCACCCGAACAATCCGATGCGCAAGGCGGCCGCACCCGTTGCGGCCGGCCTATGATGCAAGACTGAAATCCAAACCGGAGACACCCATGAGTGCAACCCTTATTCGCGGCGGTACGGTCGTCAACGCCGACCGACAATTCCTGGCCGATGTCCTTTGCGTGGACGGCAAGATCCACAGCGTTGGCGACAAGCTCGACGCCCCGGCCGGTGCCCAGACCATTGATGCCGGCGGCCAGTACGTGATGCCCGGCGGCATCGACCCGCATACACATATGCAACTGCCCTTCATGGGCACCGTAGCGGTCGATGACTTCTTCGACGGCACGGCGGCGGCTCTGGCCGGTGGCACGACGTCGATCATCGATTTCGTGATTCCGAATCCGCAGCAGCCGCTGATGGAGGCTTACCAGCAGTGGCGTGGCTGGGCCGAGAAGGCCGCGGCCGACTACGGCTTTCACGTTGCCGTGACCTGGTGGAGTGATGCGGTTCATGCCGACATGGGCAAACTGGCCAAGGAAGAAGGCATCAACAGCTTCAAGCACTTCATGGCCTACAAGAACGCCATCATGTGCGACGACGAAACCCTGGTGAACAGCTTCAAGCGTGCCCTGGAACTCGGCGCCATGCCCACGGTGCATGCCGAGAACGGCGAACTGGTCTATCTGCTGCAGCAGGAAGTCGCCAAGATGGGCATCACCGGCCCCGAAGGCCATCCGATGTCGCGCCCGCCCATGGTCGAGGGCGAAGCGGCCAACCGCGCTATCGCCATCGCCGATGTGCTTGGCGTACCGATCTATGTCGTGCATGTGTCGTGTATCGAGTCGGCCGAGGCGATTGCGCGTGCGCGGGCACGCGGCCAGCGGGTTTATGGCGAGGTACTGGCCGGCCATCTGGTGGTGGACGACTCGGTCTACCGCAACCCTGACTTCACCGCCGCCGCGGCGCATGTCATGAGCCCGCCGTTCCGGCCCAAGATCAACCAGGAATTTCTGTGGCGTGGCCTGCAGTCGGGCAACCTGCACACCACGGCCACTGACCACTGCGTTTTCTGTGCCGAACAAAAGGCTGCCGGGCGCAACGACTTCAGCAAAATCCCCAACGGCACTGGCGGCGTAGAGGAACGGCTGGCGGTGTTGTGGGACCAGGGTGTAAATACCGGCCGGCTCACACCTAGCGAATTCGTCGCGGTCACCTCGGCCAATGCAGCCAAGTTGTTCAACATTTATCCGCGCAAAGGCCTGGTTGGCGCCGGCGCCGACGCCGACCTCGTGGTCTGGGATCCACAAGGCACCCGTACGATTTCGGTCAAGAACCAGCGCAGCAAGGTCGACTTCAACATCTTCGAAGGCATGACCGTGCGCGGCATCCCCAGCCATACGCTGAGCCGCGGCAAGCTCGTTTATGCCAAGGGTGAACTGCGGGCCGAGAGAGGCGCGGGTCAGTATGTCAAGCGGCCGACCTTCGGCACCAACTTCGATGCGGTCAGCAAACGTGCCGAGGCCACCAAGTTGACCGCCGTCAAGCGCTGATCCCAGAGCGGCAGCTTCGAATACCTCAACGGAAGGCAGAACATGAATGCAGCAGTAGCAGAAAAGGCGAAACCCGCAGCCGATATCGACAAGGTCCGCATCGACGGCGAACGCCTGTGGGCCTCGCTGATGGAACTGGCCCAGATCGGCGCCACCCCCAAGGGCGGCGTGTGCCGCTTGACCCTGACAGACCTGGACAAACAGGGCCGCGACCTGGTCCTCAAATGGGCACGCGAGGCCGGCATGACGGTGACGATCGACAAGATCGGCAACGGCTTCATGCGCCGCGCCGGACGCAACAACGCCCTGCCCCCGATCGTCACCGGCAGCCATATCGACACCCAACCCACCGGCGGCAAGTTCGACGGCAACTACGGCGTACTGGCTGGCATCGAAGTGGTGCGTACGCTCAACGACCACGGCATCGAGACCGAAGCGCCGATCGAGGTCGCCTTCTGGACCAACGAGGAAGGTTCGCGTTTCGTACCCGTCATGATGGGCTCGGGCGTGTTCGCCAAGGCCTTCACGCTGGAGCATGCCTATGCTGCCAAGGACACCGCTGGCAAATCGGTCAAGGAGGAGTTGGAGCGTATCGGCTACATCGGCACCGAGGAGCCGGGCCAGCACCCGATCGGCGCGTATTTCGAAACCCATATCGAACAGGGCCCGGTTCTGGAAGACAACGACGTGACGATTGGGGTCGTGCAAGGTGTTCTCGGTATCCGCTGGTTCGACTGCACCGTCACCGGCATGGAGGCCCATGCCGGCCCGACACCCATGGCACTGCGCAAGGATGCGTTGCAGGTCGCCACCCACCTGATGCAGGAGACTGTGGCGGCAGCGTTGCGCCACAAACCCCATGGCCGGGGCACGGTCGGCATGGTGCAGGTGCACCCGAACAGCCGCAACGTGATTCCCGGTCAGGTCAAGTTCTCGATCGACCTGCGCAACGCCACCGATGCCCTGGTCGACACCATGGCCGACGAGGTCAAGGCCTTCGCCGCCAAGCTGTCAAAGGAGAGCGGCCTGCCGATCGATATTCAGCAGGTTTCCGGTTACCCGGCGCAGGAATTTCACAAGGACTGTGTCGAGGCGGTCGGCCGCGCGGCGAAGAAGCTGGGCTACTCCAACATGCCTGCGGTGTCCGGCGCGGGTCACGATGCGGTCTACATGGCGCAGCTGGCACCCGCTGGCATGATCTTCATTCCGTGCAAGGACGGCATCAGCCACAACGAGATCGAAGACGCCAAACCCGAACACATCACCGCGGGTTGCAACGTGTTGCTGCACGCGATGCTTGAGCGCGCGGGCACGTAAGTTGCGTCTAAGCCGTTACGGGGTTTTCCTCCACCCGTGCGCGTCGCTGAATTTTTCCGTCAGACCTTCCCTTCACTTTCACCGAAAGCCGCTGCCATGACCCTTCTCACACGTCGCCATGTCGTTGCCCTTGCCGCCGCTGCGGCCACCCTCGCGCCCGGCCTGGCGCTGGCCCAGGCCAAGCTCAAGGTCGCGGCTATCTACACCGTGCCGTTCGAACAGCAATGGGTGAGCCGCCTGCACAAGGCGCTGAAAGCCGCCGAGGCGCGCGGCGAGATCGAATACAAGGCCAGCGAGAACGTGACCAATGCCGATTACGAGCGCGTGATGCGTGAATACGCCACGGGCGGCAACACGCTGATCGTGGGCGAGTCCTTCGCCGTCGAGGCGGCGGCACGCAAGGTGGCCAAGGACTTCCCCAAGGTCTCGTTCCTGCTCGGCTCGTCCGGCAAACCGCAGGCCCCCAACTTCAGCGTCTTCGACAATTACATCCAGGAACCGGCCTACCTGAGCGGCATGATTGCAGGTGGCATGACCAAGACCCACAAGATCGGCATGGTCGGTGGTTTCCCGATTCCCGAGGTCAACCGCCTGATGAATGCTTTCATGATGGGCGCCAAGGAGGTCAACCCCAAGGTCGAGTTCAGCGTGAGTTTCATCAACAGCTGGTTCGACCCGCCCAAGGCCAAGGAAGCCGCGTTTGCCATGATCGAAAAAGGCGCCGACATCATGTATGCCGAGCGTTTTGGCGTCAGTGACGCTGCCAAGGAAAAAGGCAAGCTGGCGATTGGCAACGTGATCGACACCCAGCCCCAGTATCCGGACACCGTGGTGGCCTCTGCGCTGTGGAACTTCGAACCGACAGCCGATCGCGCCATCAAGCTGGTCAAAGAGGGCAAGTTCAAGGCCGAAGACTATGGCCAGTACTCGACGATGAAGTTCAAAGGGTCCGAACTGGCGCCGTTGGGCACCTTTGCATCCAAGGTCCCGGCCGACCTCCTGGCCAAGGTCAAGGCCAAGGAAGCAGCCATCATGGACGGCAAGTTCACTGTCAAGGTGGACGACGGACAACCCAAGTCGAGCGCCAAGTAATACCAGCGACTCGATTGAGACACCCGGTTGCGGGTGTCTCTTTTTTTGACCGATGACCGAACCCGTCCTCCAGCTCACCCATATCACCAAGCGCTTCGGCCCGCTGGTGGCCAATGACGACGTTTCGCTGCAGCTCCAGGCCGGCGAGGTGCTGGCGTTGCTGGGTGAAAACGGTGCAGGCAAATCGACGCTGGTCTCCATCCTGTTTGGACACTACGTGGCCGACTCCGGCCGGATCACGGTGTTCGGCAAACCACTGCAGCCCGGCGACCCGAAAGCGGCGCTGGCTGCCGGCATTGGCATGGTGCACCAGCATTTCACGCTGGCCGACAACCTGACGGTGCTCGACAACATCGTCATGGGGTCCGAATCGCTGTGGCAGGTTTTCACGAACCGAAGCGCGGCGCAGCTGCGCCTGCGCGAAGTGGCGCAACGTTTCGGCCTGGAAGTTGATGCCAACGCCCTGGTTGGCAATTTGTCGGTTGGCGAGCGCCAACGGGTCGAGATTCTCAAGGCCTTGTACCGCGGCGCCCGCATCCTGATCCTGGACGAACCCACAGCGGTGCTGACCCCCGGTGAAAGCGAAGCCCTGTTTGATGTGCTGGCGCAGATGGTGGCGCAGGGGCTATCCATCATCTTCATCAGCCACAAACTGGCCGAGGTATTGCGCGTGTCCGACCGGGTCGCAGTCTTGCGCGGCGGCAAACTGGTGGCCGAAGCGCCAGCGGCATCGACGACGCAGGAGCAGTTGGCCCAGTGGATGGTGGGCCATGCGGTCGATCCACCGCGGGCCCGGCCGGCCCGCAACGTGGGTGAGCCGATCTGCACGCTGAATGCAGTCAGCGCCGGCCATGGACGCGAACGGCTGGAACAGGCCTCGCTGGAGTTGCGCGCCGGCGAAATCGTGGCGATTGCCGGCGTCTCCGGCAATGGCCAGACGACCCTGGCCGAGTTGTTGTGTGGCACACGTGCCGCCAGCAGCGGCGTATTGCGCCTGCTGGGTGAGCCGATGCCGGACCGACCAGCGAAGCTGGTGGCCATGGGCGTGGCGCGTATTCCGGAAGACCGACATGCAGTCGGCGTGGTGGGCGATCTGCCGGTCTGGGAAAACGCAGTGTCGGAGCGACTGCGCAGCAGCGTCTTTTCCCGCGGCCCCTTGATTCGCCGTCGCAAGGCACGCGATCATGCGCAGCGCGTCATCACCACGTTTGACGTGCGGGGCGGTGGCGCGGCGAGTGCCGCGCGCGCTTTGTCCGGAGGCAATATGCAAAAGCTCATATTGGGCCGCGCCTTGCTGCATCCAGACAGCGATGAGACGCACCCGATTGCGCCGCGACTGATCGTGGCCCATCAGCCCAGCTGGGGCCTGGACATCGGTGCCGTGGCCTATGTGCAGGACCAGCTGATTGCGGCGCGCGACGCAGGCGCGGCGGTGCTGCTGATTTCGGACGATCTGGATGAAGTGCTCGCCATGGGAGACCGCATTGCCGTCATGCATGCCGGACGCTTGAGCGCGGCGTTGCCTGCCGGGCAATGGAACCGTGAGTCGATTGGTCTGGCCATGGCCGGCGCACATGGCGAGGCCCCGTCATGACGATGCGGCTGGAAAAACGCACGGCCACGTCTGGTGCAGCGCTGTTGTGGGCCCCGATCGGCGCGGTGGTGTTCACCTTGCTGGTGAGTTCGGTGCTGGTGTGGTGGGCGGGTGCCGCAGTCACGCAAACCTACGGCCTGCTGCTCAAGGGCGGGTTCGGCTCGGTGTTTGCGCTGAGCGAGACCTTGACGCGGGCGATTCCGTTGATCCTCACAGGCCTGGCGGTCACGGTGGCGTTCAAGGCCCGATTGTTCAACATCGGCGCCGAGGGCCAGCTCTATGTCGGCGCGCTGGCAGCGGTGGCAGTAGGTGGCGCGCATGGCGGCACCGGCTTCGACCTGCCACCCATGATGTTGTTCGTGCTGATGCTGCTGGCCAGCGCCCTGGCCGGAGCGCTGCTACTGCTCGGCCCGGCGCTGCTCAAGGCGCGTTTGGGCGTGGACGAAGTCGTCACCACGCTACTGCTGAACTTCATCGTGCTGCTGTTCGTGTCCATGATGCTCGACGGCCCCATGAAAGATCCGATGGCCATGGGCTGGCCGCAGAGCGTGGCCTTGCTGGGCGACCTGGAGCTGACCAAACTGATCGCCCAGACAAGGGTGCATAGCGGCCTGATCGGCGCCTGTGCACTGGCGCTGCTGGTATGGGCGATGTTGAAATACACCGTATTCGGCTTCGATATCCGCGCGGTCGGCGCCAATGCCCGTGCCGCTGCGTTCGCCGGAGTTCCGGTGACGCGCACGGTGGTGCTTGTCGCCATGCTCTCGGGCGCCCTGGCCGGACTGGCAGGCGCCATCGAAGTGGCGGGCCGCACCAGTTATGTCACGCTGGACATGTCACCCGGTTATGGCTACACCGGCATCGTGATTGCCATGCTGGCCGCCTTACATCCGCTGGGCGTGGTGGCCGCCAGCGTGTTTGTCGCCGGCATGCTGGTGGGAGCCGACAGCATGAGCCGCGCCGTCGGGGTTCCCACTTTCATCGCCGACGTCATCGTCGCCGCTTCGTTGATCGCGGTACTGGTGGCTACCTTGCTGACGCAATACCGGGTGCGCTGGAAATGAACCACAAACCTGCGTCACCATCGATAGCGGTTGCTGCGCCATGACCGAACTGTTCGACATGCTGGCCCAACCCGGCTTTTGGATCGCCGTGTTGCGCATCGCCACGCCGCTGATACTGGGCACGCTGGGGGTGTTGCTGTGCGAACGCGCCGGCGTGCTCAACCTGGGCATCGAAGGCATCATGGTCGCCGGTGCATTTACCGGCTGGTTGGCGGTCTACAGCGGCGCACCGCTGTGGGCCGGTGTCGCGGTGGCCGCAGCCACCGGCGCGGTATTCGGCTTGCTGCATGCTTTTCTCACCGTGGGTCTGGCGTTGTCCCAGCATGTCTCGGGCCTGGGCATCACGCTTCTGGCAACCGCACTGAGTTACTACGGTTACCGGGTGAGCTTTCCCAAGGTCTCTACGCCGCCGACGGTGACGCCCTTCGCCGACATGGACTGGCTGGGTATTCCGATACTGGCGCAGCAAACGCCGCTGACGCTGCTGGCCTTGGTGCTGGTGCCGGTTCTGGCCTACGTGTTGTACCGCACTCCGGTCGGACTCGCGATCCGCATGGTCGGCGAAAACCCGGCGGCAGCCGAAGGCCAGGGTGTCTCGGTCGCCTTTGTTCGCACCGGCGCCATCGTGGCCGGATCCGCGCTGATGGGTATTGCCGGCGCCTTCCTGACGTTGTCGGCGTTCAACGCATTTTTCTTCAACATGGTCAACGGCCGGGGCTGGATCTGCGTGGCACTGGTGGTGTTCGCCTCCTGGCGCCCGGGCAAGGCATTGCTCGGCGCCCTGCTGTTCGCATTTTTTGACGCGCTGCAATTGCGCCTGCAGCAATCGGGCAGCTCCACGCTGCCCTACCAGATGTACCTGATGCTGCCTTATGTACTGTCCATCGTGGCCCTGGTGCTTGTCGCACGCAAGGCCAGTTACCCGCAAGCCCTGATGAAACCCTACCGCAAAGGCGAGCGCTGACATGGCCCATTCGCGTCTTTCCGGGCGGCATAATGATTTGCAGTCGCACCACGCGCCAATGCAGCGTACGCCTCGCCTACCCTAGGGCATCGACAGGCCCCAAACAACCAACCAACCAGAAAAAGTAAACAGGTTCGATGAACGTGGCTGAATCCGATTCCAATAACTCCGCACTCGCCGTCGACGTCCGCAAGGCGTCGCTGGTCTACAACCCCCATGAAGCGCCGGTTCATGCATTGAGCGAGGTCGACCTGGCCATCCGTCCGGGCGAGTTCGTCTCGCTGATTGGCCCATCGGGTTGCGGCAAAACCACCTTGCTGCGCGTGATTGCCGACCTTGAACACATTACGGCCGGTGAAGTACTGGTCAACGGCGTGTCGCCCCGCGACGCACGTCTGGCGCGCGCTTATGGTTATGTGTTCCAGGCGCCGGGCCTGGTCCCCTGGCGCACTGTGCTGGGCAACGTCAAGCTGCCGCTGCAGATTCACGGGCGCAGCGCCAGCGAGTGCGACAGCATCGCACGCGAACAACTCGACCGGGTCGGCCTGACCGGCTTTGAGTCCAAATATCCGTGGCAACTCTCGGGCGGCATGCAGCAACGCGTGTCGATCGCCCGCGCGCTGTCGTTCGAGCCACGCATCCTGATGATGGACGAGCCCTTCGGCGCACTTGACGAGATCACGCGCGACCGGCTCAACGAGCAGCTCCAGCAGATGTGGCAACGTGAACGCCGCACCGTCGTGTTCGTGACGCACTCGATCGCCGAAGCAGTCTATCTGTCGAGCCGCATCGTCATCATGTCGCCGCGCCCGGGTCGTATCGTCAAGGTGATCGAATCACCACTGCCCGATGCGCGAACGCTGGACATGCGCGACTCCAACGAATTTGTCCAGTTGGCGCACGAAGTGCGCGAGGCACTGGCCCACGGCCATGACGAGTAAGCGCAGCGCTCTGGCGACAACCCTGGGCAACCAGGGCGCGCCGATTGCGGTCGTGCTCACGCTGATCGCGCTGGTCTGGTATGGCCTGGCGGTTGCGCTCAACGCCCAGGGCGCAATTGAACGCGACCTCGCTGACGTGAGGTGGACCTGGCAAGACCTGGTCGCCACCACCTGGGCCATGGAGCGCCCGGTCCTGCCGGCGCCGCACCAGGTGGCGATCGACCTGTGGGGCAGCATCACCGGCTGGCCGCTGGGCTCGCCACGCAACCTGCTTTTCCACACGGCCGTCACGGCCGAGTCGACGCTGGTCGGCTTCGTGCTGGGCACCCTGCTCGGACTGCTGCTGTCGATTGCCATCGTTCATTCGCGTACGCTCGACCGCGCCTTGTTGCCGTGGATTGTTGCGTCGCAGTCCGTTCCGGTGCTGGCCATCGCACCCATCGTGCTGGTGATCCTGGGCAGCATTGGATTGACGGGTGTGGCACCCAAGGCCGTGATCGCCATGTACCTGTGTTTCTTCCCGGTCACGGTGGCCATGGTACAAGGCCTGCGTTCGCCGCAGGTCATTGAGACCGAGATGTTGCATACCTACGCCGCCTCGCCGTGGCAGGCGTTGTGGATGTTGCGCCTGCCGGCGTCGCTGCCCTTCCTGTTCCCGGCGCTGCGCGTGGGCGTTGCTGCCGGGCTGGTCGGCGCCATGGTCGCCGAATTGCCGACCGGTGCACAGGCTGGGCTGGGCGCGCGCTTGCTCACAGGATCCTATTACGGCCAGACCATTCAGATCTGGTCGGCGCTGGTGATGTCGGCGCTGCTCGGCCTGGTATTGACCGCCACCATGGCCGGGCTCGAGCACCTGGTTTTGCGCAGCAGGAGGCAAAAATGAGCGCCGCGCCGGCCCGTTCCCAAACAAGCTCGCACGGCCGCCCGCTGGGCGACGGTACGCCAGTGACCCGCGAGGCACCCGATGGCAAGGCGACGGCAGCCATGGTCGCGGCATCATTCCTGCTTGCGCTGCTGTTCATGTTCTCTCCGCTGGCCAGTCCTGCTGCGCCGGTGGGTGCGCTGTTCTGGACGCTGACTTCCGCGCTGGCAGTGCTGGCCTCGATTGGCATTCGCCGCACCGCGGCCATTCGCGGCACCGGCAGCGGCTTTTACGCCAGCATGACTGCTGCGCTGTTTGGCATCTGGATACTGTATTTCTGGCAATTGCTCGTGGTTGCGGCCGAGGTGCCACGCGTGCTGCTTCCCTCGCCCGCGCTGATCGTGGCCTCGTTGTGGGAAAACCTCTCCACACTGGGTGGCGACTTCGTGCAGACCGTTGTCAAGGCGGTGCTGATCGGTTGGGCACTGGGCTGCAGTCTGGGTTTCCTTGTCGCGATCGCCATCGACCGCATGCCGTTTCTTCAGCGCGGCCTGCTGCCGATCGCGTCGCTGACCAGCGCCATCCCGCTGGTTGGCGTGGCGCCCATCGCGGTGATGTGGTTCGGCTTTGAATGGCCGTCCAAGGCGGCCGTGGTGGTGCTGATGACCTTCTTCCCGATGCTGGTGTCCACGCTGGCCGGCCTGCAGGCTTCGCAACGCCTCGAACGCGAGCTGATGCACAGTTATGCCGCCAGTTACCTGCGCACGATGTGGTCGCTGCGCCTTCCCTCTGCCGTGCCGTTCATGTTCGCGGCGCTCAAGGTCAACGCCAGCCTGGCACTGATTGGCGCCATCGTGGCCGAGTTCTTCGGCTCACCCACCACCGGACTGGGATTTCGCATCTCCACCGAGGCGCTCAAGATGAACATGACCCTGGTCTGGGCTGCCGTTGTGGTGGCCGCCGTCACCGGCACGACTGCGTACGCCCTGCTCAGCCGGCTTGAGCGACGTGTCGCCTTCTGGCATCCATCGATACGGGGGCGTAAATGATCCGCGTCACGCTGCGCGCGCGTTACTACCCATTGCCGTTTCCCCACCCGTGGTTTACGCTTTTGTGTTGATCTGTATTTCGCTGTTTTTTTACCCCAAGGAGAGTCTATGTTCCGACGTTCGATGTTGACCCAGGCCCTGCTCGCGACCGTATTGGCCGCCAGCGGATTTGCTGCCACCGCACAGGAAAAAGTCACGGTGCAGCTCAAATGGTTGCCGCAGGCGCAGTTCGCCGGTTATTACGTGGCGCAGGCAAAAGGTTATTACAAGGCCGAAGGTCTGGACGTAACGATCAAGGCCGGTGGCCCCGACATCTCGCCGGTGCAGGTCATCGCTGGCAAGGGCGCCGACGTGGTCGTCAACTGGATGCCCGACGCCCTGGCGGCGCGTGAAGCCGGTGTGCCTCTGGTGAATATCGCCCAGGTGTTCAATCGCTCCGGAATGATGCTGACCTGCAAGAAGTCCAGTGGCGTATCCACGCCGAAAGACCTCAAGGGCAAGACCCTTGGCGTCTGGTTCGGCGGCAATGAGTATCCGTTCCTGAACTGGATGGCCAAGCTCGGTCTCAAGCCCGATACCGACATCAAGATCATGAAGCAGGGCTTCAACGTCGATCCGCTGCTGCAGAACCAGGCGGCATGTATCTCGACCATGATTTACAACGAGTACTGGCAGGTGATCGATGCAGGTGTCAAGGAAAGCGACCTCGTCACCTTCTTCTATGAAGACCAGGGCGTCGCCTCGCTGGAGGACGGCCTGTACGTGCTCGAGTCCAACCTGAAGGACCCGGCCTTTGTCAAACGCATGGGCAAGTTCCTCAAGGCAACCTTCAAGGGCTGGAACGACGCAGTCAAGGACCCAGCCGGCGCCGCCAAGATTGTTGTCGCAGCCGATACCTCGGGCAGTGCGACCGAGAAGGTGCAAAAGCGTCAGATGGAGAACGTCGCCAAGCTGATCACCAACGCCAACACCGCGAAGATCGGCTACCTGGAGCCAGCCGCCTACGAGCGCACGGTCAAGGTGTTGTTGTCCAGCGGAAGTTCACCAGTGATCAAGAAGGATCCGGGCAAGGCGGGTTATACCCATGCCGTCTGGGAAGCTGCGAAGTAAGCCTGTTGGTCTGAGCCGTTGGCGTGCCGCCTGACCGGGTGGCGTGCCACCCCGAAACCAGCCCCTGCCGCTGACGCCGCAGGGGCTTTTTTTGGGCGTATTCGCACCGCGCGATGCACCGGCCACGCATATCCCTTACAGTCATTTGCACATCGCAGACCCATATCGTGTCTGTGCCTGACCCAACCCCCGGAGCCTACAGCGTGACAGATTCATCCCCCTACGTACCCCCTGCCGTCTGGACCTGGGACAAGGAAAGCGGCGGCAAGTTCGCCAACATCAACCGCCCTGTCTCCGGGCCGACCCATGACAAGGAACTGCCGATCGGCCGTCACCCGTTGCAGCTGTATTCGATGGGAACGCCCAATGGCGTCAAGGTGACAGTGATGCTCGAGGAGTTGCTGGCGCTGGGCCACGCCGGCGCTGAATACGACGCCTGGCTGATCCGAATCGGCGACGGCGATCAGTTCAGCAGCGGCTTTGTCCAGGCCAACCCGAACTCCAAAATCCCGGCGCTGATGGACCGCAGCGGGCCGAGCCCGATCCGGGTGTTCGAGTCCGGTGCCATCCTGACCTATCTGGCCGAGAAGTTCGGCGCCTTGCTGCCCACCGAAGCGGCGCAACGCGCCGAGTGCTTGTCGTGGTTGTTCTGGCAAATGGGCGCCGCACCCTACCTGGGCGGCGGATTCGGGCATTTTTATGCCTATGCACCGAGCAAAATGGAATACCCGATCGACCGCTTTTCGATGGAGGTCAAGCGCCAGCTCGACGTGCTGAACCGCCGGCTGGCCGAAAGCCCCTACCTTGCCGGCGACGCATACACCATTGCTGACATCGCCGTATGGCCCTGGTATGGCGCGCTGGCCAAAGGCCTGCTGTATTCGGCCGGCGAGTTCCTTCAGGTGCAGGAGTACACCCATGTGCAACGCTGGACCAACGAAATTGCGCAACGTCCGGCCGTCAAGCGCGGGCGCATGGTCAACCGAACGTTCGGCGAGCCGGCCAGCCAGTTGCACGAGCGCCATGATGCGAGCGATTTCGATACCCGCACCGAGGACAAGCTGGCGAAGTAGGCCGGACACGCGCCTGTCACAAACTGACAAGACAATCACCGCCTATGACTCACATCACGATTTACCACAACCCGGCTTGCGGCACATCGCGCAACACGCTGGCGCTGATTCGCAACAGTGGTGTCGAGCCAACTGTCATCGAATACCTCAAGACACCACCGGACAAGGCACGCCTGCAGGAAATGCTGCGCGACATGGGCATAACCCCACGTGCGCTGCTGCGCGAAAAGGGAACGCCCTATCAGGAACTCGGGCTCGACCAAACCCACTGGAGCGACGACGCGCTGCTGGGTTTCATGCTGGCCCATCCGATCCTGATCAATCGTCCTATCGTGGTGACCCCGCTGGGCACCCGCCTGTGCCGCCCATCTGAAACGGTGTTGGATATCCTGCCTTCGGCGCAAAAGGGTGCGTTCACCAAGGAAGATGGTGAAGTGGTCGTCAAGGCTGACGCCAAACCGATCTGAGTTCCAACCGAAGCGTCAACCGCAGAGCGGCGCGGGTGGCGGTGGTCTCCTCGCCTGATGTCGCTCACACCAGAGGCTTCAACTGCTGCAGCAAGGTCGGCAGCAGTTCCGACACCGTCGGGTGGATATGCACACCACGTGAAACAACCGTGTACGGCTGATTCGCCGCCATCAGGTCGAGCAGGCTGTGCACGACTTCGTCGCCGTGCATGCCCAGGATTGCCGCGCCCAGGATCCGCTGGCTGTCGGCGTCGACCAGCACCTTCATGAAACCCTGGGTTTCGCTGGATTCGCGCGCCCGGCCCACACGCTGCATCGCCATCTTGCCGATCAGTGCCTTGCGGCCGCTGGCGCGCACCTCCTGCTCGGATAAGCCGACACGGCCCAGTGCCGGATCAATGAAAAGCGCATAACACGGGATCCGGTCCGTCAACCGACGCGGGTCGGAATCGAACAGATTCGCAACCACGATTTCATGGTCATTCCATGCGGTATGGGTGAAAGCACCACGGCCGTTGCAGTCGCCCACCGCCCAGACACCGTCAGCGCTGGTACGGCACTGGTCGTCGACGACGATGTAGCCGTGTTTGTCGACGTCGATGCCGGCGCGCTCCAGTTGCAGCGTATCGGTGTTGGGTGTGCGGCCCACTGCCAGCAACACGTGGCTGGCCTTGACGGACTGTGCATCGGCACCACACATCGCTCCAACCGTGATGGCCTGGCCATCGCGCCCCAACGACATACATTCGGCGCCAAGCTGGAAGTCAATGCCTTCTGCCTGCAGGATGTCGCGGATGCCTTCGACCACGTCATCGTCCTCGCGCGACAGCAACTTGTCGGCGCGTTCAAGCACCGTGACCCGGGCGCCGTAGCGACGCATCATCTGCGCGAATTCCAGGCCGATGTAGCTGCCCCCGATGATGACCAGGTGTTCGGGCACCACGTCGAGTTCCATGATCGTCGTATTGTCCAGCGTCGTCACATCGTCAATCCCCTGGATGGCGGGACGCACGGCACGGGCACCCACGTTCAGAAAAATGCGCGGGGCCGTCAACACGCGTTCACCGACCTGGACCGTCTGCTTGCCGGTGAACACCGCGTCACCGACGATGACTTCGGTGTGATCCAGGCCCTGCATCCATTTTCTGACACCGCCTCGCGACTGCGCGACGACAGCATCCTTGCGTGCCTTGATACGCGCCATGTCGACCCGGACCTCGCCGGCCGAAAAGCCGAACTCGGCGCCCCGGCGCGCCATGTGAATCGCACGCGCGCTGGCAACCATGGTCTTGGTCGGAGTACAACCGACGTTGACACAGGTGCCGCCAAAATGTCCGCGCTCTATGACCACTGTGCGCAGGCCCTCCTTGCTGCATCGTGCGGCCAGCGCAGGTCCGGCTTGTCCGGCCCCGATGACGATGGCGTCAAAATTTTCTGCTCCCATATGACCTCCAAATCAGCGCTTTTACGCATCACAAGCATCGTACCGCGCGGTGTGAATCCGATGGCGCGAATGCTCAGCCTACTACGACCGCTTCGACACTCGCGGGAAGACGCGCCGAATGCAGCCCGACGCGTTGCGCCTCGGCATGAATCCGCAGCAACTCTGCGCGCACCTGCGCATCCTGCGGGTCGCGACCAAAGCGGGCCAATGCCCGTCCACGCGCGATGAGCAGTTCGGTATACGGCAGCGGCTCGGCGCGCGTATAGGCTGCCAGCCGATCGGCATAACCCTCCAACTCGCTCCAGCGCGCATGTTGCGCCGAAACCTGCATCGCGTCCCGATAAAAACTGAAGTGGTTTTCGCTCATGCTTCCCTGATCGAGCAGCGCTTGCCCCCTGCGCAATACATCGGAACGCACCAATTCATCGTCGGTCACCAGGGCCAGCATGCCAAGCATGGATACCCCCATGAATGCCACACCACTTTCCTCGCAGCTTGCGAAGGCCTTCTCGAACATTTCCTGCGCATGGCGCGCGTCGCCTTGTCGCATATACATCTGACCAGTCGCCGCGAGATACCCGTAGGCGAAACGCCGCGCGCCGGTCACCTCGCACAGCGCCTTTATGCGCTCCATCGGCTCGCGGAGGTCGTCGAGACGGCCGAGGTCGAGGAAAACTATAAACAGGGAGCAGTAGGCGACCAGCGCTGCGCGCAAAGCGCCGATTTCTTCTGCCAATTGCACACTGGCCTCAATATCGGCCAAGCCGTTGTCAACATCATTCTGGTAAAAGCGGGCAAGCCCGCGCATGACCTGATTGGCGGCGACGATGTTCGGGAGATTGTGCTGCTGGCCCAGCTTGACACAACGATCGAAGTGGCCAAACGCGGTGATCATGGCGCCACGCATGTAGGACGCATCACCGAGCCCGCTCAGCGCGCGCGCCTCAAGCTCGGGGTCACCGACCCGTTGCGCCAACGCGAGCGAACGCGCATGTTGTTCCAGGCAGCCTTCGATGTTGCCGCGCGGAAAGTGCAGATTGCCACGCAGAAAACAGATGTCGGCGAGACGCCGCACATCATCGGGCTCGAGCGCCAGTGCCTCGGCCCGCGAAAGGACCTCGAACGCCTCGTCAAAGCGGTCGAGCACCCGCATGCTGCCGGCCTGTTGCAGCAGCAGATCGCAGCGCAGCATGTTGCGCGCCGGGTCCTCGGGCAGAACGCCCAGCAGGGTCAGCGCCCGGGAAAGGTGGTTCAGTGCCTCCGCGTGTGCGCTCTGTGCAGCCGCGCGGCGTGCCGCTTCGCCCCAGTGTGTGACTGCCTCGCCAGAGTCTCCGGCTTGCTCGAAATGGTGGGCCACGATCTCCGGCAGCGCAAGTTGCACCAGAAACATCCGGGCAGCCTTGACATGCAGGGTCTTGCGTCTGGCCTGCAGCAGGCTCTGGTACGCGGCGTCCTGCACCAACGCGTGTTTGAACGAGAACCGCGTAGCGACTCCGTCGGTCCGCCCGGTTACCAGCCCGGCCTGTTGCAACGCCAGCAGGCACGCATTGACGGTTTCCGGCGCAATCCCCGCCAGTCGCCCGACCTGGTCTTCATTGAACTCGCGTCCGATGACGGACCCTGCCTGCGCGATTTCCTTGGCCGGCCCCAGCCTGTCCAGCCGCTCCATCAGCGAATCGTGCAGTGAACTGGGGATGGCCGCCTCAATATCGTCACTGTCCGCGGCGCTGCCGGACCCCAACTCTGCAACGGCCCGGGTCAACTCCTCGACGAACAGCGGGATCCCGTCGGTCCGCTTGATGATGGTCTCCATCACACGTGCGGGTACGGCGTTCGCGCCGGCGATGTTGGCCACCAACGTCGCCGTCTCGCGCGCACTGATGCGACTCAAGGCCATCGCCGTGGTCCGGGATTGGCCGGTCCATGAACACGCGAACTCCGGCCGGAACGTCAGTACCAGCAGCACGCGGGAATCCGCGAGTTCCACCACGGCCCGGTTCAGCACTTCGAGGGTCGCCGGATCGGCCCAGTGCAGGTCCTCGAATATGGCAATCGCGGGCGCGTCGGCAGCCATTCCGGCCAGATAACGCAGCAGCGCCGCGACGCTGCGCCGGCGCCGCTCCTGCGGATCACGCAACGCAGGCGGCAATTCACACGACAAGCCGAGCAAACTGGCAAACAAGGGCGTGTCGTCTTCGTTGAAAGCGCTCGACTTGCGCAGTGCAGCGTCAAGGCGCTGCAGCGCCAGCGCATCCTCGAGGTCCGGCTCGATGCGGCCGATCCGGCGCAGCAGCGCAATGAACGGGTGGAAAGCCGTACTTTGCAGGAACGGAGAGCACTGAAACAGCATCGGCCGATGCGGCTCATGGACGATCTGCTCGCGCAGCGCCTGGACCAGGCGCGACTTGCCGATGCCTGGCTCGCCCGACACCAGCACGGTCTGCGCTTCACCTGAAGCAGCGCGTTGCCAGCGTCGCACCAGCAGCGCGAGCTCATCCTCGCGGCCAACCATGGCATGCTGCGTGGGGTGTGCGCTGGCGGCGAAGCGGCTCTCGGTCTGCGCCTCTGCGATCACCCTGAACGGCACTTGCGCAGCAGACAGGCCCTTGAGTTTGTGTGGCCCCAGCGACTCGAGTCGGAAGCGCCCTGCGACCAGTTGCTGGGTTGCGCTGGAGATCACCACGGTATCCGGTTCGGCCAGTCCCTGTAGCCGGGCCGCCAGGTTCGGCGTCTCCCCCATGGCCAGGTTCTCCTGGCGCTGGTCGCCTCCCATTTCGCCCACAACGACCGGCCCGGTATGAATCCCGATGCGCACCGAGAGCCGCACCGAAAAACGCGCCTGCAATTGCTGGTTGAGCTTGTCGATCGCCTTGGGAATATCGATTGCGGCATACACGGCGCGAAGCGCGTCGTCTTCATGCGCGACCGGGTAACCGAAGTAGACCAACAAGCCATCGCCCAGGTACTGCGCAATATGGCCGCCGTAGCGTCCGATCGCTTCTTCCGCCGCCGCCTGGTAAGCACGCACCACTTCGCGCAGATGTTCCGGGTCGAGTTTTTCCGACAGGTCAGTGGAGCCGACCAGGTCGCAGAACATCACGGTGAGCTGACGCCGCTCGGCCCGTGTGGAAACTTCAGCCTCTGGCGCTACGCCTGACGTCGCCTGCCGTCCTACGCCGACGTCCGTGTTGCCGGCATCGGCCGCCACAGCCGCCAACAACCGCTTGCGCGGCCCCATCGGAAGCCCGAGCTCACGCAGATCTGCATCTGCCAGCAGCGGCAGGTCATGCAGCGTGATTTCATTCAGGGCAAACGTGTCGGCATAAGCGCCGAGCGCATGCAACTTGAGCCACGTGGCAAGGTCAGTCTGTGCCATCGGAAGGCCCAGGTGTTCCGGTCATCGGCGAGTAGCGCGTCGCCACGTCGGCCGCGCCCAGCGACCCTGTCTGGCGCAAGTGATCGAATTCTCCGTCACCAACGCGGACCACAGGCATTTGCCTGACCTCGAGGCCGGCATTTTCCATGTTCACATGTTGCATGCGACACATTCCTGCCAGTTGTTCGCTCAAGGACATCATAGATGGCATCGGCTGTTCAGGCCAGGATGGGTGTAATGCCGATGGTGACCCTGCTATTCTTGCCGCTACCTTCACAGCCCCCTGCCGGGCCGGGTCCGGATCCAGGCATCCGGTACCGGATCGTTACCCCGCCAAACATGAGGAACCGTTCATGAAAAAACCTGTTGCATTGATCATCGGTGTCGGCCCCGGTATCAGCGCCGCCTTCGCGCAAGCGCTGGTCGCTGACGGCTACCAGGTGGCTGTCGCATCGCGCAATCTGGAGAAGTTGCGTCCGCTGGCCGACGCGATCAGTGCCACTGCGTTCGCGGTTGATGCGTCGTCACCAGAAGACGTGGTCCGGCTGTTCGCAGATGTCGATCGCTCCTTGGGCGAACCCGAAGTCGTGCTGTACAACCCCAGCGCCCGCATCCGGGGGGAGTTGTTGAGCCTGGACATCGCAGCTGCCGGCGCGGCAATCCAGATCACGGCCGTCGGGGCACTGGCGACGGCCCAGGAGGCGGCGCGGCGCATGTTGCCGCGCGGCCGGGGCAGCATCTTCTTTACCGGCGCCACTGCTGGCGTCAAGGGTTTTGCCCGCTCGTCGGTGTTCGCTATGGGCAAGTTCGCGCTGCGCGGGCTGGCGCAAAGCCTGGCGCGCGAACTCGGGCCACAGGGTATCCATGTCGTGCATTTCGTCATCGACGGTGGCGTGGACATGGTCAGCCAGGACGCGGGCGCGCTGACGCCACAAGCCATCGCACGCTCCTATATGGCGGCACTGCACCAGCCGACCGGTGCCTGGAGCTGGGAGCTGGAATTGCGCAGCCACAAGGAACCGTTCTGACGGATTGACGCGGGCCGTGCCCCAAGACAATGGCGTGTCGTTCACGAAGCCCTGACCTGCCCCCCTTTTTCCGGAGAAAACGCATGCTCGATCTATTGATCCACAACGCCACCCTGCCCGACGGCCGCAGCCCGATGGCGATCGCCGTACAGGATGGGCGCATCGTCGAACTTGCCGCCGTCATCGACGCACCGGCGCGCGAAACCATCGATGCCCAGGGCCTGCTCGTGAGCCCGCCCTTCGTCGACGCCCACTTCCACATGGATGCCGCGCTGAGCTACGGCATGCCGCGGGTCAATCAAAGCGGCACGCTGCTCGAAGGCATCGCCTTGTGGGGCGAGCTCAAGCCCGTTCTGACCGCCGAGGCCGTAATCGAGCGTGCGCTGGCGTATTGCGACTGGGCCGTGGGACGCGGACTGCTGGCAATCCGCTCGCATGTGGACACCAGTGACCCGTCGATGCTGGCAGTCGAAGCCTTGCTTGAGGTCAAGAAGCGAGTCGCGCCCTACATTGACTTGCAACTGGTGGCCTTCCCGCAGGACGGCGTGCTGCGTTCACCAGGTGGCCTGGCCAACCTGGAGCGGGCGCTGGATCTGGGTGTCGACGTGGTCGGCGGCATTCCGCACTTCGAGCGCAGCATGGCCGAAGGCGCTGAAAGCGTGCGACTGTTGTGCGAGGTCGCGGCGCGGCGCGGCAAACTGGTCGACATGCATTGCGACGAATCGGACGACCCGCTTTCGCGCCATGTCGAAACGCTGGCATTCGAAACCCAGCGTCTGGGCCTGCACGGACGTGTCACCGGTTCGCACCTGACGTCGATGCATTCGATGGACAACTACTATGTGTCCAAACTGCTGCCGCTGATGGCCGAGGCGCAGTTGCACGTGATCAGCAATCCGCTGATCAACATCACGCTGCAGGGCCGCCACGACAGCTACCCCAAGCGCCGCGGCATGACCCGGGTGCCGGAACTGATGGCGCACGGTTTGAATGTGGCCTTCGGCCAGGACTGCGTGATGGACCCCTGGTATTCGCTGGGCAGTGGCGACATGCTGGAGGTGGCCAGCATGGGATTGCATGTGGCCCAGATGACCAGCCAGGCTGCGATGCGTCAGTGTTTCGACGCCGTCACATGCAACCCGGCCAAGATCATGCAACTCGACGGCTACGGCCTGGAACCGGGCTGCCACGCCGACTTCGTGTTGTTGCAGGCGCGTGACTCTATCGAAGCGATCCGCTTGCGCGCCACCCGTCTGAAGGTGTTCCGGCGCGGCAAGCTGATTGCCGAATCGCCGCAGGCAACGGCGTCTTTGTACCTGGACGGACGGCCCGACGGAACGGCTTTTCTGGCTGCGCCCAGGCCGATGGCGCAATCATGACCCTGCCGACTTGATCGTATGGATCCAGTCCGATCGTCGGGCCCGGACAGGGGCACAGTTCAGACACCGCGCGATCAAGGCTGTGCTCTGGCCAGCGCCCGCCAGGACTGGCGTGTGACACCTTCCGCCGCGTCTTGATGCGCATCAAGACGCGGCGCAGCCGGAACAGCACAATGGACGGCAAAGCATTACCTGCGCATGACCCCTACCGAAACCGTCTTTCGTGTCCACAATCTCGCCAAGTCCTACCGCACCGGCGAGGTGGAAGTTGTCGCGCTGCATGACGTATCGCTGGAAATCCACCAAGGTGAATTCATTGTGTTGCTCGGCGCCTCGGGCAGCGGCAAAAGCACGCTGCTCAACATCCTGGGCGGGCTTGACGTGCCCAGCAGCGGCGAGGTCCGCTTCGGCGACCAGGTATTGAGCCAGGCCAGCGAATCCGAACTCACCTGTTACCGGCGCGAACACGTGGGGTTCGTGTTCCAGTTCTACAACCTGATTCCGAGCCTGACGGTGCACGAAAACGTGGCGCTGGTGACCGACATTGCGCGTGATCCGATGGACATCGACGAGGCCATCAATCTGGTCGGACTGGGCCCGCGGCGCAACCATTTTCCGGCCCAGCTCTCGGGCGGCGAGCAGCAGCGCGTCGCGATCGCGCGGGCCATCGTCAAGAAGCCCGGGGTTCTGCTGTGTGACGAACCTACCGGCGCACTCGACTACACGACTGGCAAGCTGGTGCTCGATGTGATTGAAAAAGTCAACCGCGAACTGGGTACGACGGTCATCGTGATCACGCACAACGCCGCGATCGCGCGCATGGCCAACCGCGTGATCTACCTTGGCGACGGCCAGGTACTGCGCATCGAGGCCAATACACACCGGCTGTCCCCGGCCGAACTGTCGTGGTGACATGCTGAAGGCCCTCGACCGCAAGCTGTTACGCGACCTGCGCATGATGTGGAGCCAGGTGCTGACCATCGCCCTGGTCGTGGCCAGCGGCATCGGCGGTTTTCTGATCACCTTGTCGGCCGTGGATTCGCTGGCACTGGCGCGTGACCGGTTTTATGCCACCGGGCAGTTCGCCGACGTATTCGCCAGCGTGAAACGTGCGCCCGATGCGCTGGCCCAGACCTTGCGCGTTTTGCCCGGTGTGGCAGATGTGCAGACCACCACCGAGATGGTGGTTCGCATCGGCATCGAGGGCAATGCAGACCCGATCATCGGGCAACTGATCGGGCTGGACGCACGCGAACCCCAGCGCATGAATTTGCTGACGGTGCGCGGCATGGCCGGTGGCGACACCCGCCTGTCGCCCGGACCCGCGCGATCGGACGGCGCCCTGCCGGTCTGGATCTCGGAGACCTTCGCCATCGCACATCAGCTCAAACCCGGCGATCAGCTCTCGGCGCTGATCAACGGCAAGTACCGCAGCCTGGTGATGACCGGTGTTGCGCTGTCACCCGAGTACATCTTTGCCGCGCTCGGCGGCCTGCCCGACCAGCGGGGTTTCGGCGTATTCTGGCTCGATCGCGAAGCACTCGCCGCAGCCTATGACATGCAGGGCGCGTTCAACCGGGTGGCCGTAAAACTTGCGCCCGGCGCCAACGAACGCACGGTCATAGATGCGCTGCAGCACCAGCTTGCACGCTACGGAGGCCGCGAGGCTTTCGGACGCGCGCAGCAGACCTCCAATGCCATGCTGAACGACGAGATCAAGGGCCAGCATGTGTTGGGTACCGTGTTGCCGTCGATCTTTCTCGGGGTCGCAGCCTTCCTGCTCAATGTTGTGGTGTCGCGCCTGGTCGCCACGCAGCGCGAGCAGATCGCCGCGCTCAAGGCGCTGGGTTATGACAATGGCGCCATCGCTGTGCACTACCTCAAGATGGTGATGGTGATCGTGGCGCTCGGGTTGGCGCTAGGACTGGCGCTGGGATACGTGGTGGGTGGCATGTTCACCGACCTGTACGCCGAGTTCTTTCGCTTTCCTGAATTCAGACACCATATGGCACCTTGGCTGATCGTCACCAGCGTGCTGCTGACGGTTGCAACCGCCGTATTCGGAACGCTCAATGCGATCGGTGCCACGGTGCGCCTGGCACCGGCCGAGGCCATGCGCCCGCCGGCGCCGGGCCACTATCGACGAACGGTGCTGGAGCGGCTCGGCGTCACCGGCATGCCCACTGCGCTGCGCATGATCCTGCGCAACATGGAGCGCCGACCTTGGCGCAGCGCCTTGTCCATCGGCGGCGTTGCGGCTTCCGTAGCAATCGTGATCATGGGCAACTTCTTCAGCGATGCGATCGACTACATTGTGGACACCCAGTTCCAGCTGGCCATGCGCAACGATCTTTCGGTCTGGACACCGGAAGCCGTGCCCGCCCATGCCAGGCACGTTTTGCAACGCCTTCCCGGTGTGCGCAGCGTCGAATCGCGCCGCACGGTGCCCGTCACGCTGGTCCATGGCCACCTGCGCGAACGCAGCCAGATTCAGGGTCACGACGCCGCGGGCCAACTCAGCCGCATCATCGATCTGCATCAGCGCGAACACCGCATCGATGGCGACGGACTGGTGCTGACCGACCGGCTCGCCGACAAACTCGATGTGCAGGTAGGCGACGCGCTGCAGGTCGAGGTGCTCGAGGGGCGCACCCGCACGCTGGAGCTGGTAGTTCAGGCCACGGTCAGCGAAATGATGGGGCTGAACGTCTACATGCGCCGCGACGCGCTGAACCGGCTGCTCGGCGACGGTGACCTGGCCAACGTCTTTGCCTTGTCGCTGGTACCTGGCCAGGAGGACGCGGTGCTGGCCGCCACGCGGCGCATGCCGGGCGTGGCCGGCGCGTTCAGCAAGGCAACCACCCTGCGCAACATGCAGGAGATCAGCGCGCGCAACATTCGCATCATGAGCACGGTGCTGACCATCTTTGCCAGCGTGATCGCTATCGGCGTGGTCTACAACAATGCGCGCATCGCGCTGGCCGAACGAACCTGGGAGCTGGCCAGCCTGCGCGTACTGGGCTTCACGCGCGCCGAAGTGTCCGGCCTGCTGCTCGGCGAGATGGCCTTGTCGATTGCCGCTGCCTTGCCAATGGGCATGGCCCTGGGCCTGGGCCTGGTGCATCTGATCGCGGCTTTGCTGCAAAACGATCAGTTCCATTTCCCGGTGGTGATTTCGGTGCACACCTATGCGTGGGCCGCGATCTGCGTCGTGGCCGCCGGCCTGGCCAGTGCGCTGGTGGTGCGCCGACGCATCGACCGGCTCGACATGGTGGCGGCACTCAAGACGAGGGAGTAAAAGGAAAACATGCAACGCAAGACCCTGCTGTACACCGGCCTGAGCCTGGCCGCACTGGCCGCCCTTGTGGTCTGGGCGTTTGCACCACGCCCGATCGAGGTCGAGGTGGCGCAGGCCCGCGTCGGCCTGTTCGAAACCACGATTGATGAAGACGCCCGCACCCGGCTACGCGAGCGCTACATCGTCTCCGCGCCGCTGGCCGGCAGCCTGCAGCGCATGACGCTGCGCGAAGGTGACAAGGTACAGGCCGGTGACGCGGTTGCCACGTTGACGCCCGCGCTCAGCCCGATGCTGGACGAGCGCAGCCTGCGTGAGCAGGATGCGCGCATCGGCGCCGCGCAGGCGGCTGTTTTGCAGGCGACCAGTGGGGTCAATGCCGCCAAGCTCGCGCTGGAGCAGACACGCCTGACGCAAAAGCGAACCGAACAATTGGCACAACAAGGATTCGTATCGCCGAACCGCATCGACAACGACCGGTTGGCCACACGCACCGCCGAGAGCAACCTGATGGCCGCCAGCGAAGGCGAACAGATCGCGCGCCACAACCTGGCGCAAGCCCGCGCGGCGCTGGCAAGTGTGCGATCCGGCGCGGGCGGCGCCGCGTTTGTCGTGCGTTCCCCGGTCGCCGGGCAGGTGCTCAAGCGGCATCACACGAGCGAGGGCGTCGTGCCACTGGGCACGCCGCTGATCGAGATCGGCGACACCCGCCGGATGGAGGTTGTGGCCGAATTGCTGACCAGCGACGCTCTGTTGGCGCGGCCTGGCAGCCCGGTGCGCATCGAGCGCTGGGGCGGTCCCCGGATCCTGCAGGGCGAGGTGCGCATGACCGAACCAGCGGCATTCACCAAAGTGTCGGCACTGGGCGTCGAGGAGCAGCGGGTCAATGTGCTGATTGACATCACCAGCGCGCATGACCAGTGGCAGGCGCTGGGCGACGGTTACCGAGTCGGCGTGCGCATCGTCACCCGCCACGAAGACGCGGTGCTGCAGGTGCCGGTCAGCGCAGTGTTCCCTATGCCTGGCGGCGCAGACGGCACGACCCAAGGCCATGCCGTGTTCGTGCTCGATGACGGTCGCGCGCGCTTGCAGACCGTCACCCTTGGCGAACGCAACAGCAGCGACGCCTGGATCGTGAAGGGATTGAAGGCCGGTGACCGGGTCATCGTATACCCGCCGACCACGGTCCGCGACGGCGCCCGCGTGCGGGCACGCACGGTCTGACGATTGGCACTTGGCGCGGGCCAACTGGCCCTATACTGCGCGGCATCAGGGCGTCACAAAACGCAAATTCCATTGATCGCCATCAGAAAGACACACCATGTCCGCCGATTTCCGCGCATTTCTGGATCTGGATCGTTACCCTGTAGCCGACGCGGGTGTGGCGCGCGAGGGTTTGATTGCGCACACGCGCGAGGCACTGCAACGCGATGGTTGTGCAGTTCTCAAGGGATTTGTCCGCCCCTCGGCCATTGACTCCCTGGTGCGCGAATGCGACCGTGTTGCGGTGCACGGGCATCGCAACTTCAACCGCACCAACGCCTACTTCACACAGGACCGGCCCGACTTGGCGGAGCATCACCCGTTGCGACGGTTCTACGACCGCTCCAATGCGTTCGTTGCAGCCGACCACTTCGGGCCCGACAGTCTGCTGCGCAGCATCTACGAATGGCCGGCGTTTGCGCCCTTCGTGCGCGACGCACTTGGCGAAGAACACTTTTACCGGTATGCCGATCCGCTGGCCGACGTGATCGTCAACCTGGCAGGGCAAGGAAACGGCTTTCCGTGGCACTTTGACACCAACAACTACACCGTGACCCTGGCGATCCAGAACGCGGAGTCGGGCGGCGACTTTGAATACAGCCCTTTCCTTCGCACCAGCACCGACGAAAACTATGCCGGTGTCGGAGCGGTGCTCGACGGCGACCCGACACGCATCAAGACGCTGCGGCTCGAGCCCGGCGATCTGCAGATTTTCAAGGGCCGCCATGCATTGCACCGGGTGACTGCGCTCGCCGGCAGCAGACCACGTTATGTTGCCATCTTCAGCTTTGCCGAAGAGCCCGGCATGGTGGGAAGCCCGGAGCGAACACTGCAGCTTTACGGGCGCGTATTGCCGATTCATATCGAACGCGCCGGACAACGCGCCGACGCGCTGGTCGACTAAGGCAGGTCGCAGTCAGCGCCGGCGTGCCGAGCGCACACCCGGCAGCGTGGCCACCAACCGGATCACCTGTTGCAGCCGCTCGGCGTCGGTGACCTCGACGGTAAAGATCATCCAGGCCTGATCGCGCACGGTCTGGGTCTGCACACCGATGACATTCATCTTCTCCTTGACGAACAACTCGGAGATATCGCGCAGCAAGCCATGGCGGTCAGCGGCCTGCACCGCCACGTCCACCGGATAGACCGGGGGACGCTCGCCCCGGGCTACGCCCCATTCGACCTCGATCACCCGCTCCGGCGTGCGCGAGGTCAGTTCGCGCAGATTGGAGCAGTCGGCGCGGTGCACACTGACACCTTTGCCACGGGTGACAAAGCCGCTGATCGGGTCGGGTGGCGCCGGCTTGCAGCAACGCGCCAACTGCGTCAGCAGCGAATCGATGCCCACGACCAGCACACCACCACCGGCCGATTTGCCCGGGGCCGTGGGCGCCTTGATCAAGGGCGCATCTTGCACTGGCGCAGGCGGCTCCGCCGGCCTGAGTGCCTGTTCGATGTTGCGCAGCGAGAACTCGTCCTTGCCGACAGCCTGGAACAGATCCTCGGCGCCGCCGAAACCCAGGCGCCCGGCCAGCGCATCGTGGTTGACCGAGGTCTTGCCCCCACGCTGCAACTGTTTCTCGACGGCCTCGCGCCCGCGCGCGATGGTGGCATCTGCCGCCTGTGCATTGAACCAGGCGCGCACCTTGGAGCGTGCGCGGTGGCTCGCCAGGTAACCCTGCTCCGGGATCAACCAGTCGCGCGACGGCCCCCCCTCCTTGGCCGTGGTGATCTCCACCGTCTGGCCATTGCGCAGCGGCGTATTGAGCGTCACCATGGCGCCGTCGACCCGCGCGCCGCGGCAACGGTGCCCCAGGTCGGTGTGTACGCTGTAGGCGAAGTCCAGTGGCGTGGCGGCCTCGGGCAACTCGACGATGGCTGCATTCGGTGTCAACACATAGATGCGATCCTCGAACAGGCCCTGGGCCCGGTCGCCGGACAACTCGCGCTCCCAGTCAAGCAACTGACGCAGCACCGCGATCTTGGCCTCGTATTGACCGGTGGCGGCCACGCCCGCGTAGCCCTTGATGCCCGACTCCTTGTACAGCCAGTGCGCGGCCACGCCATGTTCGGCATGGTCATGCATCTCCTGGGTCCGGATCTGGATTTCGATGGGTTGATCCTGCGCGTCGCGCACCACGGTGTGCAGCGAACGATAACCATTGGCCTTGGGCTTGGCGATGTAGTCGTCGAACTCCTCGGGCACCGGGCTGAAACGCTGGTGAACCGCGCCAAGCGCCTGGTAACAATCGGCCACGGTGGGCACGATGACCCGCAAGGCACAGATGTCATACACCTGCGAAAAATCGAGCGACTTGCCGCGCATCTTCTTGACGATGCTGTAGATGTGTTTGGGCCGCCCCTGCACGGTGGCCACGACGCCGTCTTTGTGCAGGTCGAACTGCAATTGCGCACGCAGTTGTTCGACTGCGAGTTCACGCTGGGCCCGCGTTTGCTCGAGCTTGTGTGCGACATCGCGATAGGTTTCGGGCTCCAGAAAACGCAGCGCCAGGTCTTCGATCTCCCACTTGAGTTGCCAGATGCCGAGCCGGTTGGCCAGCGGTGCAAACACCAGCAAGGCTTCGGACGGCACTTCGGGTGGCGGGCGCTTGCGGTTGGCCGCGTAGTAGCGCAGTGTCTGCAGCCGCGAGGCCAGGCGCAACATGACCACGCGCAGGTCGCGCGAAAACGCCAGCAGCATCTTGCGCACGTTCTCCACCTGCGCGGCCGTCGCCTGCGGCATGACGGTCGACGTACCTGGCAGATCACCGCGCGCACCTGAACCCGTCTGGCGCTGCAGCCGCACCAGTTTGGTTGTTTCCATCGCCAGATCAGCCAGGTTGCGGCCAAAACGCTTGCTGATCGCCTCCTGCGGACGTGTCAGATGCTCGCAGGCATAGACCAGATAACTCGCGCCTTGCATGAACTCGGAGCCACCGATGGAAGCAATGATCCGGGCCACGGCCTGCGCATGTGCCAACGTGCCCTCTCCGGTGTCGAGCGATTCGTCTGCAATCAACGGTTCGGCAAAGGCACGTACCCGTTCCAGCACCTGGTCCGGTTCAGGAACAGCCGCCGAACCGGCCGCAGCAGCTTCGATCAGTGGCAGCGTGCCCGGGTCGGTCTGCAGGTCTACTTCGCCTGTCTTCATCCGCGCGCCGTCGATTCAGGCCCCAGCACAAAGTTGCAGACCGTGGCCAGTTGGTCCTCGGCAATCAGCGTGGGCGCATGGCCAACGCCGCCGAATTCCACCAGACGGGCCCTGGGACCACGTGCGCTCATGTCCATGGCCGTCTCGTGCGACAGCAGGTCGGACTCGGCGCCACGCAACAACAAGGTCTGGGCCTGGATGCCGTCATACAGTTTCCACATGGCCTCCTGGCCCTGCAAGGCAGACTCGCGCGTAAGGGTACGAAATGGCACCGCAATGGCCGGGTCGTAGTGCAATGTGTACACGCCATCCTCGCCGGGAATCGGTTTGACCATGGCGCGCGACAAGGCGAGCCATTGCTCCGGCGTGTGCGGACCGAAACTGGTCGAAATCGCCCACATCGCGTCGGCGGCCTGCTGCACCGACGTGAATCTGCCCGTCTGGCCCAGATAAGTGCCAATTCGCTCCAGCGCTTCCCAGCGCACGACCGGCCCGACGTCGTTGAGCACCAGGCGGCGGATCCGCACCGGCAACGGCAGGTCGGGCTGACCAGCCAAGACCATGCCGATCAATCCGCCCATGCTGGTGCCAACCCAGTCCAGGGTGGTCGGCTGCAACCGGGCGATCAGCGCCAACATGTCGGCCGCATATTGGGGAATCTGGTAGCCCATCGGCTCCTTGAGCCAATCGCTCTGGCCACGGCCTGCGACATCGGGGCACACCACCCGCAGAACATTGCCGCTACGCGCACACAGAGCTCGCGCCAGCACATCGAAGTCACGGCCCTGGCGTGACAGGCCGTGGACACATACAACGACATGCGATGCGGCGGGGTCACCCCATTGCCAATACGCCATGTCATGGCCTCCCTGGGCATCGGGACATTTCACATGGTGCAGTTCGGGGGCGATGGAATTCATGGCAAAAGGTGCAGGGACAAAACAGAGACAAAATGACGGTTCTCGATAGATCGTAATTCAATTGGAGAATCATCATGCTCAAGGGCAAGACAGCATTGGTAACAGGATCCACCAGCGGCATTGGCCTGGGGATTGCCCAGGCGCTGGCGCAACAAGGTGCCAACATCATTCTGAACGGGTTCGGCGACGTGGAAGGCCCGAAGGCGGCGATCAACCAGCATGGCGTCAAGGTCGATTACCACGGTGCCGACATGAGCAAGCCGGCCGAGATCGACGCGATGATGCGCTTCGCAGCTGAGCGCTTTGGCCGCGTCGACATCCTGGTCAACAACGCCGGCATCCAGCATGTGTCGCGCATTGAAAATTTCCCGACCGAGCGCTGGGACGCGGTTATCGCGATCAACCTTTCCAGCGCCTTTCACGCCACCCGACTCGCACTGCCGGCGATGCAGGCTGCCAAATGGGGCCGCATCATCAACGTCGCGTCAGTGCATGGACTGGTCGGTTCGGCAGAAAAATCAGCCTATGTCGCGGCCAAACACGGCATTGTGGGGCTGACCAAGGTCACCGCGCTGGAAAACGCGGTGGGCGGCGTCACCTGCAATGCGATTTGTCCGGGCTGGGTGTTGACGCCGCTGGTACAAAAACAGGTCGACGCCAAAGCTGCCAGCAACGGCGTGTCGAACGACGAGGCCATCGCGCTGCTGCTGGGCGAGAAAGAGCCTTCGCTCCAATTCACCACGCCGGAAGAACTGGGTGCGTTGGCTGTGTTTTTCTGTTCACCCGCAGGCAAAAACGTGCGCGGCGTGGCCTGGAACATGGACGGCGGCTGGGCCGCGCAATAAGCGTCATAAGCGCCGCGGTCGCTTGGCCGGCGCGGCTATCGCGCCGCTGCGTCAATTGCGGTTGTTGTGCTGTAAGTCGCGTGCCTGCTCCGCCATTCGCCGCTGCCGGCAGACTGCACGACCGGCGAATTCTGCCTTGGCACACTGGTCGCTCATGCAGGTTTGATACCCCAGCAATATGCGGCCTTCGCAAGCCTTTTCAGGGCTAGCCGAATCGCCCCCCACTGCGGCGACCGGTTCGGTCCTACGGGGCTTCACCGACTTGCCTGGCAGGGCCAGCGGCGATGGGGCCTCCGGCGCCGCCCTTTCGGTGGACGTGGTGGTGGACGTGGTGGTGGACGTGGCGGTGGACGTGGCGGCGGTCGCGGCCGCTCCTTTTGGCGCATCGGCGATGACCTTTGCGCCAATGGGCTTGTCCTGGGCGACAGTCGGCGCGGGTCGCACGGCGAACGCTGCCTGCAAGGCACTTGTGGCCGCCGATGACGGTTCAGCGGGCAGATCAGCCGCTGCGACCGACGACGGCACGGCGGCCGACTCCGATGCCGTCGCCGCGACCACCCCGACGGCAACCTCACCCGCTGTTGGAGTGCCCAAGGGTATGGAAGTCTGCGCCGGTTCCGAATCCGTCACCGTTCCGTAGCCCCAAAAAGTCAGTACACAGGCCACCAGCAACGATGCAACCATGGCCCAGCGCCTGACCGGCTGCGAGCGCGCCGCGGACGCCACACGATGTTCAGCGCCATCGGGTTGCTTGGCGTGCACATGACCCGACGCGTTTTGCGTGCCCAGCACCTCTGGCATCGCCTCGCCAGCGGGCGCAGACTCCACTGACTCGGCGTCGGTCGTCCACCTGTCCGGGGCAACTGCCAAGGTCTGTTCGTCCTCGCTCACAGCATAAGAATCGGCGCTGCCGGGACTGCGTTCGACATGCACGGTGTCATCCGTCATCTGCTCGGTGTCGGCAAAGCCGGTGTGCGCACCGCCCCTGTCCATCACACGGGTCTGCAGCGCGGTCCCGGTCTGCTCACCTCGTTCCTGACCGCCCAGCCGCTTCAAGCGGCGACGCGCCAGGTCGCCATAGATGCCATGCGGGAAACGATCGAGAAATCCTTGCAGATCGGCCAGGTCGTCCGAGTCCTTGACATCCTTCCAGTAGACCAGTTCGAGTTCCTGCGTCACCGTCGATCCAGACGTATCACCCCTGGCCGCGAGACCGCTGTTGTTGCCGCCGCCAGATCGGCCTGACCCGCGCTTGGCATTCGCGCCAGTTCCGCCCCACTCCACTGCGGGACGCATGCCCGGTGGCGGCACAATGGTCTGGTCGGCAGCAGTGGCCACGGCCGCCTCCAGTGCAACAGCAAATACCTGGGCGCTGGCGAACCGCTGCTCGCGCAATGGCGCCAGCGCCAGCGCCACCACCGCATCGATCGCCGGGGGCAGTTGCGCATTGAGCGTGGACGGCGCCGCCGGCGCAGAAGCAACAATTTGCTGGATGATGGCGAAGTCACTTTCTCCATCAAACGGCCGTCGCCCCGTGAGCAATTGGTAGAGCAGGACGCCCGCGGCAAAGATGTCGGCGCGTGCATCGACCGCCAGACCCTGGACCTGTTCTGGCGCCATGTATTTCAGCGTACCGACCATGGAGCCACGGGTACGGGTGGCGTCACCCGCGTCCTGAATACGCGCCACACCGAAGTCGGTCAACTTGACCCGCCCGTTGGCTTCGATCAGCAGGTTGGCCGGTTTGACATCGCGGTGCACGATGTTCTGGCGATGTGCATAGTCCAGCGCTGACAGCAGGTCACACATCATGTGCGTAGCCTGCGCCAGCGTGAACGTGATGCCGCGGTCGAGCAACTGTTTGAGGTCATCACCCTGGACGAACTCCATCACCAGATAGGCCATGTCGCCGTGCCGGCCCGAGTCGTAGACGCTGACGATGTGGGGATGCTGCAAACGGGCCGCAGAGTGGGCCTCGGTGCGAAACCGTGCCTCGTATTCAGCCGAAGCTTCCTGCGACAAGGCGTCGACCTTGATGGTCTTGATCGCCACGCGCCGCTCGAGGTTGGGGTCACGCGCCTCGTACACCATCCCCATCGCACCCTTGCCCACTATGCGAATGATGTCGTACCGACCCAGTTTTTTCAAACCCATTGTGCGCAATCCGTTGGCAACATCCGGCACATTCTCCCCCAAACAGGGGGGGCCGGCCGCAAGGCCTTGGCTGGCGCACGCCAATTGCCGCTGATCCCCACGGTGCGTGACCTAGAAGGCGTGTGCCTGCAATTGCGCCAGCGTCACGATCTCAAGTGCGTTCTGGTGGGTGGACGCCAGAATTACGCCGGGCGCGACACCTGCGTCCAGCGCTTGCTTCCAGCGCAAGGCACACAGGCACCAGCGATCCCCTGGTTGCAGGCCTCGAAAGCGATATTCCGGTCGCGGTGTCGACAAGTCATTGCCGCTCTCGCGCGAGAAAGCCAGGAACGCAGCCGTCAAGCGCGCGCAAATTACATGGGTGCCGTGATCCTGGGCATCGGTATGGCAACATCCGTCGCGCAGGAATCCGGTCAGCGGGTCAAACGAACAGGCGAGCAGTTCGGTGCCAAGTACATTCAATGGGTGCATCAGTGGGTCAAAGGCTGCTGACGGGCAACGTCGGGCATATTGCCGCAGAATCAAAAGGATCCTGATGCTGCCACAACCGGCCTGCTCCTGCGTGCCAGATGGCGTTTATTCTTTCTTGTTGCCCCGCTTTCCGTTCATTCATGCAAACATCCCACGTATATCCCTTGCCCAGAGCCGCGCGATGGCTTGGATATGCAGGGCTTATTCCATTTGTGGTGCTCGCCGCCATGGCGTGGTGGCTTCCCGCGACGGATCACATGGCTGCCGCCTTTGCATTGAAAGCATATGGCGCAACCATCACCAGCTTCCTGGGCGCCATCCATTGGGGCCTGGCAATGCAGGTCCCCTCCGAACGCACGCCGGTATTCCACTTGGTCTGGGGTGTAGTTCCATCGCTGCTTGCATGGCTCGCACTGTTGCTTTCGCCGTCAGCAGGGTTGGTGCTGCTGGCCGTATCGCTCGGCCTGTGTTTCGCGATCGATCGCGCCACCTATGCCCAGTTTAAACTCCATCATTGGCTGCCCTTGCGCCTGCAGCTCACCATGGTGGCGGCCTCGTCTTGCCTGTTAGCCGTGGGAGGACTGGCGCAATGAACGAGATCCGGCTCAACACCGACTGGGCACTACGCTGCGTCGTCGACAGCACCCAACTGCCATGGCAAACTTCGCCCTCTCCGCTGGTGCAACGGCGCATGCTCGAACGCGACGGTGGCGAAGTCGCACGGGCCACGTCAGTGGTGCGTTATGCACCGGGAGCACGCTTCGCCGAGCACCGGCATGACCTGGGCGAAGAGATCGTCGTTCTTGACGGCACGTTCGGCGATGCCAACGGCGAATACGGGCCTGGCAGCTATCTCAGGAACCCGCCTGGCACGTGCCACGCGCCCTATTCGACCGATGGCTGCACCCTGTTCGTCAAACTGCGCTACATGTTGCCCGGAGATACCTTGCAATGCGCCATAGATACCCGCCAGGCAAAGTGGCATCCGGGTGTCGCTGCCGGTCTGACAGTGCTGCCGCTGGCCAGCACAGGCACCACCCACACCGCGATGGTGCGCTGGGCGCCAGGCACGCGGTTCCAGACCCATCGCCACCACGGTGGCGAGGAAATATTCGTGCTCGAAGGGGTGTTCTCAGACGAATTCGGTGATTACCCGGCCGGCCACTGGATACGCAGTCCGCATCTGAGCCAGCATCAGCCCTTCAGCCAGGACGGCTGCCTGATTCTTGTCAAGACGGGGCACCTGAACGTGTTGTGAACCCGGACTGGTTGACGCGCTGATTCCCATTGGCGGTTTGTCGATTCTTTTCGATCAAGGGTTCACGCGACAATCGGGGCTTGAATGTTCCGGACGGACTATGAAAACTCAGATTGATCACTTGGTAGTTGTGGCGAAGACCCTTGACCAGGGCGTGAAATGGTGCGAGGCCACCTTTGGTATCACCCCGGGACCTGGCGGCGAGCATGCGCAGTTTGGCACGCACAACCGCTTGTTCAAGATCGCCACACCGGCCAAACCGCTCGCCTATCTTGAGATCATTGCCGTCAATGAGGGCGCTACGCGACCATCAATTGCCCCGCGCAAGCGCTGGTTTGACATGGATGATTTGGCCGTACAAGCCGCAGTTGCGGTTGAGCCGCGTCTGGTGCATTTTGTGGCCAGTACAACTGACATTCAGGCCGGGCGTACGGCCCTGAGAGCGCTGGACATCGAACGTGGACCCGCGGTGCAAGCCAGTCGGCATTCGCGTCCCGGCCTGTTGCAGTGGCAGATTACGGTCCGGGAAGACGGGCAGCGGCTGTTTGACGGCGCGCTTCCCACGTTGATTCAATGGGGCAAGGCGGATGACGCTGATCCCCTGCGGCTGCACCCGAGGAACAGCTTGCCTCGCTCGGGCGTTTCGCTGCAGACCCTCGTGGTCACGCATCCGTCAGCCGACAAACTCCAGTTGGCCTATAAGGCCATCGGACTGACGGGGATTGCGATCAACGCAGGTCCGGCGAACATCGTTGCGACGTTTCAGTCGCCGCGAGGGGTTGTCGAGTTGAGCAGCAACGGGGTATAGGGGGTCAGGGGAATGCTCTGTGGCCTATCGCCTGTTGGCGTCCAAGGCCGACTTCTACCGAACACTCAATAGAAAATCCAAACATCCCAACGGTTCGCCTAGGATGATGTTGCTGGCAACAGAAATCGATGCGACCCAGGCGGTCAGCTGTGGCCTGGCCGACCACGGCGCGGCTGACGGCAGCACGGCACTGGCCGAGGCACTGGTGCTGGCCCAGCAACTGGCGCGAGGACCCCAACGCGCCTACGGCCGTATCAAGAACGGCCTGCGCCAATCACCCATGTAGCCAGAACAGGCCTTGACTTACCAGCGGGACAACGCGCCTGGACTGTTCGCCAGTGCCGATTTCCGCGAGGGTGCGGCCGCGTTTTTCGAGAAACGCGCACCACGTTTCGGCCGCTAGCGCGCAGGCAGTGAACGCAGTCGCCTGGTGTTGCAAGCCGCTTCGAAGAAGCCGGCACGCAACACTGTCACGCCATGACGTCTGTCAATTTCGAGCCGCGCATAATCAGGCACTCAGGCTTCACGCCGCCATCGCGAGTATCGAATTCCATGACAAACACCATTCCCGCCACCCTTATTCCCGGTGACGGCATCGGCCCTGAAATCGTCGACGCCACACTGGCGGCGCTCGAAGCGCTGCAAGCGCCTTTTGCCTGGGACCGCCAGATCGCCGGCCTCGAAGGCGTGAAGGTGGCGGGTGATCCGCTGCCACAAGCCACGCTCGACAGCATCCACCGCACCCGCCTGGCACTCAAGGGCCCGTTGGAGACACCTTCGGGCGGCGGTTATCGCTCATCGAACGTGCGTTTGCGGGAGGAATTCAAGCTTTACGCGAATCTACGGCCCGCATTGACCATCATTCCCGGTGGCCGCTTCGACAAGATCGACCTGGTGGTCGTACGCGAGAACCTCGAAGGTCTGTATATCGGCCACGAACATTTCGTGCAGATCGACGATGACCCGCACGCCGTGGCCATGGCCACAGGCATCAACACCCGCGCTGGCTGCCGGCGCCTGCTCGAGTTTGCCTTCGATCAAGCCGTCGCCATGGGCCGCAAGAAGGTCACCATCGTGCACAAGGCCAACATCATGAAAGCCTTGACCGGCATCTTCCTGGAGACCGGTCTGGAACTGTACGAACGCAAATACAAGGGCCAATTTGAAGTCGACTCGGTCATCATCGACGCATGTGCAATGAAGCTGGTGCTCAATCCCTGGCAGTTCGACATGCTGGTCACCACCAACCTGTTTGGCGACATCCTGTCCGATCTGGTGGCTGGTCTGGTTGGAGGCCTTGGAATGGCTCCCGGCGCCAATATCGGCGCTGACGCGGCGATCTTCGAAGCAGTGCACGGGTCAGCGCCCGACATCACCGGCAAGGGCATCGCCAACCCGACCGCACTGTTGCTGGCGGCGGCGATGATGCTCGACCACACCAAGCTCACCGACAAGGCCACGCGCTTGCGTCAGGCGCTCGACGCTACGCTGAACATCGACAAGGTGCGCACGGGTGATCTGGGCGGTACGGCGAACACGGCGAGCTTCACCAAGGCGCTCGTCAGCCGCATTTCCAACGCCTGAGCCATTGGCAAGCGGTATATGCCGCAGAACGCGGAAAAATGGGTTCACGCGCCAGGCAGTTGGCGCCCGTGATCCTTTGACCGCGCCGGGCGCCAGGCAAGCAGCGTAAAAAAATGGACCTGCGATCGCTCGCAAGTCCATTTCATGAATATCCTGGTGGGCGGTGGAGGTTTCGAACCTCCGACCCCAGCAGTGTGAATGCTGTGCTCTACCCCTGAGCTAACCGCCCTGTCGCCGTTGCCGGAACAGCCGCAAATTATGCCACAGCATCAGGCCGCTTCCGGCGCCGGCCACAAGACTTTGCCGCCACTGGCCTTGTCGAGTTCCTTGAGCACCTGCGCATGGGCCTCGCGTTCGGCATCGCTGGCTTGCAGCACCGGCAGGTCAAAGCTTCGCAAATCGACATAGGCGACAGCGCCGACCTCGTCAGCCCCTGTGTCGGTCTCCATCAACAAGGCTTCCTGGCCGCGGGTCATATTGATGTAGACGTCGGCGAGCAGCTCGGCATCGAGCAAGGCGCCGTGCAATGTGCGACCCGAATTGTCGACATCGAGCCGGTCGCATAAGGAATCCAGCGAATTGCGTTTGCCGGGGAACATCTCCTTGGCCATTGCCAAGGTGTCGACGATTGTGCCCACGTTGGGTGGGAAGGGGCCGCGGCCGATTAGCGCCAGTTCCTTGTTGAGGAAGCCGACATCAAACGGTGCGTTGTGAATGATGATCTCGGCGCCGGCCAGATATTCCATCAGTTCATCAGCCACCGCCGCAAACACCGGCTTGTCACGCAGGAACTCGTTGCTGATGCCGTGCACCCGCAATGCTTCCTCGTGGCTGTCGCGCCCCGGATTCAGATAGAAATGCTTGTTGTTGCCGGTGAGCTTGCGGTGCAGCAGTTCAACGCAGCCGACCTCGATGATGCGGTCGCCGTTATCCGGCGACAGGCCGGTGGTTTCGGTATCCAGGAAGATCTGACGCATGGCGCGGGTTCAGTGGTTCTCTTTGGCGTGGTTGATAGAGTAACGCGGAATCTCCACCACCAGATCGTCCTGCGCCAGGATGGCTTGGCAACTCAGGCGCGAGTTCGGCTCCAGACCCCAGGCCCGGTCGAGCAGGTCTTCCTCGCTTTCGTCCTGCTCGTTAAGCGAGCTTATGCCCTCGCGCACGATCACATGGCAGGTGGTGCACGCGCAACTCATGTCGCAGGCATGTTCAATATTGATCTTGTTGTCCAGCAACGCTTCGCAGATGGACGTGCCGGTCGGCGCAGAAATCTCTGCGCCCTGTGGGCAATATTCGGCGTGCGGCAGTATCTTGATGATGGGCATGGCGTGTGCTGTCGCTCGATTTTCTTGATCAGACGGTTTCGATATTCTTGCCCGCGAGTGCCTTGCGGATACCGCGGTTCATGCGCATGGCGGCAAAACTCTCGGTGCCTTGGGCCAGTGCCTTGCAGGCGGCCTCGATTACCGCAGGGTCGTCTGACACCAGCACCTCGCGCACCGTCTGCATCAGGGCCAGCACGGCGGCGTGTTCGTCAGAAGCGAGCAGATCCGCATCTGCGTCCAGTGCGGTTTGTGTGGCCAGCAACAGGCGTTCGGCGTCCAGACGGGCCTCGGCAATGGCGCGCGAGCGCATGTCCGACTGGGCGGTCGAGAAGCTGTCCTGCAGCATCTTGGCGATCTGGCCGTCGTCCAGGCCATAGCTGGGTTTGACGTCGATCTGCGCCTGCACGCCGCTGAGCAGTTCCTGCGCCGAGACGTTGAGCAGGCCGTCGGCGTCGACGGTGAACGTGACGCGAATTCGCGCCGCACCGGCAACCATCGGCGGAATACCGCGCAATTCGAAACGCGCCAGGCTGCGGCAATCCGCCACCATGTCGCGCTCGCCTTGAACCACATGCAGCGCGAGTGCGGTCTGACCGTCCTTGAAAGTGGTGAAGTCCTGCGCCATTGCGGTCGGAATGGTCTGGTTGCGTGGCACGATGCGTTCGACCAGGCCGCCCATGGTCTCCAGGCCCAGCGACAGCGGAATCACATCGAGCAGCAGCAAGTCGCCGTCAGGCTGATTGCCGGCGAGTTGATTCGCCTGGATCGCTGCACCGAGCGCCACGACTTCGTCCGGATTGAGATTGTTCAGTGGCTCGCAGGCGAAAAACCGGCCCACTTGCGCCTGGATCTGGGGCATGCGGGTCGAGCCTCCCACCATGACCACGCCCTTGATATCGGCAGCCACCAGTTTCGCGTCGCGCAAGGCCTTTCGCGCTGCAGTAATGGTGCGCGCGGTCAATGCCACGGTCACTTGCTCGAACTGCGCACGTGTGACCTGTTGCGTGATGGTTCGCTCGCCCAGGGGAGCGGCAAACGTGGCGGTGTCCTGCTTCGACAAGGCCTCCTTGCAGGCGCGCGCCGCGATGCTGAACGCCGTCACATCCGATGCAGTTGCCAAGACAACCCCCGCCTGCTCAGCCACCACTGCGGCCAGGGCGCGGTCGTAATCGTCTCCGCCCAGCGCCGAATCGCCGCCAGTGGCTATCACCTCGAAAACACCCTGGCTCAGCCGCAGGATGGAAATATCGAAAGTGCCGCCGCCAAGATCGTAGATCGCATAGACCCCTTCGCTGCCGTTCTCCAGGCCATAAGCAATGGCCGCAGCTGTGGGTTCGTTGATCAGGCGTAATACATTCAGACCAGCCAGTTTGGCCGCGTCCTTGGTGGCCTGACGTTGCGCGTCGTCGAAATACGCCGGCACCGTGATGACCGCGCCCACCAGATCATCACCCAACGTGTCCTCGGCGCGGTAGCGCAAAGTGGCCAGGATCTCGGCACTGATTTCGACCGGCGACTTCTCGCCGCCGGCAGTCTGTATTGCCAGCATGCCGGGCTTATCGATGAATTGGTACGGCAGATGTTCACGGTCGGCCACGTCGGCCAGCGAGCGCCCCATGAAACGTTTGACCGACGCCACGGTGTTTTGCGGGTCCTGCGCCAGGGCCTTCAAGGCCTCGCGACCGATCTGACGCCGACCGCCGTCCAGGTAGCGCACCACAGACGGCAGGATCACATGGCCGTCTTCATCGGGCAGGCATTCGGCAACACCACTGCGCACCGCAGCCACTAGCGAATGTGTCGTGCCCAGGTCAATGCCCACCGCCAGGCGGCGTTCATGTGGATTGGGCGTGTGGCCCGGTTCGGAAATCTGTAATAAAGCCATGGATATCGTCGGTCAGTGCGTCAATTCGCCTGCCCTGCTGTGCCCGCCACTACGGCGGGCGGATTCTGAAAATTTTCAAGCCGCAATTCCACGTCTTGACTGAAGCGCTCGATGAACATCAAGGCCCTTACCTGTCCCACTGCCTGATCCGGCGCCTGTTGAACGTCGAGCAACTCTTCACATTGCTGCAAGGCGGCTTTACGCGCCTGGTTCACCAGTTTCAACAAGTGGACGATGTCGGCCTCGCTGCTCGCATCGTCCAGCGCTTCGCGCCACTGCATCTGCTCGATCAGGAATTGCGCGGGCATCGCGGTGTTGTTCTCGGCGTTGATCGGTGCGCCTGCCAGTTCACACAGATACGCAGCCCGCTTGAGCGGATGCTTGAGCCTTTGGTACGCCTCATTGATCCGTACCGACCATTGCATGGCCTGACGTTGCGCGGCGACGCCCTGCGCTGCGAACCGGTCTGGGTGTGCTTCGCGTTGCAACTCTTTCCAGCGCGCATCGAGTGCGGCGGTGTCCTGCACAAAACGCGCCGGCACTGCGAACAGTTCGAAGTCGTTCGATGCCAGCGTCAGCGGCTTGTCACCCATGCCGTGTCCGCCCGTCAATACCGTAGCGCCCGTTCACACCCGGAACGATTCGCCGCAACCGCACTTGTCTCGCTCGTTCGGGTTGTTGAACCTGAACCCTTCGTTCAACCCTTCACGCACGTAGTCGAGTTGCGTGCCTTCGATATAGGCCATGCTCTTCGGATCAACCAGTACCTTCACGCCGTGTTCCTCGAACACCACGTCTTCCGGCGCCATTTCGTCGACGTATTCAAGCGTATAGGCCAGGCCGGAGCACCCCGTGGTCTTGACACCAAGACGCACGCCCACACCCTTGCCACGTTTGGTCAGGTAGCGGTTGACGTGCCGCGCCGCGGCTTCAGAAAGCGATACGGACATGTCAGTGGCTGTGCTTCTTTTTGTAGTCGTCCACGGCGGCCTTGATCGCGTCTTCGGCCAGGATGGAACAATGGATCTTCACGGGCGGCAGGGCCAGTTCTTCGGCGATCTGGCTGTTTTTCAAGGCGGCTGCCTGATCCAGCGTCTTGCCCTTGACCCATTCGGTAACCAGCGACGACGAGGCAATGGCCGAGCCACAACCATAGGTCTTGAAGCGTGCGTCTTCGATCACGCCGGTCTGAGCGTTGACCTTGATCTGCAACTTCATCACGTCGCCACAAGCCGGCGCACCGACCATGCCGGTGCCAACCGCAGCGTCTCCCTTGTCGAAGGAGCCGACATTGCGCGGGTTTTCGTAATGGTCTACGACTTTTTCTGAATATGCCATGGTGTTACCTCTCTCTCAAATGGATTCGGCGGTCAGTGGGCAGCCCACTGGATGGTGCTGATGTCGATGCCGTCCTGGTACATCTCCCACAGCGGGCTCAAGTCGCGCAACTTCGCGACGTTTTTCTTGATCGTATCGACTGCATAGTCAATCTCTTCTTGCGTTGTGTAGCGGCCAATCGTCATGCGAAGACTGCTGTGTGCCAGTTCGTCGCTGCGACCGAGCGCGCGCAACACATAACTGGGTTCCAGGCTGGCCGACGTACAGGCCGAGCCACTGGACACAGCCAGGCCCTTGATGCCCATGATCAGCGACTCACCTTCAACATAGTTGAAGCTGATGTTCAGGTTGTGCGGCACGCGCTTTTCCGGGTGGCCGTTGATGAAGATCTGTTCAATGCCTTGCAGGCCGTCGAGCATGCGGTCATGCAAGGCCTGGATACGCAGGTTTTCCTGCGCCATCTCGGCTTTGGCAATGCGGTAAGCCTCACCCATGCCGACGATCTGATGCGTTGGCAAGGTTCCCGAACGCATGCCGCGCTCATGACCGCCGCCGTGCATCTGTGCCTCGATCCGCACGCGTGGCTTGCGTCGCACAAACAGCGCGCCTACACCCTTGGGGCCGTAGGTCTTGTGCGCTGTCAGGCTCATCAGGTCAACCGGCAGTTCGGCCAGGTTGAACGCCACGCGCCCGGTGGCCTGCGCAGCGTCGACATGAAAAATCACGCCCTTGGCGCGGCAGACCGCACCAATCGCTGCGATGTCCTGGATCACGCCGATCTCGTTATTGACGAACATCACGCTGGCCACAATCGTATCCGGGCGGATCGCCGCCTTGAACACTTCCAGATCAAGCAGGCCGTCGGTCTGCACATCCAGATAGGTCACTTCAAAACCCTGGCGCTCGAGCTCGCGGCAAGTGTCCAGCACCGCCTTATGCTCGGTTTTCACCGTGATGATGTGCTTGCCCTTGGACTTGTAGAAACCCGCAGCGCCCTTGAGCGCCAGATTGTTCGATTCAGTGGCACCCGAGGTCCAGACGATTTCGCGCGGGTCCGCCCCGACCAGGTCGGCCACATGGGCACGCGCCTGTTCTACCGCCGCTTCCGCTTCCCAACCCCAGGCATGGCTGCGCGACGCCGGATTACCGAAATGCTGGCGCAACCAGGGCACCATCGCATCCACCACCCGCTCGTCGCAGGGATTGGTGGCGCTGTAGTCCATATATATGGGGAAGTGAGGGGTCGTGTCCATGGCTGGCTCTGATTAGTGGCTGGCTGTGTTGCTCGAATTCAAAAAGCGTACTTGCGTGAACCGGCCTGCGCGGGGGCAGGCTTGGGTCCCGTCAGGATTTTGCCAATGCGTTGCCCAGGGCAAACACCGAGTTGGGCGCATTCACCCGGATCGGTTTGCTGCTCACAGGCATTGCAGAAATGGCACGCTTGACGTGGGGTTTGTCCTCAATCTGCAGGCCTTTGGCGAGTTGCTCGTCGACCAGCTTTTGCAGACTGACCGAGTCCAGAAACTCCACCATGCGCACGTTGAGCGACGCCCACAGGTCGTGGGTCATGCAGCGGGCACCTTCGCCCAGGCAGTTTTCCTTGCCAGCGCAATGGGTAGCATCGATCGGCTCATCGACCGAGACAATGATGTCGGCTACGGTGATGTCTGCGGCCTTGCGTGCCAACGTGTATCCGCCGCCCGGTCCACGCGTGGACTCGACCAGTTCGTGCCGGCGCAACTTGCCGAACAACTGCTCCAGGTACGACAGGGAGATTTGCTGGCGCTGGCTGATCGCGGCCAGTGTCACCGGCCCGTTGCTCTGGCGCAGGCCGAGGTCAATCATGGCTGTGACCGCAAAACGGCCTTTGGTAGTGAGACGCATCGCAAACTCCTTCAGTTTGGTTAAATGGGCCAATAACTGCCCGGGATCCTTGTGGGACACCAGGCACTTGATCACCTGGAAAACCGGCCTTGCGACCTGCTCCACTCAAGTGGGACTAGTTGTTGACTAATTAGTTCAACTATACCACTGACCCTAGGGTTTACTCGGAATTAAAAACCGATCAGTCTTCAATGAGACTCATCGTTATCAATACTAATCTGTTTTTGTCGGCTATTTGCCCAGCCATCTGATAACCCTGAGCGAAGAAGGGTCCGGCGCCGCTACAGAACCCCTCACGCGAACCGGCGCGCCCATTAGCATCACCGGGTGGACAACCTGACTTTTCATGCGCTTGCGGCCGATTGCCGCCTGGCTCCGACCATCGAGCAGCGCCCGCGCCTTCTTGTTGCCGGGGCCACCGGCGTACTCGGCAACGCCATGGTCCGCCAGTTGGTCGGCATGCAACGTGCCAGCCATACCTGGGTGCTGGCGCGGCTGCCAATGCGCCAGGCACTGCATCACGTCAGCGCCCACGTGGTTCCTGAGATGCCGCCCGACGCCGACGACTTTGCGCAGTGGCCGTTACTGCCAGCCGAGATCGCGCTGATCATGTTCGATCCGCCGCGAATGTTCTACGGACGAGAACGGTCCTTGTGGACGCCGTCGCCGCTGCAACTTGCCGGCTTGGGTGACTGGCTCCGACGCTGCGGCGTGCACACACTGGTCGTTGTGTTGCCCCATGACCAGGGCACGTTGCCCGAGGCCGTCAAGCGCGGTCTGGCCAATCTGGACGAAGAGGCATTGGCGCGGCAGGCTTTCACGCGGCTGCTGATCGTGCGCACGGCGCGCAAGCCGCAACCTGGCAGGCAACCGCGTCTGCTGCAGCGCACTGCCGCCTGGATGCTTGGTGTCTGCAATTACATGGTGCCGCACAGTGCGCAGCCCGTCCGGGCCGCCAAGGTAGCAGAATTTGTCGACGAGGCCTTACAGGTGTTGCCCGCCGGTATCCACGTAGCCGCGCCGGAACTTGTCTGGGGTGCCGCCCAGGGCGATTCGGCGCACATGCGCCATACCATCGCGTTATGGCTGCGAACGCTGACGCCCGATCGCGCCGGCGCCAACACCAGCGGTATGTAAGGCGATACCAGAGCCGCCGCGCCAAATCGGGTCAAGACGCGCGGTCGACCAGATCCACGCCGGTCGCGCCGAACACCCGCTTTTTGAGCAAACCCAACTGGTCGCGTGTCTTGGCGGCCTGCTCGAATTCCAGATTGCGCGCATGTTCGAGCATCTGCTTCTCCAGCCGCTTGATCTCGCGCGCCATGTCCTTTTCGCTCATGTCCTCGACCAGCGCGCGTTGCATCGCGTCCTGCTCCAGACGCTCCATCTCGCGCCCGGCCTTCTCGCTGTAGACACCGTCGATCAGATCGCGCACGTTCTTGATGATGCTGCGCGGCGTGATGCCGTGCAGGGTGTTGTGCGCCACCTGGCGCTCGCGCCGTCGATTGGTCTCGCCGATGGCCCGCTCCATCGAGTCCGTGATGCGGTCGGCATACAGAATCGCCCTGCCCTCCAGGTTGCGCGCGGCGCGACCGATGGTTTGGATCAGGCTGCGCTCGGAGCGCAAAAAGCCCTCCTTGTCGGCATCGAGGATCGCTACCAGAGACACCTCGGGAATGTCCAGCCCCTCGCGCAACAGGTTGATGCCCACCAGCACGTCAAAGGTTCCCAGCCGCAGGTCGCGCAGAATCTCGACCCGCTCGACCGTGTCCACATCGCTGTGCAGATACCGCACCTTGACGCCGTTGTCGCTCAGGTAGTCGGTGAGTTGCTCGGCCATGCGCTTGGTCAGCGTTGTGATAAGCACCCGCTCGGACTTTTCGACCCGGATCCGGATTTCCTGCAATACGTCGTCGACCTGGTGTGTGGCGGGCCGCACCTCGACCAGCGGATCGACCAGGCCGGTGGGTCGCACCAACTGCTCAACCACCTGCCCTGCATGGTCTTTTTCCCATTGCGCCGGCGTGGCCGACACGAAAATCGCCTGGCGCATGCGCGCCTCGAACTCCTCGAACTTCAGCGGACGGTTGTCCAGCGCACTGGGCAGCCGGAAGCCATACTCCACCAGCGTGGTCTTGCGCGAACGGTCGCCGTTGTACATGGCGCTGAACTGGCCGATCAACACATGCGACTCGTCCAGGAACATGACCGCGTCCTTGGGCAGATAGTCGGTCAGCGTGGCGGGCGGATCACCTGGCGCGGCGCCCGAGAGATGGCGCGTGTAGTTCTCGATGCCCTTGCAGTGCCCGACTTCGCTGAGCATCTCCAGGTCGAACCGGGTGCGTTGCTCGAGCCGCTGGGCTTCCACCAGCTTGCCGTCACCGGTCAGTTGCTTGAGCCGCTCGGCCAGCTCGAGCTTGATGGTCTCCACCGCCGCCAGCACCTTGTCACGCGGCGTCACATAGTGGCTGCTCGGATAGACCGTGAAGCGCAGAATCTTCTGGCGGATGCGGCCGGTCAGCGGGTCAAAAAGCTGCAGTGTCTCGATCTCGTCATCGAACAATTCGATGCGGATCGCCAGCTCACTGTGTTCGGCCGGAAACACGTCGATGGTGTCGCCGCGCACGCGGAACTTCCCGCGCGAGAAGTCCTCTTCATTGCGCTGGTACTGCATGCGCACCAGTTGCGCAATCACATCGCGCTGGCCCATTTTGTCGCCAACGCGCAGCGTCATCACCATCTGGTGATAGGCCTCGGGCTGGCCGATGCCGTAGATCGCCGACACCGTGGCCACGATCACCACATCGCGCCGCTCGAGCACGCTCTTGGTACACGACAGACGCATCTGCTCGATGTGCTCGTTGATCGCCGAGTCTTTCTCGATGAACAGATCGCGCTGCGGCACATAGGCCTCGGGCTGGTAATAGTCGTAGTAACTGACGAAATATTCGACCGCATTGCGCGGAAAGAACTCGCGAAATTCGCTATAGAGCTGAGCGGCCAGCGTCTTGTTGGGGGCGAACACGATCGCCGGTCGGCCCAGTCGGGCGATCACATTGGCCATCGTGAAGGTCTTGCCCGAGCCGGTCACGCCGAGCAAGGTCTGGAACACCTCGCCATCGGTGACCCCCTCCACCAGCTTGTCGATTGCCTGTGGTTGGTCCCCGGCTGGCGGATACGGCTGGAACAACTCGAACGGCGAATCCGGGAACTGCACGAACGTGCCGTCGGTGATCGGCGCCTCGTCCTGGGCGGCAGTTTCTACGACAGACAGGGAAGATTGGGACATGGATGGCACTCGGTCGCCGCACGGGTGCGGGCTAAAATGGGGGCAACCGGCAAGCGTACCGCAGATGGCCCACCCACGCATCCGACGACGCCGGCGCACCCTCTCATCCAAGCCGCAATATTTTTTCCGAGTAGCCCACCATGTCCTTGTTCACCACTGTAGAAATGGCCCCGCGCGACCCGATTCTGGGTCTGAACGAACAATTCGGCGTCGATACCAACCCCGCCAAAGTGAACCTGGGCGTCGGGGTCTATTACGACGAGAACGGCAAACTGCCCCTGCTGCAGTGTGTGCAGGAAGCCGAGAAGCAGATGATGGACTCGCCAAAGGCACGTGGTTATCTGCCGATTGACGGCATTGCCGCCTACGACAGTGCGGTCAAGGCGCTGGTCTTCGGCGCCGACTCCGAGCCGGTTCAGTCTGCGCGCGTGGCCACCGTGCAGGCAGTGGGCGGAACCGGTGGCCTGAAGATCGGTGCCGACTTCCTGAAAAAGCTCAGCCCCAACGCCCAGGTGCTGATCAGCGATCCAAGCTGGGAGAACCACCTGGCCCTGTTCACGAACGCCGGCTTCAAGGTGGCGTACTACCCTTATTACGATGCTGCCAACCGCAGCATCGACTTCACCGCCATGCAGGCCGCGCTGGACGCTGCGCCGGCCGGCACCATCGTTGTGCTGCACGCCTGCTGCCACAACCCGACCGGTTACGACATCTCGCCCGAGCAGTGGGACCAGGTCGTGGCGACCTGCAAGGCGCGCAAGCTGACGCCGTTCCTGGACATGGCTTACCAGGGTTTCGGTTACGGCCTGACCGAAGACGGCGCCGCGGTGCAAAAATTTGTCGCTGCCGGCCTGAGCTTTCTGGTGTCGACCAGTTTCAGCAAGAGCTTCAGCCTGTACGGTGAACGTGTCGGCGCACTGAGTGTGTTGTGCCAGGACAAGGACGAGGCCGCACGCGTGCTCAGCCAGCTCAAGATCGTCATCCGCACCAATTACAGCAACCCGCCCACCCACGGTGGTGCCGTGGTCGCCGCGGTATTGGCCGACCCGAAGCTGCGTGCCTTGTGGGAGCAGGAACTCGGTGCAATGCGGGTGCGCATCAAGGCCATGCGCCAGAAGCTGGTCGATGGCCTTAAAGCTGCCGGTGTAAAGCAGGACATGGGTTTCATCACCACGCAAATCGGCATGTTCAGCTATTCGGGCCTGACCAAGGACCAGATGGTGCGCCTGCGCAACGAGTTCGGTGTCTATGGCACCGACACCGGCCGCATGTGTGTGGCCGCGCTCAACGAGAAGAACATCGACCACGTCTGCGCGTCGATCGCCAAAGTCATCTAAGCTGGAGCCGCGGCGTGGCGCCGACGCTGCTGACCGACCCGCTGGCGCGCCGGTTCATCCTTGAGGCGCTACAAAACCCGCATAACCGCGAAATCCTGCGGCGGCTGCCGTCGCTGCATTTGCCCGACGCCTGGCTGGTGGCAGGCTGCCTGTTCCAGACCGTCTGGAATCTGCAGGCCGGGCGCGCACCCACAACCGGCATCAAGGACTACGACCTTTTCTACTTCGACCGCTCCGACCTGTCGGAGCAGGCCGAAGCCGCGATCGGCGCGCGTGTCGACGCCTGCTTCGCCGACCTGGATGTCACGATCGAGGCCAAGAACCAGGCGCGGGTCCATACCTGGTATCCCGAGTGGTTCGGCAAGCCTTATGCGGCACTGCATTCATCACGCAACGGCATCGAGCGTTTCCTGGTGCCCTGCACCTGTGTCGGTCTGCAGCCGGGCGGTGATGGCACGCCCTTGCTGTATGCGCCCTACGGCCTCGACACCTTGTACCGCGGCATCCTGCGCCCGAATCCGCTGATCGACCACCGCGAGCTGTTCAGGCAAAAGGCTGCCAGCTACCGCGCGCGCTGGAATTGGCTGCAGGTAGTTGAGGATTGAAACCCGGGCCCAGAACACATCCGGCGCAGACAACTTTGACGGGCTGTCAATGCGAATGTTTCGGCACTTCAGAGCCGCGGCATCCGACGAGAAAGTCGAAGTCGCAGCCTTCATCCGCCTGCAGCACCCGGTCGATGTAAAGCTGCTGGTAGCCGGACTTTAGCTTGCCGGCTGGCGGGCCCTGCCACTCGGCCAGGCGTCGTGCCATCTCTTCGTCACTGATCTCCAGGTCCAGCTTGCCGGCCCGGCTGTCGAGCACGATCCAGTCACCGTCGCGCACGATGGCGAGCGGCCCACCGGCTGCGGCTTCGGGCGCCACATGCAGCACCACCGTGCCATAGGCGGTGCCACTCATGCGCGCATCCGAGATGCGCACCATGTCGGTGATGCCCTGCGCCAACAACTTGGGCGGCAGCCCCATGTTGCCGACCTCGGCCATGCCCGGGTAACCCTTGGGCCCGCAGTTCTTGAGCACCATCACCGAGTTGGCATCCACGTCCAGATCGGGGTCGCCGATACGGGCCTTGTAGTGGTCGAAGTCTTCGAACACCACCGCCTTGCCGCGGTGCTGCATCAGCGCCGGCGTGGCGGCCGACGGTTTGAGCACGGCCCCCCGCGGCGCCAGATTACCGCGCAGGATGCACATGCTGCCATCCGCCACCAGCGGCTTGTCCAAGGGGCGGATGACCTCGTCGTTATGAATTGGCGCCTCCTTGACGTTGTCCCAGATGGCCTGGCCATTGACCGTCAGTGCATTTTTGTGTGGCAGCAAACCGGCTTCACCCATGCGGCGCAACACGCCCGGCAAACCGCCGGCGTAGTAGAACTCCTCCATAAGAAAGCGGCCCGATGGCTGCAGGTCGACCAGCGTCGGCGTGCCGCGGCCGATCCGGGTCCAGTCCTCCAGTTCCAGCTCCACACCGATGCGTCCGGCAATCGCCTTGAGGTGGATCACGGCATTGGTCGAACCTCCAATAGCGGCATTGACCCGGATCGCGTTTTCGAACGCTTCGCGTGTCAGCACCTTGGACAGCTTGAGGTCTTCCCAGACCATGTCAACGATGCGCATGCCCGACATATGGGCCAGCACATAACGCCGCGCATCCACCGCCGGAATCGCCGCGTTGTGCGGCAGCGACGTGCCCAGTGCTTCGGCCATGCAGGCCATGGTCGAGGCGGTTCCCATGGTGTTGCAGGTGCCGGCCGAACGCGACATGCCGGCTTCGGCCGACATGAACTCGTGCAGGCTGATCTTGCCGGCCTTGACCGCTTCATGCAGTTGCCAGACCACGGTGCCCGAGCCGATGTCGCGACCTTCGTGCTTGCCGTTGAGCATGGGTCCACCGGTCACAACGATGGTGGGGATGTCGCAGCTGGCTGCGCCCATCAGCAGTGCGGGCGTGGTCTTGTCGCAGCCGACCAGCAACACCACCGCATCCATCGGATTGCCGCGGATCGACTCCTCGACGTCCATGCTGGCAAGGTTGCGCGTCAGCATCGCGGTGGGTCGCAAATTCGATTCGCCGTTCGAGAACACCGGAAACTCGACCGGGAACCCACCCGCCTCCGACACACCCCGTTTCACATGCTCGGCAATCTTGCGGAAATGCGCATTACACGGCGTCAGTTCGGACCAGGTATTGCAGATGCCGATGATGGGCTTGCCCTGGAACTCATGGTCCGGAATGCCCTGGTTCTTCATCCAGCTGCGGTACATGAAGCCGTTCTTGTCCTGAGCGCCAAACCAGGCAGCGGAACGCAAAGGGGGTTTTTTCGGATTCGCCATGTCAGGTCCTTACAGAAATAGGTTCGCGCCAGACCCGGCAAGTCCGGACTATTCCGACACCGGGCGCGCAGCGAGCGCATGGTAGCCGCAGTAGATATACAGTACAAATGATTATTCAGTCCATAAAGATATGTTTTATGACATGTCTTCTCCTCTGCGCACCCTCACACCATGGACCACGCTGATTCCACACCGCCATTCGAAACCCGGCTCAAGACCCGGCAGCTGACGCTGTTGCTGGCACTGGACCAGACACGCAACCTGCACCAGGCCGCGCGGCAAACCTGCATGAGCCAGCCGGCGGCATCAAAAATGCTGCGCGACATCGAAACCTTGCTCGGTGTTCCCTTGTTCGACCGTCTGCCACGCGGCATACGCCCCACGCCCTACGGTGACACGATGATCCGCCATGTGCGTTTGGCGATGCACAACCTGCGACAAGGCCAGGAGTCGGTGAGGGCCTTGCGCGCAGGCCTGTCCGGGATGGTACGTGTGGGGACCATCGTTACCGCATCGACCACGCTGGTGCCTCAGGCCGTATTGCGCGCCAAAGCTGTGGCCCCTGGCCTGGTGATCCAGATCCAGGTCGATACCAGCGACCAGTTGCTGCAGCGCCTGTCCGCAGGAAGCCTCGACTTTCTGATCGCGCGTTTGCATTCGCAGGAAGACGAGTCGACCATGTTGTATGAGGACTTGTCGGAGGAGGTCGACTGCGCCGTGGGCCGGGTCGGACATCCGCTGCTGCAACAGCCACAGCTGACGCTGACCGAACTCGCGCAGGCCGCCTGGATCCTGTCGCCGCGCGGCAGCATCCTGCGCCACCGCTTTGACCTGATGTTCCGGCGCGCGCGGCTGGAGCCACCGACCAACGTAGTGGAAACCACGGTGCTGTCGGTGGTCATTAGCCTGCTGCAACACTCCGACTTTTTGCATGTGATGCCTCTGGAGGTGGCGCGTCCCTATGTGGCTGGCGCGCAAATGGCGGTGTTGCCGATCGATCTGCCGTGCCAGATGGACAGCTTCGGCATCGTCACACCACGTGACCAGAGCCTGTCCGGCGGCGCCAGGCTGTTGCTGGATCAGATTCGCGCCGTGGCATTGGAACTCGGCCAGACGACCGCAGGTCGACACTGACGCGCCCCTGGGGCAGCAGCTCCGCAATACGCGACGGCGCGCAATTGACGCGTCATGGCGGAGTTGCGCTGCACGGCGTCACCATTCGGCAATGCTGCCGTCGGCATGGCGCCAGATCGGGTTACGCCAATCGGGCGCATTGCGGCTGGCCGCCACCACCCGCTCTTCATCGACCTCGACCCCCAGACCAGGCCGGGGCAACGCATGGATGTAACCCTGGTCGATGCGAAAGTCGTCCTTGTTGATCACATAGTCGAGCAACTCGGCGCCGCGGTTGTAGTGAATGCCCATGCTCTGCTCCTGCAGTACCGCGTTGTGGGCGACAAAATCGATCTGCAGGCATGCCGCCAGCGCCACCGGCCCGAGCGGGCAATGCGGCGCAAAGGCCACATCGTAGGCCTCGGCCATGGCGGCAATCTTGTGGCACTCGGTGATGCCACCGGCATGCGACAGGTCAGGTTGCAGGATGCTTATGCCCCCATCCTGCAACACCCGTTTGAACTCGAAGCGCGAATACATGCGTTCGCCGGCGGCCAGCGGAATCGAGGTCGCCTCGGCCAACCGCGGGTAAAGCTCGGCCTGCTCAGCCAACACCGGTTCCTCGACGAACAGCGGGCGATACGGCTCAAGCTCGCGCAGCAAGACCTTGGCCATCGGTACCGCCACGCGGCCGTGGAAATCCAGCCCGAAATCCACCGTCATGCCGAGTGCGTCGCGCACCGCCGCCACCTTGGCAATCGCGGCATCGACCGCACGTGGCGAATCGAGCATGGCCATTTCTTCGGTGCCGTTGAGCTTGAAGGTGTCAAAGCCCCCTCCCATCAGCTTTCGCATGCCTTCAACCACATCGGCCGGACGGTCGCCGCCGACCCAGCTGTAGACCTTCATCCGGTCGCGCACCTTGCCACCCAGCAACTCGTAAACCGGAACCCCCAGCGCCTTGCCCTTGATGTCCCACAAGGCCTGGTCGATGCCGGCGATGGCGCTCATCAGAATCGCACCACCCCGGTAGAAGTTGCTGCGATACATCATCTGCCAGTGGTCATTGATGCGCGACGCATCCTGGCCAATGAGGTCTCGCGCGAATTCCTGCACCGCCGTCTCGACCGTGCGTGCGCGGCCTTCGACGACGGCCTCACCCCAGCCATGAACGCCCTCATCGGTCTCGATTTTGACAAACATCCATCGGGGCGGAACGCGGTAGGTGAGGATTCGGGTGATTTTCATGTTCGGATCGAGTTTGACAGGAGAGAAATAATGCGGCCGGACTCCCGACACAATTGTCGGCAGGCTTCAGGTTCGATCAGTACATGTATGGGGCTTGCCCACAAAGGCGACCCGTCTCAGCGCACCAGCTGGTTGAGCTGGATGATCGGCAACATCACCGCCAGCACGATCAGCATCACGACCAGGCCCATGGCCACGATCAGCAGCGGCTCCAGGATCGTCGCCAGCTGCATCGCGCGGCGCTGCACGTCGGCGCTGAGCTGGGCGGCCACGCGCTGGAGCATCAGCGGCAACTGGCCGGTCTGCTCGCCCAGACGCGCAAACATCGACAACATTGGCGGAAAACGTTTGTGCCGACCCAGCGCCGAGGCGATCGGCGCGCCTTCGCGCACCAGCACCAAGGCGGCCAGGGCATCGGCACGCATGGCCCGGTTGTTCAGGGTTTCCGCAGCTGACTGCAAGGCCTTGAGGATGGGGACACCCGCCGCCGCCAGCATGGCCAGGGTGTTGGCAAATCGCGCCGCGTTGTAGCCACGCGCCAGGCGTCCAATCAGCGGCAAGGTCAGCCAGGTCGCATCAAAACGCTGGCGCACGGCCTCGGCGCGCAACGCCTGACGCAAGCCGGCGGCCGCCAGCAGCAAGCCGGCCAACACCCACAGGCCGTAATTGCGCACCAAGGCGCTGGCGGACAGCATCAGCACGGTCAGCGTCGGCAGGCTTTGTTTGGTACCGGCGAACACATTGGCCACCTGCGGCACCACATAGGCCACCAGAAAGGTGACGATCAGGATCGCAACCACGGTCACGATGCCCGGGTACAAAGCGGCGCCGATCAACCGACTCTTGAGCTGCTGCTGTTCAGCCAGATCGTCGGCCAGGCGTTCGAGCACCAGTCCCAGGTTGCCGCTGTTTTCCCCGGCACCGATCACCGCGACATAGATGCCCGAAAACTCGCGCGGATATTGCGCCAGTGCCTTGGCAAAACCACTGCCTGCATTGACCTCGGCACGCAGCGCCGCGACCAGATTGCGCTGGCGCGGGTCTTCAGCCTCGTCGCTCAAGGCTGTCAGCGCACGCTCGAGCGGCAAACTGGCCGACACCAGGCTGGCAAGTTGGCGCGTCCAGACGGCAAGCGCTGCAGCGCCGAACACGCGCGGCGTGAACCAGCCGGGCGACTGCACAACACCGGATGGGTCGTCGGAGCTGGCGCTGCCACCACCGACCTGGGCCACCTGAAGCGGCACCAGCGCCTGCGCGCGCAAGGCAGCGCGCGCTGCGCGGGCCGTTTCGGCGTCGATGACGCCCTTGCGCGTTGCGCCCAACGCGTCGATGGCTTCGAACGAATAGGCAGGCATGGCGATTGGCGGTCAGTCGCGCGTAACGCGCAGCACCTCTTCGGGCGCCGTGATACCTGCCGCGACCAGGCGTTCGCCGTCGTTGCGCATCAGCTGCATGCCGCCAGCGATGGCTGCAGCCCGGATTTCGGACTCCGGCGCCTGGCGATGGATCTGGTCGCGGATGGCCGCATCCGCCACCAGCAGTTCATAAACGCCGGTGCGACCGGCGTATCCACTCTGGCCGCACTGATCGCAACCCTTGCCGCCGCAAATGAGGCACCATTTGCGCACCAGGCGCTGGGCCAGCACACCCAGCAGTGACGAGCTGAGCAAAAACGGCTCGACACCCATGTCGATGAGTCGGGTCACGGCGCTGGCCGCATCGTTGGTATGCAGCGTGGCCAGCACCAGATGGCCGGTGAGCGAAGCCTGAATGGCGATCTGCGCGGTCTCGAAGTCACGGATCTCGCCGATCATGATGACGTCCGGGTCCTGACGCAAAATGGCACGCAATGCGGTGGCGAAATTCAGATCGATGCGGGCGTTGACCTGGGTCTGGCCGATGCCCGAGAGTTCGTATTCGATCGGGTCCTCGACCGTCATGATGTTGGTGTGTGCGGCATCGAGCCGGCTCAGCGCTGCATACAACGTGGTGGTCTTGCCCGATCCGGTCGGGCCGGTTACCAGGATGATGCCGTGCGGCTGGCCGATCAACTTCTGGAACCGCTGCAGGGTCTGACCCTCCATGCCCACCGATTCCAGGTTCAGGCGCGAACCGGATTTGTCCAGCAGGCGCAACACGGCCCGCTCACCCTGCGCACTGGGCAAGGTGCTGACACGCACATCCACCGCCCGGGTGCCGATGCGCAGGCTGATACGCCCGTCCTGCGGCAAACGCTTCTCGGAAATGTCGAGCTCGGCCATGATCTTCAGGCGCGAGATCAGTGCGGCATGCAGCGCACGATTGGGCTGCACCACCTCGCGCAAGCTGCCGTCGACACGAAAGCGCACGCTGCTGTGCCGCTCGTAAGGCTCGATATGGATGTCGCTGGCACCTTCGCGCGCGGCCTGCGTCAGCAAGGCGTTAAGCAGCCGGATGATGGGCGCGTCGTCCGCCGCCTCGAGCAGATCCTCTACCGCCGGCAGTTCCTGCATCATGCGCTGCAGGTCGACGTCCGAGGCGACCTCGCTGGCCACCAACGCGGCGCTCGATTCGCCCTGTGAGTACGCCGCGCTGATGCGCTGCACCAGCGACTCGGCGTCCATGGCGGCGAGCTGTGCACCCGGAAATTTGCGCAGCACTTCGCCCACCGCAGCGTGGGACGAACGCGGATGCACCACCAACGTCAGCAGGCTGCCGTCTTCCTCCAGCAGCAACTGGTGGGAACGGGCAAACCCATAGGGCAAGGGAAAACGCATGCGCGCCTCAACGGTTGCCGCCGCCCGGCGCGGCTGGCTCGATCGGCCGTGGTTTGACCGGCTCGACGGCCGGAAGCTGCGCCGTTCCCAGGTCGGGCAGCACCGCACTCTGCCGCGGCTGCACCGCCTGCTGATCCGTTCGCATCAAACCGTAACGCCCCAGCGACAAGGCCTCCAACGCTGCCGCGTCGCGCACCACCACGGGTCGCAGAAACACCATCAAGTTGGTCTTTCTGCGCGAGCGCGTTTCGCTGCGGAACAGGTTGCCGAACAGCGGCACATCACCCAGGACGGGCACCTTATCTTCGTTGTTGGCCGACTCGTCCTGCAGCAGGCCACCGAGCACGATGATGGAGCCGTCCTCGACCAGCACGTTCGACTCGATCGAGCGCTTGTTCGTGATCAGGCCACTGGGCGAATTCACGGACGAGGCCTGCACGCTGGAAACCTCCTGAAAGATCGACAGTCGGATGGTGCCGTTCTCGCTGATCTGCGGCTTCACGCGCAGCGTCAGGCCAACGTCCTTGCGCTCGATGGTCTGGAACGGGTTGACGCTGCCGGCGCCAGCGCCGGCGTTGTTGTTGGTATAGGAGCCGGTCACGAAGGGCACGTTCTGGCCAATCACGATCTTGGCTTCCTCGTTGTCCAGCGTCAGCAGATTCGGCGTGGACAGGATGTTGCCATCGCCGGTGGACTGCAGGAAGCGGGCCAGAAATCCCAGGTAGTAAATGCCGTTGGCACGCGAGGCGATGCCGACGTTCAATCCGGTGCCCGGCACCACCGATCCGTTGGCCGCACCCGTAGCGAGCGAGATGATGTTGTTGCCACCACTGCCAAAGTTGGTGCCCAGAATTCCGATGGAGCCGTCGCCGTTTTTGCCGATCGGCCCTTGCCACTGGATGCCGAACTCCGCCGCCTTGTCGGCATTGACCTCGGCGATCAGGGATTCGACAAACACCTGGGCACGCCGCGTATCGAGCTTGTCGATGACGGCACGCATCTGGCGGTACTGCGGCTCGGACGCCGTGATGACCAGCGAATTGGTCGCCGGGTCTGCCTGGATCTGGCCACCGGTCTCGTTCTGCGATCCGGACGACGCAGCGGCCGCTGCTGCCAACGCGCCAGCCGTACCGCCGATGGCGGGACGAGCTGCTGTTGCCGCGCCCGCAGATGCGGCAGTGGCTGAACTGGACATTGCCGCACGCAGCGTCGCGGCCAGTTTCACCGCCTCGGCGTTTTTCAGATAGACCACATGAATATTGCCTGCAGCATCGCCCGACGATGGCACGTCCAGCCGCTCCACCAGGGAACGCACCAACGCCACCCGCGCCGGATTGGCCGCACGCACGATCAGGGCGTTGCTGCGCGGCTCGGCAATGATGGCGGTGCGAAAGCTGTTGTCCACCTGCCCCTGCACCGCGGCCGAAGCGCTGCCCTGGGTCAGGCGCAGTACCAACGGTGCAAGGTCGGATGCCAGTGCATGCTTGAGCGGGATCACCTCGAGATCGGTTGCGTTGGGTAAATCCATCGCCGCGATGATGCGACCCAGCCGACGCAGGTTATCGGCATAGTCGGTGATCACCAGTGCATTGCTGCCGGGATTGACATTGATCGTGTTGTTCGGGCTGATCAGCGGGCGCAATACCGGCACCAGGTTGAGTGCACTTTCATGGTCGAGCCGAAAAATCTGGGTCACGATCTGGTTGCCGGCCGGCTGGTCGGGTGACACCGACACGACCTGGCCCTGCAGCTTGCCTTCGGCCTCGGGCACAACCTTGTAGATGCCACCTGACTCCACCACCGTGTATCCCTGCAGCCGCAAGGCCACGACAAACTGGCCATATGCCGCCGCCGGCGACTGGGGCTTTTCGCTGGAAAGATTGATGGTGCCACGCACGCGCGGGTCAACCACGACAGTACGACCCGTGATGAGCCCCATGGTGCGGGCTACCGCCTCGATTTCTGCCCCCACGAAATTCAGCGTGATCGGCTCGCCCGGCTTTTGCGCCCACGCAGTGCCGCATAGCAGCCAAGCACACAGGCCGACCCGAACACAAGCCATCCACCCAGAACCCAGCGCAGTCTCATTCATATCGCAGCCTTCTTCATGTCCCACACGCGCATCATCGTCTGCCACCGGTCAATCCAGCGCGATTTCCGATTGGGGCCCTCGTCGGCGGCCCACGATGTTGAGCAGATTGCCCAGCACCAATTCCTGTTCGGGCGCCGCACTGGCCAGCCCGCGAAAGTTCCAGCGCGCGCCATTCCATTGGCCGCGGCCCGACAGCTTGAGGCTGCCTTCCAGTGTTTCCAGTTCCAGTTGAGGCGGGCTGACCAGTCCATGTCCCACCAGACGCAAGCGGTAGCTGCCCACTGGTCGCAATGTCGACAGCCCGGAGGACAGGTCCAGCGCATCGAGTGTCGCCACCCCTTGCAGCTGAGTGCGCCCGACGGACCATTCTAATGACAAGCCCTGCGCACGAAATCGCAACTGACCACGTGGTTGCACGGTGTTCCAGGGCGCGCCCAGGCCACCCAGCAACGCGGCCGGCCAGAGGCTCTCACCGGTTGCCATGGCGATGCGCCAGGTGCCCCAGCCCCATGTGAGATCGACAAGCTGGGGCTGCACCGTACAACATTCGGCACCAATGGCCAGTTGCCAGACCGTCAAGCCCGGGCGCAAAGTCCAGGACACCCTGCCCGGCAAAATACGTGCGTCACGACTGGCGGAGCCACCCGACAACAGCAGGCGGGCGTCCCCGCGCCAGACGGTTCCACGCGGCTCCACCCACTGCACCTGTCCGCGCGTCAACCAGTTGATGACCTCTGCCAGCCAGGCCGCCGGCGCAAATACCACGGCGCCGATAACCAGCCCGAGCAAGGCACCCGCAAGGCTCCAGCGGGTCTCAGCCATGTTTCGGATCCCTTGCCAGATGCCGGGCAGTGCCGCAAAGCACGAAAAACGTCATGGAGGCGGCAACTGCAGCACGATGCTGCCGTCCCAGCCGTTGACGCCGCGCGTCAGGCGTGCCTGCATGACCACGACACGCGCCGCACTGCGTGCCTGGGCCAACCAGGGCGCCAGCAGTTCCGGCGCTACGCCCGAGAGCGTCACGGTCGCCCGATCACCGGTCGGCGTCAGTTGCGCGCGTCCTGCCAAGCGTTGCTGAAGCGATGTCATCAACACACGCAATGCGTCGTCGCGTCCTACTTTCGGACGGCCCTGCCATTCGCGCGCTGCGGCAGACATGGCCTGCATAGCCTGCAACTGCTGCGCCAGCTGGTCGACGCGTTGCGGCGCCGTGCGCACGGTTTGCAGCGCCGGCGCCAACGCCACACTCCATAACAAGCCCGTCACCACCACCGTCAATGCGAGCCAGACCAGCATGCGTTCACGACGGGCCAGCGTCGACCAGGTGTTCAGCCAGGTCAACCAGAGCTTCATGGTCGGCCTCCCGTACGCATCACCAGCCGATCGCCCTGCGCCTGAAACTGATAACCCTGGGCGCCCAGACTGTCCTGTAATGCCGCCAGCGCCGGGTCGGCCAGGACCAGACCCTGCAAGCTCAATTGCCCTGGCGCATAGTCAATCGCCGTCGCGTGACTACCCGCCGGCAAGGCCGCACCGAGCGCGGCGAGCATGGACTCCATGTCATCTTGCACCAGGGCGCCGCCGGTGCGGCGCAACAGGTCGAACTGTCGCTGCATCTGCAGCGGCGCATCGACCACCGTACGAATCTCGGGAAAGGTCTGGGTCAGCGTGACGCGCGCCTGCTGCTGCTGCTCACGCACCCGCGCGTCGAGTTTCCAGGCCCAGGCATTGAGCCCGACCAGGTGGGCAAGCAGCAAGGCCAGCACACCCCAGCGGGCACCGCGCCATGCGGGCGCGTGTAATACCAGCGCCATTCCTTGGCGCCAACGCCTTGCCAAACGACCTCCGCCGGACAGGGCCAGGTCGAATTGCGCCAGTTCCCAGGTACCCTCGGCGGCATCACACAGTCGCTGTGCCGCCGGCTGTACCAATACGGCCGTACCCAGTGCCTGCTCGGCCAGTTCGGCCACCGCGGGCTCCGCCACGACCTGGTCGTCAGCGCTCCACGTAGGTTTGGTGCCGAGCAGGCTCGGCGCACTGGCCAGCGGCAGACACACCAGTCCTTGCGGCTGCAACATTACCAGGCGTGCATCCAGGGCCGAGCCGCTCACATGCCAGCGCACGCCGGCACCGTCGTGCCCCAGCGGCGCGAACTCCGGCACCACACGGCTTGCAGGCCGGTCCGCCTGTTCGAAAAAGGTCAGCATGGAACGCAGCCAGGCTTTGTCATAGGCCGCCACCAGCGCATCACCGTTGGGCAAACGCGTGGGTGCCAGGGCCAGCCCCATTTGGCCCGGCTCATCGAGCAACTGCTCCTCGAGCAGGCCGTCGAGCGCGGCACGCAGGCGCGCACCCGACACCGGCGGAAGCCGCACGCTATGCCAGGACAGGCCCACGGCGGGAATCACCATGACCAGCGTATCGGCCCGCGGCAGCAAGGCCAATGCGGCCGTTCCATGCGCCTGCAAAGTATCACGCGGCGACGCTACGACGTACTCGAACTCCGTGCCGGCCGTCGGGCGAACCATTGGCAACAGGAGTATCAGGGTTGTCATGCGCGGATTGTAGTGAGCGTGCCGGGCCGGATTCAGCGCCTCACGCCCGGCGCGGCTTCGGAAGCGCCGGCACCACGTTCGCGCCAGACCGTGGTCACGCTCATGCCGTTGCGTTGCACCAGAGAGCGCTCGAACACCTCGACGTCGTGCAGGCGAAGTCGCCCGTTCACTTCGAAATAACGCGACGCCACACCGATCTGGCTTGGATCGAGCCGCGTGCCCGTCGGCAGCAGCCGCGCGACTTCGGACAATGTGCGAAACGGGGTTCGGTCCCGTGCCTGCACCAGGTTTTGCGCATCCGACAGGTCGATGCCGTCGATGCGGGCCGCAATGGTCTGCGCACTGGCAGTATTGAGATTGAGCTGGGTGCGCGTGGGCAATATCACCACATAAGGCTCCAGCAGCGCCAGGGACCGCTGGGAAAGACCGAGCCAGGCCAGTTGCGCAAAACGCTCCGGATACAGGGAAATCGGCAGACTGGGGTCGGCCGACTTGTCGATACTGCTGATCGCACCGCGCAGCGTCTCGACCATTGTGTCGAGTTCAGCGCTGGCGATGCCCAACTGCACGAACAAACGCGCAAAAGCGTCGCGGTCGGACTGCGAAACCTCGTTGCCGACAATCAGGTTGCTGACATTGAGTCGCGCCTGTGCGTCCGTGATCTGGCCGGACAGAAAGACATCGTCGTCCAGTGCGCCGTCACCCGGATCCATGGCCAGAAAGGTCGACAACCGGGCCTCGCGCAACGGGATGCTCCAAGGCTCGGCCAGATGGTCCGGGCCGCCGCTGCGCCCATCCTCGCGCAGGATCAGCCGCGCCCAGTCCAGCGCACCGACCAGCACCCATGCTGCCTGCAGGCGTTCGCGTTCGCGCGCCTCGATTTCGACACTGCGCCATTGTTGCCACAACGCGGCCGCCGCCATCGTGGCAACAAGCGCCACTGTCAGCATGGCCATCAAGATGGCAGCGCCACCCTGGCGACCGGATACGGGACGCAGCCGGGCCTCCATCATGACCCACCCGGTCCCAGCGTCGGACGGACCCAGTCGCGCGTCAGGCGCCCGCTGATGGCCTGGCCCGGTGCCAGGCCCAGGATCAGGCGCACGCCATCAGGCAATGGTGGTTGATTGACGTTCTGCGCAGCACCATCGGAGGCGCTGGACAAGGGACTGGTCCAGGCGTTGTTGCGGTAATAGAAAACTTGCCAGTCCAGGGCCCCGGTAATCAGCACCTCGCCCTGCCCCACCGTGTCGGCCGGATTCTGGCCCCACCATTCGGCCAGCTGCCATGCCTGGGCCCATTGCGCGCGGGTGCGCACCACGGCACTTTGCCAGCGCGACCACTGACGGCGTCCGTCGATATCGCGCAAGCCCCAGGCCACCACACGCAAGCCGACGCCACCTTCTGCCGGATCCGACCCGGTCGCGCTCGCCACCGGATCGGCATATGACCAGCGGCGCGTGATGCGCAGCACCCGACCGTCGAAGTCCAGCGCCTGAACCGCCGGCATCACGGCCACCGCGTCCAGATCGCTGGTCCACTGTCCCAGTCCGGCCTGCAAGGCCTGCACGTCGGCGCTGAAGGTGCGTGTGGACGTCTGGGCCCGGCCCATCGCGTCGATGCCACGCCAGGCCATCAGCGACAACAGCGCCATCGCGGCCAGCGCCACCAATAACTCCACCAGCGTGAAGCCCTGAACCGCTGGCCTTCGATGGTTCATTGGTAGCTCCCCACGATGGTGGTAATGCGCATCACGGTGAAGTCGCCCTCGCGCACCTGGGCGTCGACGCGCCGGAAAATCGGATTGGGGGTGCTGCTCACCTTCAGGCTGCCGCTGAAATCTCGCCCGACGTCCAGGCAACTGAAATCTGACTGGCCGATCGGTGGCAACTGGCGTGACAGCCGCATGCGGATCAACGCGTTCTCGGCACACACCTGGGCCAGCAAAACGTCGGCCAGGCGCTGTGAATTCTGGGTCAGCGCCATCGTCGCCTGCAGGCCACTGACCAGCGTCAGCGCCACAATTCCCAGTGCCACCAGCACTTCGATCAGCGTAAAGCCGCCCGCCGACTGCTTCACGGAGTGCTACCTGTATCCGGCGAGCCTTGCACGGAAAATGCGCGCAAACCGTCGGTGACCACATGGATGCGCTGCGTGCCTTGTGCCAGCATGATGTCCTGGCGCGAAATAACGGGCTCCGGACCCAGATTGATGACGCTGGCGTTTGTCACGGTCAGCCCCTCGTCCAGCCAGGCCATCACCGGTGCGAACTCACCGCCGGGTCGCGACAGCTTTTCACCCTCGGCTACCGGTGGCGGCGGCAGGCCGATGAATTCGAATCCCGTCGGCGTGGCGCGCCAGTAGATTGGCACACCACTGGCGCGCGATCGGGCGCGAGCCGACTCCAGCATGGCCGCCAGGCGCAAGCCTTCACGTTCGAGTTGGCTCTGGCCGATATCGCGCATGGCCCAACCGACACCTGCGCTGGCCATGGCGATGATGGCAACAACGAGCAACAGTTCGAGCAGCGTAAAGCCGGGCACACCGGCGACGACGCTGCTCCCACGGCTATTGCCAGGAGCCGACATCGGCGTTCTTGCCTTCGCCTCCGGGCTGGCCATCGGCGCCAAACGACAACACATCGACCTCGCCCTTGAGCCCCGGATTCAAATACTGGTAGGGCTGGTTCCACGGATCGGCAGGCAGTTTGTCCAGATAGGGCTTCCAGTTGGGCGGAATCGGAGCGATGGTGGGCCGGACCATCAGTGCATTGAGCCCTTGCTCGGCGCTCGGGTATCGCTGGTTGTCCAGTCGGTACAACTTGAGCGCCTGCATCAGGTTGTTGACATCTGTCCGTGCCGCCACCGTACGGGCATCGTCCGCACGCTCGAGCACATTGGGCACGATCAGCGCCGCAAGAACGCCGATGATGACCAGCACCACCATCAATTCGATCAGGGTGAAACCCCGTTGCAGGTCAGCGCGCAAGGCGCCGCACCGGGCGGCAAGATTCGTTGTCATCAAGTCATTTCCACAATGGTTTGGCTCCGCTCGGAGCGCATGCACACTGGATCATAATCGGCCATGACCAAGCCTTGGCCTGCACGTCTTGCAGCATTCCTCCTTTGGGCGCTGGCGGCCCTGTCGGCCAGCTTCTGGTTCACCCAGGTTCGCGGCACGTCGCACCTTGCCACCACGGCCACCACCCTGGTGCCCGATACCCCTTCGGTGCAGACCGCCGACCTGGCGCGCGTGTTCGGGCCCGCGGGCACGGCCACGGCGACCATGGCTGCCACACCGAACCCGGTGGTGAATGCCGCCGCGCGGCTGCGGCTGCTCGGCGTGGTGGCCAATCGCGCGCAAACCGGCGTGGCGCTGATTTCCGTTGACGGTCAGCCGCCTCGACCCTACCGCGTCGGAAGTGCGCTCGAAGGCGGCTGGAAGCTGCAGAAAGTCAGCACCCGGTCGGCCACCTTGATACCTGCAGACAGCGGCGGCGCTCCCGTCACCATCGAATTGACACCGCTGGCAGGAGCGTTGAATGGCGGTGTACCGGCGTCCGCGCCTTTGCCGGCGGCAGCTGTCGCAGCGCCGATCCGAGCGGTTCAAGCCGCACCGGCTTTGCCCGCGCCCGCGCCATTGCCCCTAGGCGACGACGCCCCGCCCCCTGCCAACTGAACACCCGCCCGGCTGGCGGGTCAGCGCGTCAGGACTCAAGACAAAGCCGCACCCAGTGCCACAAGGTCCATCGGCTGGGTGACGCCGGCGACCTGACGCGCGCTCAGAAACGGGTGGTCGGTCCGCGCTATATAGCCCTGCTCACGCGCATCCGTCAGGCAGGCCATACTGGCCAAGCCATGCACCGACTCGACCTTGGTGTGGTTCTGCAGTTTGGCCGCGCGGTTCACCGGGTTGCCGATCACCGCATATTCCAGCCGACCCTCGTCGCCAATCACGCCGCAGGTGACCGTTCCGGTATCCAGGCCCAGCCCAACGCCGGGCGCCGGCTGGCCGGCAGCCTCGCGTTTGAGCCGCCATGCCTCGAGCCCCTGCAGCAGTTCCTCGGCGCAGCGCATGGCGTCTGCGCAATAGGTGGTTGACGGCCGCGTCGCGCCGAAGGTGACCATGATGCCGTCTCCCAGATAGGTGGTGACACTGCCATGGTGGCGGTGAATCACCGGCACCGCGTTACCCTGGTATTCACGCAGGATCTCGATCAGTTCGCCGGGAGGCAGGCGCGACGCCAGTGTCGTGAAACCGCGAAGGTCGATGAACATCGCAGCCGCCTTGCGCTGTTCCCCGTCGCCACTTTGCAGCAACTCGTCTGCGTTGGACAGGCGCTCGGCCACCTCGGGTGCAAAAAAGCGCGACAGCTGCGATACCGCAGCCTGGTCCTCCACCGCATGAAACAGCACCTGCCGGGCCCGCGCCACCGCCACCGACAGCACCAGGGTCACGATGACAATAGACACCACCCGATCGATCTCGCCACCGATCAGGATACTGGTGGAGTTCATGTACTGCACATAGTCGTGCGTGATCATCTCCGCCCCCCCCGGGGCCATCAACGCGTAGGACAACAAGGCCAGCCAACCGCCGGCCGCGAGCAATCCGGTGAACAGCACATATCCGGGCGAAATGCTCAGGGCACGCAACACAATGAAGATGAACACATATAACAAGGTCGGGGCCTTGAGGTAGAACGCGGCGTGTTGCCCGTATTGCAGGTGAAAACTCCAGATCGTGACCATCAGCATCGTGATGTCGACCACCACCGACAAAAGGCGCATCGCCATCGGCAATCGGGCCCGGTAGGACAACCAGATTCGCACGACCGTGAACAGGCCATAAAAGCCCAGGGCCCAGGGCACCGGATAGAAACTGGCATCGTCCGGCGCTGTGCCTGGCGCCACCAGATACAAGCCCCCGAGCACGGAGATCAGGGCAGCCTGCACCCAGCCGATCAGGATCTCGCTCTTGCGGTCCAGTTCGTGCAGGGCGCGCGCAACCCGGGCCGGCATACCGGCACCCGGCTCGCCGCGCCACTGACCGAGCCAGCTCAGCACAACATCGGGGGAAGGAGTCGGATCGGCCATATGGACATGGGTCGTGCGAGTGAGCCAAATTCTTTCAATGGATGGGCCCATAAAGCGTTAGGTCCCGGCGATGTGGCGTGTTCACCACGCCGCGCACCGCACCCCAGAATGTCGTTGAGGCCGCGGCCTTTACGCGCTAAGGTTTGATCGGTTTTGCCAGTTCTACCCATTCTCTTACCCATTGCGGACGGTACTCCCATGCGAAGACACCACCACCTTTTGCTGCTCTGTGCCTGCCTGCTTGCGCCCATGTTGGCGCCGACGGCATCTGCGCAAACGTTCCCCAACCGCCAGATCCGACTGGTGATTCCGTTCCCGCCGGGCGGCGGAACCGACATCGCAGCCCGGCTGGTAGGTGAAAAACTCGGTGCCCAACTCAAGCAGGCGGTGGTGCCGGACAACAAACCGGGTGCCAATGGCGTCATCGCATCCGAACTGGTCGCGCGGTCCGCACCCGATGGCTACACGCTGCTGGTCGCTACTGGCAGCAGCCACGCATTCGCACCGGCGCTGGGTGTGAAACTGCCGTTCGACCCGGCGAAAGACTTCATTCCGGTGGCGCTGATCGGCCAGTTCCCGACTGTGTTCGTCGTCAATCCGACGGTACCGGGCAAGACCCTGCGCGAGTTTGTCGACTATGCGCGGCAAAACCCGAAGAAGCTCAATTACGGTTCCGCCGGCAACGGCAGCACCAACCACTTCCTGGGCGAACTGCTCAAGCAGACCGCGGGCATCGACATGGTCCACGTGCCCTACAAAGGCTCGGGTCCCGCGGCGCAGGACCTGTTGGCCGGTCAGATCCAGGCCATGGTCGACAGCGTCGCAGCGGCCAAGGGCAACATCGAAGCTGGCAAAGTGCGCGCATTGGGTGTGACCACGGCGCAGCGTGTCGCCCAGTTGCCGGACGTACCCACCTTCACGGAAAGCGGCATCGACATCGAATATGCGGGTTGGGTCATCGTGATGGCGCCCGCCGGCACGCCGGCCGACGTGGTGACGACACTGCATGACGCCTTTACCGCCGCCATGGCCGACCCGGCGGTCGTCGACCGCTACAACAAGCAAGGCATCGTGATCCGTGCCATGGGCCTGGCCGAACTGCCGGTCTATCTGCGCAACGACAAGGAACGCTGGGCCAAGGTCGCGTCCCAGGCCGGACTCAAGGCAGAACAGTAAGCGCAGGCGCGCGCGCTCGCGCCTGTCGCGCTGGTTATCATGAGCCCGACCGGCACCCGGTCCGGTCGACCTGCTCACGGAAACCCGCCATGAAACCTGCTGCTTTTTTGTTCGCCACCTGCTTGAGTTTCCTGACGCTTCCGGCCCTGGCCTGGAGCAACCACAGTCTGGTCACCTACCGAGCTTTCGAGACCATGCCGGAGGTTGCCCAGGCCGCGCCGGTCGCGGCTGAACCGTTGGAAGCCTTTCTCAAGGCTCAGGAGGCGCCGATAGCCGACTTGCTGGCGCGGCAGGAACTATGGGCGCGCACCCACATGCCGCAGTACGCGCCGCGTGCCGACGGGCTGGCCTTCAGGGCTGATCCAGGGCGCAGTGACGCCGAGCGACGCAATGCCTTCCTGCAGGCACTGCGGGTGTCGCCACTGAGCCGCTTTGCGCTCTACGTGCAGGCAGATCCACGCAACATGCTGGAGCCTGCACGCGTACTGCAGCATGACACCGTCAATTTTCTACCCGAACAATCCGACGACAAGCGCCGCTTCGTAGCCTTGACGCCGCAGGAGCCGGTTGCGCCGCTGGCCGTGCTGGCGTCGGCCTCTGACGAGCCCGACTACGGGCTGGATATCAACCTGTGGCAGGACAGCCCGACGCAGTGGGGCAAGATTTATGGTTTCGGCGCCTTGCCGTTCGGCAATCCGGCGCTGTACTACGCGACCCAGGCACCGTTTCACATGGGTTTCTATCACCAGGACTGGCTGATCTACAAGGCTGCGCCCTTTATCCAGCGCACCTATCCCCTGATGCGGATCCAGCAGTACTCCAGCCTGGCCGCGCTGGCCTTTCGCACCGGCCACCCCTATTGGGGCTGGCGTTTCAGCGGCTTGGCATTGCATTACACGCAGGATCTGACCCAGCCCTACCACGCCGACCTGGCGCCGGGCGACAGCACCTTGCGGCTGATCAGCGCCAACATCATGGCCATGGCGGGACTCCCCGGCCGGCGCGACGACCTGATTGTGTTGTTGTCCAACCGGCATCTGGTGCTGGAGAAGTTCCAGAACGAATCGATGGTCGAAACTGCCATGGCGGGCAAGGACTCGTCGCTGGAGACCGCCCTGCGCCGGCTCGAACTGGACGCAGCGTATCCGGCCTGGAGCGAGCTCTATGCCCGGGACACCGTCGCGCGCGAGGCACATGCCACCAGCAAACGCACGGTCGACACGCTACTGAACACGGTTCCGGCCAAGCTGGTGTCGGACCCGAAGTTCGATTTCGGTGTAAACGAATCCAGCATCTCGCTGCTGACCGAGATCGACGGCTTTGGGCCAGGCAAACGCGCCGAACTGGAGAAGCTGGTGGCCGAGTTGCTGAGCCGCCTTGGCGCACACAGCCGCAACACCGTGCGCGGCGTGCTCAAGGCGGCGCAGCAGCCTTGAGGTCAGGCCACACCGGGCGCCGGCGACCCTGCCGTGGTGCCGGTAGCTTGCCCGGGTTGGGCAGGCCCTTTGGCCGGTTCCACCGCATCCGGCGCCTCGCCTGCCATGTGCAGCGTATGGGTCGGAAACGCAATCTCGGCACCGTGTTTCTCGATGATCTGCCCGATCTGCAGCAACACATCCTGCTTGATGTGATGAAAGGCCATCCAGTTCGTGGTCTTCGTGAACGTATAGATCATCAGATCGAGCGACGAGCCGGCGTAGGCGTTGAAATTGACAATCAGGGTCTGGGTGGTATCGATATCGGGATGGGATTTCAACATCGCGCGAATGTCATCTACCACCGGTTCAACCGTCGAGAAGTCGTCGTAACGCAGGCCGATCGTCTCCTTGATGCGCCGGTGGCTCATGCGTGAGGGGTTCTCGACCACGATGCTGGTGAATACCGCATTGGGCACATAGATCGGATTTTTGTTGAAGCCACGGATACGGGTATGGCGCCAGCTGATGTACTCGACTGTTCCTTCCAGGCTCTTGTCGGGGGAACGGATCCAGTCTCCGACAGCGAACGGCCGGTCCAGGTAGATCGTCAGGCCGCCAAAGAAGTTGGCCAGCAGGTCCTTCGCGGCAAAACCCACGGCAATGCCTCCGACCCCACCCAGGGCCAGCAGACCGGTGATCTGAAAACCCAGCGTCTGGGCCGCCATCAGGACGGCCACAATGACCAGAACCAGCCGCGCCAGCTTGCTCAGGGCGTCGATCGTGGTGTGATCGACCTCTTCGCCACGCGCATTGCGGGTGGCCACGATGTTCTGCCCGACCTGCCCGATGAAACTGAGCAAGAACCAGCTGGCGCACAAGATCAGCGCGACATCGCGCAATGCCATGGCCTCGGCCAGGAAGGGCTCTTCGATCTGGCGTTGCAACACCCGCGCCATGATGCTGGCGCCGATCAGCCACATGGCGGCGAGCACCGGCCGACTGGCGCTTTGCACCAAGGCATCGTCCCAAACCGACATGGTGCGCCGCGTCGCCTTGGCGGCCTGACGCAACAAGACCTGGGCGATCTGGTTGAGGATGATGGTGCCCAACGCGATCGCCACCAGCGATGCCATCCAGACCTCGATACCGATATGCTCACTCAAGAAACTGCTCAGTCTTTCCATGCGCGTAACTGTACGCGATGGTTTACACCGACCCGGGCAAATGCCATGCGCAGGCCCACCATCCGCATCTGGTACAACGGGTGATGATCAATCCGTTGGCGCCAGTTCCCCGCTCCCCTGCCCCCGCCGACGCTCGCGGCGTCGACACGTTTGCACCGCGGTCGACCGTCCACTGGACCGAGCAAGGGCTGGCCCGTTCGGCCCACTGGCGCAGCGAACGCGCGGGCGCGGCGCCCACCCGGGTCGTGCTCGGTGACGACACCACCAGCGCCGACACTGCCTACCGGCTCGGCTGCGCCGGAACCGCCATGTTGTGGCGCGGCGATTTTCACAATGCACGCCAGTTGCTGCAAGCCCTGGCCCGGCGCATCGACCAGCCGCCCCGACGCAAGCAGCGCGCCGCCCGACAGAGCGACACGATGGCGGACAACGCGGCAACACGTTTTCACCTGCACCGGCAGGCACAGGCGCAGCGCGCACGCATCCTGGGCATGGTGCTGGTGCAGGTCGAACCCGACTACACCATCGCGTTGCGCCGCGCGCCGGACGTGCGGCTGGCCTGCACCCAGGCCTGGGGCGCTGCGGACCCGTCAGGCGGCGTGTCGGTGGTGTCGCTGCGCGAACTGCTGGGCGTGACCAGTGCCGCCGAGTGGCGCAGCAAGGGCGTCGAAGTCCCCGCACTGGGCCCGGCGCCGGACAACCGCATCCATCCCCACTACGGCGTGTATTCCCCGGCTCGAGGTGAATACATCGACCTGGTTGCCAAGACCACCATGCCGGTCACCGGCCAGCAACCGTATGTTGCATTCGACATCGGTACCGGCAGCGGTGTGCTGGCAGCGGTGCTGGCTCGGCGCGGTCTGCATCACATCGTGGCAACCGACCTTGAACCCAGGGCACTGGCCTGCGCCCGGGACAATCTGCAGCGACTCGGCTTGCAAGACCGGGTCGAACTGCGCCAGACCGACCTGTTTCCAGAGGGCCTGGCCTCGCTGATCGTCTGCAATCCACCCTGGTTGCCGGCCCGGCCAACCGCCCCGATCGAGCATGCGGTGTACGACGAAGGCGGGCGCATGCTTGCCGGACTGCTGGCCGGACTGGGTGCGCACCTGGCTCCCGGCGGAGAAGCCTGGCTGATCCTGTCCGACCTGGCTGAACACCTGGGCCTGCGCCGCCGGGACGATCTGCTCACGGACATTGAACAGGCCGGCCTGCAGGTAGCGGGACGCATCGACACCCAAGCCCAGCATCCGAAGGCAAACGACGGACGCGACCGGCTGCAACTGGCCCGTGCCGCCGAAATCACGTCCTTGTGGCGCCTGCACGCCACAACCCGCTCCTGACACGTCCGTCGCGCAAGGATTGGATCGCTGCTGCCATCGATGATCGTGCGCGCGCCCGGTGCCAGACGCTTGCGGTTCTCCGCAAGCGGCAGATGCGGTTACAGTGACCCGACAAAGGGGTTGGCGCCTGCACGCCGTCTGGCGTATGGCCCCACAGCGGAGGATGCACCATGCCAACCGACCCAGACCCCGATCCGCCTGGCGCCGCCAATGACGACGGACCGGCAAACGAGACCTTGCCCGACGGCTGGCAGACCTTGTGCGCGAAAGAGCGGCAGGCGATCATCCGGCGCCGCCAACTGGCGCAAAAGGCGCCCACCGACGCAGATAGCGCGGCGCAGATGCCCAGGGTCGGACTGGCATTGTCCGGTGGCGGCATTCGCAGTGCCACCTTTGCACTGGGCTTGATGCGTGGCCTGGCACAGAGCCCGGCGTCCGACTCCGACACCGATACTCCCCAGGCCGACCTGACCGGCGACAGCCTGCTGGGACGGCTCGATTATTTGTCCACGGTTTCGGGTGGCGGCTATATCGGCGCGATGTACGGTCGGCTGGTCGCGACCTACGGCGTGCAACGCGCACAGCAGTTGATGGCAGCGAGCGAGTCCCCGGTGCTGGGATGGTTGCGTCGCAATGGCCGCTATCTGACGCCGAGTGGCTCGCACGACTTCGGCACCGCCATGGTCACCTATCTGCGTGCCTGGCTGGCGATCCACGCCGAGTTCATGTTTGCCTGCATCGCGCTGGGCCTGCTGGTGATCCTGCCGCACCTGTGGCAACACAGCACGCAAGTACTCAACCCGAATGCCTGGGAGGCCTGGTACACCGCCTGGTGGGCCCTGTCGCTGGCCTGGTGGTCGGCCCTGGCGCCAGGACTGATTGCCGGCTACTGGGCAGCGCGCGAAGAAGCTGATTCGACCCGGCAGGTCGCGCGGCTCAACTGGCGCGACGCATTCTTTGTGCTGATGATTGCCGTGGGCGCTTTCACTTTGTTGCGCAGTTTGTACATCAACAGTGTGCTTGACCCGGTGCGCAACAGCCTGACGTGGCCCGGTGCCGGCATGCTCGTGCTGGGTTCGATCGTGCTGGGTCAGGTTGGCACCATGATCTGGCTGACGCTGGACCGAACGCCCCATGCGCTCAAGGTGGCGAAGGTGCGCCATACGCTCACGAACCAACTGCGCTGGATCATGTTGATTGCGCTGGCACTGGCCGGCATCGGCGCGCTCGACCGGCTCAGCTGGTGGATCCTGGCGGAGCTCCAGACCGGCAATCAGTGGTTGTGGCGCGGTGTTGGCGTCGGCAGCGTGGTGGTGGTGGTGTTGCGCGCCCTGGTCCAGCCGCTGCAGAAGATCGCTGCCGAAAGCACGAGCCGCGCACGCGAATGGCTTCCGCAAATGCTTGAGCTGGGCGGCATGTTCGGCATGTTGATCCTGGTACTGGCCTGGCTGGTGCTGCTGCAATGGTTCGTGTTTGCGCCCGACACTTTCGATGCGCTGACCAACGTTCCCGCCTGGATGCGTGCCAGCCTGCTGGCCGCGGCCTGGCTGACCTGGATCGTATTGTCGGCGGGCAATGTGCAGATGGCCAACACCTCGTCATTGCACAACTTTTACAGCGGGCGGCTGACACGTGCCTACCTGGCCGTGGGCAACCCCAGGCGCAACCTGGTCGACGCCGACGGCGCGCGCTCCGACGTGACGCGGGTGGTAGACGGTGATGACACCAGCCTGCACCATTACCAGCCGGAATCGCGCGGTGGCCCGATCCATCTGGTGAACACCTGCCTGAACCAGACCCGGGACGACCAGAGCGGCCTGTACAACGCCGATCGCAAGGGCACGGCTGTCACGGCGAGCTGGCGCGGATTCGAGGTCGGGCCGCGCGACTTCATCGCGATGCGCAAGCAGCACGATGCCGGCACGCTGGGGCGCTGGGTCGCCGTGTCCGGCGCCGCTGCCTCGCCCGGTGCCGGCGCCTACACATCGCGCGGCCTGGCGCTGCTGCTTTACTTTCTCGGGGTGCGCCTGGGCCACTGGATGCGTGCGCCGCAGGAACGCATACGCCTGCGATGGCTCAGCGCCTTGTCGTGGCGGCTGATGCCCAAACCGATGATGCTCACCAGCGAAGCCTCGGCCACCTTCTATGGCGTGGAACGTCCCTGGTGGTATCTGTCGGACGGCGGTCATTTCGAAAATACCGGGGTCTATGCCCTGCTCAAGCGCGAACTCGACTTCATCATACTGTCGGACTCTGGCGCCGATGCACGCTACGAATTTGCCGACCTGGAGAACCTGATCCGCAAGGCCAGAATCGATTTTGGTGCCGAGATCGAGTTCTACACCCGTGAGCAGGCCGCCACGCTGTTTTCCAATGACAGCTACGAGCTGACCGTGTTGTCTCCCGAAGACATGGGCAACGTGCATTCGAGCCGCGGCGTATTGCTCGCGCGTATCCGTTACCGGGCCCGCCCGGGCCCCGCAGCGGCGGATGGCACACCCGGACCCATGGTGCGCCCCGAGGGAACGTTGCTGGTGGTCAAGCCCAATCTGCATGACGCGCTTGACCTGGACCTGCTCTCCTACGCCCGCAAGCACCCCGGTTTTCCGCATGAGTCCACCGGAGATCAGTCGTTTGACGAAGCCCAATGGGAAAGTTACCACCGTCTTGGCGAGGACTTCGGTCGCGCCTTGTGCGCGCCCTGGCTTGCCATGTTGCCGGGCTGGCTGGAACCGGCGCAGCACCAGTTGCGCGTGGCCGCGCGGCTGGTGCCCGTCACGCCACAGGCCGAGCTGGCAGGCAAGGAGCCCTTGTGGCGCCGGAACATACGGGCCACGGCGATCGGCACCACGTTGGGCCTGGGGGCCTCGGGCACCGTATTGCTGTCCTTGTGGCAGATGCAGGACCAGTTTCAACGCAACCGGGTCGACCAGCAGGCAGAAGCGCGTCAACTGTTCACCGAAGTATCCCGTGGCCTGCAATCCTTCGACGGAAGCTGCCCGGAAATAGCTGAGCATGTCGTGACGCAGGCCGCCATGTTGCTCGACCTGCGCGCCAGTCCGTCGATGCGGCCACTGGAACAGGCCGGCCTGGAGCGCCTGGCTGGCCGCATCAGCGAGGAGTGTGCGCGTGAACCAGCGCCCAGCGCGTTATGCATCGCAAATTTTCGCCGCGTACAAAGCAGCCTGTGCACGCTGGTGCGCAAACCGCCTACCCAGGACACCGCGCTCAATTACTGGCATCCGGGCTCTTCACCCATGGAGCAGATGGTGGACGGTCAGGCGGTGCTGTTGGCGGCGGCCAACCGTTTTCCGATGCTGGGGGGACTGTTCACAACATCCGGGCCATCTGATGCCGACGACGCCGCGACCATGGCGCAGTCGCCGACGCCCCTGCCCGGACCCGAACCAAGCATTCTGTCGCCCGCGCCAGCGGCAGCGTCGGGTCCCGCACCCAGTGGCGCATCCGGCGGTCAAGCGATGCCATCTGGCTCCCTTGGATCACTCGTCGGCGCCACCGTGGCACAGCAAAAGGCGCCCGGCTTGCAGAGTTGCAAACGCGGTCAGAACGGCAGTACCTTGTATATCCACATCTATAGCGAGACTTCACGTCCGGCGGCTAACGCCCTGCGCCAGGCGCTTCAACCGGAAGCTGGCGCACCACTGCTGGTGGCACCGATCGAGAACGTGGTGCGCAATGCCGAACTTCGCCAGCAGCGCCCGCCAGTGCCCTGGGCTAATCCCACTCTGGTGTTGCATGACCCTGCCAGTGACGACTGCGCCCGTGCGATTGCCGCGCAGGTCGGCGCGCCGTGGCTCAGTGAGACAGGTGCCTCGCGGGTACGCCTGCGCGGCCTGCCGGCATCGCTTCAGGCGCAACCGGGCGTGCTGGAGTTGTGGCTGCCGCCAGTCGACAACATGGCGCCCGACAAGAAATAGTCCCGCTGAGCGCCGCCAGAACAAGCGCGCCTGGCGCAGGAGAACAGTGTGCAGCCGTGTCTAGCGTCAGGGGGCAATCACGCCGCACGCAACCCGCGCACCGCCGCCGCCCAGAGGCTGTGGATGATCTGCGTGGTTGTCGCCACCGGCATGCACCATCACAGAGCGTCCGGTCAGGTCCGACAGCTTGAGCCGTGGTGCGAGCACTGGAGCACTGGCATGGCCGTCGGCGGCGACATATAAAGGCGGCAAATCTCCCAGATGGCCATCGCCCCAGGGCTCTGCATGGCGCCCGGTCTTGGCCGGGTCGTAGTGCCCGCCAGCCGCCAGCGCCGGCACCGCTACACCGTCGCGCATCGATGACGCACACGACGGGTTCTCATGGACATGAAAACCATGCAAGCCCGGCACAAGCCCGGTCAGCGCCGGCTGGAACACCAGCCCGTAACGCGACTCCGAGATCCGAACCGATCCGTGCGAGAGTCCGGCCGCGTCAGCGGCGCGCAATTCGACGTTCAATTCGGCAGCGGCCACAGCTCCGAAGCTGCAGCAAAATCCGAACGCCAACCACTGTAAGTGTCCTTGTCGCATGTTGTCTTATATGGATGCCTCCCGGGTAGCAAGAAGAATTTGTGTTGCGGTGCGAAGTAGTCGGCTGCGTCCTTCTATCCGGCCTTGATTGCGTGATCCGTCTGGTTTCCCAGACTCGCCCGCTGGCCCCGATGCATA
>JBBQJP010000012.1:0-102633 GCA_038326025.1 Burkholderiales bacterium
CCGCTGGGCGCCGGCTGGTTCTTCAAGGTCAAACTGTCCGAGCCGGCCGAACTCGACGCGTTGATGGATGAAACCGCCTACAGCAGTTTCACCGCCAACGCCTGAAACTAAACGCCCGATTCGCCGCCGCTGGGCGGCGCCCCCGTGCAGCGACACAGCGCCGTCGCGCCACCCTCCACTCCGATAAAGACCGACATGCCGATGCCCACCGTCCGATCGCTCGAAGCCCTGGAAAACCAGCGCGAATTCATCAGCCGCCACATCGGTATCCGCACCGACGATGAAACCCATATGCTGAGCACCGTGGGCGCCGCGTCGCGTCGCGCCCTGGTCGACGGCATTGTGCCGCGTTCCATTGCAAGACAGTCGCCAATGGTGATTCCAGCGGCTGTCACCGAGGCTGCGGCGCTGGCCGAGATGCGGGCGATTGCCGACTCCAACCAGCTGTTTCGCAACTTCATCGGCCAGGGTTATTACGGCACCCACACCCCCGGTGTGATCCTGCGCAACGTACTGGAGAACCCGGCCTGGTACACCGCCTACACACCGTACCAGGCGGAAATTTCGCAAGGTCGGCTCGAGGCCCTGATCAACTTTCAGACCATGGTCTGCGACCTCAGCGGCATGGCCATTGCCAACGCGTCGATGCTCGACGAAGCCACGGCCGCGGCCGAAGCCATAACGCTGGCGCGGCGCAGTGTGCGCAGCAAGAGCATGGCCTTCCTCGTCGCCGCTGACTGCCATCCGCAAACCATCGAGGTGATCCAGACGCGCGCCGCGCCTTTGGGCATCGAGGTGCGCGTCGGCGCGTTGGCCGAACTGATGACCGGCGGCGACTATTTTGGTGTGTTGGCCCAATATCCGGCCAGCACCGGTACGGTGCACGACCTGCGCCCCCTGGTCGATCAGGCGCATGGCCACGCGGCGGCATTCTGTGTCGCGGCCGATCTGCTGGCCTTGACGCTGCTGACACCTCCCGGCGAATGGGGCGCGGACATCGTGGTCGGCACAACGCAACGATTCGGCATGCCGCTGTGCAATGGCGGACCCCATGCGGCCTACCTGGCCTGCCGCGACGACTTCAAGCGCTCGATGCCGGGCCGGCTGGCGGGCGTGAGTGTCGACGTGCACGGTCAACCGGCGTACCGGCTGGCACTGCAAACCCGCGAGCAACATATCCGCCGCGAAAAGGCCACCTCGAACATCTGTACTGCGCAGGTATTGCCCGCCGTTGTAGCCAGCATGTATGCGGTTTACCACGGCCCGGCCGGCCTGACCCGGATCGCCCGACGCGTCGCGACCTACACCGCCATTCTGGCGCGGGGTTTGCAAGCCCTGGGGCACCAGCTCGCCAATACCAGTGCCTTTGACACGCTGACCGTGCACACCGGCGCGGCCACAGGTGCGGTGCTGGCACGCGCCACCCAGGCTCGGATCAACCTGCGGGTTGTCCAAAGTGATTGTGTTGCCATCTCGCTCGACGAGACCGCGACGCGCGCAGACCTGCTGCGGCTTTGGGCCCTGTTTGCAAGCGACGGCCAGGATCTGCCGACCGTAGAGGAGTTTCAAGGCGATGTGGGCCCGCTGCTGCCCGACGCGCTGCTGCGCACGAGCACCTTCCTCGGCCATCCGGTATTCAACACCCATCACAGCGAGACCGGCATGTTGCGCTACATCCGGCGCCTGTCCGACAAGGACCTGTCACTGGACCGCAGCATGATTCCGTTGGGCAGCTGCACGATGAAGCTCAACGCGACCAGCGAGATGATTCCGATCACCTGGCCGCAGTTCGCCGACATCCATCCGTTCGCGCCTGCAGACCAGCGCCAGGGTTACGCTGCGCTGGACCAGCAACTGCGTGACTGGCTTTGCCAGGCCACGGGTTACGCCGGCATCAGCCTGCAACCGAATGCCGGCAGCCAGGGCGAATACGCCGGACTGCTGGCCATCCGCGCCTACCATGCGGCCCAGGGACAAGCGAACCGCAACATCTGCCTGATTCCTTCCAGCGCCCATGGCACCAACCCGGCCAGCGCGCAGATGGTCGGCTTGAGCGTGGTGGTGGTGGCATGCGACGACAACGGCAATGTCGACATGGCCGATCTGAACGCCAAATGCGAGAAACACAGCGCCAATCTGGCCGCCGTGATGATCACCTACCCCAGCACCCACGGTGTATTCGAAACCCAGGTCAAGGAACTCTGCGCGCTGGTGCACCAGCATGGCGGTCGGGTTTATGTGGACGGTGCCAACATGAATGCGCTGGTCGGCGTCGCAGCGCCGGGCGAGTTCGGCGGCGATGTCAGCCATCTGAACCTGCACAAGACCTTCTGCATCCCGCACGGTGGTGGCGGGCCGGGCGTCGGGCCGGTGTGCGTGGTGGCCGATCTCGTCCCCTACCTGCCGGGACACGTCACCGGCGGTTTGCCCTCGCAAGGCGTTGGCGCGGTGTCGGCCGCGCCACTGGGCAATGCAGCGGTGCTGCCGATCAGCTGGATGTACTGTCGCATGATGGGTCCGGACGGGCTGCAAAGCGCAACCGAAATCGCCATCCTCAGCGCCAACTACATCAGTGCGCGGCTGCGCGACCACTACCCAACGCTGTATGCCAGCGCCAACGGCCACGTGGCGCACGAATGTATTCTCGACCTGCGCCCGCTCAAGGAGTCCAGCGGTGGGGTCAATGGGGTCAGCGCCGAAGATGTCGCCAAACGGCTGATGGATTACGGGTTCCACGCACCGACGCTGAGCTTCCCGGTTCCCGGCACGCTCATGGTCGAGCCCACCGAGAGCGAGACGCTCGACGAGCTCGACCGCTTCATCGATGCGATGATCGCGATTCGCGAAGAGATCCGGAAAATCGAACGCGGCGAATGGCCACAGGACAACAACCCGCTCAAACATGCGCCGCATACCGCGGTGGCCGTGACCGCGCCGCAGTGGGATCGCCCCTACTCGCGCGAAATCGGCGCATTTCCGCTGCCGGGCCTGAAGCAATCGAAGTACTGGACACCTATCGGACGGATCGACAATGTCTACGGTGACCGCAACCTGTTCTGCAGTTGCGTTCCGGTTTCTGATTACGCCTGAAATGGCACCCACCACCCAATTGCCAACAACATGATCTACGCCCTTCTCAAGACCCTTCACTTGTTGTCAGTCATTCTGTGGGTCGGCGGCATGGCCTTCGTGCTGTTTTTCCTGCGCCCGGCACTGGGCCGGCTGCAGCCGCCCGACCGCGTCATGCTGATGCACGACGTCTTGCGCCGCTTCTTTGGCGCAGTGTCGGCAGCCATCATCATCGTTCTGATCAGCGGTTTGTGGATGATGGGCGAATTCGCCAGCGGTGCTGCAGACAGCGGCATCCGCATGCCGATGAGCTGGATGGTGATGGCCACACTGGGGCTGTTGATGATGGCCATCTTCGGCCACATCCGCTTCGTCCTCTACAAGCGGCTGCAGCGTGCGGTGGCTGCCAGCGAATGGCCGGCCGGCGGCGCGGCGCTAGCATCTATTCGCCTGTGGGTGCTGGCCAACCTGTTCCTCGGGCTGGTGATCATCGCGGTGCTGATGTTGCTCTAGACGCAACGTTGCGCCTGCATTCGCAGTGCCTGCTTAATTCGCCAGCGAATAGGGGCCGCCGCGCGCGAGTGCGCGCCGATACGCCGGACGCGCCTGAAAACGCTTGACCCAGGCGTCGATGTTCGGATACTGGGCGCGCAACCCGCGTGCCGCCTCCCCGACAAAACTCATCTGGATGTCGGCGCCGGTCAGGTCCTTGCCGACCAGCCAGTCCCGCCCTTGCAGCGATGCATCGACAAACCCGAGGTGATTGGCCAACTCGCTGTCGATACGCGGCGCCAGCGGCGCCCCCGCCTCGCCCAGCCGCCCGACATACAGTTTGAGCATCAGCGGCAACATGGCCGAGCCTTCGGCGTAATGCAACCACTGCAGGTAGGTTTCGTATTCCGGCCAACCCACGGACGGCTGCAAACGTCCGTCGCCGTGATGGCGGATCAAATAATCGACGATGGCGCCCGATTCGAACACGGTCTGCCCGTCGTCTGTCAGCACTGGTGACTTGCCCAGCGGGTGAATCGCCATGAGCGCCGCAGGCGCCAGCCGGGTCTGCGGGTCGCGCTGGTAGTGCTGAATCTGGTATTTGAGACCCAGCTCTTCGAGCAGCCACAATACGCGCTGAGAGCGCGAGTCATTGAGATGGTGAATGACAATCATCGTCGGTTCCTGTTTTTGGCGTCAGCCCCCCGAAACTGACATGAATGCGCTACTGACGCATACGGAATGGTTGGCCAGTATAGGCCGCTACTGCGTGCGTGTTCAGGGCGAGTCCGCCCCGGCCTTGGGATGGCGCCGGGCATCAAGCCGCAGCCTGCCCGCTTGCCAAAGCCTTCATGGTTTTGGCAGCCGCTGTATAGCCCCCATCGCCGCCATCGACGAAGTGCACATGCAAACCACCCGCGGGCGTTGTGACCAGACAGGTCATGAGCGCCGTCTCGGAAACACTCATGCCGTAGCGCAAACGCCCGGCAGACATCTCCCGATGAAGAAACGCCTGAATCGACGCAATGCAATCGAGCGGGCAGTCAATGACAAAACTGACGGTGTCGTCGTGTTTGCAGAAGTCGGTATTGGTGGCGACCTCGCCGATATAGCGCGCTGGTTCGAAGCCCCCCACCGGTCGGCCGACCAGGAAGATCAGCCGCGCGATCAAGGTGTTGGCCAGCACCTTCAGGGCAGCCAACCATAGCGGACCACCGCGCCGGATGGCACGGGCTTCGAGCATGTAACCTTTGGGTGGCCAGCCCATGCGCAAGGTGTCGGAGCGCACCGGTTCAGCGCCACCGCCTTGACGCGCCATGACCATCACCTGCGAATGTACAGCGCCGGGGTCGTCCGCCCCCTGGATGATCAGCGTGAGCATGCGCCCGCGACCAGACTGCACCGGATTCCAGCTACACGACAGACCGTCGAGATCAACGGCCACACCGTCGTCCAGCGATTGCGCCACTGCCACCTGGGCAATCAGGCCGGCATCGCCACGACCCCGCGCGGCGGCCTCCAGCATGCCGACACCCCCGCCCAGGAAAACGCCGAAATGATTCCCTGGTGTCGGCTCGAATCTCCCTACCCGCACGTCGCTACCGTATGCCCGCAATAGGCTGACTGGGCATATGCCCACCCGCAATTGCATGCCGAACTCACGCAGTGCAAAGCCCCGCACTCGGGCCAGGGCCAGGCGCGCCGCACCGGCAAACTGCGGCGGCACCATCACCACTGACCCGTCACCTCCAAACAGGAATGGCAGTGGTATCGGGGCACACAGGTTCTTGAGCGCGGCGATTGCCATCGCCGCGACGAAATTGACCGTCTTGTGCCGGCCGTCGGCCACGGCGTGCGTCGAGTCCACGATGTCGGTGACCACCAGTTCCCAGTCGTCCGGTGCACCGCGGTACCGCGTAACGTCAAATGTGTCGCCCGATTTCTCGAGCCGGGGCAACTCGGCGAAGAAGTTTGCGCCCCCGTCAGGGGGCTCGGAGCGTTTCAGATCCATGGACCAACTGTAGCGAGTTTGGCGACGCGCGATCAGGGCAGCAACTTTGCGCGCGTGGCCTTGGTCTCGGACCGTTGTGCCTTGTCGTCCATGCGCCGCTGACGCGCCCTGCGACTGGGCCGCGTCGGACGGCGCACCCGAGGCGCCTGCGCGACGCTGTCCACCAGAGCATGCAGACGGGCAAATGCGTCAAGCCGGTTCATGTCCTGCGTGCGGTGCGACTGGGCCTTGATCACTAGCACCCCTTCCTGCGTGATACGTTTGTCGCGCAGCGCGAGCATCCGCTCTTTCACGTCGTCCGGCAGACTCGACGCCGGTATGTCAAAGCGCAGATGGATGGCGCTCGACACCTTGTTGACGTTCTGCCCACCGGCGCCTTGAGCGCGTACGGCCGTGGTTTCGACCTCGGTCTCCAGGACCTGCAGACTGGCAGTTTCGGGCTTCATGAGACTGCGACTGTACACAGGTCGACACGCCGGTGCACGACGGCGCCCGCCGGTGCTAAGCTTGATGACCTTCCCCTGCCCCGACCTCGCCAAAGGAATCCGATGAAGACTCTCGACCGCAACGCCCGCGGCGTCTATCTGATCACTGTCACCCCGTTTGCCGACGACGGCTCACTCGATCTGTCCAGCACCGACCGGATGGTCGACTTCTACCTCGAACGCGGCGCTACTGGGCTGACCATCCTGGGCATCATGGGGGAGGCGACCAAGTTGACCGCTGCGCAATCACGCACCTTCGTCAAGCAGGTGCTGACGCGGGTCGCGGGCCAGGTGCCGGTCGTGGTGGGCGCGTCGGCCGCCGGCTTCGCGCCCATGCGCGAACTCACCACCAGCGTGATGGAAATGGGTGCCAGCGGCGTGATGGTCGCACCTGCGCCCACGTTGCGCACCGACGAGCAGATCCTGGCGTATTTCGACATGGTGAGCGAAACCCTCGGCCCTCAGGTGCCATGGGTCTTGCAGGACCATCCGGTTTCCACCGGTGTGTTGATGGCGGCCTCCGTCGTGACCCGTATCCTGAAAAACGCGCCCAATTGCGTAATGCTCAAGCACGAGGACTGTCCCGGTCTGGCCAAACTGTCCGCCATCCGGGCGGCCGACGCCAATGGCGACATCCCGCGCGTGGCTATCCTGGCAGGCAATGGAGGTGGGTTGTTCCTGACCGAGGAATTGGGTCGCGGCGCAGACGGCGCCATGACCGGGTTCGCTTATCCGGAGATGATGGTCGGCGTTTGCCAGGCCCACGCCAGCGGGGACGTCGAACGGGCTCACGACCTTTTCGACGCTTATCTGCCACTGGCACGGTACGAGCAGCAGGCCGGCATTGGCCTTGCAGTGCGAAAACACCTGATGGTTGCGCGCGGCGCCATCTCGTCGGCCATGATCCGCAGGCCAGGCCCGCGCCTGTCGGCGGCCGACGTTGCCGACATCGACCGGCTCGTGCGCAGGCAGGAAAAGCGACTGCTTGAGTTGGGTGCCATGGCCCGATGACCCAGCGCAAGACCGTCCACCCGCACCCGTGCCATCCGGACCCATGACGTCCGCGTCCGTTCATCGCATAGAGTCGTTCGGCCTGGCCCTTGGCACCCTGCTGCGCGTGGCCGTGCTCGCCATTGTTATGACCGGGTTCGGCTGCTTTGGCGTGCTGGCCCAAGTCCAGGCTTCGGCGCCGGCGCCGGTGGCCATTGATGACCGCACGCCGTCGATCGACCTGTGGCCACAGGTCCGGATCTGGGCCGACACCGGAAAAGACACCGGCATCGCGCAGATCCTGCGCGACCCGCCGATATTCGAGGTCCCCACCACTGCCGCGCGCACGCTCGGACTACGCGAAGAGGCAATCTGGTTGCATATCCCGATCGCCGTCTCGGCGCACGGCAGTGGCATCTGGGTGCTGGACATCAACTACCCCGTGATCAACCAGGTCGACATGTATCTGGTATCGGCAGGCCAAGTGGTCAAGCAGGACCGCGTGGGCAACCTTGCGCCGCTGCGCGATCGGGAGATTCATTCGCGCACTTTGTCCTTCGGCCTGGCGCTGAACCCCGGTACCCAATATGAGTTGTACCTGCGTGTGCAGAACACCGGAGCGTTGATCCTGCCCATCACCCTGTCCAAACCCGCGGAGTTCCTGGAGCGGGCCTTGGCAGAGCAAATGCTGCAAGGCGTGCTGTTCGGACTCGGTGTGTGTCTGCTGGTCTACAGCCTGGGCCAATGGCTGATGTTGCGCGAGCCGTTGTTCGTCAAGTACGCCATCCTGATCAGCGGCAGCATCCTGTTTTGCCTGTTGCAGTTCGGCGTCGGCGCACAGTACCTTTGGCCAGGAAATCGGTGGGTGGAACTGCACATGGGCGGCGTGTCGGCACTGATCGCAGCCACCGGCTCGTTCCTGTTCATCGAGCAGGTGCTGGCCGGGCAAGACATGGGTCCCCGCCTGTCGCGTGTGATGAAAATAGGCGCCGCGCTGACCACACTCAGCGCGATCGTTTACGCGCTGGACCTGATTTCGGTGGTGCAGGTCACGCTGATCGTCAGCACCCTGGGCCTTGCGCCGTCCTTGCTGGGCCTGCCTGGAGCCCTTCGACGTGCACGTCGCGGGGACCCTGTCGGTCATTCCTTCCTGTTGGCGTGGCTGGTTTACGGTATTTCCACCTGGATCCTGATCGAGGTCATCAAGGGGCGCATGGACGCCAATTTTTGGACTCTGCATTCGTTCCAGTTTGGCGCCACGCTCGACATGCTGATCTTCATGCGGGTGCTGGGCCTGCAAACCCGCTCCTACAAGGTGGCGGCACAAACCGCACGGCGCGAACGCGACAGCCTGCACTCCATGGCGCACACGGATCCGCTCACCGGTCTGCCCAACCGCCGCATCCTGGACGTTGCGGTGTCCGGCGCGATCGCCGGGCGCAAGCCCGACGAACTGGTGGCGGTCTACATGCTGGATCTGGACGGCTTCAAGCAGATCAATGACCAGTTCGGCCATGACACCGGCGACGCTCTGCTGATCGAGGTTGCGCGCCGGCTGCAGGCCAGCCTGCGCAGCTCGGACGTGGTATCGCGTTTGGGCGGCGACGAATTTCTGGTGCTCTCTCACGGACTCAGGAATGAGTCCCAGGTACGCGAACTGGGTGAAAAAATGGTCAATGCCATGCACGAGCCCTTTCATGTGTCCGGCCACACCTGCCATGTCGGCTTGACCATCGGATATGGCATTGCGCCGTCCGACGGGCTTGATACCCGTACGCTGATCAAGAAGGCCGACGCCGCCATGTATTGCGGCAAGCAGGCCGGCAAGGGACGCGTAGCAGACCCCGCTCAAATCAATCTGGCACTACCGGCCTGAAGCTGCCGGTGCAGCGCTCCACCACCCAAAGGACCGATATGAACATCCTCGTTTTGCACGGCGTCAACCTGAACATGTTCGGCAAGCGCGACCCCCAGCAGTACGGCACCGCCACGCTCGCCCAGATCGACGCGCAGTTGCAATCGCTAGGCCAGGACCTGGGCGCCCAGGTCGAGTGTTTCCAGACCAACTTCGAGGGGGCCATGTGCGAACGCATCCACCTGGCCCATAACCAGGGCATTGACGCGGTGCTGATCAATGCCGGCGCCTGGACCCACTACAGCTATGCCATCCGCGATGCGCTGGCCATCCTGGGCTGCCCCATCGTCGAGGTGCATATGTCCAACATCCATGCGCGCGAACCGTTCCGCCACGTGTCGGTGCTGGCCGAGATCGCAAAAGGCCAGATCTGCGGATTCGGTGTCGACAGCTATCTGCTGGCGCTGCGCGCCGCGGTTTCGGTGATCAAACCGGCATGAGGCCCGGTCGATGATCAATGGCAACACCGGTCTGCTCGCCCATATCGGTTTTCCGACACACGCCTTCAAGGCGCCATTAATCTACAACCCGTATTTCGAGCAGGCCGGCATCGACGTGGTGCTTGTGCCCATGGGATCCAAAGCCGAGCACTATGCCGGCTTCCTGCGTGCCGTATTCACGCTGGAAAACATCCGCGGCGCCGTGATCACGATGCCACACAAGGTCACGACCATGGCCTTGCTGGACGACGTTTCCCCGACCGCACGTATCGCTGGCGCCTGCAACGCAGTGCGCCGCAGCGCCGACGGCCGCTTGCAGGGCGACATGTTCGATGGCGAGGGCTTTGTGCGGGGCCTGCGGCGCAAGGCTTGCACTGTGGCTGGCGCACGCGCGCTGGTTGTCGGTGCGGGTGGTGTCGGCTCTGCGATTGCCGCCTCTTTGGCCGCAGCGGGTGTCTCGGCCGTTGGCCTGTTCGACGCCCACATCCCGTCAGCGCAAGCGCTGGCAAACCGCCTGCGTTCGCATTACCCTGCGCTGACGGTTGAAACCGGCACCAATGACCCGGCCGGCTTTGACATCGTGGTCAACGCCACACCCATGGGCATGAACGACGGCGATCCGATGCCGATGGACATATCGCGCATTGCACCCGAGGCCTTTGTCGGCGAGGTCGTCATGAAACAGGAAATGACCGCATTCCTGCAGGCCGCACAGGCGCGCGGCTGTCGCTTCCAGATCGGCACCGACATGTTGTTCGAGCAGATTCCGGCTTACCTCGAGTTTTTCGGACTGCCCACGACCACACCGGAAAACCTGCGCGTCGTGGCGCAGTTATAGAACGGATGTCGGACCGGCCACGCGGGGCGACCGAACCTGAACCCGACCCTCAGTGCAACGCTTCGGCAGGGCCCGATTCGCTCAACGCCTGCGCCAGCGCCCGCGGCAGCTCAGTCACCAACTGGGGCTTGTAAATCACCGTCACGCCCTGCAGCGCAAACGCAAAGGGACTGCGTTGCGTCTCGTCAAGCGAGGTGATCACCAGCAAACGACAACGTGCGAACTGCAGGTGCGAACGCAACGTGGTGATCAACGTGGCGCCGTCGATACCCGGCAGCACGATGTCGACAATCAGCACATCAGGGTCCACCTTGCCCACCATCGCCAGGCCTGCAAGTGCGTCATCGGCGACCGACAAATGCACGGTTGGAAACTGTTGGCGCACGACCAGATTCACCAGATGCCGGTAGTGCGCCGAGTCATCAATCAGCACCACCTTGCCGCCCTGCGCAGCGGGGACTGTCGCGCGGACATCCGACGCCCGTCGCCCGCCGGCCTGGCCTGCGACCCAGGGCACCGGTACGACGACCGATTGCCCCGCACGCCACAGCTCTACCGATACCCGCGAAATGCGCCGATGCCCACCGGCCGTCTTCCATGCGCTGAGCTCGCCTCGGTCCACCATCAGTTGCACCGACCGCACCGCCAAGCCCAGCAATCGAGCGACCTCAATGGTCGTGAAGTGCTCGGGCACCGGCGCAGCAGATCTCAAATTTGTCATGTGCAGTATTTTTGCAGATTCACCGGACCAAAAAGCAGTCAAGCAGCGTCGGTGGCAACTCCATCGGTTTGCGCGGCGCCACCCAGAAACAGCCGTTCGATATGCGGGTCGGCCAGCAAATCGGCGGCTGGCTTGTGCAGCACCAGGCGACCGGATTCCAGTGCCATCGCATCATCCGATACCTTCAGCGCACTCTTGACGTTCTGCTCGACCATCAACACAGTTGTCCCCTGATCGGCAAGTTTTCGCAGCAAGCGGAACACGTCTTGCACCAGCAGAGGCGACAGACCGATCGAGGGCTCATCGATCAACAACACCTTCGGTTGCAGCAGCAAGGCGCGACCGATTTCAAGCTGCTTTTGCTCACCGCCGGACAGCGCCGATGCCTGGCTGTGCAGCCGCTCCTTGACGCGCGGAAAAAATTCCAGCACGCCAGGAATGCGCGCATGGGTCGTCTTCATGCCCAGCGTGATTCCGCCCAGTTCGAGGTTCTGGAACACCGTGAGCTGACTGAACAGGTTGCGACCCTGTGGCACGAAAGCGATGCCCTTGTCGAGCAGCGCTTTCTGGGTAGAACCTCCCACTTCCACGCCATTGAGCAGGATCCGGCCCTGACGCGGCTTGAGCAGGCCGAACAAGGTCTTGAGCACGGTCGACTTCCCCGCGCCGTTGGGTCCGAGCAACAAGGTGATGCTGCCCCTGCGTACCTGGAAAGACAGATTGTTCAGGATCATGAAATCCTTGTAGCCTGCCACCACGTCATCGAATTCAATGCAGATGTCGTTGGGCATGATCAGTCTCCCAGGTAGGCGTCGAGCACCTGCTTGTTCGCCCGGATCTCGGCCGGCGTGCCGATCGCCATGACCTTGCCTTCGACCATCACCATGATGCGGTGACACAGGTCCATGACGAAGTCCATGTTGTGTTCGATCACGACAAACGAACTCCTGCTGCCTGCCGCCGGATTCCGGTTCAGCTCCTTGAGCAGGCGCGAGATGCCACCGACCAGGCTGGGATTGACGCCGGCACACGGTTCGTCGAGCAGCACCAGATCGGGTTCGCTCATGAAGGCCATCGCGATGTCGACCAGTTTCTGCTGGCCATAACTGAGTTCACCTGCCTTTTGCGACGCCACATGGCGGATGCGGAACTGGTCGATCAGTGCATCGGCCTTGGCGCCCAGACCAGAGTCGCCTGGAGCGAACATGCGGCCGAACATCGACCCTTTGTGTTCCTGCGCTGCAACGATGAGGTTGTCGCGCACCGTCATCTTGCCGAACACCTGCAGGGTCTGGAAGGTGCGCCCGACACCGCGCCGGTTCAATTCCAGCGGACCAAGACGGGTAACGTCTTCGCCGTTGAGCTCGATCTTCCCTGCGTCGGGCGTGATCTGGCCCAGCATGCTGTTGAACAGCGTGGTCTTGCCCGAACCATTGGGCCCGATCACGCCAAAAATCTCACCCGGCTGCACTTCAAAACTCACGCCACCTACGGCCTGGATGGCACCGTAGGCCTTCTTCAGCCCGCTGACCTTGAGCAGCGGTCGGTCCAGGGGATGGTTTTGATGGTGGGACTGCGTCATGGTTGCGCTCCCGCCGCTTGCGCCGCCTTGGCCCTTGCCTGCGACGCCAGGCGCGACTGTTGACGCGCCCGGATCCGGTCGGGGATGCTGAGCAGGCCATCTGGCAGCCAGATCATCAGCAGCACCACCGCGACACCGAACACGAACAGATACCAGGCCTGCGCAAAGCGCAGCCACTCAGGCAGCAACACCCCCACAGCAGCACCCAGTACCGGGCCGAAAAAATAGCCCGGCCCACCCACCACCACCATCAGATACATCATGATCGACGAGGCCACCGTGAACGGGCCGGGCTCGATGTACTGCACCAGGCTGGCGAAAAGTGCGCCGGCAATGCCGGCATAGGCCGCGCCAATGGCGAAACTGAGCAAGGTGTAGGCGCGAATGTTCACACCCAGGCTTTCGGCCCGAATCGGGTTGTCTCGCAATGCCGTGAAGGCCTTGCCCCAGGGACTGCGCAGCAGGCCGCCCAGCAGCAGCGCGAGCAACACCGTCACGACCAGCACAAAGTAGTAGTAAGCCAGGTTGCCATCCAGGCTCAGGCCCGGCAGGCTGGGACGTTCGATGTTGTTGATGCCGAAGGTGCCGCCGGTCAACCACTCCTCGTTGCGCATCACCAGCCACACCGCGGTATTGAAGCCCAGGGTCGCAAAGGCCAGGTAAATCGTCTGTACCCGTAGCGCCGGGAAACCCAGAATGATGCCGACGAAAAAGCAGATCGCGGCGGCGGCCGGCAAGCCCAGCCAGAAGCTCACACCTGCCTTCATCAGAATGGCCACGGTGTAGGCGCCAATTCCGAAAAACGCGGCGTGCCCGAGCGACTTCTGGCCAGCGTAGCCGACCGTCAGGTTCAGCCCCATCGTGGCGATGACGAATACCAGCCAGTAGGTCAGCAGATAGATGCCATAGTTCTTCAGGAAATGAGGCGCCACCAGCAATGTCACGGCCAGCAGGCCGAGCACCCAGGTTGACCATTTCATACCTTCCTCTCTTCCCTGCGCCCGAGCAGACCTTGCGGCTTGAACAGAATCACGATCATGAAAATCACCAGGGCCACCGCATCCTTGTACGACGGCGAGATGTAGGCGGCCGCGAGGTTTTCACTGACACCGACAATCAGCCCGCCCAACAACGCGCCACGCGAATTGTTGAAACCGCCAATGATGGCGGCGAAGAACGCCTTGGTGCCGAGCGACTCGCCCATGTCGAACTTGGCCAGGTAGGTTGGCGCGACCAGCAAGGCAGCAGACACCGCCAGCACGGCATTGATCGCGAACGTGTAGAAGATCATGCGCGGCACATTGATGCCCAGCACCGACGCACTCTCGGTGTTTTGCGCCACCGCCTGCATCGCACGGCCCGTAACTGTTTTGGTGAGAAAGGCTTGTGTCACCAGTACCAGTGCCAGTGCCAGCGTGAAGGTTCCGACGTCCGAGAGCGTAAAGGTGACACCGGCCACCTTGAACAGTTCATAAGGGAACAGCGACCGAAATGGATGGGCCTCGGCGCTGTAGCCTGCACGAAGGCCATTGCGCATGGCGATCGACAGGCCGATGGTTGCCACAACGATGGGCATCATGCCGTACTTGAACAACGGATCGACAACGCCGCGCTTGAATACCCAACCGAGCAGGAATATCGCCACGAGACAGGCCGCCAGAAAGGCCGCCAGCAACGGAAGTCCGGCCGAGGTGAAGGCCAGCATGATGAAGGCCGGCAACATCACGAACTCGCCCTGCGCGAAATTGATGGTGCCGCTGGCCTGCCACAGCAGCGTGAAGCCCAGCGCGGCCAGTGCGTAGATCGCACCGGTGGCCATGCCACTGAAAAGCAATTGGAAGAAATCGGTCATGCGGCCCCCGGTGCCCGCGCACCCGAAGCGGACAGGACAGATGGTGTACTTTCAGGCAAGCCCCGGCACACGCGGCCGGAGCACACAGGACGCCCCGCCACCAGTGGCCGGGACACTACTCGGGTTCTGATTACTTCTTGCCGACAGCCGGCAAGGTCTCAACAACTATCTGCTTGCCGCCCTTGACCTCGACCAGGAAGCTCTCGCGGTCCATGTCGCCCTTGTCATCGAACGCCACATCCAGCAGGATGCCGGGGTGTTGCTTCACGCTGAAGCTGGCATTGTGCAGGGCTGCAGCTACCGCCTTGCGGTCGAGTTTGCCGGCCTTTTCGATCGCGGCCTTGAGCAGATAGACGCCGGTATATCCCTTGATACCGTTGTGATCCGACACTGCGTTGTATTCCTTCTGGTATTTGTCGCCAAAGGCCTTGAACTGCGGCGCATCGACCGTCAGGCCGACGTGGGCCAAAGCACCGTTGGCCGCTTCTGCCGCCAGTTCGATCACCTTTTGACCGGTCAGCGTCGTCTCGCCGATGACGGGCTTGGTCCAGCCCTGTTTGCGCAACTCGCGCAGCGCGCGCGCCGACTCTTCCTCGTTGGTGTAGATGAAAACCGCGTCGGCATTGCTTTGCTTGGCCTTGAGCACTGCGGCAGAAAAGTCGACCTGACCCGCGTCGGTAGAGATATCGGCAACGATCTTCGTTGGACCCGTCTCGAGCAATTGGGTGATGGCGTCGCGCCCGCCCTTGCCAAAGTCGTTGTTCACATAGATCACCGCAAGTGTCTTGGCCTTGCCCTGTATGTAACGCGCTACCTTGGGGAAACTGGTGGACTGGCCAAAGCTGGTGCGAAATACGTACGGGTTGCCTTGTGCCGTAATGGAGGCAGCCTCGCCGCCAGTGAAGTTGGGCACCTCTGCACGCCGGCTCTCAGCCATGCTGACCATAATGGAGCCTGAGAACACCGGGCCGAAGATTGCAAACGCGCCGTCATCGACCGCCTTTTGCGTCAATCCCTTGGCCACACCGGGATTGGTCTGCGTATCGGAGGTCGTGGTCTGGATCTTCTTGCCCATGACGCCTCCGGCGGCGTTGATTTCCTTGACTGCGAGTTCGACACCATTCTTGAAATTGGTACCCGCTGTGGCGCCGCCGCCCGACAACTCGACGATGTTGGAAATCTTGATCACATCCTGCGCGAACGTGGTGCCCGCGCATGCCATCACGGCACAGGCTGCAAGCAGTTTCAAAGTCAGGCGCTTTTGCATGAAGTGTCTCCTAGGGGTTGGGATATCAAACAGGTTAGAGGGCAGTCGACAGGCGGAACCCGTAGCGCATTGCGCGGGCAAAGGTCACACACACCCGAAAACGGTGTCCGCGCGCATTGTGGCCGAAATTGGAGCGAAATCAGTCGGACAACCGTCATGTGAGAAGCAAAATGTCGCGGAATGGCCAGGCCGCTACGCAGAGCTGGCCTGCCGCCTCGTCGTTTTGATGCCAATGGGGCATGTAAGCATGCGAAGACGCGGTCAAGCGGGTATTGCCGGTGCAGCAGGGACCTTCAGGTGCCAAACGCAACCCGATATGACAGGTGTCCCCGCGGGGCGTACCCCTTCAGGCCGTGCGCCGCAGCGCCACGGCAAATCCACGCTGCACGGCCGGTCGCGCCATCATCGCGTCGTACCAGCGCTGCACCTGCGGGAAGTCGGCCAGATCGACCTTGTGCCGCTCATGGCGCCAGACCCAGCCCAGAATCGCGAAATCGGCGATCGACAGTTCGTCAGCGAAAAAGTCCCGGCCCGCGAGCCGGCGGTCCATCACGCCATACAGGCGACGGGTTTCGGCCATGAAACGCTCCAGGCCATAACGCCGGTCCGTCTCGTTGTCCAGCGCAATGAAGTGGTGCACCTGCCCCGGCATGGGACCGAAGCCGCCCATCTGGAACATCAGCCACTCCAGCGCAGCAATACGTCGCAGCGGATCCGTCGGCAGGAACTTGCCGGACTTTTCCGCCAGGTAGATCAGGATCGCGCCAGATTCGAAGATTCCGACCGGCCCGCCGCCGGGGCCCTGCGGATCGACGATGGCCGGGATCTTGTTGTTCGGGCTGATCTTCAGAAAGTCAGGCGCATTCTGCTCGCCCTTGGTGATGTCCACCACAGATACGTCATAGGGCAAGCCCATTTCCTCGAGTGCGACGCTGATCTTGCGTCCGTTCGGTGTGTCGAAAGCGTACAACTGGATGCTCATGAAACAGGCTCCGCCCGGTGGGGCTTACAGGGGTTGAAAGAAAGAAGACAAAACGGCCACGCGGACCGAGAAGGCCCGCGCGACACAAGATCAGGAAGCTGTTCGCGTCGGTTTAGCGCTCGCACCGCGCAACAGCAACTGGCTGGCGATCACCGCTCCAATCAGCGCCACACCGATCAGGTCGGACTGCCAGCCCGGCTTGATCAGCACCAACGCGGCCGCGATCAGCAGGATCCGATCCCACCACCGGGCGGGACCGAAGAAGAAATAGGCGTGCAGACCCGCAGCCAGACAGACGACGCCCACGGTGGCGGTCACCGCCGACGAGACCATGGTCGGCACGTCGCCCATCAGCAACAGTGAGGGCGAAGAGACGAACATGAACGGAATGATGTAGCCGGTCAAACCCAGCTTGACCGCAGCCCAGCTGGTTTGCATCAGCGTGCCACGTGAAATGCCGTTGGCAGCATAAACCGCCATCGCCACCGGCGGTGTAATCGCCGACAACACGGCGAAGTAAAGCACAAACAGATGCGCGGCTTCCACCTGCACGCCAAGCTTGACCAGTGCCGGTACCAGCAAGGCCACCTGCACGATATAGGCGGGCGTCGTCGGCAGACCCATGCCCAGCAAAATGCCGGCCAGCATGGTCAGCAGCAGCGCCAGGATCAGCGAATTTTGCGACAACGCCAATACCACGCCGGTAAATGCCAGGCCCAGGCCGGTCAGTGTGATGGTGCCGATGACGATGCCGGCGCAGGCGCAGGCCAGCGCAACCACCAGCGTGTTGCGGGCGCCGGACTCGAGCGCGTCCATGATGGCGCGCAACGTGAAGGTCTTGCGGGTGCTGGCACGCAGCCAGGTCGTCGGGATGACCGAGCCGATTCCGCACAAAGCGGAGAACGCCGCGCTGTACCCGGCCAGCAGCACCACGACGATCACCACCAGCGGCAGGAACAGATGGCCGCGCTCGAGCAACACGGTCTTCAGGCGCGGCAGATCGGCTTTGGGCAATCCGACCAGACCAATCCGCCGGGCCTCGAAATGCACGGCCATGAAAACCGCCACGTAATACAGAACCGCCGGCAGGATTGCGAAGCCGGCCACCGTCAGATAGGAGACACCGAGGAATTCGGCCATGACGAAGGCGGCCGCGCCCATGATGGGCGGCATCAGCTGGCCACCGGTCGAGGCCACGGCTTCAACCGCCCCGGCAAATGCGGGCCGATAGCCGGTACGCATCATCAGCGGAATGGTGAAGGTGCCCGTAGTCATCACGTTGGCCACCGCGCTGCCCGACACCGTGCCGAACAGGCTGCTGGTGATGACCGCCACCTTGGCCGGACCACCCGAGGTATGGCCGGCCAGCGCCAGCGCGAAATCCATGAACAGCTGCCCTGCCCCGCTGCGCTCGACAAAAGCGCCAAACAAAATGAACAGCATCACATAAGTGGCCGACACATACAGCGGAATGCCGAAGATGCCTTCGGTCGTGAGGTACAGCTGATCGAGCATGATGCCAACCGACTGGTTGCCCTGCGTCAGACCATAGACCAGGAATACGATGGCCGTGATCGGCAAGGCCCAGCCAGTTGCCCGCCGCGTCGCCTCCAGGATCAGCAGGATCATGGCCCCGCCAAATACATAGTCGGCCATCCGCGGATCGTCGACGTAATACATGCGGCCCTGGATGTACGCCAGATTGAAGCTCGGATACAGGGCCGCCGCGGCGGCTGCGAGTACCAGCAGCACATCGAACCACCCGACACGTTCTGCCGTGCCATGGCGCCCTGGCATGATCAGGAAGGCCATCACCAGGGCGAACGTGATGTGCGCGCCGCGCATCACATAGGCGTCGGGCGGCCCGACAAAGGCAACAACCAGATGAAACACCGACATCGCCACCGCAACGGTGGAAATCAGGCGCCGTGATACGACCGCAGGCAGTGCCAACATGCGATTACTCCGACGCCAGAGGGCGCCAACCGAGGACAGGTAAAGCGCTCAAGGCGCCGGACGGGCGCGGCGGGTGACTTTGGGTCCCCGCCGCTTCGGGCATCAAAGTGCGCCGACTTCCTTGTAGTACTTCATGGCGCCCTTGTGCATCGGCACGCCAATGTCCTCGGCCATCATCTTGGGCGTAATGGAGCCCATGGCTTTCGCGATCGCACCCAGATCGGCCTTGTTGTCGACCATGCCCTTGAGTACCTTGTACACAATGTTTTCATCCAGATCACAGCGTGCGACCATGTGGGTGGCATATCCGATGGTCTGCACATCCTGCGTCTGTTTCGGGTAGCTGCCGGCGGGAATGATCAGCTTGGTATAGCCCGGATTGAGCTTGCGCATGGCCTGGAACTTGTCATCCGGAATGCCGACCAGTTTGATGTCACGCGCCGAGGCCAGATCCATGATGGCCGATGCCGGTACGGTCGTGCCCAGCGTGAAGGCTTGCGCGTTGTTGTCCTTCATCAGTGACACCGCGTCGGTATACGACACGTAGCTCACGCGCGACATGTCCTGGTACTTCAGGCCATACACCTCAAGCGACTGCCCGCTGATGAATTCCGCCGTGTTGCCCTTGGGCTGCACCGCCAGCGATTTCCCCTTGAGATCGCCCAGCGAATTGATGCCCGCATCGGCATTGGCCACCACCTGATAGTACTGTGGGTAAAGGCTGGCTACGTTGCACACGTTTTTGGTGGGTGTATCAAACGGGGCCCGTCCGGCCACACCGTCAACGGTCGAGATCGAATTGCCAAAGCCCATGTCGGCCTTGCCGGCATCGACGCCCTTGACATTGGCAATACCCGCACCCGGCAATACCTGGACCTTGAGGCCGGCCTTGTCGGCAATGTTGGCGATGGCGCCGCCGAGCGGATACCAGGATCCGCCCTGGGGGCCGGTCATCAGTTTGACCTGTTGCGCCTGCACGCCGGTGGCGCCCATAAGGGCAGCAGTGAAGATGACGGACAGGCTCTTGGTGGAAATGGACACGGTTTGCTCCTTAGATGTACTTGTTGGTGTGGTCCTGACCGGCAGGATGCCGGTCGGAAAAAATTGAGGCGAAGGCCTCGGTGCGGCTGATGGCCACCGCACGCGACTGGGATATCGGTGTGTCTTGTCTCCTTGCCTGATCGAATGTAACCAATCCCGCAATGCATTTGCCACGCAATTGCCGGCACTTGTCTGACAAGTGTGCCTGCTATTGCCGCGAGCCGTCAAGCAATACTACCAACTTGATAGCGCTATTACAGACTCTGCGCCACCTGAGTGCGCAGTTCCGGCGTAACCTGCGGCAGCACACCAAACCAAGACTCGAACGCCGGACGCGCCTGGTGCAGCAGCATACCCAGCCCACCCACCGTTCGATGGCCACGTGCCTGCGCGGTCTGCAGCAACGGAGTCTGCAGTGGCACGTAGACCAGATCCGACACCACCGCATGCAACGGCAGTGCATCGAGAGACAGATCCAACGGCGCCTCATTGCCCATGCCCTGGCTGGTGGTGTTTACCAGCAACGCGGCGCCATCGAGCGCATCATGGCGTTGCGCCCACGGTACCGCGACCACGACCGGACTGAACTCATGGGCCAGCGCCAGCGCCTTGTCTGGCGACCGATTGCAGACACGGATCTCGCGCACACCCTTGTCTGCCAGAGCGACAACGACGGCCCGCGCGGCGCCACCGGCACCGATCACGGCTGCCGGCCCGTCGGCGGGCTTCCACTGCGGTGCTTCGGCCATCAGGTTTTGCAGATAACCATAGGCGTCGGTGTTGAAGCCAACCAGCGAACCGTCCTGTTGTACGACAACCAGGTTGATAGCGCCAATGCGCTGGGCCACCGGATCGACCCGATCCACCAGCGACATTGCCGCCACCTTGTGCGGAATCGTCAGGTTGCAGCCGGCAAACCCCAACACCGGCAGGGCCTGCAAGGCTTGCGCCAGATTCTGCGGCTCAACCGGCAGCAATACATAACTGCCACGCAGACCATGCTGCGCGATCCAGTGGTTATGGATGTCCGGCGAACGCGAATGCGACACAGGCCAGCCCATCAGGCCGGCCAGGACAAAGGGACGATGGTTCATATTCATCAGTGACAGTCGGGGAACATGGGAGTCGGACATTTTCACCCTTTCCGGCATCGACCCCGCAGCACCCGCTTCGCGCACCAGGCACATCAACGACAATCCCGCGCATCCATGTCCCTGCCCTACCTGCAACTGGTCGCCCTGTCTGCCTTGTGGGGGACTTCCTTCATGTTCACCCGATTCGCAGCACCACTGCTCGGGCCGAATCTGCTGGCGGCGCTGCGCATGGGCATGGCCGCCATCGCGCTGGCCTGCATCATGCGGTGGCTGCGCTTGCCCTGGCCGATGGCGCACTGGCGCGAACTGACCTTGCTGGCACTGCTTGGCGTGGCCGCACCACATGCCATGTTCGCCTGGTCGGCACTGTACATGCCAGCAGGATATGCGGCCTTGCTGTATGTGAGCGCGGTACTGTTCGGCGCTCTCGCATCAGCCTGGATGAAGGAAGAGACGCTGACCCGCTGGAAACTGGCCGGTTGTGTGCTGGGTATTGTCGGCGCCGCGCTGGTGGTGCAACTCGGACCCATCCAACCCACGCCGCGGTTGCTGCTGGCGGTACTGATCACCGTAGTCGGAGCGGCTGTTTCCGGCATGTCCACCCCTTTGCTCAAGCGCGCGGTCAAACGCATGGAGCCACTGGCTATCACCGCCGCGATGCACGCCATCGCTTTTCTGATGCTGTTGCCCGGTGCCTTGGTCGAGTTGCCAAGGGCCCGCTTCGAGCTTCACGCGCTGGCCGCGGTATTCGTGATGGGAACCTTCACCTCCGGCGTCGCATGGTGGATGTATGCACGCCTCATGCGCCACCTGTCGCCATTGGCCGGGCTGAGTTCGACCTTCATGATTACCGGCTTCGGCGTGTTGTGGGCCGTGCTGTTTCTTGGTGAGAAGGTCGACAGCGGCCTGTACCTGGGCGGCAGCCTGCTGTTGCTGTCGTGCTTGCTGGTCTCGGGTATCGATCCGCGCCAGCTGCTAAGGACATTGCTGTCGCGGCTGCGCACACAGCAGACATGACACCGCGCCGTTGCGGCGAGCTCCGCCAGGGCGCGGGACAATGGCCCACAATCGGTCCTTCATGCAGAACAAGTATTTCGCACAGCTTGCGGCCTTGTCGATTCTGTGGGGAGCCACGTTTCTCTTCACCCGGGTCGCTACTCCCGATATCGGCCCCAGTCTGACAGCCGCCGGACGGATCGGCCTGGGCGCGGTAACGCTGGCCCTGATCATGGCGTTCACGCGTCAGCGCTGGCCCTGGGAACACTGGCGCGCGCTGACCGTGCTGGCCGCACTGAGCATCGCGGGGCCCCACTTCCTGTTTGCGTGGTCGTCGCAGTTCTTGCCGGCCGGTTACAGCGCGGTGCTCAGCGTGACCTCGGTGATGTTCGGCACCTTCACATCGGCCTGGTTGCGCGAAGACATACTGACCCGGTCCAAGGTCTTCGGATGCATCGCCGGTTTTGCCGGTGTGGCCTTGGTGGTGCAGCTCGGACCGATGCGGCCCACACAGGAACTGGTGGTGGCTGCCTTGATCGCGATATGCGGGTCGGCCCTGTCCGGCGCCTCGGCACCGTTGCTCAAGCGCGCCACCAAAAAAATGGAGCCGCTGGCGATCACCGCCGTGTTGCACGTGTTCGCCTTCGTGCTGCTGCTGCCAAGCGCGGCATGGACGCTGCCGGATGCACATTTCACCAGCGGCGCGTTGCTATCGGTGGCGATCATGGGTATCTTCACGTCCGGCCTGGCCTACTGGCAATACATTCGCATCGTGCAAAAGGTCAGCCCGGTGGCGGCGCTGAGCTCGACCTTCATGGCCACGATCTCGGGGATCGTCTGGGGTCATCTGGTACTGGATGAAGCATTTACCGGCGCCACTTACGTCGGCGGCCTGCTGGTGCTGTCGGCGACTGTCCTGATAACCGGGTTCAATCCGTGGCGCCGCCCGCCGATGCCGCCACTTCCCCCCGCCAGCCGCTGACACCGGTCCGCGCGCGATTCCGCAGGACTACTGCGCCTGCGCCCCGATAGGCGGCAAGGCCACGGACACGTCGGCATTCTGCGCGCGGTGGCGCAATACATGGTCAATCACCACCAGCGCCAACATAGCTTCAGCAATCGGCGTCGCGCGTATGCCCACACACGGGTCATGCCGTCCCTTGGTGCGGACCTCGGTGCTGCGGCCTTCGATATCGATTGATTCGCGCGGCGACAGGATGGAACTGGTGGGCTTGATCGCGATCGAGACCTCGAGGTCCTGTCCACTGGTAATGCCGCCAAGCGTTCCGCCGGCGTTGTTGCTGCGAAATCCTTCCGGCGACAACGAATCGCCATGGGTCGTGCCGCGTTGCGCCACACTGGCAAATCCGGCGCCGATCTCGACACCCTTGACCGCATTGATGCCCATCATCGCGTAGGCGATGTCGGCATCCATCTTGTCGAACAGCGGTTCGCCCAGCCCCACCGGCACACAACTGGCACTGACGCGGATGCGCGCCCCGCAGGAGTCACCCGACTTGCGTAGCGCCTCGATGTAGGTCTCCAGTGCCGACACGTCGGCCACCGGCGCAAAGAACGGATTGCGCGGCACATGCTCCCAAGCCTCGAAGCTTATCGGCAACTCGCCGATCTGGGTCATGCAACCGCGAAACACCGTGCCATATTTTTCGAGCAACCACTTCTTGGCCACGGCACCGGCCGCCACCATCGGCGCCGTCAGCCGGGCAGATGAACGCCCGCCGCCACGTGGATCGCGTATGCCGTATTTCTGGAAATAGCTGTAGTCGGCATGGCCGGGCCGGAAAGTCTGCAGGATGCTGCCGTAATCCTTGCTGCGCTGGTCGGTGTTGCGGATCAGCAGCGCGATCGGCGTGCCGGTGGTCTTGCCTTCGTACACGCCGCTGAGGATCTCGACCGCATCGGGTTCGTTGCGTTGGGTGACAAATTTCGAGGTGCCGGGTCGGCGTCGATCGAGGTCGCCCTGGATGTCGGCCTCGCTCAGCGCCATCCCGGGTGGGCAACCGTCGATGACGCAACCGATGGCAGGCCCGTGCGATTCGCCGAAATTCGTGACGGCGAACAGCTGCCCGAAAGTATTACCGCTCATGGTGTACCAGGAATGCCGTCTTGATCCGGCCAGTCGCGGATATAGGCTTTGAGCATCTTGTTCTCGAAGTTCTGGCTGTCGACAACCGCCTTGGCGACGTCGTAGAAGCTCACGACACCCATCAGCATCATGTTGTCAATTACCGGCAGGTATCTCGCGTGGTGGTCGAGCATCATGCGGCGCACCTCGTCGAGTTCGGTTCCCATGGTGCAGATCAGTGGCGCGTCGTCCATCGCCGCGCGCACCGAACCCGTGCCCACCTGGCCGCCATTGCGTGCCACGGTCTGGATCACCTCGCGAAAGGTCAACATGCCCACCAGGTCACTGCGATCCATCACGACCAGGGAGCCGATGTCCTTTTCGGCCATCACGGTCACCGCCTGCGCCAGGCGTTCATCGGACTTGACAGTGTAAAGCGTGCCGCCCTTGACACGCAAAATATCGCTGACTTTCATGCTGCTCTCCTTGGGGTGAATATAGCCCACAATAAGGCCTGGAGCCGGTGTTGCCTGGCTATGGCGGCGACAGAACGACCCAGCAACCACCTCGGCCGTGCCGCAGTGGTGCTTCGGCCCTGCCGTCAGCCCCGCCACAGGCAATCCATCCGCATCGAACAACACCTACTGGAGACCTTGCATGCCCGGATATTCCGACCCCGGCTTCGACACGCTGGCATTACACGCCGGCGCGGCGCCCGACCCCAGCACCGGCGCGCGTGCCGTGCCGATCCACCTGAGCACCTCGTTCGTATTCGAATCCAGTGACCAGGCCGCCGCGCTGTTCAACCTGGAACGTGCCGGCCACGTCTACTCGCGCATCAGCAACCCAACGAATGCGGTACTGGAACAGCGCGTCTCGGCACTCGAAGGCGGCATCGGCGCCATCACCACGGCCAGCGGGCAGGCGGCCCTGCACCTGACCATTGCCACACTGATGGGCGCCGGTTCGCACATCGTCGCATCCACCGCACTGTATGGTGGCTCGCAGAATCTGCTGCACTACACGATGCGCCGCTTCGGCATCGACACCAGCTTCGTCAAACCCGGCGACATCGACGGCTGGCGCGCCGCGGTGCGACCGAACACCAAGCTTTTCTTCGGCGAGACCGTCGGCAATCCGGGCCTCGACGTGCTGGACATCGCGACCGTCTCGGCGATCGCACACGAGGCCGGCGTGCCGCTGCTGGTCGACTCGACGCTGACCACACCCTGGCTGCTTAAGCCGCTTGAGCATGGCGCCGACCTGGTCTACCACTCGGCGACCAAGTTCCTCAGCGGCCACGGCACGGTGATCGCCGGCATCGTCGTCGACGGCGGCAGCTTCGACTGGGCTGCGTCAAATGCGGCCAATGGCAAGTTCGCCGAGTTGGCCGAGCCGTACGAAGGCTTTCACAACATGGTGTTCACTGACGAGTCCACGGTAGGCGCCTTCCTGCTGCGCGCACGGCGCGAAGGCCTGCGTGACTTCGGCGCCTGCCTGAGCCCGCACTCGGCCTGGCTGGTGCTGCAAGGCATCGAGACGCTGGGCCTGCGCATGGCGCGACATATGGACAACACCGCCAAGGTGGTTCAATACCTGGCCAGCCACGCGTTCGTGTCGCGGGTCGGACATCCGCTGCTCGAATCCCACCCCAGCTACGCGCTGGCGCAAAAGCTGCTGCCACGCGGCGCCGGCTCGGTGTTCAGCTTCGACCTCAAGGGCAGCCGGGAGCAAGGCAAGGCCTTTGTCGACGCCTTGCAGGTGTTCAGCCATCTGGCCAACGTTGGCGACTGCCGCTCGCTGGTGATCCATCCGGCCAGCACCACCCATTTCCGCATGAGCGACGACGCACTGGCACTGGGCGGCATCACCCAGGGCACGATCCGCCTGTCGATCGGCCTCGAAGACCCTGCCGACCTGCTGGAAGACCTCAAACGCGCACTGCGCGCCGCAGAAAAGGCAGGTGTTTGATGGACCTCTCAGTCAACGGCAGCAAGACCTTCTGCTACACCGGCGGCAAAGTTTTCGACCCCGCCAAACCGACCGCTGTCTTCATCCATGGCGTGCTCAATGACCACAGTGTCTGGATCCTGCAGACCCGTTATCTGGCCCACCATGGCTGGAACGTTCTGGCGGTTGACCTGCCCGGCCATGGCCAAAGTGGCGGCGACCCGCCGGCCAGCGTCGAAGCTGCCAGCGATTTTGTACTGGCGCTGATGGACGCAGCCGGCGTGGCTAAAGCGGCGCTGATCGGCCACAGCTTCGGCTCGCTCATCGCACTGGAGACAGCCGCGCGCGCTCCCGACCGGGTCAGCCACCTGGTGCTGGTGGGTACGGCATTCCCGTTGAAGGTCGCCCCAGCACTGATGGAAGCTTCGCAGAACAATCCGGAAAAGGCCATTGCCATGGTCAACACCTTTTCGCACTCCACGCTGGCGCCGCCACCGTCGTCGCTGGGCCCGGGCACCTGGGTCTACGGCAGCCACAGGGCACTGATGCGCCGCCTGCTGGCGCGCAACCCGCGGGTCAATATCTTCCATGTCGGCTTCAAGGCCTGCGATTCATATGCCGGCGGTGATGCGGCAATGGCCAAGGTGACAGCCCCCACACTGTTCGTGCTGGGCCGGGGCGACCAGATGGCACCGGTCAAGGCCGCCCAGTCGCTGGTGCGCGCGGCCGCGCACGGCGAGGTCGTCATAGTGCCGGGTGGGCACAACATGATGGCCGAGTCGCCCGACGCGGTGCTCAAGGCCATGAAAGACTTTCTGGGCACATGACAGCCGCGTCAAAACCGGTGATCACGCCTGCAATGGCGCCATCGCGCGCGCGCGAAATCGCCGACAGCTTCGACCTGCGGAACCTCCCGGCTGATTTCTACGGCAACCCGTATCCGGTGTACGAACTGCTGCGCGCCGAGGCGCCGGTGCGCCGCATGCCCGACGACAGCTGGTTCTTGACGCGCTACGAAGACCTGGTCGCGGTCTACCGCGACGCGCACCGCTTCAGCTCGGACAAGAAGGTGGAATTCGCGCCTAAATACCTGCATCGCCCCTGGCAGGACGACGCCGCACGCGAAGATGATGCACCGCTGTTCGCGCACCATACCCATAGCCTGGTGTTCAACGACCCGCCGCTGCATACACGGGTGCGCAAGCTCATCATGGTGGCGCTGACCCGCCGGGCCATCCGCGAGATGGAGTCTGGTCTCGTGCGGCTGGTCGACCAACTGCTTGACACCATCGAGGATCAGGGTGGTGGCGATCTGATCGCCGACTTCGCCAGCGCCATCCCGGTCGAAGTCATCGGGAATCTGCTGGGTGTGCCGCATGCCGACCGTGCGCCGCTGAGGGGTTGGTCACTGGCGATTCTGGGCGCACTCGAACCGGCACTCACACCCGAGCAGGAGGCTCTGGGCAACCGCAGCGTGTCCGAGTTCCTGGACTATCTGAGGCTGCTGGTGGCCGATCGGCGGCGCCATCCAGGCGACCCGGAACACGACGTGCTGACCCGACTGATCCAGGGCGAGGCCGGCGCTGCAGATGATCCTGACGGCGGCCGACTGTCCGAGGCCGAACTGCTGCACAACTGCATCTTCATCCTCAATGCCGGCCACGAGACCACCACCAATCTGATCGGCAACGCACTGGCCTGCCTGCAGGACTGGCCCCACGCAAAGGCTGAACTACTGGCGCGCATCGTGCGCTATCGCGACGATGCAGATCTGCTGGCACAACATATGGACGCGGCAGTCGATGAGTTCCTGCGCTTCGAGTCCTCCAACCAGTTGGGCAACCGTCGCGCCTTGACCGACTGCCAGATAGGTGGCGTTGACCTGCCCGCCGGTGCACTGCTCACCTTGTGCATAGCCGCAGCCAACCGCGATCCGGCGCAATTTGCGCACGCCGATCAGCTCGATCTGAGACGCCGCGACAACCGGCATCTGGCGTTCGGATTCGGCATTCACCAGTGTGCGGGCATCAGCCTGGCGCGGCTCGAAGGCCGGATCGCGATCGGCCGCTTTCTGGAGCGATTCCCGGACTACCGGCTTACGCAAGCACCACTGCGGGGTGGGCGCGCGCGGTTCCGCGGCTTTGTCAACGCGCCGTTTGCAGTGTCCTGAACGCGCCGGACACCAGCGCCGCCATGTCGCACTTGGCGTGCCCGCTGCCGCCATTCGACATGTGCCATTTGTTACGGCGTGTTAAGGTTGCTCGTCTCGTAACCCATCATCGATCCCGGACGAATGGAAACGCAGGCATGCCGTGTTTGCGTTTCCGTTGTGGCCTGGGTTCGGTGGAATCCGGAGGCCCGAAATTGGCTGAAAAACACGACCCGATGGTGCCCCATGGCGCTGTCAGTCCGATCAACACCGACTACAAGATCGGCCAGGACAATATCGTCCTCCAACTGGGGCCGTTCGGCCTGGACATCCACAACCGGGTGTTCGCGATCTCCAGCCTGACGATCATTGCCTTCGTGTTGCTGACCCTGATGTTCCAGACCCAGGTCGAACCGATGTTCGGTGCTCTGCGCGGCTGGCTCACTTCCAACCTGGACTGGTTCTTCATCAGCGCCGGCAATATTTTTGTCGTGGTCTGCATCGGTCTGGCGATCTCGCCGCTGGGCAAGGTACGCCTGGGCGGCACGTTGGCCAAGCCGGACTACAGCTACCTGGGCTGGTTCTCGATGTTGTTCGCCGCGGGCATGGGCATCGGCCTGATGTTCTACGGCGTATCAGAGCCGTTATCACATTTCGGCACCGCACTGGGCGGCACGACGGTCGAGAACGGTGTGCGCACCGACTGGGCGCCGCTGGGCGCTGCCGCCGGTGACGCGACCGCTGCCGCGCGCCTGGGCATGGCCGCGACGATCTTCCACTGGGCGCTGCACCCATGGGCCATCTACGCGATCCTGGCGCTGGGCCTGGCGCTGTTCTCGTTCAACAAGGGCTTGCCACTGACAATCCGCTCGGTGTTCTACCCGCTGCTGGGCGAACGTATCTGGGGTTGGCCAGGCCATATCGTCGATATCCTGGCGGTTCTGGCGACCATGTTCGGCCTGGCGACCTCCCTGGGCATCGGTGCCTCGCAGGCTGCCGCCGGCCTGAACTACCTGTTCGGCGTCTCGCTGGGTGATACGACCCAGATCGTGCTGGTGATCGGCATCACCGCAATCGCGCTGACCTCGGTGCTGGCAGGCCTGGATGCAGGCGTCAAGCGACTGTCCGAAATCAACATGATCCTGGCCATCCTGCTGCTGGCGTTCGTGATTGCGGTGGGGCCGACGCTGGCAATTGCCAGCGGCTTCTTCACCAACCTGGGCGCCTACATCGAGTACCTGCCTGCCTTGGCGAACCCGTTCGGTCGCGAAGACGCCAACTTCTCGCAGGGCTGGACCGCCTTCTACTGGGCCTGGTGGATCAGCTGGTCACCATTCGTGGGCATGTTCATCGCACGTGTGTCCCGCGGTCGCACGGTGCGCGAGTTCATCGTCTCGGTGCTGTTCGTGCCCTCGCTGGCCTGTGTGTTGTGGATGACCGTGTTTGGCGGCACTGCGATCTCGCAGGTGATCAACGACGGTTACCGGGCTGTTGCAGAAGCAGCCCTGCCGTTGCAGTTGTTCCAGATGCTGGACGTGTTGCCGATGGCCCAGATCACCTCCTTCATCGGCATCGTGCTGGTGGTGGTGTTCTTCGTGACCTCATCCGACTCCGGCTCGCTGGTGATCGACGTGATCGCCGCCGGCGGCAAGGTAGACGCGCCCACACCACAGCGCGTGTTCTGGTGCGTGTTCGAAGGCCTGGTCGCCATTGCGCTGATCCTCGGTGGTGGCCTGGTGGCATTGCAGGCCATGGCGGTGTCGACCGGTTTTCCGTTCACGATCGTGTTGTTGATCGCGACGGTTGCCGTAGTCAAGGGCCTGGCCTCGGAACCTCGCGGCGTCTGATCCGGCCCAACGGCGGTACGCGATGCAGGACGAGCAACTCGAGATCCTGGCTTTCCTGCAGGGCCACGCCCTGTTCAAGGACTTGCCACAAGAGGTGCAGCACACGGTGGCGGCCGCCACCGATGTGCGTTACTGCAAGGCCGGAACACAGATCGTTGCGTTCGGCGAGCCGGCGCATTTCCTGCACCTGGTACGCAGCGGCGCCGTCGAGGTGTTCCACCGGGATGGCACGCTGTATGACCGCATGACCGAAGGCGGTTATTTCGGCGAGTTCGGCCTGCTGCACCGAAAAACCGTGCGGTTCCCGGCCACGGCCCTGGAAGACAGCCTGCTGTACCTGGTGCCCGAGCCCGTTTTCAGCGACCTGTTCGAAAACCACAATAGCTTCGCCGACCTGGTGGCGACCGAGGACCAGGTGCGGCTGCGCCAGGTCGTGTCGCGCCGCGAGGACAGCAATCAGCTGAACTCGGTGACCGTCGACACGCTGGTTGCGCGTGAGCCGGTGTGTCTGGATCAGACTGCCACCGTGCTGGATGCGGCACGCCGCATGGCCGAATACGGCGTGTCGTCGTTGTTGATCCTGGGCAACGGCGACGGGCCACATCCGCAACCACGCATGGTCGGCATCGTGACCGACCGTGACATCCGCTCGCGGCTGGTCGCCGAAGGACTGCCCTACTCCACGCAGGTGGCAGACATCATGACTGCCGATCCGGTCGTGATGCAACACGACCAGCAGGTGTTCGAGGCCATCCTGGCAATGTTGCGTCACAACGTGCATCACCTGCCGGTGCTGCGTCAGGACACACCGCTGGGCGTGATCGCCTTGTCCGACGTGTTGCGCCACGAATCGCAGAGCAGCTTGTTCGTCGTCGGCAGCATCGCCAAGCAGAACGATGTCGATGCACTGGCCGCGTTGTCGTCCGACGTGCGAGCCTGTTTCCGGCGCCTGGCCGAACAGGACACCAGTTCGCGCGTGATCGGCAGCACCATGGCCCTGATCGGCCGCGGCTTCAAACAGCGCCTGCTGGAACTGGCCGAGCAAAAAATCGGTCCGCCCCCGGTGCCATATTGTTTTCTGGCGCTGGGCTCGATGGCCCGGCACGAACAACTGGTGGTGACCGACCAGGACAACGCGCTGATACTCGACGACAGCTTCGATGCCCAGCAGCACGACGACTATTTTCTTCAACTGGCGGCATTCGTCAGTGACGGCCTGGCGCGTTGCGGTTATAGCTACTGCACCGGTGATGTGATGGCCACGAATACGCGCTGGCGCCAGAGCCTGCGCGTGTGGCAGCAAACCTTCCGCCAGTGGATCGAACAACCGACGCCGGAGACCCTGCTGGCGGCCAGCATTTTCTTCGACGTGGACGGGGTATGGGGCCAGACCGAATTCTCCGAGCAACTGCGCACTTTGATCGCCGAATCGGCGCCCGCCAATTCCCGTTTCCTGGCCTGCATGGCACGCAATGCGCTGCTGCGCACGCCGCCACTGGGATTCTTCAAGGACTTTGTGCTCGAAGCCGACGGCCGCCATGCCAGCGCGATCAATCTCAAGCGCCGCGGCACTGCGCCGATGGTCGACCTGATCCGGGTCCATGCGCTGGCCATCGGTTCGCGCGCACGCAGTTCGTTCGACCGTCTGCGCGACGTGATCGCCGCCGACGTATTGCCGCAGGGTCGCGGCCAGGACCTGCACGACGCGCTGGAGTTCATATCGATGGTGCGCATCCGCAACCAGGCGCACGACATGGCGGCAGGTCTGGAGCCGGACAACAGCATCGAACCCGACAAGCTGTCCGAGTTCGAACGCAAGAGCCTGCGCGACGCGTTCCAGATCCTGAACCACGCGCAGACCTATCTGAAGTTTCGCTACCAGCCCGGCCGGGTCGCCTGAGGCTTGTCGCCATGTTGAATGCCGGCATGTTGCGAAACCCGGGCGCCGCGGACGCCGGCCCACCAGACTGGCCGGCCCGGTTGCGTGAGTTGGCCAAGCTGGCGCGGGACCCCCGGCTGCAAAAATATTATGCAAGGGGCACGGCCCTGCCCGAAACGCCGCTGGCACAGACGCCTTTGATGGCGCTGGATGTGGAGACCACCGGACTGGATCCGGCGGTGGACGGCATAGTCAGCATCGGACTGGTGCCGATGCAACTCGACCGCATTCTGAGCAGCCGTTCCCGGCACTGGATCGTCAAGCCACGCGCGCAGCTGGGCGCCGAATCGGTCACCATCCACGGCATCACGGACAGCCAGGTTCGAGACGCGCCAGACCTGGAGCAGGTGCTGGAGGAGTTGCTCGATGTGATTGCCGGCCATGTACTGGTCGTGCATTGCCGCGACATCGAGCGCCGCTTTCTCGCAGCCGCGCTCGAGTCCCGCATCGGCGAAGGCATCTGCTTTCCGGTCGTTGACACGATGGAGCTCGAGGCCCGCATGCACCGGGACCAGCCGCGCAGTGTGATCGACCGCATGCTGGGCCGCAAGCCGCCCTGGGTGTCGATTCGGCTGGCCGACAGCCGCGCGCGTTACGGCCTGCCGCGTTACCGGCCACACCACGCCATGACCGATGCGCTGGCCAGCGCGGAGTTGCTGCAGGCGCAGGTGGCGCATCACTATGAGCCGGATGCGCCGATACATACTCTGTGGCAATAGTGGCCCCTGTACGCGCTGGCTGGCAACGGTTTGTCACCGTAACGCCAAACCCTTAGACTGGGTTTGAACCCCTCCACCCACTGGCATGAGGAGCATCACCATGACCCACCACGTCTACAAGTCGCTTGAACTGACCGGATCGTCGCCCGTTGGCATCGAGGATGCCATCAGCACTGCGATAGCCAAGGCGCACACGTCGGTGCGCAACATCCAGTGGTTCACCGTCATCGAGACCCGCGGCCAGGTGACCGACGGAAAGGTCGCACATTGGCAGGTGACGATCAAGGTCGGATTCACGCTCGACTAGCCGCCTGCACCAGCGTAACCGGCGGGTCACAACACGTCGGACAAGCGTGCATTGGCCACCCGCGTGGTACGCCACCATTTGTCGGTGCTGTCGGCGCGGTGAAGAAGCAACAGGTAGGCCAGCGGCTCCAATGCGGTTTGCTCAGGCTCGGCCAGCAACACATGACGGGTGCCACCGGAGCCCGCATCATCCTCGATGCGCGCAACCCAGTCGAGATCGACCAGGGCCTGCAGCGTCGACTCCACGCCCAGCACACTCACTCGCAAGGCCTTGGCCAGTTGCGCGGCCGTGAGTCCGTGCGCCGCAGTCGCACGGGCCTTGAGCAACATGCGCACGATTTCGAGCGCGCGCTGAAAACGCCAGCCCGGCCCCTGGTCGCGCTGTACCACGCCTGACAACAGGCTGGGCAGATAGGCCGTGATCACTGCGCCCAACAAAACGATCACCCATGCCAGGTACATCCATACCAGCAGGATCGGCACCGTCGCGAAGGTGCCATACACCACCGAATAAGTCGGCACCTTGGCCAGGTAAACCACCAGCAGTTTCTTGGCCAGTTCCATCACTACCGAGGTGAAGATGCCACCGGCCCAGGCGTGGGTCCATTTGACCCGCGTATTGGGCACGTAGTAATACATCGCCGCCGCACCCCCGGCCAGAATCGCGAACTGCATGGTGTCGAGCAACAGGCCCAGGCCGGTCAGGGCGCCGCCGGCCAGTTCGCGCGAGGCAGTCACCGCAAACGAGGTCATCGTGATGCTGGCGCCCAGTACCAGCGGCCCGAGCGTCAGGGCGGCCCAGTAGACCAGGATGCGCTGCGCCAGCCGTCGTTTGCGCCGCACGCGCCAGATTCCGTTGAGCGTGCGATCGATGGTCAATATCAGTGCCAGCGCCGTAGCCAGCAGAAACACCAGGCCTACGCTGCCAAGCTGGCTCGATTGCTTGGCAAACTGGGTCAGGTAACCGAGAACCTGGCGCGCAATCGCATCGGGCACCAGGTTGTCGACGAGCCAGCGTTGCATAACCACCTGCAGTTTGCCGAACATCGGAAACGCGGAGAAGACGGCCAGCGCCACGGTAAACAGCGGCACCAGCGCAATCGTGGTGGTAAAAGTCAGGCTGCTGGCGGTCAGGCCGAGGCGGTCTTCGCGGAAGCGCTCGCGCAGCGTGAGCGCCGTGGATTTCCAGGGGAATTTAAGGATGTCCTCCAGCAGGGCGCGGAGTTCAGGGTGCATTCGCATGGCCGGTATGATGCCACTTGCATGAAACAGCCACCACACTCACTCCGTTCGTTGGACCTACCTCGGCCAGAGGCCACGGCTCTTCGTCCTGTCCAACTCTGCGCAGGCAGAGTCGGAGCCGCAGGACTCAGCCCCAAGGGGGCCGTCAGTACCTTCGGAGCGGCCGTGCGGCAATGCATGTTGCCCCCACACTCACTCCGTTCGTTGCCCCCCAAGGGGGCCGTCAGTACCTTCGGAGCGGCCGTGCGGTACTGACATGCAAGCGAACGACAAAACTGTCTCCCTGACCCGTACCCTGGCCGTGGGAAGCCTGATCGGAATGATCCTGCTGGGCCTGGCCTGGGAGCTTTGGCTGGCACCGCTGCGACCGGGTGGCTCCTGGCTTGCGCTCAAGGTACTGCCCCTGTGTATTCCGCTGGCCGGGCTGCTGAAAAACCGCATGTACACCTACCGCTGGGTCAGCCTGATGGTATGGCTGTATTTCACCGAGGGCGTGGTGCGCGCCTGGGGCGACAAGCCACCGGGCAACTGGCTGGCGCTGATCCAGGTGCTGCTGTGTTGTACGCTGTTCGTCGCCTGTGCACTGCATGTGCGCCTGCGCCTGCGCCGCCAGGCCGCCGCCACTGAGCAAACCTGAACCGCCCCATGACCGATTCCTTCACCGATCTGATCGACGAACTGCGCGCCATCATTGGCGCGTCCCATGTGCTGACCCATGACGACCCGGCCGCCGACCTGAGCGCCTGGGAGCAGGACTGGCGCAAGCGCAGCCACGGCCGGGCACTGGCCGTCGTCAAGCCAGGTTCGACTGAAGAGGTGGCTGCGGTTGTCACCACCTGCGCTCGATGGCAGTCAGCCACCGGCATCAGCATCGTGCCACAAGGAGGCAACACCAACATGGTGGTCAGTGCCGTTCCGGATGACTCTGGCAAACAGATCGTGCTCAATCTGCAGCGTCTGAACAAGGTACTGACAATCGATGCCGGCAACTCGACCGTCACCGTCCAGGCGGGTTGCATATTGCAGACATTGCAGCAAACCGCCCGTGACGCCGGGTTCCTGTTCCCGCTGAGCCTGGCCGCCGAAGGAAGCTGCACCATCGGCGGCAACCTGGGCACCAACGCCGGCGGCACCCAGGTCGTGCGTTACGGCAATACCCGCGATTTGTGCCTCGGACTGGAAGTCGTCACCGCCCAGGGCACCGTTTGGAACGGCCTGTCCGGGCTGCGCAAGGACAACACCGGTTACGACCTGCGCAACCTGCTGATTGGCGCCGAAGGCACACTGGGCATCATCACGGCGGCGACCATGAAACTGGTACCGCTGCCGTCAGCACAACTCACCGCCTGGACGGCCGTGCCGTCGATGGAGCATGCGGTGGAACTGCTCGGCCTGGCGCACCAGACCCTGGGCTCCGGCCTGACCGGTTTCGAGGTCATGGGCCAATTTGCCCTGTCGCTGGTCGCCCGCCACATGCCAGCGTCCAAGGTGCCGCTGTACGAGTCCACCCCCTGGTGTGTATTGCTCGAAGTGTCGGACCATGAATCCGAAGAACACGCCCGCGCCCAGTTCGAACGCCTGCTCGAGGCTGGCATGGAGCAAGGCTGCATCACCGATGGCGTGGTGGCCGAGAGCCTGTCGCAGGCCAAGGCCTTGTGGCAGATCCGCGAAAACCTGCCAATCGCCCAGGCCATGGAAGGCCTGAATATCAAGCACGACATCTCGATCCCGATTTCGCGCATTCCCGAGTTTGTACGCGTGACCGACGCCGCACTGGAAGCCGCCCTGCCCGGCATCCGCATGGTCGACTTCGGCCATCTGGGTGATGGCAACCTGCACTACAACGTGCAGGCGCCCGAGGGGGTCGATGCCGCGGCTTTCCTGCGCGAACACGAGACCACGGTCAACACCCTGGTGTTCGAATCGGTGATCCGCTTTGGCGGCTCGATCTCGGCCGAACACGGCATCGGTAGCCTGAAGGTCGACAAGTTGCCCGGCTACAAGTCGCCGGTGGCGCTGGACATGATGCGCGCCGTCAAGCGGGCGCTCGATCCGACCAACCTGATGAATCCGGGGCGGGTGGTGCGGGTCTGAGGCCACGCGCGGGCTCTGCTGACGGCCAGAGGCCAACGCTGTCCGGCACCGGGCCATCGGGCATACCCTTGTTGCCGGGCGCGCTGGTCACACGTAAAGCCGGATCCTCAGCAAGAGCAAATCAGCGCTCCGACGAGAACCGGCGCCCGTTCCCGCATCGTAAAACCCGGAGCTGGAGCGCATCGGGTTCCTGCTGCTGCCAGATTGTTCGAAGTTGTCTTTTGTCGCGGTGCGCGAGCAGCGCCGGTCGCCCCCGGGCAACGCAATGCATTGATCCTGACTTGTGCGATAGTGTCGCAACTCGCACAGCGGCCGGAGCCCTCTGCCGCCGCGACATCTGAGGACATGGCCATGCGCCGTCGGGAAGTCGTCCGTATCGTGCCTGCCGCTGCTGCTGTGTTGGCATGGCCTGCAGGCACACTGGCGCAAAGTTCCGCCATGCCGCTGGTGGGTTATCTGGGGTCGAACACCCTGGCCGCCAGTCTCGGGCTGGTCGAGGCTTTCAAGGCGGGATTGACGGAGCAAGGTTTTGTCGACGGCCAGAACGTGACACTCGAATATCGCTGGGCTCAGAGTCACCCGGAACGCCTGCGCAGCATGGCGGCCGAACTGGCTCAAGGCAAGGTGTCGGTCATCCTGGCGGGAGGACCGCCCGCGGCTTTGGCGGCAAAAAGTGCCAGCACAGACATCCCCGTCGTGTTCACCAGCGGCGAAGACCCGGTCAAGCTGGGCCTGGTATCAAGCCTGGCGCGGCCCCAAGGCCATGTGACCGGTGTCAGCCTGTTATTCGCAGAGGTCGAGGCAAAGCGGTTGGAGTTGCTGCGTGAACTGGTGCCAGGCGCCCGCACGATCGGCCTGCTCCACGCGCCTGGCGAGTCGGATCGCGACTTTGCCCGAGCAGCAGACCAACTGGGTTTGCAGATGCACGCCGTCGCCATCGACAAGGAATCGCAACTAGATGCTGCTTTCGAGAGTTTCTCGCGACGCAAGGTGGACGCCATCATTGGCGGATCCGGGCCCCAGTTTTCGCAATGGCGGGTACGCACAATCCAGTTGGCTGCACGCGCGCGCTTGCCAGCGGTGTACGAAACCTTGCCCTATGTCCGCGACGGAGGACTGATGAGCTACGCGGCCAGCACGGCTGACGCATATCGCCAGGCTGGCGTATATGTGGGGCGCATTCTGAAGGGCGAGAAACCAGGCGATCTGCCGGTGGTTCGCCCGACCCGACTGCATCTGGCCATCAATTTGAAGACCGCCAAGGCACTTGGCATTGCAGTACCGCGATCACTGCTGCTGCGGGCCGATGAGGTCATCAACTGAACTTCATTGCGACGCCGCAGCTGCTACGCCAATTGACCACAGCGCATTCACTGCCTATTCAGTGGTACCGGACTTGATGCGCGCCAATTGGCAGGCGGTTTCCGCGCGTGCGCAGAATGCAACGGTGAGCCGTTAGCATGGGCGCCTGTACGCGAGCCGGCCACACGACGCTGTGACTACAACACCCCATGACCACGCAACTAGCTGACGGCCTCTTTGCCGATAACCACGGCATCACTCGCTGCACTTGGTGCGAGGCCACGCAGGTGTACCGTAACTACCACGACGCCGAATGGGGTTTCCCGGTGGCCGACGACCGGCGCCTGTTCGAGAAAATCTGCCTCGAAGGTTTTCAGAGTGGCCTGAGCTGGTTGACCATCCTGAACAAGCGCGAGGCGTTTCGCCGTGGCTTCGCAAATTTCGATATTGGGAAATTGGTGAAGTTCGGCGATGGCGATATCGCGCGCCTGCTGCAGGACACCGGCATCGTGCGCCATCGCGGCAAGATCGTCTCTACGATCAACAATGCGCGCCACGCCCTCGCCTTGCGCGACGAATGCGGCTCGCTGGCGGCTTACTTCTGGCGCATGGAGCCGGACACCGCGAGCCGGCCCAAGCGCATCACGCGCGAGGCCCTTCGAGCGATGACCACCTCGCCGGAGTCGGTCGCATTGTCCAAGGATCTGAAAAAACGTGGCTGGAGCTTCGTCGGCCCGACCACCGTTTATGCCTTCATGCAAGCCATGGGCCTGGTCAACGACCATATCGAGGGCTGCGCCACGCGAGAGCACGCGCTGGCGGCACGCGCTACGTTCCAGCCGCCGCGCTGACAGAACCCCCAAGGTGTAGCCGGCGGCCGGCCGCGTGCGCTAATTTCGGCATCATGCATGAAGAAAAACGGTGCTAGCCGGCATTGGGGCATGCGCCCAGAATAGAACCTGACCACCCCATCCGGGCGTCATAACCACTTCTGGAGACAACCATGAATCCTTCCTCGAACCTGACCCGCCGCAGGCTGATCGGTGCTGGTGCCGCAGCCGGCGCCGGTGTGTTCCTGTCGTTCGACGCCCTGGCGCAGAACAAGACCAAGGTCGGAATGCAGCTGGGCTGGATCCCAGGCGGCAACCAGATCGGTGAAGTAGCCGCCAAACGCTTGGGCTACTACGAGACCGAAGGCATTGATTTTTCCATTCAGCCGGGCGGTCCCAGCATCGACGGTGTCGCCATCGTCGCATCAGGTCGCTTCGAGGTGGGCCAGGTGTCGTCCAGCCCGTCGAACATGCTGGCGGTGTCGCAGGACCTGCCGATCCAGGTGTTTGCCACCGGCCTGCAGCAACATCCCTACACCTTCTTCTCGCTGAAGAAAAACCCGATCCGCACGCCTAAGGACATGGTTGGCAAAAAGATCGGCATCCAGTCCACCGGCATGGTGCTGCTGCGTGCGCTGCTGGCCAAAAACAAGATCGACGAGAAGTCGATGACCATCATCCCGATCGGCGCCGACATGACGCCGCTGCTCACCGGCCAGGTCGACACCGTCACCGGATGGCTGACCAACACCTCGGCGCTCAAGCCACTTGGCGCCGACCGTGTCGACATGCGTTTGTGGGATACCGGCGTGCACCTGTACGCACTGCCCTATTACGCCAGCACCGACACGATCCGCAACAAGCCGGAACTGCTGCAGCGTTTCCTGCGCGCCACCGCACGCGGCTGGGCGTATGCCAACAAGAACCGCGACCAGGCAGTCGAATTGCTGATCAAGGAATACCCCAATCTGAACGGCCCCGACGAGCGTGTCGCGGTTGATGCGTTGATGTCCTTCGCCTACAACGACCTGACCAACAAGGCCGGCTGGGGCACGATGGACAAGGGAGTCTGGCAGGACCAGATCAACCAGTACGCCGAACTGGGACAGTTCACCAAACGTGTACCCAAGGTCGAGGAAGTCATGACGATGGACATCCTTAACGCCACCCGCGAATACCGCCTGCGCAACTCGTAGTCTGCCCTACTGCCCACCCGCCATGACGACTGCCACTGCCACAGCTCCTGCGCCGCTGGCGCTGCGACCGCGTACTTCCGCCAGCAACGCGGACGCGTCCCATACGACCGGTTTCTCCATCAGTTGCCGCGATATCTCGGTGCGCTTCTTCACAGAGCGGCGCAGCGTTACCGCCTTGCAGGACATCAGCCTGGACATCCGCGACGGCGAGTTTCTGACCCTGCTGGGTCCGTCGGGCTGCGGCAAGTCGACCTTTTTGCGGGTGGTGGCGGACCTGATAGCGCCCACCGCCGGCAGCATGCAGGTGCTCGGATCGAGCCCCGACACTGCGCGGCTGCGACGCGACATCGGTTTTGTGTTCCAGGACGCAGCGCTGCTGCCTTGGCGCACGGCGCTGCAGAACGTGGAGTTGCCACTGGAGGTTGCCAAAGGCAAGGCCGACTCCGCCCGGGCAGCACGCGCCACGCCGCGCGAACTGCTCGAGCTGGTCGGCCTCAAGGGCAGCGAGAACGCCTATCCGCACGAACTCTCCGGCGGCATGCGCCAGCGCGTGGCGATCGCCCGCGCGCTGGTCAGCGACCCCAAGGTGCTGCTGATGGACGAGCCTTTCGGCGCGCTGGATGAAATCACCCGCGACCGCCTCAACGAGGAGTTGCTCAAGGTCTGGCGCGATCTCGGCATGACGGTGCTGTTCGTCACGCACAGCATCTACGAGGCCGCTTTCCTGGGTCAGCGCGTGCTGATGCTGGCGGCCAATCCGGGACGGGTCAAGGAGATCGTGCCGGTCAACCTGCCGCCGGACCGTGAGCTTTCGATCCGCGAAACACCGGAGTTCGTGCAACTTGCCGCCCACTTGCGCCAGGTGCTGGAAACCTGCTGAAGGAAACAAGACATGTCCACCACCACCTTGCAAGCGCCCATGAACCAGACCCAGGAGGATCAGGACCTGCAGGACCACCAGGCGCAACGTCGCCGCATGGTCTGGCGCCAACGGCTGCTGCCGGCCATCGGCGTCTTCACCTTGCTGTTTGTCTGGTGGGCCATCGTCGCCGGCTTCGACGTGCGGCCCTTCATCGCGCCCTCACCGATGCTGGTGCTGGAAACGCTGTACGCCAAACGCGCCGTGTTACTCGACAACATGTTGCCAACCGCGATGGAAGCGGCGGGTGGTTTCATGCTCGGCAACCTGGTGGCCATCGCGATTGCCACCGTGTTTGTGCATAACAAGACATTGCATGACATCTTTTTTCCGGTGGCGCTGATGCTCAACGCCATTCCCATCGTCGCCAAGGCGCCTGTGCTGGTGCTCATCATGGGCAACGGCGTGGAACCCAAGATCGCGATTGCGGCGCTGGTCTGTTTCTTCCCGTCGCTGGTCAACATGGTGCGTGGTCTGAATGCGGCCAACCCCCAGGCGATGGAACTGATGCGCGTGCTCTCGGCCAGCAAGACCGAGGTGTTCTTCAAGCTACGGCTGTTCAGCTCGTTGCCATACCTGTTTTCGGCGCTGCGCATTTCGGCCTCCCTGGCGGTCATCGGCGCCGTGGTCGGCGAGTGGATCGGCGCGACCACCGGCATCGGCGCACTGATCATCCAGGCCACCTACAACTTCGACTCGGCTTTGCTGTACTCAGCCATCGTCATGAGCGCGCTGCTCACCGGCGCGTTCTACCTCACCGTCGCTGTCGTAGAGCGCGCTGTGATGCGCTGGCAGCCGGAACAGACCCATTGAGCGAACGCTCACCCTCAAGTACCTAAAGGAGCTCTCCCCATGACAACAACATTCCCCGACACCGTTCAGCAGCCGATGCGCGACGTCAAGGTCGCATCCCGCGCAGACGTGGTCGTCGTAGGCGGCGGGCCTGCCGGCGTGTCGGCCGCTCTGGCCGCTGCACGTAATGGCGCCAAGGTCACCCTGCTTGAGCGCTACAACCACCTCGGTGGCCTGGCATCGGGTGGCATGGTGCTGGTGCTCGACGACATGTGGGACAACCACCTGAATGAAATCTCGGTGCGTGGCACCTGCCAGACCATGATCGAGCGTCTGTCGGCAATGGGCCTGGCGCAATATCCGCGTAGCAACGAATGGGGCTTCGACCCTGAATCGATCCGGCGCTGGTACCGCTGGGGCACGTTCGACTTCCACACCCACGGCACACCGCACCCCATCTGTTTCGCCGCCGCATTCGACCCGGACGGCTGGAAACGTGTCGCGCTGGACATGGTGCAGGAGGCCGGCATCGAACTGCGCCTGCATTCCTGGTTCTCCCACACGCTGGTAGAAGACGGCGTGGTCAACGGCGTGGTGTGCGAAAGCAAGAGTGGGCCGCAGGCCATCCTCGGCCAGGTGGTCATCGATGCCACCGGCGACCTCGACGTGGCGGCATCGGCCGGTGCACCCCATACCGGTGGCAACTACATCATGACCACCGTGTTCCGGCTTGGCGGGGTCGACACCGACGCGGCCGAACGTTACGAACGCGAAGAACCCGAAGCCTATTCCGCGCTGGATCGCCAGATCAAGAAAATCCTGGGTGGTTCCTGGGGCCTGTGGTGGCTGAAGACACCGTTGCCCGGTGTGGTGTGGTGCAACTGCCCGCACATGGCAGGACTGGACGGCCAGAAGGTCGAAGACCTGACACGCGCCGAAGTCCAGGGTCGAAAGCACCTGCATGCGCTGGTCGATTTCGTGCGTGCCCACCTGCCCGGCTTCGAGAAATGCCATGTGGTCGACGTGGCGCCGCAGACCGGCGTGCGCCAGACCCGGCTGCTCGAGGGCGAATACATCATGACCAAGGAAGACCTGCAGCAGCGCACACGATTTGACGACAGTGTGGCCCGCGGCCGCGACTACTACATGCCGTACCGCGTGCTGCTGCCACAGAATGTCGAGAACCTGCTGGTGGCCGGTCGTCATTACTCGGTGACCTCCCAGGCACAGAAGATCTCACGCGAGATTCCGCCTTGCATGGCCATGGGCGAAGCTGCCGGTGTCGCCGCGGCTTTGGCGGTGAGCCAGGGTGTTTTGGTACGCAAGGTCGATGTGTCCGCCGTGCAGAAGGCGCTACGCTCGCAAGGTGCCGACCCGGGCGACCAGACGGGCCCCAACGCCGACGTGCCCGCTTTTGCGGCCGCGCTGGCGGTCAACCAATCCGTACTGGAGACCGTATGAACCCGCAAGCTTCAAGCGAGGCGGACCTGCCGCTGACGGGGGTACGAGTTGTCGATTTCACCCAGGTCATGATGGGGCCGGTCTGCACCCAGATGCTGGGCGACTATGGTGCAGACATCCTGAAGATTGAACGCAAGGGCACCGGCGACCTGAGCCGCTCGACCTTCGAGCCGGTCCATGGCGCCGACAACCCGATCTTCTGCAGCCTGAACCGCAACAAGCGCAGCGCCGCACTCGACCTGCGCGACCCGACCCTGCTGGCGGCGGTCAAGGCGTTGATCGCGGACGCGGACGTGGTGGTCAATAACTTTCGCGCCGGCGTGATGGAGCGTATGGGGCTGGGTTACGAAGACTGCCAGGCGATCAATCCACGCATCATCTATGCGGTGGGCACGGGTTATGGCGACAGCGGACCTTACGCGCACAAGGGCGGGCAGGACGTATTGGCCCAGGCCATGAGCGGCGTCATGCATCGGCGCGCCGACGACGCGGTTCCGGTCAGCGTGTACCCGACCGCCTTGTGCGACTACAGCGCCGGCATGCACATGGTGCAGGGCATTTTGCTGGCGCTGCTGCAACGTGCGAAAACCGGCGTCGGGCAAAAGGTCAGCGTGTCGCTTTACAACTCCATGCTGGCGATGCAGATGCAGGAGGCGGCGATGATCATGATGGCCGACTCCGAGGTCAACTGGGCCGCGATGCCCTTGTCGGGCGTTTTCGATACCCGGGACGGCGCCCTGGTGATGGTGGGTGCCTTCAAGGCCAACCCGCTGCAGGACATCTGCAAGGCACTGGAGGTGGACGACCTCTCGGCCGATCCGAAGTTCTGCAATCTGAACCAGCAGTTCAAGCACAAGCCGGAATTGCAGGCCCTGTTCCGTGAACGGTTCGCCAGCAACACCCGCGCCTACTGGCTGGCCCGGCTGGAAGAACAGGACCTGCTGTGCGCGCCGGTGCGCGATCTGCGCGAGGCGCTGGTCGATCCGCAGACGCTGCACAACCAGATGCTGATGGAAGGTCCGGGCGAAGGCCAGACCTGCAGGTTCGTCGGCAGCCCGATTCAGATGTCCGGTGCCAAGGCGCAGTTGCACCGCGCGCCACCGAGACTGGGCCAGCACACCCAGGAAATTCTCGACATGGTGCAGGCGGAGGCACAGGCGTCATGACGAACGCAGCAACGACGGGTGGCGTAAGCCTGGTCATCCAGGACCATGTGGCGACGGTTACGCTGGACAGGCCACAGGCGATGAACGCAGTCGACCTTGCCACAGAAGCTGCACTGCAGGAAATATGGACCCGGATCGAGAACGACCCGCAGGTGCGTGTCGTGGTGCTGACCGGCGCCGGCGAACGCGCGTTCTGCGCCGGCGCCGACCTGAAGAACCCGTCGGTAACGGGGCTCGAGTACTGGGCGGCCAACCGGGTTGGCGGTTTTGGCGGCATTGCGCTGCGCGAGACACTCAACGTGCCGGTGATCGCACGGGTCAACGGCTTTGCGCTCGGCGGGGGTCTGGAGATGGTGCTGGGTTGCGACATTGTGGTCGCCTGCGAAGAGGCCAGCTTCGGCTTGCCGGAGGCGTTGGTAGGGCGTATGCCGCTGGACGGTGGCATGGTGTTGCTGCAGCGCCAGGTGCCGTTCCGCCAGGCCATGGCGATGATGCTCACCGGCAAGCGCATCAAGGCGCAGCAGGCGCTGGACATGGGCCTGGTCAACGAGGTCGTTCCCCGCGCTGAGCTTGACGCGGCCGTGCAACGCTGGGTCAACGATCTGCTGGCATGCGCCCCGCTCTCGCTCAAGGCCATCAAGCAGGTGGTGCGGCTGACCGGCACGATGACGCCAACGCAGGCCCACGCGACCCGTCTGCCGGCCGTGGTCACCGCCTTGCAATCGAAGGACGCCGACGAAGGCGTACTGGCGTTCCAGCAAAAACGCAAACCGATGTGGAGCGGGTCCTAGCCGGCCTCGCCCCACCGCACCGTTACCCCCTTCCCAAAGAATCCGCCGCCATGGCTTACGTCATTGCCGAAACCTGCATCGACTGCAAGGACGCCGCCTGCGTGAGTTGCTGCCCGGTCGACTGCATCTATGAAGGCCCGCGCACCTTCTACATCCATCCGGATGAATGCATCAACTGCGGTATCTGTGTCTCGGTCTGCCCGCCCGAGGCGATCTGGGAAGATACCGACCTGCCGGCGCCGCTGCGCCATTACATCGCCATCAACAGCGAATTTTTCACAGCCGAGGTCACCGGGCTGGGCAGCCCGGGTGGCGCCAGCAGCGTGGGCGCCGCGTTGCGCGACCATCCGCTGGTCGCGTCAAAGCCGCGCGGCTGAACCCGGGAGCCGGATTTGCGCCCACAATAGAGGGCACACCACAAGCCCCGCAATAACGCGATAAATGCATTTGCGGACGGCATGGGGGCCCATCGCGAGGGACACATGACGCTTCCAATGAGCTTCCTCTGGCCGCAGTTCCTCTGGCTGCTGCTGGCACTGCCGCTGTTGTTGCTGGTGTACGTCTGGCTGCTTCGGCGCAAGAAGAAGCTGACGCTGCGACTGGGCAGCGTCGCCATCGCCAAACAGGCCATGGGTTCCACAGTGCACTGGCGCCGCCATCTGCCGCCCGCATTGTTCCTGCTGGCCATGGCAACCGGTCTGCTGGCGGCGTCCCGTCCCACGGCTGTGATCGCATTACCCTCCAACCACGCCACGGTATTGCTGGCGATCGATGTCTCGTTGAGCATGCGCGCCACCGACATCCTGCCCACCCGCATCGTCGCCGCGCAGGAGGCCGCCAAGGCTTTTCTGAAGGAGCTGCCGCGCAACGTAAAGGTTGGCATCGTCACCTTCGCCGGAACGGCGCAGGTCGTCCAGCCAGCCACGTTGCAGCGCGAAGACCTGGTGGCGGCAATCGACAAGTTCCAGTTGCAGCGTGGCACGGCGGTGGGCAGCGGCATCGTGGTGGCGTTGTCGGAGCTGTTTCCGGAACAGGGCATCGACGTGGGCGAAATGACCTATGGCAGCGGCAAACGCGGAAAGAGCATCGACGAAGCACCCGCAAAGCCGAAGAAGGAATTCGTTCCGGTCGCGCCGGGCTCGTATACCTCGGCTGCCATCGTGTTGCTGACCGACGGCCGGCGCACCACCGGTGTCGATCCGCAAGAGGCGGCAAAGATGGCCGCCGACCGGGGAGTCCGGGTCTACTCGATCGGCCTGGGCACGGTCAACGGTGAGGTGCCCGGTTTTGAAGGCTGGTCGATGTACCTCAAACTGGACGAACCCAGCCTCAAGTCGATTGCCAATGTGACCCAGGCCGAATATTTCTACGCCGGCAACGCCGACGCACTCAGGACTGTCTACGAGAAACTGAGCACCCGGCTGCAGGTGGACAAAAAGGAGACTGAACTCTCTGCCCTGCTGGCGCTGGCATCTGCGGTGCTGGCGCTGCTTGCGGCCGGCCTGTCGCTGGCATGGTTCAACCGGATACTGTGAACCGCCCAAGCGCGTTATGCTGATGCGATGCACGCCGTCGTACTGAAATACTTCCTTGAAGTGGCGCGCCACGGATCGATCCGCAAGGCGGCGCAGAATCTTTTTGTTGCCTCCAGCGCAGTCAATCGGCAGATTCTGCGGCTCGAGGAGGAAATGGGCACCGAGTTGTTCGACCGGGTTCCCAGCGGCATGCGACTGAACATCGCCGGCGAGCGGCTGCGCCGCCATGTGGCCGGCACCTTGCATGACTATCACCTGATGCGTACCGAACTCGATGCGCTCAAGGGTGAACGCAAGGGTCACATTCTGGTGGCGGCCATGGATTCGCTGCTGATCGATTTCCTGCCGTCTGCGGTCGAGGAGTTTTCCGAAAGTTATCCGGCAGTGCGTTACAGCATCGTGTCGGCGATGCCCAGCGACGTGCCCGACTGTGTGGCCTCCGGTGACAGCGACATCGGCATCTGTTATCTGGGCAAGATGCCCAGCGCGCTCGAAGTGATCGCCACGGCACCGTTCCCGCCCGGTGTCGTGATGGCGCCGTCACATCCACTGGCGCGCAAGGAGACGGTCAGCTTCGACGATTGCCGTGGCCATGCCTTCATCCAGATCAGCCGGATCTCGCCGATCCATGCCATGGTGCAACCGGCTTTCGCGAACTTCTGGGATGAGCTGGTGCCTGCGATTTCGTGCAACTCCACCGCCATGGCCAAACGCATGATCATCGCGGGCCGCGGGCTCTCGTTTTTCTCGAAGATCGGCTTCGTCGACGAGATCGACCGCGGTGAGGTGGTCTGGCGTCCCTTGGCGAACAAGGCTGTCAATGAGATCGAGGTCGGCATCGTCATTCCGTCGCACCGCAACCTGTCGCATGTCACACGCCAGTTCCTGGACCGCATCACCCGCCGGCTCAAGCAACTCGAAGTGGCGGCGTCCCGGTAGATACCGCCGGAAGGGCCCCGGCGTTTCGTCAAGGACCGGCAATCTCGGCGCCCTGCGCGCGCAGCAGTTCGCGCAGCACCGAGCGATGGCAAAACGCCTCGTTCTCGCAATAACAACCCACGGAAAAATCGGTGCTGTGCGACAGGTCGGCCAGCAGCCGGATGGCGTGGGCATGTTCCGGCATCGCCATCTCGGCGCGATACCGGCGCACGAACGCCGACCACTGGGCCGGTGTCGTGGCCTTTTGCGCCATCTTCATGCTCTCCAGACTGGGCGCCAGGTTGGGAAACCAGACGTCATACCAGTTGCGGCTGGCAAGCTCGGTTTTCGGCACGCCACGCGGCGGGCGACGCACGGTTCCGATGCGCAGACCTTCATCGGCGCCACGTGGGCTGCCAAGACGCACGACACGAACCACCATGCAAACCTCCTGCCGGTCATTGGCAATGTTCAGGGCAGACGCTGCGGCAGCACCACCTCGATGGACTTGCCGCCGTATCCATGTTGCTGGTCACGCGCCTGCACAGTCACCTTGCGGATGCCGGGCGGCACCACCACACCGTACAGGTCGCGCGTGAACGGCTGCTCACCCTGATGGTCGTGCCACAACTTGCGTTCACCCAATACCGTGCCATCCGGCGCAAGCACGCGGAACCCGTCGGCGTAACGCTGCGGCGTGTCATACGGCGACGACACCGTGACATCGAAATCGAATGACCCGCCGGATACGGCGCGCACCTTGGCCGACAACACGTCGGGGAACCGCGTGGCCCGGTTCCCCGACGCCTGAGAGAAAACCAGCCCGTTGCTGCCGGCCAACGCCAGGCAGGCGAGCACCTGTCGGCGCGATACACCGGCAGCGACATGGACAATAAAGGCATCAATGGGCATGTTCGACCTGCAGGCTCGAAGTCTGCAATGAGACTCTCTTGAGTGCAAGGATCAACCACTTAGATGTCCCCTTATGGCACCCAGCACCAAGGTCGCCCGCACGGTATGGCCGAGCCATCCGAGGCTGTCTGTCGCCGATCAACGCATTCCGGTTGCCTCTGGCCATGCCCCATGGCGCAGGCCGGGCATGGCGATCGCCCAATTCGATCGGGCGCGCTCGTCGTCGGAATCCTCGAACGCGGACACCTGGTTCAGCTGCTCGATATAGTCGCCCGGCAGGTCATGCTCGCGTGCTCCGGCCACGACCAGGGCCTTGTACCAGGTGTATGGACGCATCGAACAATCGATGGCCGTGGCGTAATAGGTCCAGGCCGTGGTGTCGCCCGACGCCAGGCCCAGTCTGACCTGCATTTCGTCGTAGCCATGGCCCAGGCCTTCGGCGGCGTCCAGCAGATGTTTCTCGTCTGCCGCCAACTCGTAGACGACGCCCAATACGCAGGCACCGGGTGCCGACGTCTTGACGATGTCGCATTTGCCCGAACCGTCCTGACCCGCCTTGTGCCAACGCAGAACATACCCGGCAAGCGTCGCCGTGTGAACGAAGCGTGCCGATGGAACACGCAAGCCGATACGCCGGCTGAGCATATTGGAGCCGTAGGAAAAGTTCAGGATGGTGCGCATGTTGAAGTTGGGCCGCAATGGATTGACCGAATGCATGGTGGTCCGGTTCGGTCCGACCATGGTGCCACGCGCGTACCCACAAACGCAAGCCCGGCTTGCCACAGGCCGCCGCATCCCGGTGCCCGGTCGGGTACCGGCCTATCTGGCGCGCCGGCGCAGGTCAGGTGGAAAGCGCCACCAGACCGCCGCCGTGGCAAGCCCGAAGGCGGTGTAGGCCAGCGCAAAAACCCAATCCGGCGCCTCGTAGTAAAGCAGGCGCTGCAGCCAGAATTCGATGAAGCTTCCCCCGTACGTGCTCTGCCCCGCGCTGGCGCGTAGCCACATCTCCAGCGTGGTCAGCGGGCAAACCAACCCGAGCCAGGCTTGGGCGGCCACGACGGCAATGGCCACCAGGTGGGCCAAGCGAAACCACAGGGCATTGACCCAGCGCCAGTGCCACCAATTGCCCACCACGACAAGTACCAGGCCACCGACAACAAACAGCACGATGGCCACATGCACCGACAACACCAGATCGGCGAGCAGGCGATACGGGATGGACAGGTTCACGACCCGGATCTGACGTGGGTGAGGCGCCGTGCTGGATCGCGCGAGGACTTGTCCAGAGTGACCTCAGCTTGCGCGCATGCGATTGTTGCGCGCCTGGTGCTCGAGTTCGCAAAGCCCCAGCGCCTCCATCAATGGCGGCAGGTAAACGCCAAAGCGCCCGCGCAGTCCCTTTTTCAGGCCGTACCAGCCACCGATCGGATTGGCCGGATCGCGTCCCCATTCCTCCACGGTTCCGTCCTTGGCGAGTTTCTGCTCATCGGCGCCGCCGAGTTCAACCCAGTCGCCGGCGGCCAGTAGCATCGCGTGCAGGTCGGCGATACATCGGGCGTCGTAAAACAATACGGTGCTGCCGACCGTACAAACCAGGATGCGACGACCTTCCTTTTCGTCGGTGTGCATCGTGAACGCGGAGGTTCCCGGCGCAGTCTTCAGATTCCAGGGATCGTCCTTGGTGCGGTTGGGCAATTTTTCCATGGGATTTCTTCAGCGTCAGTTGGGGGCGCTGTCGTCCGGCGGTGCGAACTGTGCGAAAACCTCCTGCTCGGTCAGCATAAGGGTCTCGTTGGCCAGCGCATAGTAGGCGGGCTTCTTGTCGACAAAGATCTGACTTGTGATCTCGAACTGATTCGAGTCAATCGCGCCTGCCGGAACGAAATATTCGCCCGTTGCCAGCAATCGGTAATACAGGTGTGTGCCGCACTGCTTGCAGAAGGCACGTTCGGCCCATTGCGACGACGCATACACCGTGATCTGATCCTTACCCTCGAACACCACATCAGGACCGCAGTGAACCGCCAGCAAAGGCCCTCCGCCCCAACGGCGACACGAACCGCAATGGCAGGCTCCGATATCCCGGGCGTCGGGCGCGGTGAACCGGACCGCACCACAAAGACAAGAACCTTTCATTTGCAAATACCTCCTCTTATTCAGTGAACAAGTGCCGGCCACTGCATCTGCTGGACCTTCATGCGAAGGCAGCGCCGAGCGCAAGTTTTCGGGCTTCTTTGTCCGTCAGCTTCGCAAAATAATTCTAGGCCGCAAACCGGACCTGGGCGCTGGCCACGGCGACGGCCCGCGGACCAAAACTCGCGATATGGGTCAAGGTCGCATTCTCATGTGCGATGACCTGGGCCGCCGAGATGGCCGCGTTGCCCGCCGAGGTATGCCCGTCCGCAACCAGCACCACCGGGAAGCCCAGGGACAGTGCACGCCGCACGGTGGTATCGACGCAGAATTCGGAGTGCATGCCACAGACGACCAGCTTATCGATACCGTGGCTGCGCAGCAGTTCTTCGAGACCGGTTCGCAAAAAACAATCCGGCGTGGTCTTGCGCAACATGATGTCGCCTGGTCGCACATCCAGCCCGTCGGCGAGTTTCCACGCCGGCGTGCCATGCTCCAGATAACCCGACGTCGATTCATGCTGCACGAACACGACCGGCGCCGCTGCCAGCCGGGCCTGGTGCGTGACAGCGTTGATGCGGTCTATCGTGGCCGGGCAATCGAATGCAGCGCCTTCGCCTTCACAAAGGCCTTGCTGGACGTCGATGATCAGAACAGCGGATGTCATATGTTTTTCCTTTCCGTTTTGCGCGCTCGCAAATTCAGAGCGGACCTCGGTCCGGCCATTTCACGTCTTCGCGTCCAGCACTAGCTGGGTCTGCGTGACCACCGCACACAACTTGCCCTGCGCATTGGTGATGCGGGTTTGCCAAACCATGGTCGTGCGCCCACGGTGCAACGCCGTGCTCTCGCCGGTGACTCGGGTTCCGACCTTGGCGCCCCCGACGAAATGGGTGCTGGAGTCTGTGGTGGTGGTGCGTCGTCCGGCCGACAGGTTGACCACCGTGCCCACAGCGCCCAGCGTGTCGGCGAACGCCATGTATGCGCCGCCGTGCATGATTCCGCCGGCCGTACAGAGATCTGGTCGTACCTCCAGCTCTGCGACCACGCGCTCCGCCGACAGCTCGGTGAGCCGAACGCCCATGAGTCCAGGAAACAAGGGTTCCAGAAGCTTTTGCATCGCATCAACAGTCAGCATGACGGTGTCTCCCTGAGTCAGAATTTTTGCGCTTGCCAACCATATTAGTGCGCATAAGGCAGTCCCGAATATCGGTCGTTCTCATCACCCGCCGGCGCCGTGGCAGTTGAACGAAACGACAGGCAAAGTGTTGGCTAACCCGGTATCTCAGGCTCGACCAAGGTGGCCAGCTGTGCAAGCGACTCCTGCCAGCCGAGGTAGCACATTTCGAGTGGGATCACCTCGGGTATGCCACTTTGGAAGATGCTCAGCTCGGTTCCGCACATCACGGGTTCTAGATTGACCGTGACCTCCATGGTGCCGGGCAGGTTCGGATCGTCAAACCTGTCGGTGTACCGTATCCGCTCACCGGGGATGAGCTCGAGGTACTCGCCGCCGAAGGAATGACCATTGCCGCTGGTGAAATTGTGAAACGACATCTTGAACGTGCCGCCAACGCGCGCTTCCATCTGATGCACGGTGCAGGTGAAACCGTACGGCGGGAGCCACTTCGACATCGCCCCGGGTTCCAGGAAGGCACGATAGACTTTTTCTGGCTTCGCGCGCAGCACGCGATGAAGGCGAACGGTGTGGTCGGAGGACATGGGTGGCTCCCTTTCGACGGCTGGGATTCAAGAACTAGAAGACAGGTTCAAACGCACGGCTCCCTGAACGATTGGCCTCAGTGCCATTGCCACACGACTGGAGTTCTTCGGCGAAACGGTGTCTACGCGAATGGGCGCAAGCAGCCTGATGGTCAACGATTTCATGTAGTGTGTCATTGCCGCGTTGCCAGCAACGCCCATAAGCCGGCGGCCGACAACAGCGACCCTGCCACCACCTTGAAGCGATGCTGCGCCATGGCAGACGAAAGGATTCGACGTGCATGGGATGCAAGAAGTGCATGAGGCCTTGTGTTCAATGTGGCCAGCACCACGAACGTGGACGCGAGAAGCCAAAGTAAACCGCAACTCCACGTAACCACGACTGCACCTGGGGCGACTCGATCACCGACGTTCTGAAGGCATGGGACAGAACCCTCGCGCGTTACGGAGCGACTACTGCTGCCGAGATGCCTGCGAGAGCCTTGCCGATGTTCGCTGCAACGCCGCACGCAGGTACTTCGTGACGCTTGGCCAGGTAGGCGGGGTCGTTGTAACCAAGCCATACTTGCCCCGCAGCATCTTGCCAGACGAGCGCCTTCAGCGGAAGGTCGATGCCGACCGACTGCGCGCACTCCATGAACGGCGTTCCGCCCTGGGGATTGCCAAATATCAGCACTTCCGTGGGGCGAAGCGTCTTGCCGATCTTGGCCGCACCTGCTGCATGGTCGACTCTTGCGAACACCATCAAGCCGCGTTGCTTGACCGTTTCTTCCAGTCGGTCCATCGTCACCTTGGCACTGTGTGTACTCTTGGACGCGATGAGGCCATCGGCCGCTTGACTGAGATACGCCATCGACAGCAGTGCGGTGGCGACAAAAATGCGTAAAGCGGACATGGGTTTCCTCCTGAATTCGAATGCCCCAGTCTAATTGTGATCCCTGAACTGATGCGCAACGGCCTCGCAGCCTCCAGCCTCAGTCGGGCCTCCGGTGGCTTGAAGAGTCCGGCAAGCGCATCGAGCACCAACCCCGGCGCTTCAAGTTGCGGCAAGTGTCCGACCCCCGCAAGCGTCTGGAACCCGGCCTGTCCACCCACAATCGCCCCGGATATGCAGGCCTGCACGTCGAGCGAGGTTCGCACATGCCCTGACACGGACGACTTCTCATATCCTGGCATGTCGTACCAGTAGACCTTGTATTGCTTTGCGAGTTGGGGGATCAGTCGATGCCAGGAATAGGATGACCAAGGCCAGCCGTGAGCGAGGACCAATGGTCTTCCTGCGCCCGCACTTCCGGCGGCCACTGTGCCCGCGCTGGTGCGCAAGCGCTGTTCGAGGTGCCACTTCATGCGCATGCTTTACCTGTTGAGGGCGAAACGTCGATAGGCGGAGGTCGAAACAGGCACGACGGCTAGCGCTACTCGGTCGATGCGGGTTGCGCCTGCTTGATACGGTGGATCGCGCAGAGGCTTTTCTTTGCATCTTCCGGATTGCGAAACCCGCCATTCACCTTGCGCATGCGCACGACAGTCATCCAAGGTTGAAGCATGAGCTTTAACAGCATGATCGAAGCCGCCAGTGCGTATGTCCAGAAGACCGGGTTCTCGAGACTCAGGGATGAAATCATGCGGGATTCCTTCGCGAAAATTGTGGCTGCGCATTGCGTGCAGCGCAATGATCGGGCCTGGCGGGCAGCCTGAACGGGTTCCGATGGACTTCAAGACCCGCTGGCTTTGGCAGAGAACAAGACCTAAGCCGTTGGCGCCGCGCTGCACATATTCAGTTGACCACCTGGTCAGGCCGCATTCGGGTGGACTGTGAATGAAAGACTCGGGCGGTCGATGACTCAGGTCTGATCATGCAACTTCTCCCTTCTTTTTTGAGCGGCTTCCACGGCCTGTTGAATTCTCTTCTCGCGCGTCTGCGGTTTGGCCGCATCGTCGATCCGCCGGATGATGAAGTTCTGCTTGCCGGGCGGCAATAACTTGAAGGCTTCTTGCACACCTTCGGCGCGAAGCGCAACCATCAGATCCTCGGGTATCGCCACGTCTGCGCGATCCAGCACGGTCACGCGCACTTGTATGCGATCGCCGGTCCTGATCTGCGTCTGCTGACGGATTCTTGCCTTGATGCGGATGTAGTGTTGTCCGCCGCCGACCGGGAAGAGACTCACCTGAAAAGGTTCGGAGTCGTTCACGCGTGCCGTGACCAGGACAGGTCCCTTGGTACCCAAGGCCGCTGTGATCTCTGCGGGGACCGGAACGGCGCAATAGTCCATCCCTTTGGACCAGTTCTCCAGGACTGCCTGAAACGAAAATTGCCGGCCTGCGGCTGGAGCGGGCTTCATGGACAAGGCCTCAGGTTGCACGGGTGGACACGCGCAATTGCGGCCGCACCCTTTGAGGATCCCCTTCTATGGGTGCTGCCACATGACCGACATGCCTGGCCCCGCAAGAAAGGTAGAAACCCTCGGCGTGGGGATCGGAGTCGATGGCGAGTTCATCCTGATTGGCGGCCGATGCGTAGCGCATAGCCTGAATCAGCAAGGCTTTGCCAATGCCTCGCCCCATGTGCGACGGATGAACCCACATGCCCCAGACTTCCCATGGCACAACATCCGTCGCAAGCTGAATGAACCCGGCGAATTGCCCTGATTGCTCGGCAACGAACACGGGGCGAACCTCGAGCAGTTCGGCCTTGACCTCGAGCTCGGGGCGCCAGGCCTCGAGTTGTCCTTCCGCGTATCCCCAATGTGCCTTGGCCGCAAAAGCGAGCGCATTGAGTTTCGGGATATCTGCCGCGCTGGCAAGACGGCGCAACATGTTCGGACTAACTTTCGCGCCAAACGGGAGCCAACAATCGGCCGCGCCGCGAGAAGGGCAAGCTGCTGGAGCGCCGCCGGCTTTTGGTTCTGCGCTTGCGCAAGGATTTAGGCATCGCCGGTTCGGTGTGCAATCAATTTGGCTTGCGCCAGACGCGGAGTTGATGCTGACCTGATTGCGACAGCCCGTCCACAAAGTCTCCGCCAGAGTTCCCGAACTTCAGATTCGCGCTGTTCACGTCGTATCTCAGTCCTTGCGCTTCGAAATGAGCGATCACAGCCTCCCGCGGTAGTTCCACTCTGTACTGGTAGATGCGCCAGACTGGGTGGTACTGCGCGATCTGTCTGGCTGTCTCCACCGGCATCAGTTTCGCCCCTGCCGGCAGCTTGACTCCGAGTTCCTCAGCAGTTGGCGGCCGCGATGTGAGTTCCTTCTGCACGGCGACGCGTTTCTGATTGACCACGAAGCCGCCAGCCGTGACTGTGGGGTCGCCTGCTTCAACGACGATCTTCGCGAATCGGTCTGCAGCTTGGCTTTCTGGGGCATACATGGCGACCAAGAATGCGAGGCAGCAGGGGATGGGACGCATAAAGGGTAAGTGGGCTACAGCAAGTTGAAATGCGATGCCTGACGTGATGTGTGGAGCAACAACCGCACCGTACAAAAGTGGACGCCCGATAACCTGGCCATCGAAAACTCGCGCAAGTGGCTTGCAGTCTGCCTTGCACGTAAATATACTGGATGAAACACCAGCCCCAAAACTCCCCATGAATCCCCGCGCCCCGCCGTTGCCGTCCAGCCGCTTGCTGGACCAGGTTCGTCTGCGGATTCGATATATCCACTTTAACCTCGACACCGAGAATGTGAACCGGTATTGGGCACTTATTTTTTTGTTCTGGTCGGGTCGCAACGGCGCCAACAAGCAGATGCGGCATCCGCACGATATCGACGCCAACGGAGTCGAGGCGGTCTTGACCCTGTTCGCCGCCAAACGCCAGGTATCGGCGTCCACCCACGGTCAAGCCCTGGCTGCGATCCAGTGTCTTTACCGCGCGGTGCTGGCCATCGGTTTGCCATCGGCACCAGCAAAGTGCGCCTGTCTGCCACCGGTCGCGTGGCACCGGCTGCTGCACCTGTCCTGCGCGAAAATCTACGCGTGATTCCCGCCGACCATTCCACCATCGCCGCTGACGCCGCGCCGCCCCTGCGCCGCATCGCCCATCTCGACATGGACGCGTTCTACGCCTCTGTCGAGTTGCTGCGTTATCCGCAGCTCAAAGGCTTGCCTGTGGTCATCGGTGGCGGGCGCAGTGCCGTGCAGGCAGCGCTCGATGCACTGGCCGACGACCCCGAAGCGCAGGCCGGTGGCAACCCGCGCGCGCACATTCCGCTCGAGGCCTTCGCGCGGCTCAAGGACTACGTCGGCCGTGGTGTCATCACCACTGCCACTTACCCTGCGCGGCAGTTCGGCATCGGCTCGGCCATGGGGCTGATGAAAGCTGCCAAGCTGTGTCCGCATGCGATTCAGTTACCGGTTGACTTCGACGAATACCGGCGTTTCTCGCGTGCCTTCAAGCAGATCATCCTGGATATCACGCCGCAGATGGAGAACCGCGGTGTCGACGAGGTCTACATCGATTTCACTGACGTACCCGGTGGCCAGCGCGAGGGCGGACGGGTGCTCGCGCGGCTGATCCAGAAAACCATTCTTGACACCACCGGCCTCACCTGCTCGGTGGGCGTCGCGCCCAACAAGCTGTTGGCCAAGATGGCCAGCGAGTTCAACAAGCCCAATGGCATCGCGATCGTGTTCGAGCACGATCTGCAGACGATGGTCTGGCCGTTGGCCTGCCGCAAGATCAACGGCATCGGCCCCAAGGCAGATGCCAAGCTACAGGGCTACGGCATCCACACCATTGGTGAACTGGCAGCAAAAGACGAACAGTGGCTGATCGATCACTTTGGGCAGAGCACCGGGGCCTGGATGTTTCGCGCTGCCTGGGGCCGCGACGACCGACCGGTGTCCACCGCAAGCGAGCCCGTGTCGATGAGCCGCGAAACCACCTTCGAGCGCGACCTGCACGCCGTGCGTGACCGCGCCGAACTGGGCGCCATCTTCACGCGCCTGTGTGAGCAGGTCGCTGGCGACCTTCAGCGCAAGGGCTACGTGGGCAAGACCATCGGCATCAAGCTGCGTTTCGACGATTTCAAGATCGCCACGCGCGACCAGACGCTGATCCAGCACACGGCCGACGCGCAGGCCATCCGGCACGCCGCCGGCCAATGCCTCAAGCGCGTGCCCCTGGAGCGTCGCCTGCGCCTGATCGGCGTGCGGGTCGGCTCGCTGGCCAAGGCGGGCGAACTGCAGCCACCGGCAGTCGCAACAAGCGACCATGAAGTGCGCGAACCCGGCACCATGGGCGACGGGTGGACGGGCCAGCTGTTTTGAACCCTGACCCGCGCGGCAGGTTTACAGTGGGACCATGAACTCATCATCCACCCCACCCCTGATCTGTTTTTCCCTGATCCACGAGGGCCCCGTCGCCCATCTGGTGCTGAACCGACCCGAGGCCATGAACACGATGAACGCCACGTTCTGGCGTGAACTCGATGGCGTGCTCGACCAGATCCACCGTGGCGCGCAGTCGCGCGTGCTGGTGTTGTCGAGCACCGGCAAACATTTCAGCGCCGGCATGGCATTGGACGTGTTCTCCGGCGGCGTTCAGATGGATGACCGCAGCCCGGAAGGCCGCGCCGCCATGCTCGACACGATTGGCGCGCTGCAGGCCACATTTACCAAACTCGAATCCTTGCGTATTCCGGTGCTGGCCGCCATCCAGGGCGGCTGCATCGGCGGCGCAGTCGACATGGTCACCGCATGCTGCCTGCGTTATGCAACGACAGACGCTTTCTTCTGCATCCAGGAAATCAACATCGGCATGGTGGCCGACGTCGGCACCTTGCAGCGCCTGCCCAAGCTGATTCCCGAAGCGGTAGTCAAGGAACTCGCCTACACCGGCCGGCGCCTGCCCGCCGCCAGGGCGCAGGCGCTGGGTCTGGTCAACGAGGTCTTCGATACACCGGAGGCGATGCTGGCCGGCGTGATGCAGGTTGCGCGCGAGATCGCCTCCAAGCCCCCGGTCGCGATCTGGGGCACCAAGCAAGCCATCCACTACACCCGCGACCATTCCGTGGCCGACGCGCTGCAGCAGATGGGTTGGCTGCAAAGCGCCATCTGGAGCAACCACCACGTGCTGGAAGCGGTCACCGCCATGAAGGAAAAGCGCGCCGGCAACTTTCCGGATCTGGCAAAGCTGCGGCGCTTTGACGACATGGGTGGCTGACGCGCATCCGCCGCTTCAGATGCGGCAACGGGGCGAGGCCGCGCGCGACGCAGGCGCTGCAGCCTGGCCCGCGCGCAAACCGCTGGCTACTGCCGCGCCGTGCGCACGTTGCGTGGCAAGGCCTGCGGCGCGCTGGTGCGAAACGGGTTGATGTCCAGCCCACCACGGCGCGTGTAGCGCGCGTAGACCGACAACCTGGTTGGTTTGCAGCGGCGCCAGATGTCCATGTAGATGCGTTCCACACATTGCTCGTGAAACTCATTGTGATTGCGAAAACTCACGATGTACTGCAGCAAGCCTTCCTGGTTGATCTGCGCTCCGCTGTAGCTGATCTGCACGCTGCCCCAGTCCGGCTGGCCGGTCACCAGGCAATTGCTCTTGAGCAGGCGGCTACACAAGGTCTCGGTCACCGGCTGATGGTCGGTATCGGCGTGCAGCAGTTCCGGCGCCGGTGTGTACTGTGTGCATTCCGCATCGAGCCGGTCCAGATTGACGCCGTCGAGTTCGTGCACCGGCTCTCTGTCAAACATTTCCGGCCCCAGCAATCGCACCCCCACGCCGCCGCCCGGCACCGGCGCGCCGCGCCACAAGGCCTCGTTCAGGTCTTTGCGCAGGCAGGCCTGAACCGCGTCCACATCGTCGAACTGCGTATTGTTGAAGCTGCCCAGATACAGCTTGAACGACTTGCTCTCGATGATGTTGGCCGTCTCGCACGGCACGGTGAAATGGCCCAACGCCAGCTGCGGCTTGCCGCGCCGGTTCAGCCAGCCCAGTTCGAAGGCTGTCCACAGGTCGGCGCCGAGAAAGGGCAAGGTCACGCCAACGCCGATCTCGCTGCGGTTGGGCGCACGGGCAATAGGAAACAGCTGCGAAGCGTCGTAATGGTCGGGATAGGCCGACGCCTTGCCCAACTGGGATTGTTCGGGGGTCAACATGCGAAAAAGTCCTATCAGCGATGCGCCAGCAGAAACGGTGCCATATGGGGCATCAAGCGATCCACCACACCCTGTGCCAGGTCATGCCCCATGCCCTCGATGCCGGCAAATAACGCACCGGGGATACGCCGTGCCGTGTCCTGCCCGTGCGCCAGTGGCAACAACGGGTCGGCATGGCCGTGCAGCACCAGCGTGGGTTTGGCCAGCTTGGCCAGGTCGTCGGCACGGGTGTTGTCGGCGACGACGGCGGCCATCTGGCGCACGGTTCCGGCCGGATGGTAGTTGCGGTCCACACCCAGTCCGATACGTTGCACCAGTTCCGCATCGTCTGTCGGAAAACCTGGGCTGCCGATGGCCTTGTAAAGCCGCACAAAGTGCGCCACGATGGCATCGCGCGATTGGTTGGCCGGGCGGCTGAACAAGACTCGCATCACACGCGAATCGGCCTGTGGCAGGCCGCGGGCGCCGCTCGAACTCATGATGCTGGTCAGGCTGCAAACGCGCCCGGGTGCCGCCAAGGCCAAGCGCTGCGCGATCATGCCGCCCATGCTCACACCCACGACATGGGCTTTGGCAACCCCCAGTGCATCAAGCACGCCGATCGAATCGGCCGCCATGTCATGCAGTGTGTAAGGCGGCCGGATGCGCAAACCCAGGCGATGCTTGAGTCCGACCCACAGCAGGTTGGGCGTGCCCAGGTGGTCGAAATGTTGCGACAACCCGATGTCGCGGTTGTCGAATGAGATCACGCGATAACCGGCTTCGTCCAGCAGTTTCAAAACCGCTGGCGGCCAGGCCACCAGTTGCAGGCCCAGACCCATGATCAGCAGCACCACCGGACGCGTGTCGCGCGCGCCGGAGCCGCTGTCCTGCACTTCGATGTCGATTCCGTTGGCCTTGACCTTCATGTTGCTCCTTGTTTGTCCATTCCCGCCATTTGCATCTGCACCAGATGGCGCTGCGCCATACCGTGCGCAAAAATCAGTTGGGTGCCGAACGCCGAAAAACCAGTCGATCCGGCTGCGACTCCCCGCGGTCCAGCGCATAACCTTCGGCATCGAAGGTCTCGAGCTGGCCCACCTGGGTGGCACGCGTGCGAATCACATGGCGCGCCATCAGGCCGCGCGCACGCTTGGCCATGAAGCTGATGACCTTGTGCCGGCCATCGCGCAGTTCCTCGAACACGCACTCGACCACGCGCGCCTTGAGCGCCTTGCGGTCCACTGCCTTGAAGTACTCCTGCGAAGCGAGGTTCACCACTACCGGCTCTGCTTCCGCCTCGAGCCGCTGGTTCAGGTACTGCGAAATGCGCTCCCCCCAGAACTGGTACAGATTCGCACCACGTTCGTTAGCCAGCCGGGTCTTCATTTCCAGCCGGTAGGGCTGCATGCGGTCCAGCGGTCGCAGCACACCATACAGGCCGCTGAGCATGGCTACATGTTGCTGCGTCCACTCCAGATCGGCCGCAAGGAGCGACCTGGCGTCCAGCCCGCCATATACGTCGCCATCAAAGGCCAGCACCGCCTGGCGCGATGTCTGCGGCGGCACCTCGCGCCGCCAGGCCTTGTAGCGGGTCACGTTCAGGCGTGCAAGATCATCACTGAGGTCCATCAGCTCGGCAATCTGTGGCACCTTGAGTTTGCGCAGTTCGCGGATCAGCCGGACGGATTGCGCCACAAACAGCGGCTCGCTGTGCGGCAGGTTAGGCAAGGGGGATTCATAGTCCAGCGACTTCGCTGGCGAGAGCAACAACAACATGGGCAGAGAAACCTTTCGCGGCGATTATCCCTGCCCCCTGACACTCAGCGATGCCAGGCACCACAAGACCCTGTCTCAGCGTGCCCGCAGCAAGTCCTCGATGGTTTCCTGCACCGCCAGTGCTTCGGCAAAGCTCGGCAGCTCGTGCCGCTTGCCTTCGATCAGTGCGACCCATTGGTCCATCTGGCGGGATTGCCCGGCCGCGCGCAGTACATCCGGTTCACCCAGTGTTTCGACTTCATTGCCTCGGCGCAGCCGCAGCAGACCGTACCAGTCGCGCAGCACGATGGCGCCCTGCTCCGCCCGCCAGACCATTTCGTTGCGCTCTGCCACTGGCAAGGCACGGTCGACTTTGGCCGTCACCTGCACCGGCACCTCGGCCGCGCTCAGAGTCGACTTCATGGCCGTTTCGGCGCCCATGCCGTGAATGGGAAAGGTAATGGCGCTGTCCCACACCGTGGCAGGACCCAGTACCCGTTGCAACACGAAGATGAAATGCGACAAAACTTCGCGCGCAAATCCGCCCTCGGTACGCAGCGACAACCATTCCCCTGCCGCCGCCTGCCATGGTCGCGGCCAGGCGGCAAACTCCAGCGCGATACGTACGTCGCTCAGCTTACCCAGCGGTTTGGCCGAATCGGGGCCGAAAGTCTGCTGCAATAGCGCCAGGCCGGCCGACGCGGCAAGCGAATAGTTGACCGCCGCGCGATGTTGGCCTTCTTCAATCTTGCGGATCACGCGGCGCCCCGCATCGAAATCCACCGTCAGGGGTTTTTCGCAGAATACGGCCAACCCCGCATCAAGGGCCTCAAGGCTCAGTGCCATGTGGGCCGCCGGCGGCGTGGCGATATACACACTGCGCAGCCCCGAGGCATGGATCAGTTGCTCGGCGCTGTGCGCTGCCTGGACCTCCGGGTGGCGCGCCCGTGTCAGGCCCAGCGTGTCGGGGTTGGCGTCCCAGACCATCGTGGCACACAGCCGTGGATGATCCTTGATACGGTCCAGCATGCGCTGGCCCATGACACCTAATCCGATCACACCGACATTCAAACGGTCCGGCATAACACCCCCTGTATGCGGCAAGACACAAGGATACAGGTGCCATGCCATGCGCGTCCATCAGCGGAAACGTCGCGTTACCGATCTGGCCGAAATCCGACCCGCCGGCGCCAACCGCGCCGACAAAGCGCCTCGGTGCGCCGGCTACTTCAGATCGGCCGCCAGCGACGCCAGTGTCTCGGGCGATATCATCATGTGCGCCGGGTAGTGGGTATGGTCGCAGCCGAGCTTGACGCCGGCACCCGCCTTGACCGCCGCCACCATGGCAGCGCTGAGCTCAAATCGCACGAAATGCACGGCTGACGTCTTCTCGTCATTCTCGCGCTCCAGATCCTCGTCGGCGATGGCATACACCCGCGCCATCCCTTCGACCTCGACAAACATCCGGTCCTCGACGCCGATCAGCCGCGCGAGTTCGCGCTTGCGCTCGTTCACGTCCGGGTATTCGATCAGCATCGTTGCCTTCCAGTTGCTGCCGTTGGGAACCAGCGGCGCATACACGTCGATTTCCTGCAAGATGCCGTCTTCCTCGAAGATCTTCTCGATGCGCAGCATTTCCTGAATCTGGTAGCGGATCGTCATCTCGCTTTCGAACTGCAGCCTGATATGCTCGCCCAGCTCCACCGAACGCAGCTTGCGATGCGCCATGACATCGGTCTTGTGCGCCTTGCGGTACTTGCTGTAAGCCTCCAGGCTCATCAGGCTCTCGGGGGTGATATGTCCGGTAATTTGCATCTCGGGCTCCTTGGTCATGGTCGGCTTATTTCAGGCCATAGGCTTCACGCACCAGCGTGAGCGGATGTTTCTGCGGCACAGAAGGGTGCTGGTTCACCTCGAAGCCCTGCGCAATATGGTGACCGCCCAGCGGGCAGTCCGAACTGATGACGTCGGGGGCGCCGCCATCCTTGTGCGCGGCCATGGCCTTGAACAGCGGTTTGCCGATCTTCATCGCCATCGCATGCGTACCCTTCTTGACGCCGAATGTTCCGGCATGGCCCGAGCAGCGCTCATGCGTATGCACACTGGTGCCCGGAATCATCTTGAGCATCTCTTCGGTCTTCTTGCCGATGTTCTGCACGCGTCCGTGGCAGGGTATCTGGTAGCTCACCCTGCCCAGCGCATGCGGGAACTCGGTCTGGAGCAGGCCGTCTCGCTTGCGCGCCATGAAGTACTCGAACGGATCCCACATCGCGTCCTGCACCAATTTGACCTCGGCGTCGTCCGGATACATCAGGGGCAGTTCCTGCTTGTACATCAGCGTGCAACTGGGCACGGCGCTAAGAATGGCAAACCCGTCACGCGCGTACCTGGCCAGGATCGGTATGTTGACCTGCTTGTTGTCGTCCACCGATTGCAGATCGCCCAGTTCCAGCTTGGGCATGCCGCAGCATTTTTCTTTCTCTACCAGCACATACGGCACCGCATTGTGGTCAAGCAGCTTGAGCAGATCCAGGCCGATGCCCGGCTCGTTGTAATTGATGTAGCAGGTCGAATAGATGACCACCTTGCCCGGCGTCTTGGCGCCATCACGCACCGGGTGTTCGGCACTTTCGGGTGCGGCGGAGCGAAACTTTTTGGTGGCCAGGTCCGGCAGCCAGGCATTCTGGTCCACTCCCAGCACTTTCTCCATCAGTGCGCGGGCCGGCTTGGTGTGGTTCACCGCATTCACGGTCTGCACCACGATCGGAATGCCGGCCAGGCTGCCGTGCACGTCGGTCGACGCCAGCAATTGCTCGCCCATGCCGACTTCGCCCTTCTTGAACTTGATGGCCTTGGCGCGCAGCATGGTGTGCGGGAAGTCGACATTCCACTCATGCGGCGGCACATACGGGCACTTGGTCATGTAACACAGGTCGCACAGGTAACACTGGTCGACGACCTTCCAGTAATCCTGCTTGTCGACGCCGTCGACCTCCATGGTCTTGCTCTCGTCGACCAGGTCGAACAAGGTCGGAAACGAGCCGCACAGGCTGACGCAGCGCCGGCAACCATGGCAGATATCGAAGATGCGCTCGAGTTCGTGGAACGTGGCGGCTTCGTCGTAGTAGTCGGCCCCCTTCCAGTCGATCGGATGCCGTGTGGGTGCTTCGAGATTGCCTTCTTTCGCCATGTTGTCCTCTTGTCTGGTCTTGTTGGCACGGGGCTCAGGCAAGCGGTCTCGACGGGTAACACCGCTTGCCTGAACCGGCCACCCGAACGGGTGGCCGCGGCGAATCACGCGGCGCGGTCATCCGCGTCGCGTAGATCCGGAATCAATCCACGAATTCGGCCAGGGCCTTGGCATAACGATTCGCATGGCTGCGCTCAGCCTTGGCCAGGGTCTCGAACCAGTCTGCGATCTCGTCATGGCCTTCTTCACGGGCCATCTTGGCCATGCCGGGGTACATGTCGGTGTACTCGTGGGTTTCGCCGGCCACCGCAGCCTTGAGGTTGTCACGGGTCGGGCCGATCGGCAAACCAGTTGCCGGGTCGCCGCACTGCTCTAGCCACTCGAGGTGACCATGGGCGTGGCCGGTTTCGCCTTCGGCGGTGGAGCGGAACAGCGCAGCCACGTCATTCTGGCCTTCGATGTCGGCCTTGTTCGCGAAATACAGGTAACGGCGATTGGCCTGGGATTCACCTGCGAAGGCGGCCTTCAGGTTTTCTTCCGTTTTGGAGCCTTTGAGTGCTGCCATGGATATCTCCTTGGAATTGAGGGTTGAACAAACACATCTGCTTCGGACCACGCACGCGCGCCCGAAGAGCCATATAGGGTAGCCGGCTAAACACGATGGGTCTAATTGGCACATTCAATGTGCCAAATTCATTATGGCTATCGACTGCAAATGCTTGATAACAGTTCGAAATTGGATCGCCCGGGCAATGGCGTCGCACGCAAGGACACGGTCGGCGCCATGGCAGCGAACCGGGACACCTGAGACCCATCGGATGCCCTTCATGCGACGAATCATTGCCGCACTCAGAGATTACGATATAGTAAACGCGTTACGAATAGGTAAATAATCTGGACGGAGATCGCCATGCATCCGCAACCGCATAACGCCGAGGCGCTGCCCGCACCGGTGCCGATTCAACAACTGCACCACTACGCCTATCGAGCACGCGACGCCGAGGAGACGCGGCACTTCTACGAGGACATCCTCGGCTTGCCGATGTATCACATCATCCAGAGCGACCACGTCCCCAGCACCGGGGAATACTGTCCCTACACCCACTTCTTTTTCCGCCTGCAGGACGGCTCGTTCATTGCATTTTTCGATCTCGGCGACGACGAGGCAGCCTTGCCCTCGCCCAACACGCCAGCCTGGGTCAACCATGTGGCATTTCGCGTCGATTCGGTCGCCGACCTGGAGGCCACCCGCACAAGGCTGCAGGCACATGGCGTGGAGGTGATCGGCGTGACCGACCACCATATCTTCAAGAGTATCTATTTCTTCGACCCCAACGGCGTGCGGCTCGAACTCGCAGCCCAGGTGGCTGACGAAAACCAGATGCGCCATGAAAGCCGCGACGCACGCGCCCGGCTTGACGCATGGACCGCGCGCAAGGCACAGTGGCGAATCGAACGTGCCGGCGGCAAGGCCGGCGGCGCCCTCAAGCCGCAGCAGAACGACCGACCCGAAGTCGGTGCGCGCGCTGGCAACCGGGCGCGTTAGACAGGAATTGCAACAGGAGATCCGCATGGACAGTGTCCCCACCGCCAGCCAAGCCTACCAGGCCAGCGCCTTCACCAACGACTACGAATTCTCCAGAGGCGGCTATGAGCTGCCGGTCTATCCGTTTGTGGCTCCGCCGGAACTGGGCAGCAAGACCACCGTGCGCCACCCCATCGTCATCATCGGTGCCGGCATCACCGGCCTGACCATGGCCTGCGCCCTTGCGCGCCAGGGCATCGCGGCAGTGCTTCTGGACGAGGACAACTCGGTGGGCGTAAAGGGTGCGTCGTCGCGTGGCATCTGCTACACCCAGAAGTCGCTCGAAATTTTCCAGCGCCTGGGTATCTACGACCGGATCGCTGCCAAGGGCATCCAGTGGAGTGTCGGGCGCACCTTTGCCGGCAACGACGAGGTCTATTCGTTCGACCTGCGCCAGCAGAGCAGCTTTCAGTTGTCGGCCCAGCCACCGTTCATCAACATCCAGCAGTTCTACATCGAGGGTTTCCTGGTTCAGCGCATACAGGAGCTCGGTCATGTGGACCTGCGCTGGGGTTCGCGCGTCAGCGGTTTCACCCAGCACGACGGCTTTGCCACGCTGACGGTGGACACGCCGCAGGGCAGCTACCAGATCGAGGCCGAACATGTCATCGACGCCAGCGGATCACACACGCCGTTTCATCGCTGGTGTGCTGCCGGCATGCAGTCGCGCCGCGGCGATGATCGCTGGTGTATCGCCGACGTGCGTTTCAAGAACCTGCCCCCCACCGAACGCCATACCTGGATCGAGGCGCCGTTCAACGACAACCGCGCCGTCTGGCAACACTTGATGGCCGACGATGTCTGGCGCATCGATTACCAGATGGAACCCGACGCCGATCCGGCCCTTGTCAGCAGCGAGGCCGAGGTGCGCAAGCGCCTGCGCCGCCAGTTCGGCCCGGACGTCGAGTGCGAAATCGTCTGGGTCGGCCCCTACGCCTACCGCAGCCAGTGCCTGGATTCACTGAATATCGGCAGCGTGTATTTCATGGGTGACACGGCCAAGGTGGTCAGCCCGTTTGGTGCCCGTGGTGGCAATACTGGCGTGGCCGATGCAGACAACCTGGCCTGGAAACTGGCGGCGGTGCTGCGCGGCCGTGCGCCAATGGCGCTGCTGCAGAGCTACAACCAGGAGCGACTCGAAGCCGCCCAGCAGAACGTGCAGGTGACCAACCGCACAGCACGGTTTCTGCGCCCTGCCGACGGCGTGGAGCGGACGTTCCGTAGCGCGGTGATCGGCCTGGCGCGCCAGCATCCGTTCGCCCGCCAGTTGGTCAATACCGGCCGCATGGCTGTGGCCAACCCTTACAGCCATTCCAGTGTCTGCGACCCATCGGGCGGCCTGTCGGTGCAGAACGTGTTTTTCCGTTGGGTGGACGGCAGCCCAGGCTGCGTCAATGACCTGATCCAGTGGGCCGACGGACGCCTGCTGCTGCTGGTCTTCGGCGATCAGTCGGCGCAGGCACGCCAGCGCCTGGCCGAGCTGACCCGCCTTGCGCCGGTCCGTTGTGTGCAGGTGCTGGGCGCCGACAGCCGGCGCCAGTCGCTGGAGACGGTACGCGACCCGCAAGGCCATCTGCAAGGTGCCTGCCATGTGTTTGGCCACGCCTGGGCCCTGATCCGGCCCGACGCCTATCTGGCCGCCACCGGCGAAGCCGTCGACAGCGCCCTGGTGCGCGCCGTCGAACACGCACTGGCTCTGGCCTGAATCCGACAGGAGCGATATCCATGAAAACCCAACTGCACCTGCAAGACGCCGACAGCTTCTATGAGCAGCTTCTCGATGCCCACCAGGGCCTGAGCAGCGCACAATCGGAATTGTTCAACGCCCGGCTGATCCTGCTGCTGGCCAACCAGGTCGGAGACGCCCGCGTATTGCAGGAGTGTCTGGCAGCGGCTCGCATCACGCCGGCGCCTGCACCGGCCTGAGTCCCCTAAAATCAACCCGTCCCGGGCGACCGTCCGGGTGCGGCACCACGCCCGCGCGGGTTGCACAACCCCGCTGACACGGCGCCGCTGTCTCACCGCAGTCTATTGGCAGGGCCGCCACAAGCGGACCTGCACGACCAACGCACCACACCATGACCGACGCACTGAAGCAGCCCGGGCTCGAGAGCCTGTCCAAATCATTTGAACCCGCCGCGCTGGAGGCCTTCTGGGGCCCCGAATGGGGGCGCCGCGGCTACGGGACTGCTGGCGCCCGGGGTACCGGTGTGCCCGATCCGCAAGCGGGTGCGTTTGCAATCCAGCTGCCGCCACCCAATGTGACCGGCACCTTGCACATGGGCCACGCGTTCAACCAGACCATCATGGACTCGCTGACGCGTTACCACCGCATGCGCGGCCAGAACACGGCCTGGATACCGGGCACCGATCATGCCGGCATTGCCACGCAGATCGTCGTCGAACGCCAGTTGCGCGACCAGGGCGTGAGCCGCCACGACATGGGCCCTACGCCGGCCGAGGCGCGCAAGAACTTTGTCGCCCGGGTCTGGGAATGGAAGCAGAAATCGGGCAACACCATCACCACGCAGATGCGCCGCATGGGCGACAGCGTGGACTGGAGCCGCGAATACTTCACGCTCGACGACAAGCTGTCGGGCGTCGTCACCGAAACCTTCGTGCGACTCTATGAGCAAGGCCTGATCTACCGCGGCAAACGCCTGGTGAACTGGGACCCGGTGCTCAAGACCGCGGTCAGCGACCTGGAGGTCGAGAGCGAAGAAGAAGACGGCTCGATGTGGCACATCCGCTACCCGTTTGCCGACGGACCGCAGTTGGTCGACGGCCAGATGCAGGACGGACTGGTGGTCGCCACGACCCGGCCCGAAACCATGCTCGGCGATGTGGCCGTCATGGTGCATCCGGACGACGCACGCTACCAACACCTGATCGGCAAACAGGTGCAGTTGCCGCTGTGCGATCGCAACATCGTCGTGATCGCCGACGACTATGTGGACCCGGCTTTCGGCACCGGCGTGGTCAAGGTCACGCCCGCACATGACGTGAACGACTATGCAGTGGGACAGCGCCACAAGTTGCCGATGATCGGTGTGCTCACGCTGGACGCCACGCTCAACGACGAAGCCCCTGCCGCCTACCGCGGGCTCGACCGCTTCGTGGCGCGCAAGAAAATCGTCTCCGACCTCGAAGCGCTGCGCGTGCTGGTCGAGGTGAAGAAACACCGTCTGATGGTGCCGCGTTGCGCGCGCACCGGCCAGGTGATCGAGCCGATGCTGACCGACCAATGGTTCGTCGCGATGTCCAAGGTCAGCCCGTCGGACCCGACCGGCAAGTCGATCGCGCAAAAGGCGATCGACGCGGTCGAAAGTGGCTCAGTGCGTTTCGTTCCGGAGAACTGGGTCAACACCTACAACCAGTGGATGAACAACATCCAGGACTGGTGCATCAGCCGCCAGTTGTGGTGGGGGCATCAGATTCCGGCCTGGTATGGCGAGAACGGCGAATTGTTCGTGGCCCGTACCGAATCGGACGCCCGCGCTGCGGCCGACAAAGCCGGCTACAAAGGCGCACTGCAGCGTGACGAAGACGTACTCGACACCTGGTATTCCTCCGCGCTGGTACCCTTCTCCACCATGGGCTGGCCGCAGGCGGTCGACGCCAAGGCAGGCTCGGGCGCAGGCGCAGCCGAGAAATCCGACTACGACCTTTACCTGCCCTCCAGCGTACTGATCACCGGCTACGACATCATCTTCTTCTGGGTCGCCCGGATGATCATGATGACGACCCACTTCACCGGCCAGGTACCGTTTCGGGATGTCTACATCCATGGCCTGGTGCGCGACGCGCATGGCCAGAAGATGAGCAAGTCCGAAGGCAATGTGCTGGACCCGGTCGACCTGATCGACGGCATCACGCTCGAGCCGCTGCTGGCCAAACGCTCGGAAGGCCTGCGCCGACCCGAGACGGCCCCTGCGGTGCGCAAGAACACGCAAAAGGAGTTCCCCAATGGCATTCCGGCGTTTGGCGCCGATGCCTTGCGTTTCACATTCGCAGCGCTGGCCTCGCTGGGGCGCAACATCAACTTCGACACCAAGCGCTGCGAGGGTTACCGCAACTTCTGCAACAAGCTTTGGAACGCGACCCGCTTCGTGCTGATGAACTGCGAAGGCCAGGACTGCGGCCTGAAAGACCACACGGCGGCCGAGTGCACGCCGGCGGACGGCGCGGCGAGTGACCTCGAGTTCAGCCCGGCCGACCGCTGGATCACCTCGGTGCTGCAACAGGTCGAGGCCGACGTGACGCGGGGTTTCGAAGAGTACCGGCTGGACAACGTGGCCAACAGCATCTACCAGTTTGTCTGGGACGAGTTCTGCGACTGGTACCTGGAAATCGCCAAGGTCCAGATCAACACCGGCAGCCCGGCCCAGCAACGCGCCACGCGCCGCACGCTGATCCGTACGCTCGAGACCATCCTGCGCCTGGCGCACCCGGTGATCCCGTTCATCACCGAAGCCCTTTGGCAGCAGGTCGCGCCGGTGGCCGGCCGTGCGGGCGACTCGGTCAGCATTGCGGCTTACCCGGTGAGCCAGCCCGAGCGCATCGACACCGCGGCCATCGCGCATGTGGCGCGGCTCAAGGCGCTGGTCGATGCCTGCCGCAACCTGCGCGGAGAAATGGGCGTATCGCCCGCGACCCGATTGCCCCTGTTTGTGCTGGCGACCGATGCCGGCGAAGCGGCGTTCCAGCGCCAGTCGGCACCGGTGCTGCAGGCCCTGGCCAAACTCAGCGAAGTGCGGGTGTTCGAGAGCGAAACCGAATGGGCCGCAGCAGCCCAGGCGGCGCCTGTGGCAGTTGTCGGGGCCGCACGGGTCTGCCTATACATGGAAGTCGATGTGGCAGCCGAGAAAGCCCGGCTGGGCAAAGAGGCCACGCGCATCGAAGGCGAGATTGCGCGCGCCCACGGCAAGCTGTCGAACGAGGCGTTTGTCGCCAAGGCACCACCTGCGGTGATTGCGCTGGAGCGCCAGCGTGTCAGCGACTTCGAGGCGACTTTGGCGAAGTTGCGCGAGCAACTCGCGCGCCTGGGCTGATTCGCACTCGGGCGAAGGCGCGGCTGGTCGCGCCGCGCGGGGATCAGCGCCGGCGCATCAGGTGGATGAAGTCCGCGCCTGCGGTCTGCTGCTCGACCAGTTCGTTGCCGGTCTGCTTGGCAAAAGCCTGAAAATCGCGCACCGATCCGGCGTCGGTCGATATGACCCGCACGGTCTGGCCGCTTTCGAGCCCGCTCAACGCCTTCTTGGCCTTGAGGATGGGCAAGGGGCAATTGAGCCCACGCGCGTCGACTTCGATATCTGCTTGCATGACGTCTCCAATTGGGAATGTCCCCGATTCTATGAACAGTTGCGGCGACGGTGCAAAAGCCGGTCGCCTGGCGCTGCTTCAGGTCGTTTTGCCCCACTCGACAAAACGCGGCTGGTAGCCACGCCCGGTGAGCCAGTCGGCGAGCGCATAACCGGTGCCGGCTGGCCAGCACAACACATCCTCATGCCGGAACAACTTGTAGTCCACCAGTTCCGGCGACAGTTGTACCGTGCCGCTGCATGACGCGTGGTAGGCGATGATGATCTGGTTCATGCGCTGGAAGTCGTAAACACCGATCAGGTCCAGCGTGTCGACCTGCAGGCAAGTCTCCTCGCCAATCTCGCGGGTGATGCCCTCTTGCGGCGTCTCAGCGGCCTCCATGAAGCCGGTGATCAAGGCATAGGCCTTGACGGTCCAGGCGGCGTTGCGCGCCAGCAGGATCTTGCCCTGGTACTCGATCACCGCGGCCAGCACCGGAACCGGGTTGTTCCAGTGCGTGAATCCACAGGCGGCGCAGCGCAATCGCTCCTTGTGGCCACCGTCCTCCAGTTGCCCGATCATGGCCAATGGATGGGCACATTGCGGACAGAACTTGAATGCCTCGACCATCGGCATCAGGCAGGGAAAACGCCGGTCGACAGATAGCGGTCGCCCCGATCGCAGACCACGAACGCAATAGTGGCATTTTTTTCGCGTGCGGCGATCTGCTGCGCGACCCAGCAGGCACCCGCGGCCGAGATGCCGGCAAAGATGCCTTCTTCGCGCGCCATACGCCGGCACATTTCCTCGGCATCGGACTGACTCACCAGCACCAGTTCGTCAACCGTGCTCGGGTCGTAGATCTTGGGCATGTATTCCTGTGGCCATTTACGAATGCCGGGGATGCGCGAACCTTCAGCGGGCTGGGCGCCGATGATCTTCACCGCAGCGTTCTTTTCCTTGAGAAACCGAGAGACGCCGGTGATGGTGCCGGTGGTTCCCATGGCACTGACGAAATGCGTGATCTGGCCTTTCGTGTCGGCCCAGATCTCGGGGCCGGTGGTCTCGTAATGGATACGCGGATTGTCCTGATTCGCGAACTGATCGAGCACCCGGCCCTTGCCACTGCGCTCCATCTGCTCGGCCAGATCGCGGGCGTATTCCATGCCGCCGCTCTTGGGCGTCAGGATCAGTTCCGCACCATAGGCCTTCATGGTCTGCACCCGTTCAATCGACAGATCCTCGGGCATGATCAACACCATGTGGTAGCCCTTGATCGCCGCAGCCATGGCCAGCGCGATACCGGTGTTGCCCGATGTGGCCTCGATCAGCGTGTCGCCGGGCTTGATGTCGCCGCGCTCCTGCGCGCGCTGGATCATCGACACGGCGGGCCGGTCCTTGACCGATCCTGCCGGGTTGTTGCCCTCGAGTTTGGCCAGCACGACATTGCCGAGTGACTGGTTCTGCACAGCGCCGATACGCTGCAACGCGACCATCGGCGTTTTTCCGATGGTGTCTTCGTTGGTGGGGTATTTCATGCTTCGCACTGTGCCATAATTTCGCCCTTGATCTGACTCCGATGCCGGAGTGGTGAAATTGGTAGACGCACGGGACTCAAAATCCCGCGGGGTAAAACCCGTGCCGGTTCGATTCCGGCCTCCGGCACCATTCCTTTGCGGGGATGAATCAGCGTGGTGATGGTCCTCTCTTGTGGCCCAACAGCCTTCCGCGACACATCAAGCAACTCCGGCCCGAACCTTCCGACAGCTGTCGACCACCTTCTGCAACAGGAGGCTTCACGTCGGCACTGAAACAGCGCCGTCCCCATCTGCCATGACCTACAAGTTGCTCAGTTTTGACCTCGACGGCACGCTGGTCGACACCGCCGGTGAAATCGCCTACGCCGCCAACGCAACGCTGGCCGACGCCCGGTTGCCGCCCCACTCTGTCGAGCAGATCACCCGGCGCATCGGTGGCGGCGCGTTGGTATTGATGCGCGGCTTGCTGGCCGACGCCGCCCCAGCAGGTCATGACGCGTCAGCACCATTGCACGGCGCAGTTGATGCGGACGTGCAAACCGCGCATTTGTTGCAACGCTTCGAACACCACTACGCCAAGGTGGCCGGTACGCTGGCCCAACCCTATCCAGGCTGCTTGCGTACGCTGGAGGCGCTGCGCGAAGGCGGCGTGCGACTGGTCTGCATTACCAACAAGGAGCAGGTATTCGCAGAGCAGGTGTTGCGCGCCACCGGACTCGACAGCTTCTTTGAACTGCTGATCGGTGGCGATACGCTGGCACACAAGAAACCCCATCACTCGGTGATCGACCATGTGCGCCAGGTGTTCGACTGCCAGAGCGCCTACATGGCCCATATCGGCGATTCGACCGTCGACGTACAGGCGGCCCGCAATGCTGGCGTCGCCGCCTGGGCCGTCAGCTACGGCTACAACGCGGGTGTGCCGATTGCCCAGGCGCTGCCCGATCTGCTGTTCGACAACCTCCCGGAAATTGCGCAACACGTCGCGACCCTGCAGACCACGGCGCAGGGCTGAAGCAGTACCTGCCGCGGGCACGGCCCTGACGAAACGGCCAAAACGGCAAATCGGCCCTTGCCACGCCGACAAAACCGGAGCATTCTTCTGTTCGTCGAGGATCGACTTCACAGGGGTTCATCATGCGCGACCTGCACAACCTGCTCCACTTCGCCCGACGCCTCGGGCTGTCCCTGATCTTGCCGCTGAGTGTGCCCTGGGCAACGGCCGCCACGGAGCCGTCAGCACCGGCGGCAGCCGCAGCACAAACGCAGATCGAACGGCTCAATAGGGCCAACGCGGCAGTCGTCGGCTTGCGCGTGTTGGTGGGAGACGATGCTTCGTCAGCCGACACGCTGGGTCGCGCGCGCACCGGTTCGGGCGTCGTGATCGACAAGAGCGGACTGATCCTGACCATCGGCTACCTGATGCTCGAAGCGCAGAACATCCAGATCGTCACGCAAAACAACAAAACGCTGCCGGCGCAGGCGGTAGCCTACGACCAGGCGACCGGTTTCGGGCTGGTACGCGCCCTATTGCCACTGGAGGGCATCGAGCCCGTGGTTTTGGGCAGCTTGTCGGAGCAACGCACCGGCACCCCGCTGATGGCCGTTTCGGGCATACAGGCCGATGGTTCTGACAGCGACCTGCACATGGTGCAGCTGGTCAGCAAGCGCCCCTTCTCCGGTTATTGGGAGTACCACATCGATGCGGCCGCCTTCACCAGCCCGCCAATCGCCAATCATTCCGGCGCGCCCCTGTTCAACCAGCAAGGCGAACTGCTCGGCATTGGCAGCCTGTTCGTCGGCGACGCCATGGGAGGAGAGCGCCGGTTGCCGGGCAACATGTTCGTGCCGGTCGACCTGCTCAAGCCCATCCTCGACGAACTGCGCAGCACCGGCACCACGGCGCGCAGCCATCGCCCGTGGATCGGCATATCGTCGACCGAGCAGTCCGGCCGGGTGCAGATCGTGCGCGTCAGCAAAAACAGTCCGGCGCAGCAGGCGGGCTTGCAACCAGGTGATCTGGTACTGGCGGTCGACGGCGTCAAGGTCGACTCGCTTGAGGCCTTGTACAAGAAGCTCTGGGACCGGGCCTCACCGGACGCGACCATCACCTTGACCGTGTTGCAGGGTGCAGACATCCGCTCGATCCAACTGCGCGCAGTCGATCGACAGCGCAGCTATCGCAAGCCGGCCGGTATCTGATAGCCGCGCGAAAAAGCGCCAGGTCCGGCTCGGGCATCAGGACGAACGCAAGCCCTGTGCGACCGTCGGATAACGCAGCGCCAGTTTCAATTCGCGCTTGAGTCGCGTGTTGTCCAGCCGGCGTGATTCACCCATGAAACTGAGCAATCCCAAAGACAGCTCGGACGCGGCCGCAGTGCGCGCCAGGCGTGGCGGACGGGGCAGACCATACAGGTCGGCCGCCAGGTCGAAATAGTCGCCCATCTTCAAGCAGGTGTCGTCGCTGGTGTTGTAGACCCGTTGCGGCCGCCCCCGCCACATGGCCAGTGTGCAAACGCGCGCCAGGTCATCGGCATGGATATGGTTGGTGTACACATCATCTTCACTGCGCAGCACGGGTGTGCCGGCAGTCAGGCGCTTGTGCGGCGTGCCGCCGACACGATCCGGCGCATAGATGCCCGGTATGCGCAGTATGCTGGCGCGCGCACCGCTACCCCGCCCGAAAAATCGCACCCAACGCTCCGCGTCCGCGCGCCGCCGTGCACGGGGTGAGTCGGGGCTAGGCATGCGCGTCTCTGCCACGCGTGCGCCGGCGCAGTCGCCGTACACACCGCTGGTGGAGCCATAAACGAGCGCCAGCGGCGCTGTGCGCCGACGCAAGGCGGTGACCAGCGCGCGGGTACGGGTGTCGGTCCAGCCTTCGGGCCTTGGCGGGGCCAGGTGAATGACGCGGTCGGCCAGACCGGCCAGGCGGCGCAGGCTGCCGGGTCGGTCCAGGTCGCCGCGCAGGACCCGAACACCGAGGTCACGCAGTGCGCCTGCGCGCTCGCCGGTAGACGTCAGCGCCATGAGGTGCACACGACCTTGTAAGCCGCGGGCGACACGTATGCCGATATCGCCGCAGCCGACGATGAGTACACGCTGTCGGCGAAAGCGCGCGGGCAGCGCGCCGAGCGGGTTTTGGTTTGAAGGCAAAATCGAGGGTTCCAGATTGAGAATCGCCAAGGATACCGAACGATGACATTCCAGATATCGATCTTGCCCAGCGGGCGCACATTTACCGTCAATGCCGATGAGCCCATGCTGGCCGCCGGCATTCGCCAGGGTATTGGCTTGCCGTATGGATGCAAGGACGGCGCCTGCGGCTCCTGCAAGTGCAAGAAGCTCGAGGGCACCGTCGTGCACGGCGCACATCAAAGCAAAGCCTTGAGCGACGAGGAAGAAGCCAACGGTTATGTGCTCACCTGCTGCGGTGTGCCTCAAAGCGACGTGGTGCTCGAGTCACGCCAGGTCACCGAAGCCGGCGCCTTCCCGATCCGCAAGATGCCGGCGCGCGTGAGCGCTCTAGAGCGCCTGTCGCGCGACGTGATGCTGGTACGCCTGCAATTGCCGGCGAATGATCCGTTCGTCTATCACGCGGGCCAATACGTCGAGTTCATCCTGCGTGACGGTTCGCGTCGCAGTTATTCGATGGGCAACGCCCGGCACAACGGCCCGGCCGTCGACCTGCACATCCGCCATATGCCCGGCGGCAAGTTCACCGATCATGTATTCGGCGGCATGAAAGAGAAAGACATCCAGCGCATCGAAGGGCCATTCGGCAGCTTCTACCTGCGCGAGAAATCCGACAAACCCATGGTGCTGCTGGCGTCAGGAACCGGGTTCGCGCCGATCAAGGCTTTGATCGAACACATGCAACTCCAGGACATCAAACGCCCCGCCACCTTGTACTGGGGTGGGCGTCGGCCGGAAGACCTGTATCTGGACGCCTGGGTGCAGCAAAAACTCGCCGAGATGCCGAATCTGAGCTATGTACCGGTGATCTCCAATGCCACGCCGCAAGACGCGTGGACCGGCCGCACCGGCTTCGTGCACAAGGCCGTGCTCGAAGACCTGCCCGACCTCTCCGGTTACCAGGTTTACGCATGCGGAGCCCCCATCGTCATCGACTCCGCCCGGCTGGAATACAGCGAGTTGGCCGGCCTGCCGGAAGAAGAGTTCTACGCAGATTCATTCATCACGGAAGCCGACAAGGCCAAGGCCTGACGCGTGTCCCACGGTGATTTCGCCCTGGTTTCGTCCAGGACATTCCCAGAGCCCGGCCCGGTGCGCCGACCGGGCCCCATTCAAGAGAAGTTGATCCCATGAAAATTACAACCATTGCAAGCATCACGGCAGTCGCCGCGAGCCTGTTCATCATTCCCACCGGCGCCATCGCGCAACCGAAGACCATCCGCATCGTTGTGCCCTATGGGCCCGGCGGCCCTATCGATGTCACGGCCCGCATCCTGGCCGATCGCGTCAAGGACAGCCTGGGCACCGTCATCGTCGAAAACAAGCCCGGCGCTGGCGGCAACATCGGTGTTGACGCGGTTGCCAAATCGGCTCCCGACGGCACGACGATCGGCATTGCCGCCGTAGCCACCCATGCCATCAACCCCTGGCTGTACAGCAAGATGCCGTTCAATGCGGCCACCGACTTCGCGCCCGTCACGCAGATGGTTCGCGTGCCCAACGTGCTGGTGCTCAACGCCGACACCGCCAGTCGCCTGTCCATCAACAACGTGGCCGACCTGATCAAGTACGCCAAGGCCAACCCGGGCAAACTCAACTACGGCTCCGGCGGCAACGGCAGCGGCGGCCACCTGGCTGGCGAGATGTTCAAGTCGCAGGCCGGCATCTTTGCCGTGCATATTCCGTACAACGGCGGCAACCCTGCCCAACTGGCGCTGTTGTCGGGCCATGTCGACTTCAACTTCGACAACCTGGCCACCGCATCGGCCAACATCAAGTCGGGCAAGCTCAAGGCACTGGCGGTGACCACCGCACAACGCAGCCAGGTCCTGCCCGATGTCCCGACCGTGGCGGAAACGCTCAAGGGCTTCCAGGTCGACACCTGGTGGGGACTGGTGGTGCCGGCAGCCACACCGAAGGACGTCGTAGCCAAGCTGAACCAGGCCTTTGTCGCCGCACTCAACTCGCCGGAAGCCAAGTCCCGTTTCGCCACCTTGATGGCCGAGCCGGTTCCGACCACACCTGAGCAGTTTGGCGCCCTGATGAACGCCGAGCGCGCCAAGTATGAGCCGGTCGTCAAGGCCTCCGGCGCCAAGGTCGACTGATCAGCCTGTTCCGCGGGCGGGCCGCCCTTGTGGCGGTCGCGCCGCGTACGCCGCGTCCATACGGTAGCGCTCGCCCTTACGCAGAATGCGACACGCGTCGGCCAGGCGAGACACCATTAGCAGGCCGTCGGCACCCGCATAGGCCAGCGCCGCGTGGCGTGGCGTGGCGCAATGCAGTTTCAAGGGCCCAATCAAGCCGATCACCCATGGCGCTTATAGTTGTTGCCTGTCCAGCTGAAACACTACTCCATCATGAAAACCAAAGCTGCTGTCGCCTGGAAGGCCGGTGCACCCCTGACCATCGAGACCGTCGATCTGCAAGGGCCGAAGTTCGGCGAAGTACTGGTCGAGATCAAGGCCACCGGCATTTGCCACACCGACTACTACACCTTATCCGGCGCGGACCCGGAAGGCCTGTTCCCTGCCATCCTCGGGCATGAGGGCGCCGGCATCGTGGTCGATGTCGGCCTGGGTGTCACCGGCCTGAAAAAAGGCGACCATGTGATTCCGCTTTACACGCCGGAATGCCGCCATTGCAAGTTCTGTCTGTCGCGCAAGACCAATCTGTGCCAGCTGATCCGCAGCACGCAGGGCAAGGGCCTGATGCCCGATGCCAGCAGCCGCTTCAGCCTGGATGGCAAACCCATCCTGCACTACATGGGAACCTCGACCTTCAGCAACTACACGGTGGTGCCGGAGATTGCCCTGGCCAAGATCCGCGAGGACGCCCCGTTTGACAAGGTCTGCTACATCGGCTGCGGCGTCACCACCGGCATCGGTGCCGTGTTGTTCACGGCCAAGGTCGAGGCCGGCGCAAACGTCGTCGTGTTCGGTCTCGGTGGCATCGGGCTGAACGTGATCCAGGGCGCCAAGATGGTCGGCGCTGACAAGATCATCGGTGTAGACATCAATCCGGCGCGGCAGGAAATGGCACGCAATTTCGGCATGACCCACTTCATCAATCCGAAAGATCTGGAGGCCGCCGGCGAGAACGTGGTCGACCGCATCGTGCAGCTCACCGATGGCGGCGCCGACTACAGTTTCGAGTGCATCGGTAATACGAAAATCATGCGCCAGGCGCTCGAGTGCACACACAAGGGCTGGGGCCGCAGCATCATCATCGGTGTGGCCGAGGCCGGTGCCGAGATCAGCACCCGGCCGTTTCAGCTGGTCACGGGTCGCAAATGGGAAGGATCAGCCTTTGGCGGCGCGCGCGGGCGCAGTGACGTGCCGCGCATCGTCGACTGGTACATGGAAGGCAAGATCAACATCGACGACCTGATCACCCATACGATGCCGCTGGAGGACATCAACAAGGGATTTGATCTGATGAAACGCGGCGAATCGATTCGCGGCGTGGTGTTGTACTGACGTCCGACTGCAAAGCCGGACCTGCGCCTGAACCTGGCCCGCCGGCCTTGCGCCGACGGCTTTTCCCAGGACAACGCGACGGCGTGCCCATCGGCACGCGTTTGCCGTTTACTGGGGTCCCGGGCCGCGTCCGGCGATATGACGGAACGTGATGCGGCCCTTGGTCAAGTCGTAAGGCGACAGCTCGATCGACACTTTGTCGCCCGCAATGATACGGATGTGGTGCTTGCGCATCTTGCCGCCGGTGTAGGCCACCAGCTGGTGGCCGTTGTCCAGTGTCACGCGAAAACGCGAGTCCGGCAGGACCTCGGTCACCAGACCGCTCATTTCAATCAGTTCTTCTTTGGCCATGGCCAATACTCCCGTGAATTTCCAACAAACTGGAGATGCGGCGACCGTCAGGATTTGCGGGTTGGCGCGACCGGATTTCGCCAGTCACACGCCGTGCAGTGCCGGGTGCGAAAAGGGCAACCATCGTTGCCCCGCCTCACGCCGCCCTGATACCGGCCGTCACATTGCACGGATAGTCAGACGCTCCGTGCCCGGCCGCAGTAAGTATTACCTGGGGCCGTCAAAGCCTTCAAGTATATAGCGGCGGGCTTGGGTGCTCGTCCAAAGGATCTGCAGGTGCTTTGCAGAGGTCAGCGTGCCGCGCCCGCGGCATGGGCCCGGTCCACTTCGTTCTGCCCTTGCGCGCCACCGGATTGCGGAACCATTTCGCCATCGCGAGCGCAAACAGCCTGCAGTTGCAACGCCAGCTGCTCGGGGGCATCGTCGCCGGTGCCGATCCAGACGCCACGGGTCAGCGTGATGTGGGCGGCTTCGAAGGTTCCGGCCCCCGCACACAGGATGGTCCGGTTGGGAGCATTCTGCGACGCCAGCACCAGCATCGCGGGCGTGACCGCCTGCGGATCCAGCGCCAGCAGCACGGCTTCGGGCATCAGTCCCTCCGTCATGCGGGTGGCGGCCGTTGGCGCCAGACAATTGACGCGGATGTCGTACTTGGAACCCTCCAGCGACAGTGTCTGCATCAGTCCCACCAGGGCCATCTTGGCGGCACCATAGTTGGACTGGCCGAAATTGCCATACAGACCGGACGACGACGTGGTCATGACCACACGTCCGTACTTCTGCGCCACCATCACTGGCCATACCGCCTTGGTGCAATACACCGCACCCATCAGATGCACGTCAAGCACCTGGCGGAAATCGTCCAGTTCCATCTTGGCAAACGTCTTGTCGCGCAGGATGCCGGCATTGTTCACCAGGATGTCGACCCGTCCCCAGGCCTCCATCGCCTGAGCGACCATGGACTGCACCGCCGCAAAGTCGGTTACCGAGGCCGTGTTGGCGATCGCCTCGCCCCCGGCCGCACGAATCTGCTCCGCCACGGCCTGCGCCGCACCGGCCGAACCTCCCGTGCCGTCACGCGCACCGCCCAGATCGTTGACCACCACTCGCGCGCCACGGGCAGCCAAAGCCAGAGCGTGTTGCGCGCCCAAGCCGCCGCCGGCGCCCGTCACGATCGCCACCTTGCCATTGAAATCCATCGCCATCTGCTGTCTCCTGCTGAACCTGTTTTTCGGTCTGCAGGGTCTGTCAGCCTGCAAGCCACCAGAGGCGACTGTAATTCACGCGCCCGAGCCTTTCGAGGAGCGTGACGTTGTCCGCATCCCCTGTTGTCCGGTTGACCCCCGGCATTCGGTCGGCCCGCGATACTGACAGGGGCGCGCTAGCGAACACCCGGGTGGACCTGTCAGTCCGCGTAATCGATCGGCTTGCTGTATGCCGGATCGGCGTGCCATGCCCAGTAGGTCTCGATCAGCTTGCCCGTGATGGCGCCGGGCGCACCGTCGCCGATCGTCTGCCCGTCGACCCGCGTCACTGGCAACACGCCGCCACCCGAGGTCGACATGAACACCTCGTCAGCAGCACGCAGTTCCTGCGCAGGAATCGCCCGGGTCTGCACTGGCAATCCAACTGACGCGGCCATCTCGATCACCGTACGGCGCGAGATGCCCTCGAGCATGCCCTCGGCCGGCGTGGCCAGCACGCCATCCTTGACACAAAAGACGTTAAAGCCGGGCCCTTCGACGACATTGCCGGCGCCGTCGACCAGAAGCACGGAATCAGCACCAGCGTCAAGGGCACCGAGAAGCCCCATGGTGAGGTCGTTCCAGTGGTAGTTCTTGGCCTTGGGATCAACCGAGCGCGGCGAAATCCGCTGCACATCGCTGATCATGATGTGCATACCGTCCTTGCGTTGCTGCTCATTGGCCAGCCACACATAGGGCACGGCAAAGGCATAAAACTGGTTCACCGCCTGGCGCGGATCACGCGAACCCCAGGGCGGTTGGCCACGTGTGCAGATCATCTCCACATACGAGCCGCGCAGGCCGCTGAGCCGGACACATTTCGCCAGTATGCGGGTGATCTGCACCGGACTCAGGCCCGGATTGAGGCGCCAGCGCTGGCAACTGTGCATGAAGCGTTCCAGGTGTGCATCGATACGGAAGAACGCACCTTCCCAGACAGTGACCACGTCGTACGTGGCGTCCGATCGCAGGAACCCCCAGTCGGTAATTGGAATTGCGGCCTGCGCGATCGGCACATACTTGCCTGCGACATACGCCACTCCGTCCTGATACTGCGCCGATCCCGACATGAACACCCCCTGTAGCACTGCAGATAGATGCAATTATGCGTGGGTGCCGACAGTCACCCGCCGGCCCGGGCGCAAGCAAGATGCGGAACCGGCAGGACCGCCTGGCCCGTATTCTCCCGAAACCGTGCAAATTGCCTTGGTGTAGTCATATTCAACGCCTAGACTGAACGCGCAGGCACTGGGGGTTGCTTGCCATATGTCACGAAACCCCGGGGATAGAGCATTATGTCCAGTCACAAGAACCCGGCCTCGTGGGCCGACCGCGCGCAGCAACCGTCCTTCGCCCAATCGGTGATAGTCGCCGGAACACTCACGTGGCTGCTGGTCTTGCTGGGCGGCTGGCTGCTCGACGTCGGGCAGACGGTGACCCTGGCGGCATCCCTGGTAATCGTGTTGCTGAGTCTGTCGGCCATCGGATTGCGTTTGGCGTTTGGCCGCGGTCCCGACGAGGCCCTGACGAGCCCGAAACTCCATTGCGCTGCTAGCGATGCATCCACCACTCACGGCGTAGACTCTGCAGTGCCAGACACCGACGCGACTCCGGGCGCGCTGCAGGGCAAGCGCTGGAGCCTGGATGTCTTTGCCGCGATTGACGCCCAGCATTTCGCAGCTGTCTGCGAGACCTGGTTTTCCTGGGCCGGCTTCGACACCGGTTACGAATCGCATCGCAACCACGATGGGGTCGACATCTGGTTGCACGCCGCGCGGCTGCCGGGCCCGGTTGCCATCGTGCGCTGCAAGCATACCCAGGACAAACCGGTAAGCCTGCGTGAGATGCAGGAGTTTCAGGGTGTCGTGGCCAATTGCAAGTCGGCACACGGGACCTTCACGACGACGTCGACCTACACGCCCGAAGCATTGCAGTTTGCCCGCGAACACGACATCGAGGCAGTCGACGGCAAGGCTTTGCTGCGCCGCATCCTGACCCGCACCCGGCAAAGCCAGCAGGCCCTGCTGGCGGTCGCCTATCACGGCCGCTGAATCGGGCGACCCACCTCCACGGCAGCGGGCACAGACGTTCCGCGCTGACGGATCCTGCGATAGGATGCGGGACGCAATTCCCTGCCCTGTCACCCCCACTGGAGCGCGCATGACCGTCAATGTCCATATCGATCTCGGCTACGAATTCAGCGTCAAGGCCTCTGCCGCCGACGTGTTTGATCTGTTATCCGATGTACCGGCCTCAGCCAGTTTTTTCCCCAAAGTGCACCAACTGGTGGACCTTGGTGGCAACAGCTATCGCTGGGAGATGGAAAAGATCGGTCTGGCCCAGGTCAACCTGCAGACCATCTACGCATCCAAGTACACCTCGAACAAGGCCAAGGGAACCGTCGTATGGACACCGGTCAAAGGCGAAGGCAATGCCTTGGTGTCAGGCAGCTGGAAGATCAGTGACAAGAAGAAGTCGACCCACCTCGTACTCACCATCGAAGGCGACTTGACGATTGCGTTGCCGGGACTCATGAAGATGGTGGTCGCACCGGTAGTCGAAGCCGAGTTCGAGAAAATGGTCGAAAAATACATCGACAACCTGACGAAACAATTCGGCGGCGAAGCCTGATACCGGCTTCAACGTAAACGGCGGGGCCGCGCAGACCCGGCCACCATCCCCTCGACGCAAGCCCTGTCCGGCCGTTGCACGCGCGCAGCAACGGCGGTCAGCCCTTCACAGTGGGCGCTTGAGCCGGATTTCCTCGACGCGTGTTGCACCCTTGGCCACGGTTCGCAATGACGGCATGTCACGCTTGAAGCCCGCCAGTTCGTGAAAGCGCAAGGCGCGCTCCATCGCCAGCTCGATCCAGACCGATACATGGGTACAGCCTTCCTCGAGCAAACCTTCGCGGGCGGCATCCCACAAAGACAGCCCCACGCCCTGACCCAGGTGGCTTCCGAGCACATAAATGGCCCAGATCTCGCCTGTTGTCGGCGGTGTACGTGGGTCGCGACTGCGGTCGTAGCCGACAAAACCGACAAGCTCGTCCCCGTCGCATGCCACCATCACAAAAGGTTCGCCGAATTCAATCGCATCGCGCCAGAATGTCTGCCGCTTGCGCGGGTCTGCCGCTGGCCGGCCCAGTGCTGCTTCCGTGATGCCTTCGATCTGGGCCAAGGTAGCGGCGTCAGCCGCTTCGGCCGGGCGAATGAGACAGTTGGACATGAATCTCCTTGTTATCCATCAGGATGAAACCCTCGATTGTCGCCGCTTGTAAAGCGCGTGGCTTTCGCCTGACCTCGGCCCAGGACCTGTCATGAAGCTTGAGTCTGCCCTGCACTGCCCCCATAATCGACCACTTGCCGCCCCGGCCGACTGGCCGGTCGACGTAACAGTTCATGACAATTCTTCCTGAGGCACCCATGCATTTGATCAAATCCACGCTGGCCATCTCCGCAGCAATCGCCCTGATCGGCTGCGCCGGCGTATCCGGCGGCGGTCCGCAAAAAGACAAAACATACCAACTGACGATCCTGCACACCAACGACCACCACGGTCGTTTCTGGCAGAACGGCGATGGCGAATACGGCATGGCCGCGCGCAAGACCCTGATCGACCAGATCCGCAAGGAAGTTGCCGCCAAAGGTGGCCACAGCCTGCTGCTCGACGGCGGCGACGTCAACACCGGCGTGCCCGAGTCTGACCTGCAAGACGCAGTGCCGGACTTCAAGGGCATGAATATGCTCGGATACGACGCGATGGCCGTGGGCAACCATGAATTCGACAAACCCGTGACCACCTTGCGCATGCAGCGCGCGCTGGTCAAGTTCCCGATGCTCGCCGCCAACATCTATGAAGGCGACAAGCGCATGTTCGAACCCTACAAGGTGTTCGCGTTCGACGGCCTGCGCGTCGGCGTCATGGGACTGACCACCGAGGACACCCGCAAGATGGTGAGCCCGGACAACATCAAGAACATCCAGTTCCGAAGTGTCGTGGACGAGGCGCGCAAGGTGGTGCCCGAACTGCGCGCCAAGGCCGACATTGTCATTGCAGCGACCCATATGGGGCACTATGCCAACGGCAATCACGGCACCAATGCGGCTGGTGATGTCACGATGGCCCGCGCGGTCAAGGGCATCGACCTGGTGGTAGGTGGCCACACCCAGAATCCCGCCTGCATGAAAGCCGAAAACGTCGTCGACACGGCTTATGTGCCAGGCGCCGAGTGCCGGCCCGACCGCCAGAACGGCGCCTGGATCGTGCAGGCCCACGAGTGGGGCAAATACGTTGGCCGGGCCGACTTCGAATATCGCAACGGTGACTTCAAGCTGGTCAAGTACGCGCTGATACCGGTCAACCTGATGAAATCCGTCAAGGGCGCCGACGGCAAGACGTCCAAGATTCCCTATACCGTGGCTATCGCCGAGGACAAGGAAATGCTGGCCATGCTCAAGCCGTATCAGGACTTCGGCCAGCAAAAGCTGCTGGTCGAGATCGGCTTCACCGACGGTCGCCTTGAAGGCGATCGTGCCATCGTGCGTGCCAAGCCTGCATCGATGGGGGTACTGATCGGGCGTGCGCTGATGGATCGAACCAAGGCTGATTTTGCTGTGGTCAACGCCGGCGGTGTGCGTGACTCACTGGTGGCAGGCAAGCTGACCTACAAGGACGTGCTCAAGGTGCAGCCCTTTGGAAATACCACGGCCGTGGTGGATCTGACCGGCAAAGAAGTAATGGACTACCTCAATGCGGTGTCGAAGATGAGCGTAGGCTCCGGTGCGTTCCCGCAATTTGCCGGTGTCGACCTGGTCATCGCGGGCGGTGCTGTCGAAAGTGCCCGCATCAATGGTGCGCCATTGGACATGGGCAAGACCTACCGCATGGTGATCAACAACTTTATCGCCGCTGGCGGCGATGGTTATCCGAAACTGACCGACCACCGGACATACGTCGACACCGGTTACGTCGACGCAGACGTATTGCGCGCCTTCATCACAGCCAACAGCCCGCTCAAATCGGCCAACTTTGATCCAGGCAGCGCGGTCGTACGCCGTTAACACAGAGTCCGGTTCCGATACGCAAGCCCCATACAGCGGCGTATCGGTCCCTGTCGCAAACCATCCACACTAACCCACCTACCAAGGAAGACGACATGCCCAAAGGTCAACAGAAAACCAACAAAGAAGGCAAAAAGCCCAAGAAGGATTCGACGCCACCCAAGCCGGTGTCACCCGATGCGGTCCGCCCTACCGTTACCACGGTAGTGCCTGTGCGCGGCAAACTGAAAAAGTAACATGCCACGAAGTGGGCTCGCTTGATGTCACGCAGAGCTTTGCGTGCTGATACCGACCATGGTGTTTTCCAGGCACCTGACGAACCGGTAAAGGGCGACGACATGCACGACCCCGAGCCGGCGCAGTTGCTGCGTACCATTTCCGACCTGCTCCTGCAGGATCCGCAGGAAGATCCGACGCCCGTCATGCAGGTGGCGCCGGAATACGCGCTGCCGCAGATGATCGAGGATCTGCGCAAATACCAGGCCGAGCTGGAAATCCAGAACAAGGCGCTGCGTTTCAGTCAGCGCGCTGCCGAGGGCGCTTCCGAACGCTTTCTGACGCTTTTTTCCAGTGTTCCGCTGGCCCTGATGGTTGTCGACGAGCACGGCCAGGTGCTCGAAAGCAATGCGATGGCCTTGCACTTGTTCCGACCGTCGGAACAGGATCCTCCGCTGACCTATGTGTCGCCGCTGGTCAGCGAAAGCCATGCCCATCACGTCGCCGAGTCGTTCCGCCAGGCCATGGCCGAGGGCACGAGCGAAGCCAGCGAAGTGATATTTCTGGCCGGCTCACGTGGCAGCTTTGCGGGCGACTTGCATGTGGCGCGCATTGACAATCCACAAGATGGCATTGCGCATTTCATCTGCGCAGTCATCGATCAGGGCCCACTGCTTGCCGAGCGCCGGGCGTTGCAGGAAAGCGCCGCCGAGTTGCGTCGACGCAACGAAGAGTTGCATCTGAGCGAAAACCGACTGGCCGCAATCATCAACTCTTCGCTGGACGCGATCATCTGTGTTGATGCCAACCGAATCGTCACGATTTTCAACCCGGCTGCGGCGGCACTGTTCCAATGCCCTTCTGACCAGGCGCTGGGCATGCTGCTCGAGCACTTCCTGCCCGACGCGGTGCAGACCCTGGGATACAACCAGCTTTCATCACATGCCCAGCTGGGCGAGATGGAGGGGCGCACCAGTAGTGGCCGGCCCTTGGCAGTGGAAGTCAGCGTATCTTTCGAGCGCCGGCTCGATGGCGACCTCATCACGGTGTTCGCACGCGACCTGACGGCACGCAAAAAGATCGAGACCCAGCGCAACGTTCTGGAAACCCAGCTGCGCGAATCCCAGAAGATGCAGGCGGTGGGTACGATGGCGGGAGGCATCGCGCACGATTTCAACAACATCCTGAGCGCGATCCTGGGCAATGTGGAATTGGCCAAACAGGATGCCGGCGCGTTGTCCCCCGCGCAAACCAGTCTGCTCGAGATCCAGAAGGCCGGCCGGCGTGCACGCGATCTGGTGCGTCAGATCCTGACCTTCAGCCGCAACGAGACCACGACCCGCACCACCATCCATCTGGCCGAGGTGGTGCACGAAACGGCGCGGCTGATCAAGGTCACCTTGCCACCATCGATCGACCTGGTGGTCGAGATCGAAGACAAGGTGCCACCGGTCATGGCCGATGCAACCCAGATCGAACAGGCCTTGCTCAACCTGTGCACGAATGCGATGCATGCAATTGGCACCCAACGCGGAACGATCTCCGTCAAACTCAGCAGTACATACACCATGCCGCTGCGCAAGGAACGCCGTGGCAAGTCACGCGGTCACCACGTAACGCTGGCCGTGCGCGACACCGGCGTAGGCATCGATCCGGAAACAATGGAGCGCATCTTCGAGCCATTTTTTACGACCAAGCCCGTCGGCCAAGGCACCGGACTGGGCCTGGCCGTGGTGCACGGCATCATGCGTACCCATCAGGGATCGGTCGGCGTGCAAAGCACACCCGGCAAAGGCAGCGTCTTCACGCTGTACTTCCCGCCGGCCAAGCTGGCCGCCATCGCCGCGCCGGTACCCGTCGAACCGGTGAACACCGTCGAGGGCAAGGGCAAGCATGTGATGTATGTGGACGACGACGAGGCGTTGGTGTTCCTGGTGGAGCGGGTGCTGACACGCAAGGGTTTCCGGGTCAGTACCTTCACCGACCCGCACCTGGCGTCGCTGGCCTTGCGCGAGCGCGCTGACGAGTTCGACCTCATGGTGACCGACTACAACATGCCGGGTTTTTGCGGCATCGACCTGCTGCGTGAAGCCAGGGTGATTCGACCTGGATTGCCGGTGGCACTGGCCTCGGGTTATGTCACCCCCGAGATTGAGCAGCAGGCCTTTGCCGAGGGTGCCGGCGCCTTGATCCACAAGCCCAACGATGTCGACGAGTTGTGCGACATCGTGCAAAAGCTGGTGCAACAAAACGCTGAGCACTGAATCCTTGGTCACCATCCGGCATGTCGACCCGGCGCTGCTGGTGCTGGAGAAACCCGCCGGATTGCTCAGTGTGCCGGGACGCGGACCCGACAAGCAGGACTGCCTGAGCGCGCGGGTCCAGCAACAATATCCGGATGCGCTGATCGTGCACCGGCTCGACATGTCGACCTCCGGCCTGATGCTGATGGCGCGCGGAGCACAGGCGCTGTCCATCCTCAATCGCGCCTTTGCCGCCCGACAAGTCGACAAACGCTATCAGGCGCTGGTCTGCGGCCGTCCTGTGTGCGACGACGCACCCTGGCAGGTGATCGATCTGCCAATTGCCGTGGACTGGCCGAACCGTCCGCGTCGCGTGATCACCGCAGACGGCAAACCCAGCTTGACCCGATGGCGCCTGGTCGATACGACGCACCCGACCAAGACCCGGATTGATCTCGAACCGGTCACCGGACGCTCGCACCAGTTGCGCGTGCACCTGCGAGCCATCGGACACCCGATCGTCGGCGACCCGCTGTACGGCCGCGACGACGAAGCCGGCCGCGCCGAGCGCCTGATGCTGCACGCGACCCATATCCAGTTGCACCATCCGCAAAGCGGCGAACTGCTCTCGTTCTCGAGCGAGCCCGCGTTCTGAAACATCGCGGCTCGACCGAGACCCGTCCATGGGTCCTGGTCAGCCGGCAATTGGCAACACCAGCGTTGCCTCCAGACCGGGGTTGGCGTTGCGAAAGCCCAGGCTGCCACCGTGGGCCAGTGCCACCAATCGGGCCAGATGCAAACCCAGGCCCACACCGCCTGTGACCCGTTGGCGCGCAGCGTCGGTTCGATAAAAGGCCTGGCCCAGTTGCGCCAGATGGGCCGGCTCCACGCCCGTTCCATGGTCGCGCACCGTCACCACCATAACCTGTGCCGTACGCCGCACTGCGATAGTCGGCGGCAGCTCGCCGGCACCATGGCGCAAGGCGTTCTCCAGCAAATTGCGCACGGCCAGTCTCACACGTGTGGCGTCAATCCCCACTGGCGCCAGACCCTCCGGCAGGTCGAGGGTCACATCCGCAGGTGGATCACGCTCCGTCACCAGTACGCGCACCAGCGCGCACAGATCGGTGGGCTCGCGATGCAGCGCAACATGGCTGCCGGACAGGCGTTCGCTTTCGAGCAGGTCGTTGATCATGTCGCGCATCTCGCCCAGGTCGCGCAACAGCGCAGCGCGACGCGTGCCATTCTCGCCAGCTTCGGGCAGCAACTCGGCATGTAGGCGGGCACGGGTCAGTGGTGAGCGCAGCTCATGGCTGATGGCCAGCAGCAGCGCCCGCTTGCCATCGAGCATCTTGCGCAGGTCATCGGCCATGGTGTTGATCTGCCCGGCCAACTCACCCAGTTCATCCTGCCGCCGCACGGTGATGGCGTGGTCGAACTCTCCCTTGCCAAACTGGCGCACGCCGACACGGATATCGTCCAGCGGGCGCAGCAGCCGACGCACATAGGCATAGGCCAGCGCGATGAAGGCCAACAAGGTCAACAGCGTGAACCAGCCGACCAGCCGGGGCTGCCGGTCCCACGGAAGATCGCCCAACCCGAGCGTGATGCGATGCCCATCGACGGTGTCGCGCTCCAGAATCTGCGGCGATTCGCCATGCCAGTCGTCGTCATGCAGCCAGCCACGTTCCCTTTTTTTGTCGGCTTGCGAATACCAGCGCACCAGCGGGCCCTCGATGCGCACCGAAATGGGCAGGCGCTGCGTCAGCGCACGCGCGCGATCGATACTCGGAGGCGTGCCAATCTCCGCCACCAGCCGATTGACGTAGTCGGACACCAGTGGCGCCACGGCCAGCCGCCAGCCGGCGCCGATGGCGCGCTGCATGCCGCCGAGAAACATCACCGAGAGGCCCAGCGCCAACACCAGAAAAACCGCGATCAGTTTGAGCTTGAGGGACTGGCGCAACGCCGAAAATGCGCGCCGATGCCAGGGTTGGCGCGAAGACTCAGACACGGGCCAGCGCCAATGCGTAACCCGCGTTGCGCAAGGTGCGAATGCCGTCCAGCGGATCGAGCTTCTTGCGCAGGCGGCTGATCAGGATGTCTACCGCCCGCGAATACAGGTCGGCGTCATGCCCGCGCAAGTGGTTCAGGATATCGTCGCGCGAAAACACCTTGCCGGGTTCACGTGCCAGCAGCACCAGCAACGCGAATTCGGTCCCAGTCAGGGACAGCACTTCACCCTGGCGGACCACGGTATGGGTATCCAGGTCCAGCTCCAGACCATCGAAGCGCAAGCGCTGCGTCGAAGGGGTAACGGCGCGCTGGCGCCGCAGCATGGTGTGCAGGCGCGCCACCAGTTCGCGTGGCTCGAACGGTTTGGGCAGATAGTCATCCGCACCCAACTCGAGACCGACGACCCGGTCCGTCAATTCACCGCGTGCCGTGAGCATGATGATGGGAATGTCGCTGCTCTTGCGAATCAGTCGGCACAACGCAAAGCCGTCCATCTCCGGCAGCATCACGTCCAGGATGGCGGCGTCGAAGTGGCCGTCGCGGAGCTTCGCCAGGCCCTCACTGGGCCGCCCTGCCAGTTCCAGCTCCAGTTCAAAGCGACTGAAATATTCGGCCAGCGGCGGCCCCAACTGGGCGTCATCGTCGATCAAGAGGATCTTCGGCATGGCGCATTGTCCCACCGCCATGCCCGCCACCTGATGCATCAGCTGCGACCGAACCAGCGGTGCCGTTGCTGCAGATGCTCACGCAGTTCCTGCTGCTGCGCCGGGTTCAGGCTGTCGAAGAAGTCGGCCATGGCGGCGATCACCTCCGGGCTCTTGCCACGCACGGCCTGGGTCTTTTCCTCGACGATCGCCAAGGCCCGCGTCCGGTCGAAGCGCTCCCCGGACACCAGAGCCTGCAGTTCGGCGCGCGGATCGGTAGTGCTGCCGATCAAGGCCTTGCGCTGTTCGCGCACGCGCTCGGCGATGGTCACCAGATGCTGCTTCTGCGGCGCAGTCAGGTCCAGTTCCTTGCTGACCTTCTCGACGAACTTGCCTTGCAAGCGGGACTCGTCCTCACTGCTCATGGACATGCCATGGCGGCCATGCCCCTCGTACCGGTGGCTCCAGGCCGCAAGGCCCCCGATGACGATACCAACACCCAACAAGCCGGCCAGGCTGCGTTTGATCCAGGTTTTCATGACTATTCCTTTGCAGATTGATTGAACATGCAGTGATGGTGCCGGGAGCCCGCGGCAAAGTCCTTTCAATGCGGTTTCGCCATGTTTCGTTTTGTTTCGCGCCTATGCGCGGGTCGGGCGACCGCTGCGTGGGAGCGTGAGGGGAACTCCGGCGACGTGTGCGCGTCCTACTCACACACATCTGGAGTGCGCCATGCAAATTCCTCCGAACCGATCCGGCCTGTCCCGGCGCAGCTTGAGCGTCGCTGCGATTGCCCTGCCCTTCATCTGGACCACGGCACGGGCGCAGACCCAGACCGCGGCCCGACCCACGCCGCGCCAGACCGAAGGCCCGTTTTACCCATTGGCACTGCCGCGCGACAACGACGCCGATCTTTTGCGCAATGGTGAGCAACGGTATGACGCTGGCCAGCCCGGCTGGATCGAAGGTGTCGTGACCGATACCCGAGGCCAGCCGCTGGCAGGATCGCAGGTGGAAATATGGCAATGCGACGCGGCCGGCCATTACCACCACCCGGGCGACGGCGGGCGAGCCGATCCGGCGTTCCAGGGCTTTGGCATGCAGCGCACAGGTTCAGACGGCAGGTACCGGTTCCGGACCATCCGACCGGTCGCGTACAGTGGCCGTACACCGCATATCCATGTCAAGGTGCGCCAGGGCACGCGCGAGCTGTTGACCACCCAGCTGTATGTCCGCGACGACCCCCAAAACGCAAGAGACTTTCTGTGGCGCCAGTTGCGCGATGTGCGCGACCGCGATGCGCTGACCATCACCTTCGAGCCCTCCAGCGACGGATTTCGCGCCGAATTCCCCATCGTCATCGCCACCTGAGCCTGCGACCAGATACGTCCAGGCGCTTGCGGACCGATCATCTCTTGATCTGAATCAAGTTCCGCATTGGCGCATGCGTCGCCAATGCGGCACACTTCAGGGTGATATCCACCCGTTCAGGAGTAGCAAACATGAGCCGAGAAGTTGTCGTCGTCAGTGCCGTACGTACCGCCATTGGAACCTTCGGAGGCGCGTTGAAAGACATGCCCCCGTGTGAACTGGGCGCCGCCGTCGTGCGCGAGGTGCTTGCCCGGGGCCAAGTGGAGGGCGACGACGTCGGCCACGTGGTATTTGGCCACGTGGTCAACACCGAGCCGCGCGACATGTACTTATCGCGTGTCGCTGCCCTACAAGGCGGATGCGGTCAGGGCACGCCCGCATTCAATGTCAACCGCTTGTGTGGCTCCGGCCTGCAAGCCATTGTGTCGGCAGCCCAGGCCATTGCACTGGGCGACACCGACATCGCCATTGGCGGTGGCGCAGAGAACATGAGCCGCGCACCTTATGCCAGCCTGACCAGTCGCTGGGGCAACCGCATGGGCGACACCAAGATGATCGACATGATGATGGGTGCGCTGCACGACCCGTTCCACAACATCCACATGGGCGTGACCGCCGAGAACATCGCGGCCAAGATGAACATCACCCGCGAAGACCAGGACGCACTGGCGGTGGAGAGCCACAACCGGGCCGAACGGGCCACCAAGGCGGGTTACTTCAAGGACCAGATCCTGCCGATCGTGCAGAAAACGCGCAAGGGCGACGTCACGTTCGACACCGACGAACATTTCCGCAGCAACTGCACCTTGGCCGACATGACCAAACTCAAGCCGGCTTTTCTCAAGGAGAACGGCACCGTCACGGCCGGCAATGCCTCGGGCATCAACGATGCCGCCGCGGCAGTATTGCTGATGGACAGCAAGGTCGCCCAGCAACGCGGGCTCAAGCCGATGGCGCGGCTGGTTGCCTACGCCCATGCCGGCGTCGACCCGAAATACATGGGCATCGGCCCGGTCCCGGCCACCCAGAAGGTGCTCGAGCGCGCCGGCCTCAGCATCAAGGACCTCGACGTGATCGAGGCGAACGAGGCGTTTGCCGCCCAGGCCTGCGCCGTCACCCGCGACCTCGGGCTCGATCCGGCCAAGGTCAACCCCAACGGCTCCGGCATCTCGCTCGGTCATCCCATCGGCGCCACCGGCGCAGTGATCACGGTCAAGGCCTTGTACGAATTGCAGCGCATCGGCGGGCGGGATGCGCTGGTCACCATGTGTATCGGCGGCGGCCAGGGCATCGCCGCGATTTTCGAGCGGGTCACCTGAAGCCGCCAAGGTCCGACGGCCTCCTGGTGGCAGGTATGTCCTGCCAGCGTATTGCACGGAGTCCGGTTTGAATAACATGCAAAAAACGCGGCAATGGAATCTGGGCGCCAAGCTGGCGCTCGTGGCCACGCCGTTCCTGCTGATGGCACTGGCCACCATCGCTGTCACCTTGTGGGTGGCCTGGCAACTCGAAGGCGGCGCCGCAGCCGTCAACGAAGCCGGCCGCATGCGCATGCAGGCCTATCAGATGTCGTTGTCGATCAGCACCGCGCAATCGCAGGGCCTTCCCAAGCTGGCCAGCGAGTTCACGAAAGGCCTTGAAACCTTGCGTGTAGGTGATCCCGAACGCCCTCTGTTCATGCCGTGGGACGACGCGGTGCGCACGAAATTTGCCACCGTTGAAAAAGCCTGGGCGCAATACCAGCAACGCTGGATCGTCAGTCCCCCTGCCTCGCCGGAGTCCCTGCAGGCGGACACCGCGCGCTTCGTGTCGGACATCAACGCCATGGTCAGCGGCATCGAAGCGCACATGTCGCGCTGGACCGCATTGCTGCATCTGGCCCAACTCATCACGATGACGCTGGCGGTGGTTGGCACCGCCATCCTGGTCTATGTCGGTTACCTCTTTGTCCTCGAGCCGGTGGGCCACATCAAGCAGGCCATCCAGCGCATCCGGGAAGGCGACTTCGCAACCCGCGTGCACATCACCAGCACCGACGAGTTCGGAACGCTGGCCGACGGCTTCAACGAGATGGCGCAGCAGGTGCAGTCGGTGCACCACAGCCTGGAGGCCCGGGTCGCTGAGAAAACAGCCGAGTTGCAGGAAAAACGCGAACGGCTCGAGGCGCTCTACAACATCACCAGCCTGGTGGGCAAGGCCAGCAGCCTGCATGAGCTGACTGCCGGTTTCGTGCAGCGCCTGCGTCCAATTGCCCATGCCGACGGCGTCGCTTTGCGCTGGTCGGACGAAACCAATTTGCGCTTCCTGATGCTGGCGTCGGATGGTCTGCCGTCCGAGATGATCGAGTCCGAGCATTGTGTGCATGCCGGTGACTGCCACTGCGGATCGCCGAGCGCGCAGGCTGGCCTGCGCATCATTCCGATCCATGCCATGAATCCCGGTCGCATGCAGCATTGCGCACGTGCCGGTTTCGAAACCATTGTGTCGATTCCGATCCGTCTGCACGAACGGCTGATGGGCGAAGTCGACCTGTTCTTTCACGCGCAGGTCGCCCTGACCGAATCGGATTGTTCACTGCTCGAGGCGCTGACCGCCCATCTGGCGGCCGCCATGGAGAACATTCGCCTGGCGGCACTGGAAAAGGAGGCAGCGGTATCCCAGGAACGCAGCTTCCTGGCGCGCGAACTGCACGACTCGATCGCGCAGTCGCTCGCCTTCCTGAAGATCCAGGTCCAGCTGATGCAGGATGCGCTTACCCGCGATGACCGTCAACAGGCCCAGGTGGTGCTCGACGAGATCAACATTGGCGTGCGTGAGAGTTATGCCGATGTGCGCGAGCTGCTGGTGCATTTCCGCACCCGGGCCAACGCCGAGGACATCGAACCGGCACTCAAGACCACATTGCGCAAGTTCGAGTTGCAAAGTGGCCTGCCCAGCACATTGCAGATGGGCGGGCACGGCATGCCGCTGGACCCGGACTTGCAGGTCCAGGTTTTGCATATCGTGCAGGAGGCTTTGTCCAATGTGCGAAAACATGCGGCCACGGCGACACAGGTCTGGCTCGACGTGCAGCAGGCGCCCAGCTGGCGTTTCGAAATCCGCGACAACGGTGCGGGTTTCGCCACCGCGCAGGAGGCCCATGATGAGAACCACGTCGGCTTGCGCATCATGCGCGAGCGCGCCGAACGCATCAATGCCTGCCTGGATATCCACAGTGTTCCCGGTCGCGGAAGCTCGGTCATCCTGACCTTGCCCGACCTCCAGGCGAAGCCCCCGGTGCCACGGCCCCGCACCGCCACGCCCGACCTCGTCACCTGAGCACCGCCGCGCATGCAAATCTCGCCTGAATCTGCCGCGGATATCCGTATCCTGGTGGTAGACGACCACACCTTGTTTCGCCGCGGCCTGATCGCGCTGCTGGCGCGCGACCCGCGGCACAAGGTGGTCGGCGACGCGGCAGACGCCAGCCAGGCGCTGAGGCGTGCGCAGGAACTGCAACCCGACCTGATCCTGCTCGACAACCATCTGGGCGGGGTCAACGGCGTGGACGCGCTGCCCGCTTTGCGCGAAGCCGCGCCCGGCGCCCGCATCCTGATGCTGACGGTCAGCGAGGATGAGAATGACCTTGCCAGGGCACTGCGCAATGGTGCCAGCGGCTACCTGCTCAAGACCATGGAAGGTGATGCCTTGACCCACGCGATCAACCGCGCCATGGCCGGCGAAAACGTGATCGCGCCCGAAATGACGGCCAAACTGTTTACGGCCTATCGCAATGCCGCCAATGGATCGCCTGATGCGGCGCAGCCCGGCGCGCCCGCATCGCCGCTGGCAACACTGACTCCCCGCGAGCTTGACATCCTGCGCGCGATCACCGCCGGTGCGAGCAACAAGGAAATCGCACGCCAGCTCACGATCGCCGAAACCACGGTCAAGATCCACGTGCAGCACATCCTGCGCAAACTCGACGTCAGCACCCGCGTGCATGCCGCCGTACTGGCCACCGAAAATGGCCTGTTCGACGCGCAAGTCCCTTGATCTAACGCAAACAAGGCGCAGTCTTGCGCCGTTGTAGTTCTTCAGGACGAGGCCGCAGCATCATGGCATCGTCCGTCTGACATGGTCCGCCTGCACCTCTGAAGGATGGTGTCAGGGCCCGGCAAATCCTACAGTCATGGCATGACCCAAGGAGATGCCACATGACCCGTAAAGGACAAGCGCTGTCCGTGTTGATCGTCAGCACGCTGGCCTTCACCGTTTGTTTCATGGTCTGGATGATGTTTGCCGTGATCGGCATTCCGCTCAAGAAGACCCTGGGACTCAATGCCACCGAATTCGGCCTGCTCACCGCCATGCCGATTCTCACTGGCGCGTTGTCGCGCGTGCCCCTGGGTATCTGGACCGACCGTTACGGAGGGCGCATCGTCATGGCCCTGGTCATGGCCGCAACCATACCGGCGATCTGGCTGATGGCTTATGCAACGCAATACTGGCACTTCCTGGTCATTGGCCTGTTTGTCGGCCTCGCCGGTGGCTCGTTCTCGGTCGGAACGCCCTATGTCGCACGCTGGTTCCCCAAGGCCAACCAGGGTTTTGCGATGGGCGTTTACGGCGCCGGAAACTCGGGCGCGGCGGTCAACAAGTTTGTCGCCCCGGCCATCCTTGTGGCGTTCGGCTGGACTATGGTGCCGCAGGTCTACGCAGCCATCATGTTCGGCACCCTGCTGCTGTTCTGGTTCTTCAGCTACAGCGACCCGTCGCACCTGGTGCCGCCGACGACCAAGTTCAGTGACCAGCTCAAGTTGCTGAAGGATCCCAAGGTATTGAAATACTGCCAGTACTACAGCATCGTGTTCGGCGGCTACGTGGCGCTCAGTCTGTGGATGGTGCAGTACTACATCGGTGAATACGGCCTGGATATACGCGCCGCAGCGTTGCTGGCAGCCTGCTTCGCATTACCCGGCGGCGTACTGCGCGCTGCCGGTGGCTGGTTGTCGGACAAATACAGCGCGCACGCCGTAACCTGGTGGGTGATGTGGGTCAGCTGGATCTGCCTGTTCCTGCTGTCGTACCCACAGACCGACTTCACGGTCATGACCGTAAACGGCCCGACAAACTTCCATATCGGCCTGAATGTCTACACGTTCACGATCCTGATGTTCATTCTCGGCATCTCCTGGGCCTTCGGAAAGGCCAGCGTTTTCAAGTACATCGCCGACGAATATCCAACCAACATCGGTGCCGTCAGCGGCATCGTGGGCCTGGCTGGCGGCCTGGGTGGCTTCATCCTGCCAATCCTGTTCGGCGTGCTGATGGACCTCACCGGCATCCGATCAAGCGCCTTCATGCTGATGTACGGGGTGGTCTGGGTTTCGCTGATCTGGATGTACTGGACCGAGGTGCGCCGCAGCGAACTGATGGGCAAGAACGCCACCCCATTTGCCCTTAACGGCTGATGAACTGAAGCACAAGGATTCACCATGACGACTGCAAGCAAGACTGCCAGCCCAATGCCGACTGCCCCAACCGGGGCCGACATCACCGACTGGCGTCCCGAAGACGAAACCTTCTGGGAGACGACCGGCAAGAAGATCGCTTACCGCAACCTGTGGATCTCGATCCCCGCCCTGCTCTGCGGTTTCGCGGTCTGGGGCATGTGGGGTGTGATCACGGTGCAGATGATGAACCTGGGCTTTCCGTTCAGCCAGGCGGAACTGTTCACGCTCACCGCCATTGCCGGCATCTCGGGTGCGACGATGCGCATTCCCGCCTCGTTCCTGATCCGGCTCGCGGGCGGGCGCAACACGATTTTTCTCACGACGTCGATGCTGCTGGCGCCAGCCATTGGCACCGGCATCGTGCTCCAGCATCCGGAATGGCCCCTGTGGTCGTTCCAGCTGATGGCCTTGTGGTCGGGCGTGGGCGGCGGCAATTTCGCCAGTTCGATGTCCAACATAAGCACCTTTTTCCCCAAGCGTTTGCAAGGTACGGGTCTGGGCCTGAACGCCGGCTTGGGCAACTTCGGCGTCACCACGATGCAGATCGTCATCCCGCTGGTGATGACGATCGGCCTGTTCGGAGCCTTCGGCGGCGAGCCCATGGTGCTGGCCAAGGACAGCGGCTGGATCTTCGGCAAGATTCCGGCCGGCACCCAGACCTGGGTGCAGAACGCCGGCCTGGCCTGGGTGTTGTCGCTTGTGCCGCTGGGCATCCTGTGCTGGTTCGGCATGAACAACCTCAAGACCGTGTCGCCGTCCACCGGCAACCCGGTCGTGGCATTTGCCAAGATCACCTACCTGTACACGTTGGCCTTCATCCCATCCATCGTGATGCTGTATTTCTACCTGCCGGCACCCACCGGGCTGGGCCTGCTCAACATGTGGGTCGCCATTCCGCTGGACATCGTTGCCGCAGTGCTGATGATGAAGGTCGCGGCCTTCGGAACCATGAAGGATCATGTAAAGACGCAGTTCGCGATCTTCAGCAACAAGCACACCTGGGCGATGACGATCCTGTACATCGTCACCTTCGGCTCCTTCATCGGTTTCTCGATGGCGCTGCCGCTGTCGATGAAGGTGATATTCGGCATCAGCCACGTGCCGGATGCCCAAGGCGTCATGCAGCACACCTTGAGCAACCCAAACGCTCCGGCCGTGCTGGCCTACGCCTGGATCGGGCCCTTCGTAGGAGCCTTGATCCGTCCGGTTGGTGGCTGGATCTCGGACAAGATCGGTGGCTCCATCGTCACGCAGTGGATCTCGGCCGTCATGGTGGTTGCCTCGGTCGCGGTGGGATATGTCATGTTGCAGGCCTACCAGTCGGCCACACCAGAGCAGTATTTCCTGCCCTTCATGCTGCTGTTCGTCGTGTTGTTCGCGGCCAGCGGCATCGGCAACGGATCGACCTTCCGCACCATCGGTGTGTTGTTCGACCGCCAGCAAGCGGGCCCGGTGCTGGGCTGGACCTCAGCTGTCGCAGCCTACGGCGCCTTCATTGCACCAGTGGTGATCGGCGAGCAGATCAAGGCCGGCACGCCGCAAATGGCGATGTACGGATTCGCCATCTTCTACGCCCTGTGCCTGGTGTTGAACTGGTGGTTCTACCTGCGCAAGGATGCCTACGTGAAGAACCCGTGATTGCGGCCAGAGACTGCCCACCCCGCCCCATCCCCGATTTCCAAGGAGCCTTAGATGAGCCACTTCCTCGATCGACTGACCTATTTCAACAGCCCGCGCGAGAGCTTCTCCGGCGACCACGGTGTCACCACCGGTGAAGACCGCACCTGGGAAGACGCCTACCGCAATCGCTGGGCCCACGACAAGATCGTGCGCTCCACGCACGGTGTGAACTGCACCGGATCGTGCTCCTGGAAGATCTACGTCAAGGGCGGCATCGTGACCTGGGAGACCCAGCAGACCGACTACCCGCGCACGCGCTGGGACATGCCCAACCACGAACCGCGAGGCTGCGCCCGCGGCGCCAGCTACAGCTGGTACCTGTACAGCGCCAACCGGGTCAAGTACCCGATGGTGCGCGGCCGGCTCCTCAAGACCTGGCGTGAGGCACGCCTGGCGCAGGACCCGGTGGATGCCTGGGCCTCGATCGTGCAGGACGACGCCAAACGCCGCGACTACCAGAGCATCCGTGGTCTGGGCGGCATGGTGCGCTCGACCTGGGACGAGGTCAACGAGATCATCGCCGCTGCCAACGTCTACACCATCAAGAAACACGGCGCCGACCGCGTGGTGGGCTTTTCGCCGATCCCGGCGATGTCGATGGTCAGCTACGCGGCCGGCAGCCGCTACCTGAGCCTGATCGGCGGCGTGTGCCTGAGTTTTTACGACTGGTACTGCGACCTGCCTCCGAGCAGCCCGCAGGTCTGGGGCGAGCAGACCGACGTGCCCGAATCCGCTGACTGGTACAACTCCAGCTTCATCATCGCCTGGGGCTCAAACGTGCCGCAGACGCGTACACCCGACGCCCACTTCTTCACCGAGGTGCGCTACAAGGGCACCAAGACCGTGGCGGTCACACCCGACTACTCTGAAGTCGCCAAACTCTCCGACATCTGGATGCATCCCAAACAGGGCACCGACGCCGCCGTGGCGATGGCCATGGGCCATGTGATCCTCAAGGAGTTCTACTTCCCGGACAAGGGCGAACGCAGCGCCTATTTCGACGACTACGTACGGCGCTACACCGACATGCCGATGCTGGTCATGCTCAAGGAGCACAAGCGGCCCGACGGAACCACCATCATGGTGCCCGATCGTTATGTGCGCGCATCGGACTTCAACGGCAAGCTCGGTCAGGCCAACAACCCGGAATGGAAGACGGTCGCCTTCGACGACAACGGCAAGGTGGTTCTGCCCACCGGCGCCATTGGCTTTCGCTGGGGCCCGGACGGCCGCGCGGACGAGGGCCAGTGGAACCTGCAAGCCAAGGAGGCACGCCATGGCCAGGACGTGAAGCTGCGCCTGTCCGTGATGGAGGGCGACAACGCCAACATGGAAACCGCCAAGGTCGGATTCCCCTACTTCGGCGGCATCGTCACGCCGAACTTCTCGCACAACGACAACGGCGCGGCCAGCCAGGACGTGCTGGTACGCACCGTACCGGTACAACGCATTTCGCTCGGCAAGGAAGGCGACAAGCGCGAGGCCCTGGTGGCCACCGTATTCGACCTGCAAGTGGCCAACTACGGTGTCGCGCGCGGCCTGCCGGGTGAGATGGCCGCACGGGATTTCGACGACGACACCCCTTACACGCCGGCATGGCAGGAAAGCATCACCGGCACGCCGCGCGAGCAGCTGATCACGGTGGCGCGCCAGTTCGCCGAAAACGCCCACAAGACCCAGGGCAAGTCCATGGTCATCATCGGCGCGGCCATGAACCACTGGTACCACTGCGACATGAACTACCGCGGCATCATCAACATGTTGATGATGTGCGGCTGCATCGGCAAAAGTGGTGGTGGCTGGGCGCACTATGTGGGCCAGGAAAAATTGCGGCCCCAGACGGGCTGGACAGCACTGGCCTTTGCGCTGGACTGGATACGCCCGCCACGCCAGCAAAACAGCACCAGCTTCTTCTATGCCCACACCGATCAGTGGCGCTACGAGAAGCTGACCATGGAAGAAGTGGTCTCGCCGCTGGCCGACAAGAAGATCTATGGCGGCAGCATGATCGACTACAACGTGCGCGCCGAGCGCATGGGCTGGTTGCCATCTGCACCGCAGCTGCAGACCAACCCGATGCAGGTGGTGCGTGATGCGGCGGCTGCCGGAATGGACGCCAAGGACTACGCGGTCCAGTCGCTCAAGGACGGCACGCTCAAGATGAGCTGTACCGATCCGGACCATCCCGACAACTGGCCACGCAACATGTTCATCTGGCGCTCCAATCTGCTGGGCTCCAGCGGCAAGGGCCATGAATATTTCCTCAAGCATCTGCTGGGCACCAGCCATGGCGTGCAGGGCAAGGACCTGGGCAAGGACGAAGCCAAGCCGACGGAAGTGGTCTGGCACGACAAGGCGCCGGAAGGCAAGCTCGACCTGCTGGTCACGCTGGACTTCCGCATGAGCACGACCTGTCTGTATTCGGACATCGTGTTGCCCACGGCTACCTGGTACGAGAAGAACGACCTCAACACCAGCGACATGCACCCTTTCATCCATCCGTTGTCGACCGCGGTCGACCCAGCCTGGCAGTCGCGCAGCGACTGGGACATCTACAAAGGCTTCGCCAAGAAGTTCAGCGAGATCTGCATCGGCCACCTCGGTGTCGAGAAGGAGCTGGTACTGACACCGTTGATGCATGACTCACCCGGCGAGCTGGCGCAGCCATTCGACGTCAAGGATTGGGCCAAGGGCGAGATCGACCTGATTCCCGGCAAGACCGGCCCGCAGATGACGGTGGTCGAACGCGACTACCCCAACGTCTACAAGCGCTTCACGGCCCTGGGCCCGCTCATGAACAAGGTCGGCAATGGCGGCAAGGGCATCGCCTGGAACACGCAGACCGAAGTCAAGCAACTGGCCGAACTCAGCGGCATCGTCACAGCCAAGGGCGTGACCTGCGGTATGCCGAAGATCGAGACCGACATCGACGCCTGTGAAGTAATCCTGCAACTGGCACCCGAGACCAACGGCCATGTCGCCGTCAAGGCCTGGGAGGCATTGGGCAAACAGACCGGGCTGGACCACACCCATCTGGCGATCCACCGCGAAGACGAGAAGATCCGCTTCCGCGACATCCAGGCACAGCCGCGCAAGATCATCTCCAGCCCGACCTGGAGCGGCATCGAGAGCGAGACCGTGTCGTACAACGCCGGCTATACCAATGTGCACGAGATGATCCCCTGGCGCACACTGACCGGGCGCCAGCAGTTCTACCTCGACCATCCCTGGATGCTGGCGTTTGGCGAAGGCTTCACGAGCTACCGGCCACCGGTGGACCTGAAGACGACGGCGGGTATCCACAACATCAAGCCCAACGGCAACAAGGAAATCCAGCTCAACTTCATCACGCCGCACCAGAAGTGGGGCATCCACTCGACCTACACCGACAACCTGTTGATGCTCACGCTCAGCCGAGGCGGTCCCTGTGTCTGGATGAGCGAGGACGA
>JBBQJP010000013.1:0-96319 GCA_038326025.1 Burkholderiales bacterium
CAGGGCGTTGCACGCGCCAACAAGACGCTGAAGAATGTCAAGGGCGCCTGGGTGAAGGACCAGGAAGTCACCGTCGACAACGGCAAGGTCACCGGATACAAGGTGATTCTGAAGGTGACCTTCATCCTGACGGATTGATCCGAAGCGTCACCGCGATTCAACCGGGATGGACTGATCCCTGCTTCAGCAAGTGATCGACACGATCACGCGCGCTGGCAAGTCCCGGTCGTTCGATGGCGCACCGACGGTGCGCGACAGTGGCGGCAACATCTGAAACACGCAAAGACGATATTCGCCAGCGTCCCTGCAACGGTCCGAGCGCACTGTCCAAGTCCACCATCGCCAACCTGCTCAACCTGTCCACGACACCGCGCAGGTTTTTGGGCATGCTCGGCACGCGGCGCGGCGCGGCGCGACGGGATCGGTAACATCGTGGTCTTCGACTCGCACGGGTTCACCATCGGCAATCACCTGGTCGATGACGCGATCACGACCATGCCCTGGCACGTTCATATCGTACAGTTCACGCAGCTCGGAGACGCGCACACGTCGCGTCCGACGGATACACGGACCTATTTCACCAAGCCGCCGACGGCGCTCGACGGCCATGGTGGACAGATCCTGCAGCCGACTGACAGCCCCGAGGTGCAACGGGTGGCGCTGGGTTTTGATGAACGCGTGCCAGAGCAGTTCAAGGCGAATCTGCGTTTGGCCAAAGGAGGCAAGGCATGAAGGTTTGTATCGTGGGAGCAGGGGCCATCGGCGGCTGGATCGGCACCCGGCTGGCGGCGGCCGGTGTCCCGGTCAGCGCGATTGCGCGCGGAGACACGCTGGCGTCGCTGCGCACACATGGATGGCGGTTGCAGACGGCCGCTGGACAGGTCCAGGCGCCGGTAGTGGCAGCCAGCGCCAACGCGGCCGATCTGGGCGAGCAGGATCTGGTCATCATCGCTGTGAAGGGGCCCGCCTTGAAGGCGGTGGCGCAGGGTCTGGGTCCGCTGTTGGGCGCGCAGACCATTGTGCTGCCGGCGATGAACGGCGTGCCGTGGTGGTTCTGCCAAGGCCTGCCCGGGTTTGACGAACCGCTGGCCAGTGTCGATGCGGGTGGGGCCATCGCCCATGCGATCACGCTCGAACGGGTTCTGGGCTGTGTCGTGCATGGTTCCACGGCGACCGCCGAGCCCGGTCTGGTGCAACACAAGGGCGGCAACGGACTGATCGTTGGTGAGCCTGCTGGCGGTGGTTCGGACCGCAACCAGCGCGTGGCCGACTTGCTGAAACGCGGCGGTTTCGACGTGACCTGTTCCGACGACGTGCGCCAGGCCATCTGGTACAAGTTGTGGGGCAACATGACGATGAACCCGGTCAGCGCGCTTACCGGCGCCACGGTCGACCGCATCCTTGGAGATCCATTGGTGCGGGCCTTCTGTTCGCAGGTCATGGTCGAGGCGCAGGCCATTGGCGCGCGTATTGGTTGTGCGATCGATGAGGCTCCGGAGGCCCGTCATGCGGTCACCGCCAAGATTGGCGCTTTCAAGACCTCGATGCTGCAGGATGCTCAGGCAGGGCGCCAACTCGAACTCGACGCCATCGTCTGCGTCGTGCACGAAATCGGCGGCCGGCTGGGGATTGCGACGCCGAGCATCAACGGCCTGCTCGGTCTGACACGATTGATGGCGCAGATGCGCGGTCTTTATCCAGACCCGGCTGCTGTGATTTGACGATGGATCGTTCGCTGCCGCCATCTCAGCCCGCCGACGCACCTGGGCGATGGGAGGACAAGCCGGCAAAGGGCTGTTTGCGCGCCACAGTGCAATGTGAAATATTGTTGACCGATGGGCATGGGTTGCCAGTCCATGGCAGGATAGGGCCATGAGCCAAACATACGGTATTCCTGCGCACGAAACCTCCAGCTTCAAGCCCCACCGCGAACCGGTACGTTATGTCGTGTTGATCGACGCCGGTGGGTCAGGTGTGGCGATGTTGTTCCTGGCATCGCGCGAGAAGGTCTGGGAGTTCGATGCGGGTGCCATGGAAGTCAGCTCGATGACCTCGGGCATCATGCCGACGGTTGGCGCCAAGGATCCCGTATGGGACCTGGCCCTCAGTGGCCATAGCAAGGCAGAACGCGACGAGGCCCGGGTCTACGATCTGGGCGGCTGACGCCGCTTCACCAACTGCCATGTCGTGGTGGCGCGACGCGCCCCCACGACGCGATTTCATGTCTGCGGGTCGAGTGCCCGCTTTGCCATTGCGGCAATGCTGGCGGCATCCACCTCGAAAAATGCGCGCAACACCGAGCGCGTGTCGCTGCGCCCGAATCCATCCGTGCCTAGCGTATGGAAGCTGCGGTCAGCCGGAATGAAGGCGCGCACGCTCTCGGGCACAGCGCGTACATAGTCGGTGGCCGCGATCACCGGGCCCTGGCAGGACGCGAGCAGGGTGCCGAGATAAGCCTGTGACTGCGCCATGCCGTCGCGCGCCAGTTCGCTCCAGCTGGTGACGCTGATCACGTCGGCGGCTATACCTTGTTCGGCCAGCAGGATTGCTGCCTGCAGCACCTCGTTGAGGATGGCGCCTGAGCCCATCAACGTGACGCGCCTGGCTGTTGCGTCGCTCTTTGCCCGGGCGAAGTGGTAGGCCCCGCGCAACACACCTTCGGCTGCATCGTCGGGCAGGCTGGGTTGTGCGTAGTTCTCGTTCATCAGCGTGATGTAGTAGAAAACATCGCGCTGTTCGACCAGCATCTCGCGCATGCCGGCGTCCAGGATCACGGCCAGCTCGCCGGCAAAGGCTGGGTCGTAAGCCTTGCAGTTGGGAATGGTCGCGGCCACCAGATGGCTGCTGCCGTCCTGGTGCTGCAATCCTTCTCCGGCCAGTGTGGTGCGCCCGGATGTGGCGCCGAGCAGGAAACCACGCGCCCGCTGGTCGGCCGCCGCCCAGATGGCGTCGCCGACACGCTGGAAACCGAACATCGAGTAATAGATATACAACGGCAACATCGCCAGGCCATGTACGCTGTAGCTGGTGGCAGCGGCCGTCCAGCTGGCGATGGCACCGGCCTCGCTGATGCCTTCCTCGAGAATCTGGCCGTCCATGGCTTCACGGTAGCTCAGCACCGAGCCGATGTCCTCGGGTGCGTAGCGCTGGCCGACACTGCTGTAGATGCCGACCTGCTTGAACAGGTTGGCCATGCCGAAGGTGCGCGCCTCGTCGGCCACGATGGGCACGATGCGCGGGCCCAGCTCCTTGTCCTTGAGCAGGTTGCCCAGCATGCGCACAAAAGCCATGGTGGTGCTCATGGCCTTGCCGTCGGCCTGCAGCGCGAAAGCGCCATAACCCGTCAGTGGCGGCACGGGCACGACCGCACAGGTGGTTTCGCGACGTGGCATGGCGCCACCGAGCGCGGCGCGATGGGCCTTCAGGTAGGCCATCTCGGGACTGTCATCGGTCGGTTTGAAGAAGTCCAGGCCTTGCGCCTGTGCATCGCTCAGCGGCAGCTGGAAGCGGTCGCGAAAAGCGAGCAGATCGGCGCCGTCGAGTTTCTTCTGGCTGTGGGTGGTCATGCGCCCCTGACCGGCCGTGCCCATGCCGTAGCCCTTTTTGGTGTGGGCCAGGATCACCGTGGGCTGGCCGCGGTGGGCGGCGGCCGCAGCATATGCCGCATGGATCTTCACCAGGTCGTGTCCGCCACGTTTGAGGCGGTCGATCTGCTCGTCACTCAGACCCATGGCCAGCCTGCTCAATTCCGGGTTCTGGCCGAAGAAGTTGTCTCGGTTGTAGCGTCCGTCCTTGGCCGCGAAGGTCTGCATCTGGCCGTCCACCGTTTCGGACAACGCCCGCACCAGGGCGCCGCTGGTGTCGCGTGCGAAAAGCCCATCCCAGTCACTGCCCCAGACCAGCTTGATGACGTTCCAGCCCGCGCCGCAGAACAGACGCTCGAGCTCGTCAATGACCCGGCCATTGCCGCGCACCGGGCCGTCGAGCCGCTGCAGGTTGCAATTGACGACCCAGACCAGGTTGTCAAGATTCTCGCGCGCGGCCAATGTCAGCGCGCTCATGCTCTCGGGTTCGTCCATCTCGCCGTCGCCAAACACGCCCCAGACCTTGCGCGCGTCGCAGTTCTGGAGTTGGCGATGCGACAGGTAGCGCATGAACCGCGCGTGGTAGATCGAACTGATCGGTCCGATGCCCATGGAGCCGGTCGGGAACTGCCAGAAATCGGGCATCAGCCATGGATGCGGATAACTGCTCAGGCCGCGGGCGCCATTGGCGCCAGCGCTGATCTCCTGGCGGTAGTGTTTCAGGTCGGCTTCGCAAAGGCGACCTTCGAGAAAGGCGCGGGCATAGACGCCCGGGGCGCTGTGGGGCTGGAAGAACACCAGGTCGCCGCCGTGGGTGGGACAACGCCCATGGAAGAAGTGGTTGAAGCCGGTCTCGAACAGGTCGGCTGCGCTGGCATAACTCGCGACATGGCCGCCCAGTTCGCCATAAGCTAGGTTGGCCCGCACCACCATTGCCAGCGCATTCCAGCGGATCAGCGAACCGAGGCGTTCCTCGATGGCCAGGTCGCCGGGGAAATCCGGCTGGTCCTGTACCGCGATCGTGTTGACATATGGGGTGTTCAGATCGGGCTGCCAACCGATTCCTTGCGTACGTGCCAGGCCGGCCAGTTCATCGAGCATGGCGCACGCCCGTGCAGGGCCGTCCGCAGCGACCAGCGACAAAAAGGCGTCGCGCCATTCGGCGATTTCGGTGGGGTCTGCGGATGCGGCGCCTGGCGCTGGAAATGGGAGAGTGGTGGCATTCATGGTGATTTAACTTTATGCTTGAATGCACCGCATGTGCTGCCAAAAGTGTCGGTACTAAATGCTGAATTCAGCAGAATATGCTGCAATGGCCGAAGGAAACAGACATGAAACTCGATCGAAGCGACTTGCGCATCCTCGATGAACTCCAACGCGACGGCGCGCTGACCAATGCCGAACTGGCGCGGCGCATCGGTTTGTCGCCGTCGCCCTGCCTGGCGCGGGTCAAGTTGCTGGAGCAGTCGGGTGCGATTCAGCGTTATGTGGCGCTGGCCAGTGCCGCGGCGTTGGGCCTGGGCCTGACGGTGTTCATTTCAATCAGCCTGAAGACCCAGAGCAAGGCGACGTTGGCCGAGTTCGAAGCCGAAATTGCGCGCCACGAAGAGGTCATGGAGTGTTACCTGATGACAGGGGACAGCGACTATCTGCTGCGCGTGGCAATCACCGACATGGCTGCATTAGAGCGCTTCATCCTCGAGCAGCTCTCACCGATTCCGGGCGTGGAAAAAATCCGCTCGAGTTTTGCGCTCAAACAGGTGCGCTATAAAACGGCTCTGCCGCTGGGGCACCTGGCGTAACACCTGCGGCGATACAGAGGCGCCGGCGACAGGCCGGCGCCGATTACGGCGTCACGGGGACTTGGCAAACTCCGCGCGCACCTGCTTGTCGTAGGCCAGCATCTTTTGCACGCTGGGGCGTTGCTCCATGCGCTTTAGATGCGCCTGGCAATGGCCGAATTCCGACAGGTCCACCTTGAACGAACTGCCACGGCGGAAACACCAGTAGAAATACGCATCGGCGCAGCTGAAGCTCGAGAAAAACCACTCGCGACCGGCCAGCATGGTGTCGGCGATCGCGAATTGTTCGCGCAGTCCTTGTGCACCCAGGTCGCACACACTGTCGGCGCTGCCCTCCAGATCGCAATAGCGCTCGGGCCTGGCCTGCTGCGTGATCTTGGGATGCATGGCGCTGGCGCACCAGCTCATCACCGAGAGTGCGCGCATGGCGTCCATCGGATCTTCCGGTAACAGCTGGGCATCCGGAAAATGCAGTGCAATCCACATCTGGATCGCGACATTCTCGGTCAGCGGCTGGCCGTCGATGATCAGCGTGGGCACCTTGCCTTTCGGGTTGATCTGCAGGTATGCCGGATCCCTGTTGATACCCAGGGACAAATTGATGTTGACCGTGTCGAACGCGACACCGACTTCCGTAAGCAGGACGTAAGGCACCAGGCTACAGGCGCCCGGGCAATAGGCAAGAGTCAGTTTCATGGCTTCCTTTGCTGTGGATTGACGTGTTTCAATGCCTGCCGTCATTGCGCACAGGTGCTGCAAGGCCATGATATCCGCGTGACCCTGATGCTGGCAGGTCTTGCCGGTCTGGCGTAAAACTGCCTGTGCCGCAATGGCGGGCGGTCGGAAGATTACGTCGCCCATGTGACGGCTGTGGCTTGCGGTCCGTGGTGCAATGGCGCAAACGAAAGGACTCCCCGTGATATCCAGCCAATCTGCCAAGACCCGTGAATTGCTCGAACGCCTGGGTGCGTTTTTCGACCAGCATATCTACCCCAACGAGGCGCGCTTTCACACCGAACTGTCCGAGCTTCGGCGTGCCGGCGATCCGTGGAAGCCGCTGGCGCTGATCGCGGAGCTCAAGGTCAAGGCGCAGGCAGTGAAATTGTGGAACATGTTCCTGCCCCATCCCTACAAGGGCCAGGGTGGCATCTCCAACCTGGACTACGCGCCGTTGTGCGAGGTGATGGGGCGGGTGTCCTGGTCGGGTGAGGTGTTCAATTGTTCGGCTCCTGATACCGGCAACATGGAGACGCTGGAGCGTTACGCCACCGACGCGCAGAAGCAGCGCTGGCTGGAGCCGTTGCTGGCCGGCGAGATCCGTTCGGCCTTTCTGATGACCGAGCCGGCGGTGGCTTCATCAGACGCCACCAACATCCAGTGCAGCATCGTGCGTGACGGCGACGACTACATCATCAATGGTCGCAAGTGGTTCTCGTCGGGCGCCGGCAATCCGCTTTGCGCGATTTTCATCGTCATGGGCAAGACCGATCCGGACGGCCCGCGCCATGCACAGCAGTCCATGGTGCTGGTGCCGCGCGACGCGGCCGGCGTCACGGTACTGCGACCCCTGAGTGTGTTCGGTTACGACGACGCTCCGCACGGCCACATGGAGGTGGTGCTCGACAACGTGCGGGTGCCGGTGACGAACATACTGCTCGGCGAAGGGCGCGGCTTCGAAATCGCCCAGGGCCGCCTGGGCCCGGGACGTATCCACCATTGCATGCGCTCTATCGGCGCGGCCGAGCGCGCGCTCGAGATGATGGTCGACCGGCTGCAGTCACGTATCGCTTTCGGCAAGCCGCTGGCCGAACAGTCAGTCTGGCATGAGCGTATCGCCGAATCGCGCTGCATGATCGACCAGGCACGTCTGCTCACGCTCAATGCGGCGCACATGATGGACACGGTGGGCAACAAGCAGGCGCGCGCCGAGATCGCGATGATCAAGGTGGTGGCACCCAATATGTCGTGCAAGGTGGTCGACTGGGCCATCCAGGCCCATGGCGCGGCGGGTGTCAGCCAGGATTTCTGGCTCGCCGAGGCGTATGCCCATCAGCGCACCGTGCGTCTGGTCGACGGGCCGGACGAGGTGCACCGCAACGCGATTGCCAAGATTGAGCTGGCCAAACGCGCGGCCGTTCGCAAGGGGCTCACGTCAGCATCAGGCCACTGACTATTTTTCGAATGTCAGCAGTTTGCTTGGAAGCACCCAGATGCGCGCCAGGCACACACCCTTGTCGGGGGTGTACTTGCTCAGTTCGCCCATTTCGCAGCGGTCGCCGCCCACCACCTGGATCCGTGTGATGTCATCACACGCGATGCCGATGAACTCGACGACCCGCGTCTTGCTGTCGGTCGGGCGCAAATTCTGAAAGCCCCGTCCCAGAGACTGGTGCATCACTCCGTTGGCACGGTAGGCAGAAAAATAGGGCACAAGCTGCACGATTTCATACGGCAGGCCATTGGTCATTTTCAGTGTGACGCGGCAGTTGGGTCCGAACGGGGTCCGGTCCTCCAGTTCCAGAGTGGCCTGCTCGACCTTCTTGTCCTTGCCATCCTGACTGGCGTTCGCACTGGCCTCCTTGGCCTCGGCATAGCGCCAGGTGCCGTCATCCTTGAGCAGCACCTTGCGTCCGTCGGGAGTCGGCAGTTCCATGTCGGCCTGCGCGGCGCCCGCCAGTCCCAGCGCCAGCAATGTTGACAGAATAGCGAGACATCGTTTCATGGTTTTATCCTCTGATAGCCTTGTCTGAATGGGGCCTCGACTTTTGTCGTGCGGGGCCAGTTCTGGCCTGTTGCAGTTGTCAAGGGTAGCCGATGTCCATCGCCGCGTGCCGCGGGCGCCGCACGTGCTGCACGCGGGTGACCGTGGACGCACGCCGGGCAGGCGTTATCCTGTCGGTCACACTGCCGCGATGTCGCGCCTGGATAGGGGCGGCCTGGAAGCGGCATTTTTTGCACAAGGAACTTCATGAAAAAAGGTGGCAAGACACGCCTGGAGCGCTTCATCGCGCGGGTTGTCGGGCAACGCAGCTGCATCGATGCGGCGGCGCAGCGCACGGCCGAACTGCAAGGACCTGTATGGGAGGTGGGGCTGGGAAATGGCCGCACCTACGACCATCTGCGTGACCGGTTCGCCAGGCAAGACGTGATTGTGTTCGACCGCCAGGTGATGGCCCATCCCGACTGCATTCCACCGGACGACATGGTGCGCCTGGGCGACTTCCGCACCACCATTCCTGCCGAGGTCGAGCGTTGTGCCGGCAGCGTGGCAGTGATCCATGCCGATATCGGCAATGGCAGCGTCGCGGAGAGCCGTGCCCTGGGCCGCTGGCTTGCGCCGTTGTTCGTGCGTGCCCTGGCGAGTGGCGGATGTCTGGTGGGCGACCAGCCCATGGAGGACCCGGCGCTGGAGCCCATCACGTTGGCCGATATCGGCGCAACCGACATGCCGGCCGACACTTATTTCCTGTACCGCAAGCGCGGTTGATCCAGCTACGCGTCGCGCCTTTGGCACGATCGTCAAAAGTTGTTGCGGGGCGCTTGCCGGGCAGCATCCTGGTCGGGCGGCGCGCTTCAGCGGCGCTGCGCAAACTCGCGGTCACGCGCGCCGCGCAAGGCGGCAGTCAGCGCCGACAACTCGTTGGTGAGCAGTTCCAGCAGGTCCTCCATCGTCGCGATGCCGGCAAGCCGATTGTCTTCGTCCACCACGATCAGACGGCGCAAGCCATTGACTCGCATCAAATCGATGGCGTCCATCAGGTCCATTTCAAGCGTGGCCAGCACGGGCTCGACCGACATGATGTCACCGGCGGTGAATATTGCCGGGTCCAGGCCTTCGGCCATCAGCGCGAGCACCAGGTCGCGGTCGGTGATGATGCCGACGGGACGTGACTTTTCCTTGGCATCGACGACCACCAGAGCGCCCACATGGTGGCGCCGCATCAGTTGGGCGGCGACCAGGGCGGAGGTTTCGGGTTCGACCACGGCGACGACGGTGCTGGCGAGGTCTTGCAGGCGCATGGGCATGGTGGGGTCCTTTATGGCGGCCTTCTGCGGCCGCAATGATGGTGATGCGCCATGCCATCGGCCGGGTTCGACCGATGCTGGCGCGTGTGGTGCTCTCCCTTTATCGCATGAAAGTCTGCGCACGACTTGTGACGGCGCAAGGGCCCGCCGATGACGCCGGTCATGTCTTGTCGTCGCCGGCTGTCACGACGGGTAGTCGCGCCCGATCTTGCTCAGGAGCCGGCGCGCCGTGCGAAAACTCTCCTTGAGGATATGGCGGTCGATATGGTTGAGGTCATCGAACGCGATCAGGTTGGCGTGCTCCAGAGGTGTATCGCTCATCTGCACCTGCAGGCGCAACATCTGCAGGTACTCGAACGCGGCGATCCAGGCTTCGCTGTCCTGGCTGTTCATGTGCAGCATGGGCCCGATCGCCTCGATGCGCTCGCGCGTGCCGGTCTGCGCCACACCCAATGCCAGCGCGTAGATGCGCGATACATCCACAAACACGGCGGTACCGTGGTGCTTGAGGTCGACCATCTCGCGACCGTTCACCGTCTCGGTGTCGATTGCGCCGCGCCAGTTCAGCGGCACACGGTGGCGTAGCGCGTTGTCGGCCATCTGCTTGGCGAAGCGTGGCAAGGTGCTGGCCTGGCGTGTGATCTGCGCGCGCAACTGCTCGGCCAGGTCGGCGCGACCGACCAACGGGCGCAGGTCGAAATAGATGTTGGCATTGAGCAGATCCTGCGGCGCGCCGTGTTCCACCCAGCGGTCGAAACGTGCGCTCCACTCCTTTGGCGTGAGGCAGCAATCCGGGTTGCTGGCCATGATGTTGCCCTTGCACAGCGGGTAGCCGCAGCGATCCAATGCTTCGTTCACATCGCGCGCAAACGTCAGCCAGCGTGGGCGGTCCTGTCCGGCATCGTCGCTGAGAAACACCAGGCCGTTGTCCTGATCGGTTGATATCGTCTGCTCCGAGCGGCCCTCGGAGCCAAAGGCCAGCCAGCAGGCCTGCTGCATGTCCACGCCATGGAGCTCTGCCTTCATCAACACCAGGCGTTCCGTCAGCAGGTCATTCAGGCGGCTGATGAGCTGGGTGAGCTGGCGCGCGGCCACGCCTTGCACGATCAGGTGGCGCGCGAAGGCCCGGATCTGATGCGCCGACTCGACCAGTGCAGCCTCGTCCTTGGCGCTGCGGATGGCGGAGCTGACATGGTGGATCGACATGCGTTGCATCGCAAACAGGTCGCGTTCGGACACCATGCCCACAACCGCACCGTCGCGTGTCACCGGCACATGCCGGATCGTGTGCCGCGACATCAGCAGCGCCGCATCCTGGGCCGTGTGCTGCACGGTCAGCGTGAGGATGGGCGAGGTCATGACCTGCGCAATCGGCGTCTCCAGGGGCACCCGTGCCAGCACCACGCGGTCCAGCATGTCATGGCGAGTCAGGATGCCCAGCGCCGCGTCTTGGGCGTCCAGCACCAGCATGGAGCCGATCTTCTTCTCGTGCATCGTGGCCAGGGCCTGGGACAGTGGTGTCTCAGGCGCCACGCCGATCGGCGGTGTGAGTGCGAGATCGCCCAGTCGGGCTTCCAGCGATTGCTCGGCCATTGACTGCGCTGCCATGTTCGCCTGCATGGCCTGGCGCGACAACTGCAACTGGGCGCGCACACGGCCCTGCATGAATTCGGCGAATGGCGCGCTGATGCGGCAGAGTTCGCGTACCTGGGTCAGCGGCAGCAGCAGGCAGTCGACGTCGTCGTGCGCGTCACAGCGGCCGTCAACCGGTCGCCCCGCCATGACGGCGCCGATGGGAAACAGATCGCCGGCTTCATATTCGATTCCGCCGTCGGCCTCAGTGCGCGCCTGGCGCGTCACGTGACCCTTGCGTACCAGCAGCAGATGGGTCGGCACCCCTGCCGATGGGGACAGGATGGTCGTGCCCGCGCCATAGTACGCGGCCTTCGCCTGGTCGATGAAATACCGCAGGTGTTCGCCCTGCATCTGCGAAAACGGGGGGTACTGCGTCAGCTCCGTGACCAGCGGGTCAGGGGCGCCGGGGTTAGCCGCGGCGGGCGATCGCGTGGCGCTGGACATGCGGGCGTCTCCTGGAGTGGGGCGCAGCCCAGGCTGCGCTTGATCGTTCATTCTGGCAGACGCACCTGACAGGTCCTTGACATCGCCGCCGAGGTGCCGCGCCGTATCTGCGCGAAACTCAGCCCAAGGCCGGCGCTACGGGCTGCGTTGGCATCGCAACCAATTCCATCAGCAGGGCGCCGGTGCTCACTTGCGCGCCTGCGTCAAACCACAACTTCTCCACCTGCGCATCCATCGGCGCAACCGAGGGATGTTCCATCTTCATGGCCTCCAGCACCAGCAGCGGGTCGCCCTTGCGCACCATCTGACCGGCCGCAACATGGACCACCACCAGACGGCCGGCCATGGGTGCGCGGATCTGCCCGCCATGCACAAGTGCCGCGTTGATGGCGCCGTCCAGGCTGAGGTCGCGCAGTCGGCTTTGACGCCCGTGGGCGCTGGCAAACAGATCGTCCTGTCCTTGCGCCCAGTACACCTGCCAGCATCCCTGTGCCGACTCCAGCGTCATGTGGGTCGCTGTGCAGTTGATCAGGCGCATCGCCGTGTTGGTGCCGTCGCACGACACCTGGTAGTGATTGCCGGCGAGGCTGATGATGTCGGCGCGGTGGGACTTGTCGTCGATAGACAGGCGCATCGGCAAGGGCCAGGCAAGGGGCAGGGCCACCGCCGTCGGATCGTGGCCACTTTGCCATGCGCGCGCCGCATACAACACCAGGGCTGCCATGGCGACCGGCATCGGCGGAGCCTGCGCCAGCAGCGCCTGGCCGTGCGCCGCAATGAAGCCGGTGGTGGCCTGCCCGCGCGCGAACACCGGGTGCAACAATGTGGCGGCCAGAAAAGCCTGGTTGGTCTGCACACCCAGCACACAGGTGTCGGTCAGTGCCCCGGCCAAACGCTGGCGCGCCGCATCGCGGTCCGGCCCATGGGCAATGAACTTGGCCACCATCGAGTCGTAGAACGGAGACACCGCCTGACCGGCCTGCAGTGCGTGGTCGACCCGTACCGTGTCGGCCGGGTGCCAGCCAAGCAGGCGACCGCTCTGGGGCGCAAAGCCCTGGTCCGGGTCTTCGGCGCAAAGCCGCGCCTCGATCGCGTGCCCGCCGCACTCGAAGCGGCGCAAAATGACCTCCTGGTCCACTTCGGGCAGCGGCTCGCTCTGGGCGACGCGCAATTGCCACTCGACCAGGTCGTAGCCGGTCAAAGCCTCGGTCACCGGGTGCTCGACCTGCAGCCGGGTGTTCATCTCCATGAAGAAAAAATTGCCTTGCGCGTCGAGCAGGCATTCGATGGTGCCGGCGCCCTGGTAGGCGATGGCGCGGGTCGCGGCCACCGCCATGGCACCCATGGCCCGGCGCAGGGTCGCACCGGCGCTGCCCGCCAGTGAGGGCGAGGGAGATTCTTCGACCAGCTTCTGATGCCGTCGCTGCACCGAGCAATCGCGCTCGCCCAGAAACACGACATGGCCGTGGCTATCGGCGAAGACCTGGATCTCGACATGGCGCGGCTCGTCGATCGCGCGTTCGAGCAACAGGTCGGCCGAACCGAATGCGCCGAGCGCCTCCGAGCGTGCGCTTGCCAGTGCCGCGTCCAGTTCCCCGCCGGACGCCACCAGGCGCAAACCACGGCCTCCGCCGCCGGCTTTGGCCTTGACCATCAGCGGATATCCGATGCGTGCGGCCTGCGCCTTCAACGTCGCATCGTCCTGCAACGCACCGTCGTAACCAGGTATGCAGGGCACACCGGCCGACAGCATCAGACGCTTGGCGCGGGCCTTGTCGCCCATGGCGCGTATGGCCGCGGCGTCGGGTCCGATCCAGACCAGGCCGGCATCCACCACGGCCTGCGCGAAGTCGGCGTTCTCGGCCAGAAAGCCGTATCCCGGATGGATGGCGCCGGCCTGTGACTGCTGCGCCGCAGCCAGGATTGCCGCGATGTTCAGGTAGGACGCCTGTGGTGCCGATGCGCCTATGTGAACCGACTGATCCGCCTGGCGCACATGGGGTGCATCGGCATCGGCGTCCGAATACACGGCGATGACCCGGTAACCGAGGCACCGGGCCGTGCGCAGGATGCGCAGCGCGATCTCGCCGCGGTTGGCGATCAGCAGGCTGGAGAATTTTTTCATGGCCGCGCCACGCCGAATTGCACGGGTCGAAGCTGGCGCCGGCTGGCTGCCTCGCACAGGTCCAGGCACAGGCCGAGTACGACGCGTGTATCGCGCGGGTCGATGACACCGTCGTCGAGCATGCGGCTGGATGTGGCCACCACGCCTTGCTGGCGCTCGAAGGTGTCGACGATGGCTTTTTCCTGCTGATCCAAGGCCTGGGTGTCGATTGCAACGCCCTTGCGCAGCGCCCCCGCCTCGGCCACGATGCGCATGGTTTTTGCCGCCTGTTCGCCGCCCATGACGGCGGTGCGTGCGTTCGGCCAGGCGAACAGGAAACGCGGCTCGAAGCCGCGCCCGCACATGCCGTAGTTGCCGGCGCCAAACGACGCGCCACACAAAACGGTCAGCTGGGGCACGTTGGCGTTGGCCACCGCCTGGATCATCTTGGAGCCGTGTTTGATCATGCCGGCGCGTTCATAGTCCTTGCCCACCATGTAGCCGGTGGTGTTCTGAAGGTAGACCAGCGCGGTGCCACTCTGGCAGCAGGCCTGGATGAAATGTGTCGCCTTGTTGGCGCCGTCCGGGTCGAGCGGGCCATTGTTCGTGATGATGCCCACCGGGTGGCCGCAGATGCTGGCGTGACCGGTCACGGTGGCCGGGCCGTACAAGGCCTTGAACTCCAGGAAGTCCGAGTCGTCGACGATGCGCGCAATGACCTCGCGCATGTCCGCCGGCTGGCGTCCGTCGGCCGACAGAATGCCCATCAGTTCGTCTGCGTCCAGGCGCGGGGGCAAGAATGGCGGACGCGAACGCGTGTCGACTACGGCAGCAGGTGCCAGATGGCGATGCCATTGCAGACGTTGGACCACGTCGCGCGCCAGCCGTATGCCGTCGGCGTCGTCTTCGGCCATGTATTCGCCCAGGCCCGACACACTGGTGTGCATCTCGGCGCCGCCGAGTTCCTCTTCGGTGGCGATCTCGCCGGTGGCGGCCTTGAGCAGCGGCGGGCCGGCCAGAAAGGCGCGGGCGCGCCCGCGCACCATGATGACGTAATCCGACAGGCCGGGCATGTAGGCGCCGCCGGCGGTGGACGAGCCGTGCACCACGGTCACCACCGGCAGCCCGGCTGCCGACAAGCGTGCCAGGTTGCGAAAGATCGTGCCGCCATTCACAAAGCCTTCGACCTTGTAGCGCAGCAGGTTGGCGCCGGCACTCTCCACCAGATGGACAAACGGCAACTTGTTGTCCAGTGCGATCTGCTGGGCACGCAGGATCTTTTCCAGACCCATGGCGCGGATCGAGCCGGCCTCGATGCCCGAGTCGGACGCTATCACCAGACACATCGTGCCGGCGACCGAGCCGATGCCGGTAATGACGCCGGCGCCGGCGAAACACTGGGCCGGGTCTGGATGGTCCATGCCGAATCCGGCTAATGCCGAGAGTTCGAGAAAACGACTACCAGGGTCGAGCAGCAAGGCCAGCCGTTCGCGCGGCAACATTTGCCCGCGTTTGTCGAACAGGGCTCTGGCCTGGGCCGAGCGATCGCGCGTGCGTTGTGCCAGCAACAACACATCGGCCAGCGCCTGCGCCATGTGCGATTGGTTGCGCACGAAGGCGTCGGATTGTGGCTGTATGCGGGTGTCGAAAACAGGCATGGCGTCCGATGAGGGTGGTTGGCGACCCGTGGTTCGTGCGGTCGCTGGTCAGTTCGGCTTGCGCGTGGGCCACTGGAACGGGCCGCGTTCCTTGGCCGCGAAACGGCGGAAACATTCGCGCGCATAGGCGCTTGAGCCCGCTACGCCCTGGCCCGCTGCTTCAAGTTCGAGCATGGTGTCCAGACTGTTGTCCATGGACACGTTGAGCGCGTCCTTGGTCAGCGCCAATGCGATGGGTGAGGCCTGGGCCAGGGCCTGCGCCAACGTGTTTGCGCGCGCCAGCAAGGCTTCGGGCTCGGTGACTTCGAGCACGATGCCCAGCTGCTGTGCCTCGATGGGGCCGATCTCGCGTGCCGAGAGCATGATCTCCTTGGCGCGCTGCAGTCCGACCACGCGCGGCAGCGTGTACAGAGTGCCGTAGTCGGGCACCAGCCCGACGCGGCCAAATGCCATGCAAAAGCGCGCGCGTGTCGAGGCCAGCACGATGTCGCATAACAGCGCCAGGCCAAATCCGGCGCCGAATGCAGCCCCATCGACGGCCGCGATGACCGGCCGGTCCAGTGCATGCAAGGCCTTGACGGATCGATGGGCCCGGCGCAGGCGCGCGCGGCGTTCGTCCGGCGTCTCTTCGCCGGTGGCGTTCATGCGCTGCACATCGCCACCGGCGCAAAAGGCGCCGCCGGCACCCGTCAGGATCACAGCGCGGATCGTGGCATCGCGGCCGATGTCGAACAGAACCTGATCGAGATCGTCCGTCATGGCCACGCTCAGCGCATTACGCGCCTCGGGTCGGTTGAACACGATGGTGGCGACGTCGGCGTCGCGGGAGAGTTCTATGTGCTGCATGGTTGCCAATCAGTGTCGCATGGCCGTTCGCGCGGGCAAGTGCGGCCTTGTCACGCGTGGGACCTGGTTCGTGCCGGGCCGTTGGCGATGATATGGCCATCCGGTCAGCGTTGTGCTACGTGTGCGGCGCCAGCAGCCCCAGGGTGGGCGCCTGCCGGCCGGCTTGCGACGGCAACCGCGTTTACGGCGTGCCTGCACATCGGCTATCGTTCAGGCTCGTCACATTCCAGGAATTTCCACACCATGAGCAATCAATCCAAGGCGCGTTATCAAGGCGTGTTCCCTGTTGTCCCCACGATCTTCGATAACCAGGGGGAACTGGACTTGCCAGGCCAGTTGCGGTGCATCGACTTCATGATCGATGCGGGCTCCAACGGTTTGTGCATCCTGGCCAATTTCTCCGAGCAGTTTTCGCTCTCCGATGCCGAACGCGAGACCCTGACCACGGCTATCCTCGATCATGTGGCCGGTCGTGTGCCGGTCATCGTCACCACCACCCATTACGGCACGCGGATCTGCGCCGAACGCAGTCTGCGTGCCCAGCAGGCCGGCGCCAGCATGGTCATGGTGATGCCGCCTTACCACGGCGCAACGATACGGGTCGGTGAGCCCGGCATCCGCGCGTTTTTCCAGGCAGTGTCGGACGCCATCGACATTCCCATCATGATCCAGGACGCGCCGGTCAGTGGCACACATCTAAGCGTGGCGCTGCTGGCCTCGATGGCCAGGGAAATTACCAACGTAGCCTATTTCAAGATCGAGACGCCGCAGGCGGCTTCCAAACTGCGCGAACTGATCGGTGCGGGGGGCGACGCGATCGAGGGCCCCTGGGACGGCGAAGAAGCCATCACACTGATGGCAGACCTGGACGCGGGGGCTACCGGCGCGATGACCGGAGGGGGTTTCCCAGATGGTATCCGCAGCATCCTGGACCCGTTCATGGCGGGCGAGCGGGAGCAGGCGATGGCCGCATACCAGCGCTGGCTTCCTCTGATTAATTACGAAAACCGCCAGTCCGGTATCCTGACTTGCAAGGCCTTGATGCACGAGGGCGGCATCATAGCCAGCGATGCGGGTCGCCATCCGTTCCCTGCGATGCATCCAGCGGTGCGTGCCGGCCTGCTCGACCAGGCCCGTCGGCTTGATCCTCTGGTGCTGCGCTGGGGCCGTTAAGGCGGCTTGCGCCTGCACCGCGGGTTGCGACCGGCAGCGTGCTGAATCAGTGCATCAACTGCTGACGTGCACGGTGCAGCCGCACGAACAGGTTGTCCGGCGTGATCGCCAGCGACTTGCACACGGCTTCGGTCGACTGATCCTGCAGGATGCGCAATTGCATCACCGCGCGCAGTGGCGCGGGCAGGGCGTCGATCTGCGCCAGGGTCTGGGCCAGTAACTGGCGTTGTTCCACCCTGTCGTGCGGGCCGGGTTGCGGGCAGGCGATACCCAGTGCACCGTCGGCGTCGTTCTCTTCTTCCAGGCTGTCGATGCCGGCACGCTGGCGCACCAGGTCAACGATCTTGTTTTTCAGCACCGCCGTGAGCCAGGAGCGCAGCGCCGCGCGCCCGGCAAAGCTGGCTCGGCCGGACAATACGGCCTCGAACACATCGTGCACCACGTCCTCGGCCAGCATCGGGTCCTGTAGGCGGCGCTGGGCAAAACGCACCAGGTCCTTGCGGTGGGCCACCATGTCGGTCCAGCACACGGTGATGCCGGCATGGGGGTTGAGTCCGGGGTTCAGGCTGACGGTGGTGTTCATGGTTGGCTCCGTGATCGGTGGGTTGATGCCTGTACTGTGGGCCGGCACTCTCGCGCCGGGCTCGCGCAATATCACAGCCAGATAACATTCACGTAAGAAGCTTCCAATCCACACGACACTCACGGCATGGCCCCATCGATACTTGTTGCCGAAGACCAGGACGACATCCGCGAACTGCTGGTGATGAACCTGCGCAATGCCCGTTATGAGGTATCGGCGGTGGCCGACGGCGTCGCCGCACTGAACAGCCAGAACGAGCAGTCCAGCGACTTGCTGATCCTCGATCTGATGATGCCGGGCATGGACGGGCTGGAAGTCTGCAAGGCTTTGCGTGCGCGCGGGCGAACCACGCCAATCCTGATGCTCACAGCCAAGTCGACTGAACTCGACCGCGTGCTGGGCCTGGAGCTGGGCGCCGACGATTACTTGACCAAGCCGTTTTCGCTGGCCGAACTTCTGGCCCGCGTCAAAGCCTTGTTACGCCGGGCCGATATGCAGCGTGCAGCCCAGGGCCAGGCGACTGGCCAGCAAGTCCTGATTCGCAATGGCAACCTGGAGATCGCGCCGGTCAAGCGTAGCGTGCGTTACCAGGGCGCGGTGCTGGAGTTCACTGCACTCGAGTTCGACCTGCTGCTGTATTTCTCCCAGCATCCGGGCCATGTGTTCTCACGTGCCCAACTGCTCGATGCGGTCTGGGGATATACGCATGACGGCTATGAACACACGGTGACCACCCATATCAACCGCCTGCGCGCCAAACTCGAGGCCGATCCGATGCGCCCCCAGCTGATCCTGACAGTGCGGGGGGCCGGCTACAAGATGCGCGAGGCGCCCGGATGACAGGCTGCGGTGCTTCGATACACGCAGTCGTTACGGGCCCGGGGACCCTCACACGATGAGTGTGCGCCTGCGCATCGCACTGACAATTTTTGTCATTGGCGCGCTGACCGCCCTGGGTGTGATTGCCACCGTGTTGTTCGCATTCCAGCGCTTCGAGCATGAGACCACCTTCCAGCGTGCCGATGCCTTCCTTGGCCGTGTTGTTGGCATGTACGACAACATTTTCGAGATGCACCAAAGCCAGCCGCAGGCGTTCAACCAGTTCCTGCGCAACCTGGTCTTGTTCGAGCCCGATACCCAGCTCTACCTGCTCGATGCCCAGGGCACGGTGTTGTCGTCGACCGGCAGTGCGCAGTTACCGCCCGGTTTCAAGGTGCGCCTGGCGCCGGTGCAGGAGGCCGCGAGCAAGCCCGACATGCCCTACGTCATGGGGGATGATCCCGAACGCATGGACGCCGGTGCCATCATTGCCGCCCGCGTGGTGCGCCGCGCATTGATCCGCAACGACGAGCCGGTGGCGGGCTACCTGTACCTGGTGTGCCACAAGGAGTTGTTGCCGCAAGGGCGGTTGCAACTGCTGGGCAACAGCATAGCCAAGCCGGCGCTGGTGGCCATCCTGGGCGTGCTGGTGCTGGCGACTTTTCTGACGGTGTGGATCGTGGCCACGGTGACACGGCCACTGCGCCAGTTGACTAACGCGGTGGCGTCAATTTCCCAAGGTGGTCTGGATGAAGGCGCGCCTGATTCCCCCGAACAATCGCTGCCACCCAAGACGCCGGACGAGTTCGGCCAACTGACGCTGGCATTCGAGATGATGCTCTCCACCGTACGCCGGCAATGGTCGTCGCTGCGCCGGCTCGACCATTTCCGGCGCGAAGGTGTGAGCAATCTCTCGCACGACCTGCGTTCCCCGTTGACAGCCACCACCGCGTGTCTGGAAACGTTGGAGGGGCGGTGGCAAGGCGACATGACCCGCGATGCCGACCGCGATCTGGTGGTGATGGCCTTGCGCAACACACGCAATGCGGCCCGCCTCGTGCAGTCGCTGGGCGACCTGGCCTTGCTCGACGAACCGACGTTCCGGCTGCGTTGCGAAGTGCTCGACGCCGGCGAACTGCTCGACGACATTGCCGTGCGCTTCGGTCAGCGTGCCAGCAGCCTGGGGGTGCGCCTGCAGGCGGTGCATCCGGACGATCCGGCTGCTCCCGCGCCATTTGTGGCGCTGGACATCGAGCTGTTTGAACGTGCCATTGCCAATCTGGTCGACAACGCATTGAAGTTCTGTCGATCGGGTGACCGCGTGACGCTTTCGGCGCAGGTTCATGGCAAGACGGTGGAGGTGTGTGTCGAGGACACCGGTCCGGGCATAACACCGTCCGATATGCCGCATCTTTTTGACCGTTTCTATCAGGCGCGCCGTTCAGTGGCGCCAAGTACGGGCGCTGGTGGCAAGGGGCTGGGCCTGGCGATCGTCAAGCGGATCGCCGAACTCCATGGCGGTGAAGTGCGGGTCGAAAGTGCCGCAGGGCGTGGCACCCGCGTCACGCTGGTGTTGCCGCCAGCTGCGTGAACCAGTGATTGACTTGGCTGGCCGGTGCTTGCCGCTGTGCAGCGCACCGGGTCGGGGCCACCCAATGGACGTGTGCGAACAAATCGGCTAACGAATGGCGAATGGCGGATGTAACTGGACGCGGACTGCCGTACGTGGTGATAAGCTTCCATTTACAGTGTGTTCGTTCTGGCTCCATGCGGAATGCGGCATGTCGTTTGATGGGCGCACGCGTAGTGGTTGTCGGGTAGGAATGCATGCAGGAAAATTCAGAAGAATCCCGTCGGATGGCCCAGTTGCGGGACCTCTTGGTCCTGGACAGCGCGCCGGAGCCGATGTTCGACAGCATTGTCAAGCTGGCTTCGGATGTATGTGGCGTCCCGATCGCCCTGGTCAGCCTGGTCGATATGGAGCGCCAATGGTTCAAGGCCAACGTCGGCCTGCCCGGCGTCAACGAGACGCCACGCGATGTGGCGTTCTGCTCCCATGCGATCCAGGACGACGCGCTGTTCGAGGTGCCCGATGCGAGACTCGACGCGCGGTTTTCGGCAAATCCGCTGGTGACTGGCGATCCGGACATCCGCTTTTATGCGGGCGCTCCGCTGGTGCTGGATGATGGTGCGCGTGTCGGAACCTTGTGCGTCATCGATCGCCAGGCCCGGCAACTGGATGCTTCCCAAAAGAGCAGCTTGATCGCGCTTGCGCGCATTGCCACCCAGGCGCTGCAGAGCCGGCGTGACCTGATCCAGCGCGCTGCAACTGTTCGCAGCGCGTACGACCAGCAGGTGGCCGACAGCGAGTTGCGTTATCGGGCCATTGTCGAGGCGCAGGTGGAGCTGGTTTCTTTGGCGCAAGCCGACGGCACGCTGGTGTTCGTCAATACGGCCTATGCCAGTCGCTTTGGCAAGACGCCACAGCAGATGCTGGGGCTGAATCTGTTCGATTTCATCACCTCGCAGGATCGTGCGGCAGTGGCTGCGCAACTGCGCGAGGTATGGCAGAGCGGACAAAGCCAGTCCAACGTCAACCGCCTATGGGTACACGACGGCAGCCAGCGCTGGGTCTCGTGGACCAACTCCTTGCAGCGCGATGCCGTAGGCCGCTCCTTGCTGCATTCCGTGGGCCGGGACGTGACCGATCGCAAGCAGGTGGAACTGGCCCTCGAGGAAAGCCAGGCGATGTTGGCGCGCACCGGTCGCATTGCCGGTGTGGGGGGGTGGCAGCTGGACCTGGCCAGCAGTGCGCTGAGCTGGTCTGAAGAAACCCGGCGCATCCACGAGGTGGACGCGGATTACCAGCCCAGTCTGGATACGGCTGTGGGGTTCTATGCGGCCGGCGCGCGGGTGCAGGTCGAGCAGGCGGTTGCGCACGCGATAGCGGAAGGTACCGCGTGGGACCTGGAACTGCCAATGATCACCGCCAAGGGGCGTGCGATCTGGGTACGTGCCCAGGGTGAGGTTGAGTTCGATCAGGGCAAGCCGGTACGCTTGGTCGGCGCGTTCCAGGACATCAGCGAGCGCCGGCAACTACTCGAACGGATCGAAGACAACGAACGCTTTGTGCGCCAGATCACCGACGGCTTGCCGCTGCGTGTCGCCTATCTTGACCGGGAACTGCGTTTTCAGTTCGTCAACCGGGCCAACTGCGAGCGTTTTGGCCGCCCACGCGAAGACATTCTGGGCCGCACCCTGATCGAGCTGACCGGGCGAGGCAATGACGCAATCGTGAGTGCCAAGGTGCGGGCGGTGCTCGATGGCGAGACGCAACATTTCGAGTATGAGGAAACCGCAGACAGTGGTGTGCGCCGCTTCGAAAGCCATTTGGTGCCCGATGTCGGCGCTGATGGCCATCTGCGTGGCTTCTACGCCACCGGCGTCGACATCACGCAGCGCAGCGCCACCGAGCGTGATTTGCGCGAGCTGACCGAAATCAACGACAACACGACCGACTTTGTCGTGCAGACCGACTGGCGGGGCGCCATCAGCTACCTGAACCCCGCGGCGCGGCGTGTGCTGGGTATCGCGCCGCAGCAGCCACTCGACGCTTTGAACTTCGTGTCTTTCAATACCGCGCAGACCAACCGCAACTTTGCCGAAATCGTGGTACCACAGGTGAGGCGCGACGGTGTCTGGATCGGCGAATCTACCTGTATTGCCGTTGCCGGACGCGAAGTGCCGGTCAGCCAGATCGTCATTGCGCACCATGATGCGCTTGGCCGCATATCGCGCTACTCGTCGGTGATGCGCGACCGCAGCGAGCAGAAGGAGGCCGAGTTGGCGTTGGCGCGCCAGACCGCAACGCTGCGCTCGGTGACGCAGGCGATTCCGGCCAGCATCGCGGTGGTGGGAAACGACGAGCAATACCGGTTCGTCAATGACGCCTTTGTGCGATGGGTCGGACTGGAACGCGCGCAGATCATTGGCCGCACTATTGCCGAGGTCCTGCCACAGCAGGACTTCGCTCGCAGCCGAACCTGGGTGGAGCGGGCGCTGGCGGGCGAATCGGTCCAGTTCGAACGAGAATACGAAGGGCGCAGCGGCCTCACCCATATCGCGGTGAGTTACATCCCGTTGTGGCTGGATTCCGGCAAGGTCGACGGTTTTGTCGCCGTGCTGCAGGACATCTCGCAGCACAAGCGCAAGGAAGTGCGCCTGCTGCAACTGGCGCAACGCGACGCACTCACGGGATTGCTGAACCGCGCTGGCTTTGAGCAGCAGATGGAGCAGGTGGTGGCTGATGGAAGCGGGCCGTCACTGGCGCTGCTGTACGTCGACCTGGACCACTTCAAGCCGGTGAACGATCAATACGGACACCCGGTGGGTGACCAGGTGTTGCAACAGTTTGCGCAGCGGCTGTCGGCACTGGTGCGGCCATCCGATGGCGTTGCGCGGCTCGGTGGCGACGAGTTCGCGTTGTTGCTGCGCGGTGTACACGCCAGTGCCAACGCCCATGCGGTGGCCGACAAGGTCATCGCAGCCGCCCATACGCCGTTTGAGGTGGCCGGGCATGTGCTGCAAGTGGGTGCCAGTGTCGGCGTGGCGTTTGGCGTGGACGCACATGCGGGTTGGCCCGATCTGGTCAAACGTGCCGATGCCATGTTGTACGAGGCCAAGAATACGGGCCGGGGGCGGCAGGCGGGCGCCGACAGCTGAGAGGCCGGTCGGTGGCGCCAAGTACCGGCGCCGGTAGCAAGGGGCTGGGGCTGGCGATCGTCACGCGTATTGCCGAGTTGCACGGCGGCGACGTCCGCGTGCACAGCGAGGCGCGGGGAACCCGGGTGATGCTGGTGTTGCCGGCGGTGTTGTAGTTGACGCTTTGGCTGTGGCGTTCAGGCCGCCTAGTAGTCGGAGAACAAGCAAAGTCGCCGCTACCGGTTGCGGTCCAGATGCGAGCGACGGAGTTCAGCCGCTTGTTGCACCGACCAGGGTGGGCTGCGTGATCGCCGCACGGATCGCCTTAAACGCCGCCGCAATGTCGTCGGTGGCCGGCGCTTCACCTTCCAACGTGATCCCGATCAAGCGCGGCTGTTGCATAGTGACCGTGAGCCGATTGAATCCGCGCATGGCCCGCAATTGCAGCGTTGAAACCGTCGTGGCATTGCCGATGCTGTAGGCGTAATAGACATGCCGTGGCTGAAAGGTCTTTTTGCGGTGCCATTGCGTATGTGTCAGTGTCAGGCACGGCGGCTCGACGCAGCTTTGCACTTTTCGGGATTGCACGTCGCGCCAGGTGTCCTGATTGCCAGGTGCCAGCCGCACGGGCTGCAGCTTGGCGGTTTCTGTCAAGGGCTGCACGATCAACAGTTGCATGTCGCGCCCGTCCCGGCGATAGGTCGCCGAAAGGGATTTGGTTTCTCCGCCGTCGTCCGTCGACCAGAGCGGCTGGGGCGTGGTCAATTCCCATCCGCCGGCATTGCGCGGCAGGTTTTCGGTCTGACCGTTTTGCATCTTGGGTGCGGCGCCAGCCGGTATCCAGGCGAAGGGCGCCGCCAACAACAGCACCGTGGTGCCGGCGAGCGCTGGCGCAAAACGGCGCCAGTCGGTAGGGTTCTTGCTTGCGGCCGGCTCCCAGCCGACCGGCGCGCGATCGGTCTTGAGCCATGCCAGCAATGCGAACATGACGCCCATCGCGATGACCAGTCCGATCCACTGGTAATAACCATGTGTCGACAGTTCCATCTGTGTGCCGCTCAGCCAGTCCGCCAGCACGATGGCATTGACGCGCATCAGATTGGCGAGAAAACCCAGCCCTGCGCCGAACAACGCCAGCGTCGCGATCCTGCCAAACGACCGGTACAGCAAAAGGCCGAAGCAATAGCCCAGGAACAGCATCAGCGTCACGTAGGACAGGCCCGAACAGGCGTCTACGACATAGTAGTGGTTGCTTCCGACCTGCACCGAGAATCCGTCGATGTGGTGTGGCAAACCGGCCAGTGTCGTGAAAAATGCAATCGACTGGACCGTCAGTAGCCGCAACAACGGTTGCAGTACATCCCCACTGGGAACCATCAGGAAAAGTAGCGCCAGCAGGGGAAACAAGCGACGGTAAGGTCGCCACCCGAGTGTGGACATGGCAACAGCATGCAATGCCAGCACCAGGGCGATCTGACCGCCGAGATGGATATTCATGATTGCCGATGCGCCCCACAGCAGTCCGGCCGCCAGCGCCAGCGTCGCACCGCTGAGGTCGGGCCTGGGCTCGCAGGCCAGGATTTCTTCCCGAAAATGCCAGCCCAACAGGTAAAGCAGTGTTGGCAATACCAGCCACCCGTAGCGGTAGGATTCGTTGCCCTGCCAGGCATCGACCAGTTGCAGCACGGTCGGCCACATCACCAGCACAACCAGGCCGCTTCCGATGGCGGCGCCCATCAAGGTTTGCCGCCAGGTCGCCGTTAATGCGGCCCTGGGTCGCGGCGCTGCAATGCCCGTGACGCCGTCGGCGGTGATGGGATCGCGCATGCCGACCCGATACACAAAGGGCTGCAGCAAGGTGCGCACTATCCCGGCATCCTGCGGCCGGCGAAAGTATTCGAGTCCGGATTCTTCGATCTTCTGCTCGTCAGGATTGGTGTAACTGCCGAACATCCGGTCCCAGATCGTCAGCACCATGCCGTAGTTGCTGTCGGTCAGGCGGCTGTGCGCGCTGTGGTGGGCTTCGTGAAAGGTCGGCGTGACAACGGCCAGCCGCAGCCATCGGTCCACTGCAAGGGGAAGACGCAGGTTGGCGTGGGCAAATATCGCAAATGCAATTGCGAACAGCAGGTAAAAACCAATGGCTTGCGCGGGAAGCCCCAGTGTGGCCACAAGGCCGAGCATGAGCGCGGCGCCTAAGGCGCTTTCGAGCGGGTGGTGCCGCTGCGAGGTCGTGACGTCCACCTGTGTATCGCTGTGGTGCACCAGATGCATTCGCCACAACACCGGTACACCATGAAACAACCTGTGTGATGCATAACTCCACAAATCCAGCAACAGGAATGTCAGCAGATACTGCATGGCAACCGGAACGCCGAGGGCAGACAAGAGGCCGGTGGGTTGCTCGATCGCAAACGCGATGATTCCCAGGGGAAAGACGATGCGCGTGACCACACCATCGAGCAGAAACAGGACGCCATTGGAGAGCCAGCGCTGGCCACGCTGGACTTGGCGGTGCGCCAACGCGCGCGGTAGTTCGAGCGCCCCGAGAAGAATCAACGTGGAAAAGAAGACAAGTGCGAACAGGGGGTCAAATTGATCGGCAGTCATCGCGCGCTTGCTCCGGCCAGGCGTTTGCGGTCCATCCGTAGAAACTGGCATGAAGCGTCGTGTCATTCGACGTGGCCACCCACAGTTTCGGCTGAACCAGCTTGTGATCCGGCCCTCTTGACCGGGTCATGTTGTGCAATGCGTCGGCGATCAGTTCTTGCGGTCTTTCTTGCGCTGCACGATACGAATGCCTGCCACGAGTCCAACCACAGCAACGGTCAGTATTCCACCCTCGAGAATCGGAAGGTTGGTGCCGCCCAGAATCTGCCCCAACGGAGCCCCCAGGGTAGTGCCAAGGGTGATGCTGGCGAACGCCCCTCCTGTGATGCCGGCTGCAACGGTTCCTGCAATGAGTTTCGGTGCGATCATGATGGTGCTCCTCAGGTGGTCAGGGGCGATTTCAACGCTTTGCATGAAGTGCCAGGAGCGCTGCATTCTCGCCATGATGATGAATTCAAGCTATGCAACGCAATATTCGGGCCGCAATGCCGTATAGACGTGCAAATTGTTGATTAAATTGAAGAATTCCACTTGTTGCTCGGTTTCCATGACCTGTCTCGACAGTCGTTTGTCATGTATCTCGACATATGTACCGTAGTTGATTCGGGCTTGCCGGATCGCCGGGAGGAAGGTGTGGCAGGGCGAGATTCAGGCCACGAGCCATCACCTGATAGGCCTTTGGTTGTGGGGCGGCGATCCGCATCGATCCCCATTCCACGCGTTCGGACCATGCCAGGACAGCAGGGCCGCCCGCCATGAGATCCCACGACGGGTCGATCGCGTTGCCTAAGCGGTCACCAACCGCAAATGCGTGATCTCCGACGACACGCCGAATCGCTTGGGTGGACCCCAGTATCCGGTGCCACGATTCGTATAGACCCACAGGTCAGCGAGCCGGTGCAGTCCGGCTGTGAACGGCTGCTGGAACTTCACGAAGTGCATCCAGGGCCAGAACTGGCCGCCGTGGGTGTGGCCGGAGAGTTGCAGATGGAAGCCGGCGTCCGCCGCTGCAGGTGCGCTGCGCGGCTGGTGTGCCAGCAACAAGCGTATGCGGGCGCTGGCCGGCGCGCCGGCCATGGCCGCCACCGGGTCGCTGCGATGGCTTTCGTCGAAGTGATGGGCGCTGTAGTCGGCCACGCCGGCCACCACCACCATTTCGGTGTCGCGGTCCATCGAAGCGCATCCGGCGCCCGCACCGGATTCGTGGTGCAGCACCTTGTGTTCGTTCATCAACACGTGGATGCCCAGGCTGCGTAATTCCTGCACCCAGGCATGCGCTCCCGAGTAGTACTCGTGATTGCCGGTCACGAAGAAGGTGCCGTGCGTCGACGTCAACCTGGCGAGTGGCGCCACATGCTGGCGCAATTCGTCGACCCGGCCGTCGACCAGGTCACCCGTGATGGCCACCATGTCGACGCCCAGCCCGTTCACACGTGTGACGATGCGCTGCACATAGGCCTGCCGTATGGTCGGGCCGACATGGATGTCGGATATCTGGGCCACCGAGAAACCATGCAGGCTTGCCGGCAACCCGGCGATCGGAACGTCGACCCGCACAACCAACGCGGTGCGCCGCGCAGTCCAGAGTCCCCAGGCAGAGGCCACCAGCGCGAGCAGCGGCACGGCCGCAGCCGTGCCCGTCTGCAAAGGATGGAGCCAGGTGGGGTCCAACCCGGCCATGCTGCCCAAAACAGCTATGCCTAACCCAAGAGCCAGCACCGCGTCGCGCAGCAGTGTCAACACGAGCAAGGTCGAGAACAGTCCCATGAACAAGAGGCCGGCCCAGGTCAGCACGGTGGCCATTGCCCCGCGCTGGAGCCGGCGCCCCATGAAGCTCAGCGGCATCAGCAGCGCCGATGCTATCAACACGGTCACCAGCCACGGCTGGGCCGACGGCCAGGCATTGGCCAGCGCAGGCGCGATGCGCCAGCCGACCCAGGCATGGAGCAGGGTGGACAGGAGCAGGACGGGAATCAAGGGCATCGCAGGTGAGCCGGATCGGTTGATGGATGAATTGGGTATATGCAGCGCCGGCGCGAAAGTACAAGGCCATCTGTCAGGCGTGCCGGCAGGTCAGCGCATCTTTATTTGGAGCGCGTCGGCATGATAGGCCGCCGCACTGCGGTATGCCGGCGTTGTGGTCAATTTGCCGCCCAGGCCGCGATGATGTCGTCCAACCCCTGGCGGTAGTCCGTCACTGTGGCTTTCCAGCCCGGCACCTGCGGCCGGAGCGGGCCCGCTGGCATGGCGAGCGCCACTTGCTGCATGTGCTCCTTGCGCACGATCAACTGCATCAACGGTGCGGTGATACGCGGGACGTGCAACGGACACCGCGTGCCCAGGCCACGCGCAAAATGGTCCATGAAACGCATGAACGGCACGGCCTCTCCAGCGGTCGCGTAGAGCGTCTTGCCGGCGTGTTTCGCTTGCGCGGCCTTGAACAAAGCGCTGACCGCATCGTCGTGGTGCAGATGGAACTGCCCGGCGCCACGGGGTCCGGCCCAGTAGGGGCGTCCGAGCTTGAATGCCTTGCGGTAGCCACGCAGGTCCTGGCTGGTCGGCCCATACAGGTAACCCAGACGCACAATCACCGCGGGCGTCGGGCCGGACAACACCATCTGCTCGCACTCCAGCACAACTTGTGCCAACGAAAACAGCGGTTCCTTGGCCGGTTCGGCGCACACGAATGCCATGCTGGCGTGGACCAGCAAACCTGCCTCGCTGCGCATGGCGCGGCGCGTGCCGGCGCGGGTGGTACGCGCAAAGTCCTTCCAGGCGTGGCCGTCGTGCAGCAAGGTGTTGGCTTGCTGGCCGCTGAGGTTGAAGTGAACGTTGGCGGGTGCCTCAGCCTGGCGGGCCAGGATGCGCCCGAGTTCGGATTGGCGGCCGGTAATGGATGGGGTCATGGCTGGTCCGTTGGTCGATGATGCTCGGGTGCGGAAGTCGCACAGGCAAGGCCTATTGTCCGATGCGTGCGCCGGTTTTGCGGGCAGCGGTGTCGTCAGGTTTTGGGCCTGCCGGCTCCAGGTGCACGCGCGCGGCGCTGCGCACCGCCTGTGTCAGTCGTTTCAGCGCCGGCAACGCGACCCGTGCGTGTTGCCAGCTGAGCGTGACGTCGAGTGTGGCGTCGCGCTTCAATGGGACCAGGGATCCGCTGGCCAGATGCGAGGCCACCAAGGTGACCGGACTCATGCCCCAGCCGATATCGGCCAGGCAGGCGTCGACAAAGGCCTGGGAGGCAGGGAAACCATGGGCTGGCGGCTCGAGCCCGGCACCAAAATGTGCCGTCAGCCATAACTTTTGCAACATGTCCTTCTGGTTGAACACCAGCATCGGCGCCAACGCCAGCGTCGCTCGGGTCACGCCGTGCGGGAAATGTCGCTGCATATAGGCCGGGCTGGCCGCGGCGACGTAGGGCATGTGGCCAAGCACCTCGCTGTTGCATCCCTGCACGGCCTTGTGCGCGGCGGTCACCGCGGCCAGCACCTCGCCATTGCGCAGCCACTGGGCGGTGTGGTCCTGGTCGTCCAGGTGGATGTCCAGCAGTTCAGTCCCGCCTTGCGTGAAGGCGCTGGCTGCAGCCATGAACCAGCCGCCCAGGCTGTCGGCATTGACCGCTACGCGCAGGCGGGCCCGCTCGTCGGTGCCGGGTTCCGGCAACAGGCCGGGCAGTGTCTCGCGCAAACCATGCTCCAACAAGCCGACATGCTCGACGTGGCGACACAGACGCTGGCCGGCCTCGGTGGCCTCACAGGGAGAGCCGCGCACGACCAGCACGCGACCCAAACGCTCTTCGAGCAGCTTGACGCGCTGCGAGACGGCCGATGGCGTGACGTGCAGTGCACGCGCGGCGCGCTCGAAACTGCCTTCGCGCACGACGCAGGCCAGGGCCTGCAGACCGGGGTAGTCAAGCATCAGTTTCTCTAATTACCAATTAGATAAGTTAACTGGCCTAATTTAACCATGCCGTGCATCATCGTGCCCCATGAACCTTCTTGCGGACACCGTGACCCCATCTGCCGCCTTGTCCATCGGCGCGGCTGGTTTTCTGCTCAGCCTGTCGCTGATCGCCGCCATCGGAGCGCAAAACCTGTTCGTGTTGCGCCAGGGACTGCTGCATCAGCACGTCGGGTCGTGTGTGGCGTTCTGCGCGATTGTCGACGCCACGTTGGTTGCGCTGGGGGTGTTCGGGATGGCAGAACTGGTGGCAGGAAGCCCGCGTTTTGCGCAGGTCATGGCGATTGGCGGGGCGCTGTTCCTGCTCGCCTATGGTGTTTCGGCGCTGCGCCGCGCCGCGCGCGGTGGCGCCGCGGCACAGGTCGATGGTGTGCGCAGCCTCGCCTGGCCGGTGGTGCTGGCGCAACTGGCCGCGCTCACCTTGCTCAATCCCCACGTCTACCTCGACACGGTGGTACTCATAGGTTCAGTCGGCGCGCGCCAGACCGGCGACCTGAAGTGGATCTATATAGCAGGCGCCAGTCTGGCCAGCGTGGTCTGGTTCGTGTCGCTCGGTTACGGCGCACGCTGGCTCAAGCCCCTGTTTGCACGTCCGTCTGCCTGGCGCGTGCTGGATCTGGTGACCGGCATCACCATGCTGGTGTTGTCGGCTGGGTTGATGCTGACGCTGCCAGCCGTGGCATGAGCGCGTAGTGGCGGCATTGCCGTTGCGCGTGAAGTCGTTCAGCCTTTGGAGACGGCGATCTTGTACAGTTCCCCCGCCTGTGCCGTCACGGCCCCTGGCTTGCCGTCGCCAATCAATCGCCCGTCGACCTTCGTCACCGGTGTCACGCCGCCAAGCGTGCCGGTGACAAAAGCCTCCTTGGCCGTGTAGACCTGGGCCAGCGTGAAGTCGCATTCACGCACCACCTTGCCGGCGGCGCGCCAGGCCTTGATGACGTTGTCCTGGGTGATGCCCTTGAAGCTGTACAGACCGGTCGAGGTCCAGAGTTCGTCGTCGCCGCGCACGATGAAGAAGTTGGTGCTGTTGCAGCTGGCGATAAAGCCGCGCGGGTCCAGCATCAGCGCTTCGTCGGCGCCCAGATTGATGGCCTGGATCAGCGCCTGGATCAGGTTCAGCCGGCTGTGCGAGTTCAGGCGCAGGTCGAACACGTCCGGTGTGCTGGTGCGGAAGGTCGAGGTCATCAGCGTCAGGCCCTTGGCGCGGGTTTCCGGCTTTGGCGTCTTGTACTCGGCGACGATGACGACGGTGGCGCCGCCAATCACGAAACGTGGATCCTGGTTTGGCGTTTTCTTCTTGCCACGCGTGACCATCAGGCGCATGTGCGCGCCGTCGGTCATGCCGTTGCGCTCCAGCGTCTTCCGCAGCGCATTTTCCATGGCGACGCGGTCCATGCCGATGTCCAGCGCGATGGAAGCGGCGCCTTCATACAACCGGTCCAGGTGCGCCTGCAGGCTGATGATGCGGCCCTTTATCAGGCGCAGGCCTTCCCAGATGCCGTCGCCCAGCGCGAAGCCGCTGTCGAACACCGACACGCGGGCCTCATCGCGGGGGAAAAATTCACCGTTTACATAGACCAGCACCGCATCGTTGCGGGGGTCGGTGGCATAACCTTGGGCGCTTTCGGAGGAGGTGGCGGTCATTTATCGGTTCCAGTTGCGGTGGTGGGTGTTGCGGGCTTGCGGGACTGCACGGTCGCTGAGTAATATTCGGTTCGATGACGCGGCGCCGGACGCCCTGTGGTGGCTCGGCTTGCGCCGTGTTTCGCAGTCGGTCGTCGGTGGCGAGAAAAGTACTAGAAATGAAACTCGTTGTGGCGTGCCAGAAAGGCCTGGGTACGCGCCTGTTTCGGATGCTTTAGCACCTCGTCGGGCGTGCCGTCTTCGTGGATCACGCCGTCGGCAATGAACAGGATCCGGTTGGCAAAGTGGTAGGCAAAGCCGAGCTCGTGTGTCACCAGCAGCATGGTGTGGCCTTCTTCGGCCAGCGCACGGATCACGCGCAGCACTTCGCCGACCAGCTCCGGGTCGAGTGCCGACGTGGGCTCGTCGAAAAGCAGCAGTTCGGGCTCCATGGCCAACGCACGCGCGATGGCGACACGCTGCTTCTGTCCGCCGGACAAACGGGCCGGGTAGGCGTCGGCCTTGTCGGCCAAGCCAACTCGGGCCAACTGGGCGCTGGCCTTGGCGTCGGCCTCGTCGCGCGCCAGACCTTTGACGGTGCGCAGGCCCTCCATGACGTTGCCCAGCGCCGTCATGTGCGGGAACAGGTTGAACTGCTGGAACACCATGCCCACACGCTGGCGCACGGTGGTCAATTCGCGCTCCGAGTAGCGGGTCTCGGTCGCTCCGCCGCGGCCAGCGTGTTCAGTGCCGACGACGCTGCCGCCAAGCTCAATGCGGCCGGCCGATGGCTTCTCCATGAAGTTCAGGCAACGCAGCAAGGTGCTCTTGCCCGAACCCGATGCGCCCAGGATGGCGATGCGGTCGCCGGGCTTTACCGTCAGGTCGACACCCTTGATGATTTCGTTGTCACCGAACTGCTTGCGCAGGCCGGTCACGCGCAGCAGATCAGGGGAGCTGGATGTGGTCGTCATGATGTCAGTCGCCCAGGCGCAGCCTGCGCTCGAGTACATAGGTGGCCTGTACCAGCGGATACAGGAAGGCGAAGAAGATCAACGCGATCACGGTGTACGCCTCGATCGGGTTGTAGTTGAGTGATGCGATCAGCTTGCCCTGCTGCAGCAACTCCACGTAGGCCACGGCAGAGGCCAGGGTGGACATCTTGAAGATCTCGATGGCGCGATTGGTCAAAGCCGGCAGCATGCGCTTGATGGCCTGCGGCAGGATCACACGGCGCATGGCCTGGCCATGGGTCATGCCCAGCGCCTGCGCACCTTCCCATTGGCCGGTTTCCAGCGACTGGATGCCACCGCGAAAGATCTCGCCCGAGAAAGCCGCCGAGTTGAGCGAGATGCCTAGCGCCGCTGCCATCAACGGGCTGATCTCGAAAGGCACCAGCATCGGCAAGGCGAAGTAGAACCACAGAATCTGCACCAACACCGGCGTGTTGCGAAAGAACTCCACAAAGATGCTGGTCGGAATGTAGATCCATTTGCGCGACGCATATCGTCCCAGTCCGACCAACAGGCCGAGCGACATGCCCAGTACCAGGCAGATCACAAAGATGCGCAGCGTGCCAGCAGCCCCGGCGAGCAGGGCCTCGGGATTGTCCCAGACCGCTTGAAAATTCCAGGTGTGATTCACGGTGGCCTCCTTTGCGGGTTCTCAATGCACCGTGGTCTCGCCGCTCATGGCGAGCCGGCGTTCGATGCGGTGCACGATCAGGCTGACCATGGAGATGACCGTGAGATAGATCAACGCGGTGACGGTGAACACTTCCAGTGGACGAAATGTCTTCTGCGCCAGCTCGTTGGCCTGGAACAGCAGGTCGGCATAGGAGACGGTGGCCACCAGCGTGGTGGTCTTCATGAGCTCGATTGAGCGTTCCATGAAGGCTGGGATCATGCGTTTGACGGCTTGAGGCAGGATCACGCGGCGCATGGCCTGCGCGCCGTTCATGCCCAGCGCGCGCGCCGCTTCGCTCTGGCCACGATCGATCGAGACGATGCCGGCGCGAAACACTTCGGCGAAGAAGGCGGCCGACTGGATCGAGAAGGTCAGCGCCGCTGCGACGAACGGCGTCATCTCCACCTGGATCAGGATCGGCAAGGCGAAGAAGAACCAGAACAGTTGCACCAGCGGCGGCGTGGTGCGGAAAAACTCGACGATGAAACCGGCCGTCAGTGACAGCGCACGCAGCCGGGACAGGCGCAGCAGCGCCAGTGCCAGCCCCAGCGGAACGCCGAACGCGAGGGCCGTTCCGGTTAGTTTGAGCGTAGCGAACAGGCCCGCAGCCAGCATGCCGGAGTTGGCCAGAACTGGCGCGAAATCCCATTGGTACATTGGCTGCAGACCCGCCTGTTATCTCAGTGCGTGCTCAGAGCATTTCTTTCATGACCGGTGGCGATGCCTTCGGGTCCAGACCAAAGCCGGTCAGGAATTCCTCGTACCATTTCTGCGTCTGACCGCCCTTGTAGTAGTCGGTCAACTGCTTGTCGACAAATGCCAGGAAGGCCTTGTCTTCCTTGCGCACCGCTGCGCTCGATGCCTGCGACTTGGCGGGCGTGGGCACGACGATCTTGCCGCTGCCAAGTTTCTGGCGAGCGGCCAGCAGTGGCGGGTGGAACAGGCAGACTGCATCGGCACGCCCCGCCTGGTAGGCAGCAATCGCCTCGCCATTGCCCGGGAAACGCTGGATGGTGGCGTTGGGCGTGGTCTCGGTCAGGAACTTGTCCATGCTGCTGGCTTGCGGCACGGCAATACGTACACCAGCCTTGTTCAGGTCGGCCCAGGTCTTGACGGCCAGGTCGTCGCGCGCCAGCACGGCGAGCGAGTAGTACAGCAGCGGCGCCTGCGGAAAGTCCACGGCCTGGGCCCGTTCCGGGGTCGCGTCCATCATGTACATGATGTCGATCTTGTTGCCCTGCAGCGCGGCAATGGCGGTACCCCAGCTCACCTCGACCGGTTCGAATTTCACGCCCAGCGCAGCGGCCATGGCCTTGCCCATGGATACACCGACGCCGGTGTTCCATTCGCCGTTCTTCGGGTCCTTGGAATACCAGGGCGGAGCCTGGGTCACGCCGACGCGCAGGCTGCCGCGTTGCTTGACCTGATCAAGGGTTCCGCTGGCCTGGGCGAAGGCCATGCCGGGCAGGGCGGTGGCCAGGGTGGTGGCGGCCATGCCACCCAGTGCGGTGCGTCGGTTGAAGCTCATGTCAAATCTCCTGAAGTGGGGGGAAGGTCGAACGGGTTGGCAAAACGCATGAAGGACTCGGTGCGTTCGGCGCCGCGCCCCATGTGGCTGTTGATTTCCTTGAGCATCACATCCAGGTCGTCGCCGAGCGCGGCTAGGACGTAGCTGTCGTGGCTGTCGCGACGTGGTCCTCGAATGGCATGGGCCCGGTGGTGGGCGGCCCAGTACAACTGCAGGCGCCCGCGCAGGCTGTGCCAGGCGCGCTGTAGCAGCTTGTGGCCGCTGGCTTCGAACACCAGGCCATGCAGGTCGAGTTCGGCCAGGATGCTGGCGGCGTCGTCGCCGGCATCGATGGCCTGGGTCAGCACCGCAACGCGCCGCTGCAGTTCGTGTGCGAACGCGTCGTCGCGCCGCGACCAGGTCTGCTCGAACGCAAAGCGCTCGAGCGTGATGCGCATGGAGTAGATCTCGCGAATGTCGTCGACGGTGAGCGTGATGACATGGGTGCCGGTGTAGGGCACGGTCACCAGCAGACCTTCCTCGATCAGTTCACGCAGGGCTTCGCGCAGCGGACCGCGACTGACGTCGAACTGCGCCGCCAGCAAGGTCTCGACCAACTGGGCGCCTGGCGCAATTTCGCCGCTCAGGATCGCGGAGCGCAAACGCTCGGCAATGTGTTGTCGAAAAGTGCTCTTACGCAGGCGTTCGGCACGAAAGCCTGATGGCAGGTCTGCTGGCTGGATTGTGGGGAGTGCCGCGTTCATTTTGGTCGATGATCGATTGTTGACAATGTAGTGGATAAATGGATTTTCATCATGTGGGTTAACCCTGAGTAAAAAAAAAGGGCCCCCATGGGCCCTTATCGATAGCTGCGTCTCGTCCGTGGCGATCAGTCGGCCTGGAATCCCGAGTTCTTGATCGGGCCGGCCCAGGCGGCCTTGTCGTTGGCCAGTCGTTGCGTCATCTCGTCGGCGCTGCCCGGCGCGGTGGTCAGACCCAGGCTGGCCAGACGGGCCACCACGTCGGGGTGATTGAGCGCAGCTTGCAGTGCGCCGTTGAGTTTGTCGACCGTCGCCTTGGGCATGGCCGGTGGACCGAATACGCCGAACCAGGCCAGCGCGTCAATGTCGATGCCTTGTTCCTTGAAGGTCGGCACGCCAGGGAAGTTGGCGTTGCGCTGCGCGCCACTCAGAGCCAGGATGCGCAACTTGCCGGCCTTGTGGTACTCGGCAAACTCGGCCGGCGTGTCAAAGCCGATCGGGATCTGCCCGCCCAGCAGATTGGTGACCAGCGGCGCACCGCCCTGGTAGGCGACGTGGGTGAGTTTCATCTTGGCGGCGTCGGCCAGCATCTCGCCCATGAAGTGGGGCATGGAGCCGGCGGCCGGTGAACCGAAATTGGCCTTGCCCGGATTAGCCTGGAACCAGGCAATCAGTTCCTTCATGTCCTTGGCGGGAGTGCCGGGCCCGGCAGCCAGCGCCAACGGGAAGGTCGTCGCATTGCCGATGGGCGTGAAGTCCTTCGTGGTGTCGTACTTGATGCTCTTGAACACCATGGGTTGCACGACCATCACCGCGAACGGGACCACCATCACGGTGTTGCCATCGGGCGCAGCATCCTTGACCATTTGCGCGGCAATGCGGCCACCGGCGCCCGGCTTGTTCTCCACCAGCACGGATACGCCCAGCGTGTCTTTCATCTTGTCGGCCAATAGCCGTGCCGTCGTATCGGCCGACCCGCCGGGCGGAAAGCCGACCACCAGTCGCACCGGTCCGGTTTGTGCTGACGCGGTTTGCGCGATGACCAGGCCCAGAGCGATCAGCCCGAGTTTGAATTGCATGCCATGTCTCCAGATGAATTTTTGAGGAGCCCCAGTTTAGTGTCAGTTCCGGGGAGCCGCTGGGCGATATCTGCCCCATAAATTCAGCGGCGGATGTCGTTCAGCGACCAGTCGTAGTCGACGTACCGGATGCGTACCGAACCGGCCCGTATCGCGGCACGTTCGGCCATCGGCACGCCCAGAGCGTCGGCATAACGCAGTACCAGATCGTTGAGGTTGCCGATGCCGCGGTGGCCTTTCTGAAAGTCCTCGCCAAACCATTTGAAAATTTCGCTCAACTCGGCGCGGCCGTCAACGTAGCGATTGCGCGTGGCGTCGGACATGAAGCGGTTCATGGCGTCGTCGAGTTGCTCGTCCAGGCGCGGCGCGACGAAGGCTTCGCGCCGCAGCGCGGGGCAGCCAATGGATGCGCAATTGACCGCAGCATGCACCCTCCAGTCGTTGTAGCCAGGGCGCAACTGTTCGTGTTCGATCCAGTCCAGATAGCGCTCTTCACCCAGCAGGCGGAAGAATTTCTTCTTCCAGGGACTTTGAAACAGGCTACCCAGATCCTTGATCGACTTCAGGTTCGGGTATTGGGTAAGGATCAGTTCGACCGTGAAGCCGTTGTAGGCGTTGATCAGGAAGGCCATCTTCTGTTGGCGGTTGAAGCCGGCGAACTGGGCCGGCGTCACGGCCGACCAGCGTGCCAGGATCTGCTGCAGCGCCGCGCGGTCGGCGAGAAATGCCTTGTAGTCAACCTGGCTCTGCTTGTTGTCAGCCAGCCAGCGCACATGTTTTTTGAGCAGCGCATCCCAGTCCGGATAGCTGTGGTCCAGTGCGCTGTCGGCGCTCTGTGCCTGCACGAAAGCCACTGGCCAACCCAGTACCAGCGTGCTTGATGCGGTCAGGAAAAGGCGTCGATTCAACATGGGGGTGTCAGGCTCGTTTCCAGTCATGGTACTTGCGCACCCATTCGAGCAGGCGCAGCGGCTGGTGTGCCCGCTTCCATTCACCGGCGGCGTATTTGTTGGCCTCCGACCAGGTCGGGTAGGTATGGATGGTGCCGAGGATCTTGTTCATGCCCAGGCCGTGTTTCATCGCCAGCACGTATTCAGCCAGCAGTTCGGCCGCATGCGAGCCGACGATCGTGACGCCCAGAATATTGTCCTTGCCCGGCACCGTCAGCACCTTGACGAAGCCGCGTGCCTCGCTGTCGGCGATGGCCCGGTCCAGGTCGTCGATACCGTACTTGACGACCTCATAGGGTATGTCTTGTTCCTTGGCGTCCTGCTCGTTAAGGCCGACCCGCGCCACTTCGGGATCGATGAAGGTGGCCCAGGGGATCACCGAATAGTCGGCCTTGAACTTCTTGAAGTCGCCAAACAACGCGTTGACCGCGGCATACCAGGCCTGATGCGCGGCCACGTGGGTGAACTGGAACGGCCCGGCCACATCACCCGCGGCGTAAATGTTCGGGTAGATCGTCTGCAGGTACTCGTTGGTTTCCACCGTTTTTTGGGTCGGAATGCCAAGCTCTTCCAGGCCGTAGCCGGTGAGACGCGCAGCGCGTCCGACCGCCACGATCAGCGCGTCAAATTCCAGCCGACTCTCCTGGCCGTCGTGCTCGACGATGATGGACTTGGCGCCATCGGCAGACTTCTCGCAGCGCAAGGCCTTGTGCGACACCAGCACCTTGACACCATCGGCCTGCAAGGCTTTGCGGGCCAGTTCCGACACCTCTTCGTCCTCGCGCATCATGATGCGCGGTGCCATCTCGATCTGGCTGACTTCGGCGCCCAGGCGGGCAAACGCATGTGACAGTTCGCAGCCGATGGGGCCGCCGCCGAGCACGACCATGCGCCGCGGCATCTCGTCCATCTGCGCGAAAATGTCCCACAAGGTGTCGCTGGTGACATAGTCGACGCTGTCCAGGCCGGGCAGGGGTGGCACGAACGGCCGGGCTCCGGCCGCAATGACGATGTTTCGGGTCGTGAGGCGCTGGGTTGCGCCGTCATGGCCCTTGATCTCCACCGTCCACGGGTTGACGATGGTGGCGTGGCCCAGTTGCACGTCGACCCCCAGCCCGGTGTAGCGTTCGACACTGTCGTGGGGCGCGATGTCGGCAATGACCTTATGGATACGTGCCATCAATTGCCGGAAATCGAAGTCGCTGCTGGCCGATCCCAGGCCATAGTCCGAGGCATGCTGGATCTGGTGGCGCAGCTTGGCGGTGCGGATCAGCGCCTTGCTCGGTATGCAACCGAAGTTCAGGCAGTCGCCCCCCATCTTGTGCGACTCGACCAGCGTCACCTTGGCCTTGACCGCAGCGCCGATCAGCGACGCAACCAGCCCGCCGGCGCCAGCGCCGATGACGACCAGGTTGCGGTCGAAGCGGCTTGGGCGCACCGCGTTCCAGCGCGCGAACACCTTGCGGCGCTTGAGCGCCTCGACGATCCTCTTGGCCAGCAGCGGAAACAGGCCCAGCACCACGAAGGCGCCGATCAGACCTGGCGACAGGATCGCGCCCAGCGAGTCGATCTTGGCGATCTCGGTGCCGGCATAGACATAGGCCACGGTGCCGGCCAGCATGCCGACCTGGCTGACCCAGAAGAAGGTCAGTGTCTTCATGCGGGTCAGACCCATCAGCAGATTGAGTGCAAAAAACGGAATGGCCGGGATCAGCCGCAGCGTGAACAAGTAAAACGGCCCCTCGCGCGTGATTCCCTTGTTGACTTCGGTGAGCCGGCGTCCGAAGCGCGCCTCGATGCTGTCGCGCAGGATGTAGCGCGCAACCAGCATGGCCAGTGTGGCGCCCAGCGTGGATGCGAATGACACCAGTACCGTTCCCCACACCAAGCCGAACACCGCGCCGCCAGCCAGCGTCATGATGGCCGCGCCGGGTAGCGACAACGCCGTGATGGCGACGTAAATGGCGAAATAGGCCAGGCTGGTCTTGACCGGCTGGTCGGCATACAGCGTGGCGATCTGGCCCTGGCTTTGCTTGACGAAATCGAGGCTGAAAAAGCGTCCAAGGTCGAATCCGAAGAACGCAATCGCGCCGAGGGCAACGAGCATCAGGATCAGTATTTTTTGAAGGCGCACAGTGAGACCGATTCCTGGTTGTTGGCGGCACGTTCAGCGACGCCGTGGATCTTGCTGGTTGTCGCCAGACTTTCGAAATTCTTACATGATTCGCGCGGCAGTCCTGCCCGATGCGCATCGCTCGCCGTGCTGCCAGCGCTCGCCCGCGTCAGGGCAGGGCCAGTCCCAGGTCGCCGACGTAGCCCACGCTGTGCGAGGATGTGTTGTCGGTGTCGGCGCCCACGGCCAACGCCAGCAGCGGCGGTACGACAGCAGATTCATGGCCGAACACACGCAGGAAGTCGCTGGCCACGTCTCGCTCCAGTGTCAGCCATTGGCCCGGCCGGGCCGGCCCCTGGCTGACGACCAGATAACGTACGCGCGGGCTAAAGACATTGGGCAGTTCGGTCCCGACCGGCAATTGCGAGTCCCAGACGTAACACAGCGTGGCGGCTGGCAGCGCCTCGCCGGACATGGCGCGTGCGACGCGCAGCCGGGTCTGCTCGCCGAACGACATGCCTTGCAATGCCATGTCGAACAACGCGCAGACCTTGAGCGGCGCATCGTCACCTTCCTTGCGGCGCAGGTCGGTGCCTTCGGGAGCGCGCTCCAACTGCCAGCGCCAGCGCAGTCGCGCAGCGGCCGGCAGCGGTGTGCCTTGCATGTCGAACACCAGGTTGCCGTAGGACGCATCGGCCTGCAGACGCAGCACTGGTGTATTGCCGCTTTGAGCGATGGCAAATCGGGTCAGCGGAAATTTCTGACCCGGCAGGCCGACGACGCGCCAGGGAGCGGTCACCGGGCCGACGGCCATGCTCGAGAACCGGTGCTGCGCCAGCGCCACCGATGCCGGGCCCGGCAATGGCTGCTGCGCGAATGCGAGGTTTGGCACAAATATCAGCAGCGCGCGCAGCAGCTTTGCGGCGATGGCAGCCATCAGTCCTCTGTTTCCCGGCAAACAAACTCCGTCCACTGGGGCTCGGGTGCCTGTGTTTGCTGCGCGACCTGATCGACGCGCGCCTGCGGGGGGCCGTGCTGACACCACACCAGCAAACGCGCGACTTGAGCGAACGGTCCTTGTACCAGGGCCTCCACGTGTCCGTCGCGCCGGTTGCGCACCCAGCCCTGCAACTGCAGTTTGCTGGCAACGGACTGCATTGCTTGCCGATAACCGACACCCTGTACCTGGCCGTGAATGTCCAGAAGCACAGCGATGGTGTCGTTCGCGGAGATGTCGGATTGCGACGCTGACATATTGCGATGGTAAATCAGGTCGTGCCGGTTGCATGCGAAAAAACCTGTTGCCCTTATAGGGGCAGCAGGCCTTCTTGCGCCGTTCTCGCGAATGGCAGACGTGACGGGACGCGGTCGCGGCGTCCCGCGGGCGACGATCAGGGGCTGACGGCGAGTTCGTTTTTGACCATCTTCACGCCGCTGACGCCACTGGCCAGGCTTTCGGCGAGGACCTTTTCGGTGACGTTCTTCGCGAAGCCCGACAACATCACGGTGCCGTTAAGGGTTTCAACCTTGATGCTGGTCGCATCGACCTGCTTGTCCTGCACGAAGCGCGCTTTGACCTTGGTGGTGATGGCCGCGTCAGTGACATAGGAGCCAGCCGTCTCCTGACCCCGCGTCACGGCGCAGCCCGTGGCAGTCAACAAGGCGGCGGCGGATACGGCTGCGGCGATCAGTGTGCGAATTTTCATGGTGTTATTTCCTGATGAGTGACAGTGCTTGAGGGTATCAACGGATCCCTTGCGGGTCGTCTCGTTGCGCTGGATGCACTGTAGGTTTGCGCGGTGGTGGCGCCTATCGGTCGGCAAGACCTCTGCTTGTAGGAATAGACCGTGCCAGTACAGTGGTGGGTGGCATGCGGCATCGAATCCTGCTGGCGCGCGTCGTGCCGTCCGACAGCCGATTTAGCGGCACGGGTGTCATGATCAGCTTTTCACACGGTATTCCGATGCGCAATGCGACCATGAATGGCCTGTCACCCCTAGCTTTGCGCGGGTTTCCCGCCAGCGACCCGGATTCGGGCCGTCGCGTCAGATTCAGACGCTGGCTCGCGCTGGTGCTGGTGTTGCTGACCGGCTGCAGCGACCTGCCCCGTTATGTTCCGGACCTGATGCCGCGCCAGGGGACGGTACAGGTCGCCGGAACGCGTGGCCTGCTGTCGGATGCGCGCAGTCGGGTGATTCTGGACGGCCTCGAGCGACGCGGACTGGCGACCGACATTTTTGAGCGCCATCTCGCGCTCGAGGAGGCGATTGCCGGATATCCGCTGACCACCGGAAACATGGTCAAGCTGCTGCAGGACGGCCCGGCGACATACGAGGCCATGTTGTCGGCCATCGCCAATGCCCGCGATCACGTCAACATGGAAACCTACATCCTGGACGACGACGAGGTCGGCCAGCGTTTTGCGCAGGCGCTGATCAACAAGCAGTTGCAGGGTGTGCAGGTCAATCTCATCCACGACAGTGTCGGCACGCTGAATACGCCACCGGCCTTCTTCGAGCGGTTGCAAGCCAGCGGTATTCGGGTGCTAGAGTTCAATCCGATCAACCCGTTGCAGTCGCGCAAGGTCTGGGAGTTGAACGAGCGCGACCATCGCAAGCTGCTGATCGTCGATGGCACCACCGCATTCCTGGGTGGTATCAATATCAGCGGCGTCTACTCCAGTTCGCCGCTGGCGCATGTGAGACCACCTGAGGGCGCCACTCTGCCCTGGCGCGACACCGACCTGCAGATTGACGGACCGGTGGTGGCCGACCTGCAAAAGATTTTCATGGGTGCATGGCAGTCGCAGGATGGAGGTCCGCTGCAGGCGCGCAACTACTATCCGATCCAGAAACCGCAGGGGCAACAACTGGTTCGGGTGATCGGTAGTTCGCCGGATGAATCCTATAGCCGCATCTACGGTACCTTGATTTCGGCGATCCACCACGCGCAAACCAGTATCCGGATCACGAACGCCTATTTTGTGCCAGATGAGCAGCTGCTCGATGCGCTGGAGCACGCCGCACGCCGAGGCGTCGACGTGTCACTGATACTTCCGGCGCAAACCGATTCATGGCTGGTGTTTCACGCCGGCCGTGTGCACTATGGACGACTGCTGCGCGCCGGAGTCAAGATTCATGAGCGTCACGGCGCGATCCTGCATTCGAAGACCGCGTTGATTGACGGGATCTGGGCTACCGTCGGCTCAACCAACCTGGATTGGCGCAGCTTTCTGCACAACCACGAGCTCAACGCCGTGGTGCTGGGTGCGGAGTTCGGCGCCCAGGTGCAGGCCATGTTCGATCGCGACCTGCAACAGTCCGATGAGATGACGCTGGTGCAATGGGAGCGCCGGCCGCTATCGCCGCGAGTCAAGGAAATTTTTGCGCGGCTGTGGGAGTACTGGTTATGAAAAAGTACCTGGGTGGCTGGGTAGCGGCGGTGCTGGTGATGGCGCTGATGGACGCCGTGTGGATCGGCTGGCTGGCGAGATCGCTGTACCAGCAAGGCCTGGGGCACCTGATGGCGCCGCAGGTCAATCTGGTCGCGGCACTGGCTTTTTATCTGATCTACGGTATCGGGCTGTTGATTTTTGCGGTTGCGCCGGACGGCGTCGGCGCGCCCTGGGGCACAACACTGCTTCGCGGTGCCTTGTTCGGTTTTGTCGCCTATGCGGTGTATGACCTGACCAATCTGGCCACGCTGCGCGACTGGCCGGTGGCCGTGTCACTGATGGACATGGCCTGGGGCAGTGTGGCCAGCCTTGCCGCAGCAGCGGCCGGTAAGGCCGGGTTCGATCGCTTCAGCGGCGTGAATCCGGGCGCGCGAACAAGCTGAGCAGGCCCATCAGCAAGGCGCCTACGCCGGCTGCGATCAGCACCGATTTGACCGGCTGATCGCGCACGTATTGTTGGGTCCCATCTGCCGCATGCCGGGCCTTGGCCTGCAACTGTTGCGATCCGTCACGCAGTTGTTGTGCGCTGCGCCGGGCCCATTGCGCCGCGTTGTCGGTAGCTCTCTCAATCGCTGGCGCGGCATCTGCACCCCACTGCTGCAACTGGTCGTCGAGTTTCTCCACGCCGTGCACAGCGTTGCGCCGGGTGGATTGCAACGCCCTGGTGGTGTTGTCAGCGGCCTCATGAGCGAGGTCCTGGGTTTTGTCGATGGTGTCATTAAAACGCATGTTTATCCTTTGTTAGTTGGTCAGCATTGAACAGGCCCCGCGCTGGGCGTGGGAGTGGGGAGTGTTAACGGGCCTACGGGTGACGCTGGACTGCGTCATCCCTTCTTGAGCAGGCTGAACACGAAGCTGGCGATCGCCAGTACCGCGAACACGAAGAACAAAATCTTGGCGATTCCCACGGCGCCGGCCGCGATACCACCGAAGCCGAACAGCGCGGCGATCAGGGCGATGACAAAAAATACGACGGCATAGTGCAACATGACGAGGCTCCTGGATGAAGGGGGGGTCGGCCCGTTGCCCGGGCCGTTCGCAGCACTTTGTTGCGATGGATTCAGTGTCTCCAAACAACGGCACCATGGCGATAGGTGCCCCGGCCCCGACCCTGTCGGGAGAGGGCGTCTGTCGGTGTAGGAGGGGTCCGACAGCATGAATCAATTGTCCTATTGACAGAACAATTGGCCTGTTGCATCATTATTTCCACGCCAGCTGTTGGCGGTTGTGCTGCCCGGCCCGTGCGGTTGCGGCAATCCCTTGCGTCGATCTGGAAGGACATATCCGTGGAGCATTCATCCAAAACCAGCCGCCAGCTGTTCACCGATTTCAAGGCCAATCCGACACGCAAGCGTTTCGGCTTTGGCGCCATGCCGGCCCTGATCAATATCGATCTGCAAAAGGCCTATACCAGCGTCGGAGAGTTCGCCACGGCCTATGAGACCGACCCCAGGCAGATAGACCACGTCAACGCCCTGGCCGAGGAGTTCCGCTCGCGCGGGTTCCCGGTCATCTGGACCTACGTCGCGTATATGGAGTCCGGCGAGGATTGTGGTGTCTGGGGCACGCGCACCAACACGCCGGACTCGTTGCAGAACATCAAGGTTGGCAGCCGGCGTTCGGAGTTCGACGATCGGCTCAACATCGACAAGGTGCGCGACGTCATCATCAACAAACGCATGGCGTCGGCATTTTTTGAAACCAACCTGGGTTCGATCTTCACGTTTCACAAGGTCGACACCGTGGTGGTGACTGGCGGGTCGACCTCCGGTTGTGTGCGGGCCACCGTGGTGGACAGCCTGTCGCGCAGCTTTCGCACGATCGTGCCCGAAGAGTGTGTTGCCGACAAACACGAGGGTCCGCATTTCGCGAACCTGTACGACATGGCGGTCAAGTACGCAGATGTTCTGTCGGTGCAGGAAACGCTCGAGCAATTGCGTCGGGTAACGCCCGCGGCCGGAGCTGCCAGGTGATGCGCGATCCGGGCCTCTACGACTACCTGCCGTACGCCGACCGGCCAAAGATCCGCTGGCCAGGCGACGCCCGGGTAGCGTTCTGGGTCGCGCCCAACATTGAGTTCTACGAGCTCGACCCGCCGCGCAATCCGTCGCGTGCTGCCTGGCCCCGGCCCGCACCCGACGTGCTCAATTACGCCTACCGCGATTACGGCAACCGGGCCGGTTTCTGGCGCATGCTCGAGGCCATGCGGCGCTGCAATATGCGTGGCAGCGTCTCGCTCAATGTCGCGGTATGCGAACACCACCCCGAGGTCATCCAGGCCTGCGTCGACAGCGGCTGGGAGTTCTACTCGCACGGCACCTACAACACGCGTTACCTGATGGGCATGAGCGAAGCGCAGGAGCGCGAGGTGATCCAGGATTCGATCGACACCATCCGCAAACATACCGGCCAGAAACTCGACGGCTGGCTGGCACCAGCGTTGACCTACACCGACAACACGCTGGACCTGGTGGCCGAGATGGGGCTGACCTATGTCTGTGACCTGTTTCATGACGACCAGCCGGGTGCGGTCAAGGTGAAGAAGGGCCGGCTGATCAGCGTTCCGTATTCGCTCGAGATGAACGACGTCATTGTGTACAACGTCAACCTGGTGTCGCCCCGGCGTTACGCCGACATCCTCAAGCGCCAGTTTGACCGCTTGTATGAGGAGGGCGAAAAGTCGGGTACGGTCATGTGTATCCCGCTGCATCCGTATCTGGTTGGCCAGCCGTACCGGATGGCCGCCTTTGAAGAGGCCTTGTCGTATATCACCGGCCATGAGAAGGTCTGGCTGACCACCGGCCGCGAAATCGCGCAGCATTTCAACGATCACTATTACGACGCTTTCGCACAGGCCAGTCAGGCCGTGGGAGAGGCGTCATGAAACGCACGTTCGCCCCGAGGGAGCGCTGCGGCGCAGAGGTTTTTCCATGAGTATTCCCGACAGCTACCTGACCTATGCGAATCGCCGCTACGGCATGGATCACGACCGGTATGACTGGTCGATCCTGCCGCGGCGCAAACCGGTGGTCTGGCCGAATGGCGCAAGGGTCGCGTTATGGGTGGTGCCAGCGCTCGAGTGGTTTCCGCTGGACATGAAAGGCGTTCCGTTCAAGCCGCCGGGTGCGATGCAGACGGCTTACCCCGACCTGCGCCACTACACATTACGCGACTACGGCAACCGGGTCGGCATCTTCCGGGTGATGCAGGCACTTGACCGCCATGGCATCCGGGCTTCGGTGGCTGTGAACGCAGCGGTGGCAGCGCGTTATCCGAGCCTGTTGCAGGAGTGCACGCGCCGCAAGTGGGAGATCATTGCCAACGGGCAGGACATGGACCACCTGCACCATGCAGGGCTGGCTTTGGCCGACGAGAAGAAAATCATCGAGGACGCGCTGGCCACACTGCGCAAGGCCACGGGCCAGTCGGTCAGGGGCTGGTTGTCGCCGGCCAAATCGGAATCGCCTGCCACACTCGACCTGCTGGCAGCTGCCGGTGTCGAGTATGTCTGCGACTGGGTCAACGACGACATGCCGTTTGCCATGCGCACGGCAAGCCACGGCTTGTTTGCGATGCCGCATCCGGTGGACATCGACGACTACACGATCCTGGTACAAAACCACCACACCGAGGACGACTTTCGCGACCAGCTGTGCGACCAGTTCGACGAGTTGTACAAGGAGTCGGCCACGCAGGGTGGGCGCATCATGGCGATATCGCTGCATCCTTGGGTGATTGGCCAGCCTTACCGCATCAAGGCGCTTGAAGACGCACTGCAACACATCATGGGGCACGACGGCGTGTGGGCCGCGACCGGCAGCGAAATTCTCGACGCCTGGGTCGCGGCGCAAGCCTGAACGGAGCGACACGGCGTGCGCGCTGCACCAGAAGCCCGCGGCGGTGGCGCGCCGCGTTCAGGACGCTGCCGGTGCCGCGGGAATCGGTTGCAGCGCCATGTCGTTCCAGACATCCTGGCGGCAGATCTTGCCGTCACGTACCTCGAACCGGTCGATGAATCGGATGCCGTCGAACGGCGTGCCATCGAGCCAGGTTCCGTGCAGATTGCCGAAACAATAGACGATGGCGCCATCACCGGTCCAGCATTCGTCGAAGCGCTCGTAGTCCTTTGCCACGCTGAGGTAGCGCTTGCGCGACCATTGCACCAGTTGCTCGAGTTGCTGCATTGCAGGCGCACCCGGAAACGCCATCTGGAAGTCCGGTGCCAGCAGCGACTTAGCTGCGGCCAGGTCGCGCTGCTGCATCAGATCGAGAAAACCATGGACCAGCGCCGAGGCGTCGGGGCGCTCCGCACCGCCGGCCGAGAACACCTTGCCATCACGCTGGTAGGTGCTGGCATGTTGCACGAACACCGTGGTGCCCGCCGAAGCTGCGGCAATCACCGAACGGGCTGCAATCGCCACGCGTTGCACCAGCCGGCCTTCGGCTTCGCTGGAATAGCCGGGCAACAAGGTGACGGAAATGACGGGCATGGTGGGCTCCTGTTGTGGGCTGCACGGAAGTGCTGATCATGCGCGATACCGAGAAACCCCTGGGCATGGTCGATGGCTCCGAGCGCATCACCTATTCGGCTGCCCCGGAGCGTGCGCCTTTGCGCTGGCCGGGGGGCGCGCGTTTGGCCCTGTGGGTTGCGCCCAATATCGAGCACTATGAGTTCCTGCCCGAGAAGATCCGGGTCCGTGACCCCTGGCCGCGCATCCCGCATCCGGACATCCTGGGTTACGGCTTGCGCGACTACGGAAACCGGGTCGGCGTCTGGCGACTGATGGAGTTGTTCGATCGCTACCACTTGCCGGTCACCGTGTCGCTGTCGATGGCGGTGTTGCAGATGTACCCGGACATCGCAGAGGCAATGATGCGGCGCAACTGGGAGTTCATGTCGCACGGTCTGTACAACACGCGTTACCACTGGGGCCTGGACGAGGAGACCGAGCGCGCGGCCATCGCCGAATGCCAGCAGATCCACCGCGCCGTGACCGGCCGCGATCTGGCCGGATGGTTCTCGCCGGCTGCGTCGAACACGTGGAGCACGCCCGACCTGGTGGCCGAGGCCGGCATGGCCTATCTGTGTGACCTGTACCACGACGACCAGCCGACACCGGTGCATGTGCGGCGGGGCGAACTGGTGTCCTTGCCGTATTCGATGGAGATCAATGACAGCATTGCGTGGCGGCGCGGCCAGGAAGCTGCGGCGTTTGCGCAGAAGATCCGCGACGAGTTCGACGTGTTGTATGCCGAAGGTGCAGTCAGCGGCAAGGTCATGAACATCGCCGTGCATCCGTTCATCATGGGTCAACCGCATCGCATTGACCATCTGGCGCAAGCGCTGGACTACATCCTCTCGCACAGCGGTGTCTGGTGCGCCACCGGCGCCGACATCGTTGCGCACTACCGCCAACAAACCCGCGTCTGCGCAAGCGCCGCCAACAACATCCCCCACTCATGACAAATACTGCCCCAGCTGACTACATCCGCGCCTACATGACCGAACGCCCGGTCGACCCGGCCCGCGCCGCCCTGGTGATCATCGACATGCAATACGCCACAGGCTCACGCCAGGGTGCACTGGGCCGCAAGCTGTTGGCGCAGGGCTCCGATGTTGGAAACTACCGGTTCGACCGTATCGAGTCCAAGGTGGTGCCCCATACCTGCCAGTTGCGCGATCGTTTCACCGAACTGTGCCAGCCGGTGCTGCATGTCACGGTCGGCGCAGCCCATGCCGACGCGCGGGATGCACCCATCCACATGCGCAAGTTGTTCGTGGAATTTGCCAACCATGTGGGCAGCCATGAGCACGAGATCCTGGAGGAGTTGCGGCCCCGCGCGGGCGAGCATGTGCTGCGCAAGACATCCATTGGCGCGTTTGCGTCGACGAATATCGACAGCCTGTTGCGCGCGCTGGGTTGCGAGCAGTTGTATCTGTGTGGCATCTCGACGAACATGTGCGTCGAGACCACGGCGCGCGAAGCGGCTGACCGCGGTTACCTGGTGACGCTGGTCGAAGACGCCTGCGGCACCACCCATGAGGACTTGCACCAGATGACGATGCGCAACTTTCAACGCCTGTTCGGACGCGTGACATCGACCGCGGCCGCGCTCGATGAATTGCGGGTGCCGGCCCGCTCGGGAGCCAGCGCATGAAAAAGGTCCTGGTCATCGTACCCTTCGCCATGTCGGCCGACAACCTTCTGCTGCGCGAGCAGCAGCTGGCAGGCCTGCAGTTTGGCCCCGACATCGTGTTCGAGTACCGCACCGTCAAGGCCGGCCCGGCCAACTATTCGAGCCACCATGACTTCGTGCTGGCCGATGTCGCCAACTTCGAAGCCGGCTGCCAGGCGCAGCAAGAGGGATATGCCGCCGTGTGCATTGACACCATGAGCGACTCGGGTGTCGCCGCGCTGCGTTCGGTGCTGGACATTCCGGTGTTCGGCCCGGGCAAGGTGGCCATGCTCACTGCGCTGATGCTGGGCGATCGCTTCTCGATCCTGACCATGGCCAGCCGCTGGAAGCCGCTGTACAAGAAGGCGCTTGATGAACTGGGCATGCACCACAAATGCGCGTCTGTGCGTGCAATCGAGGTTCCTCCCGACAACCAGGCCTTGCTGGCCGGCAAGGAGGAACAGATATTCCCGTTGCTGGAACAGGCGGCGCGCAAGGCCATCGACGAAGATGGGGCAGAGGTGCTGATACTGGGTTCGACCACCATGCACCAGGCCCATGACTACCTGGCCGAGCGGCTGCCGGTACCCGTGATCAATCCGGGCCCGCTGAGCTACAAGATGGCCGAGGCTGCGTTGGTGCTGGGCCTGCGTCACAGCCGTGCCGGCTACCCGGCGCCGATGTTTCCGCGGCTCGACATGTTGCAGAGCATGCTGGTTGCGGCGCAGGTATCAAGCAAGGCCCGCTGATGTCGACCATCGCCGCAGCCGAATCGTTGACAGGCGGACCTTGCGCCGGTCAGCCGATCACCGCGCTGGTCATTCACTATTTTGCGGCGGTGGACCGGATGGACCTGCCAGCGACGCTGGATTGCTTCGCGGCGGATGCCTGGGTGACGATCGCCACCTTTGACACCGTGTACCGTGGCCGGGACAGCGAGATCCGTGGCATGTACAGCCGCCTCTTCGCGCGCTACACCAGCGTCTGGCATGGTGACTTCGACCATGTGGTCGCGGCACCGCGGCGAATTGCCAGCCAGTTCACGGTGCGCAACGTCTCCCCGCAGGGGACGGTGACCGTCAAGCACAACTGCAATTTCTTTCGCCTGCACGAGGGCCGCATCAGCGAGATGAGCGTCTATATGAGCGGTGACAACTCGCTGGGTTGATCGCCGGCATCTCGCCTTGCGGGCCGCCACGCCGGGGCCGTCGCAGACGTGGGGATAAAATGTTGCGCTGCAATATGGGTTGGCTGCGCGAACGCCCGGTGTGATCGGTATCGGTTGCGGGCCAGGCCGGCCTGACCCGGACCGCCTCAGGCCTGGATCGATCCAGGTGTCTTTTTTCTTTCTCTGCATGGCCCAACCGTTGGGCTACAGCGGGTGCCATGCCATCGAGTGTTTCATGAATTCCCTGCAAAGCGAATGGTTCTCGAATGTCCGCAACGATCTGCTTGCCGGCATGGTGGTGGCGCTGGCGCTGATTCCTGAAGCCATCGCGTTTTCCATCATTGCCGGGGTCGACCCCAAGGTCGGCCTGTATGCATCGTTCAGCATCGCCGTGGTGATTGCCTTTGTCGGCGGGCGTCCGGGCATGATTTCGGCGGCCACTGGCGCCATGGCCCTGGTGATGGTGACGCTGGTCAAGGACCATGGTCTGCAATACCTGCTCGCGGCCACGGTGCTGACCGGTGTGCTGCAGATCGTGGCCGGTTGGGTGCGCCTGGGCGCGCTGATGCGTTTCGTGTCGCGCTCGGTCGTGACCGGCTTTGTCAATGCACTGGCGATTCTCATCTTCATGGCGCAGCTGCCCGAACTGACCAATGTCACCTGGCATGTGTATGCGATGACGGCGGCCGGCCTGGGCATCATCTACCTGTTCCCCTACATCACCCGCGCCGTGCCGTCCCCACTGGTCACCATCGTCGTGCTCACCGGCGTTGCGCTGGTGCTGCAACTGGACATCCGCACGGTGGGTGACATGGGCGAACTGCCCGACAGCCTGCCGATCTTCCTGATCCCGGATATCCCGTTGAATTTCGAGACTTTGAAGATCATCCTGCCGTATTCGCTGACCTTGATGGTGGTGGGCTTGCTCGAGTCGTTGATGACTGCCACGATCGTCGATGACCTGACCGACACGAAAAGCGATAAGAACCGCGAATGTGTGGGCCAGGGTGTGGCCAATATCGCCACGGGTTTTATCGGCGGCATGGCGGGTTGCGCCATGATCGGCCAGTCGGTGATCAATGTGAAATCCGGCGGACGTGGTCGGCTGTCAACGTTGTGCGCCGGCTTGTTCCTGCTGATCCTGGTCGTATTCCTGGGGGACTGGGTGCGCCAGATTCCGATGGCGGCGCTGGTCGCTGTCATGATCATGGTCTCGATCGGCACCTTCAACTGGGGCTCGATCCGCAATCTGCGCGACCACCCGCGCAGTTCCAGTGCGGTAATGCTGGCCACTGTGCTGGTGACGGTGTTCACCCATGACCTGGCCAAGGGCGTTTTGACCGGGGTGTTGTTGTCGGGTTTCTTCTTCGCGCACAAGGTGGGACAGATCCTGCGGGTCGGGTCGCTGGCCGAGGATGAAGGACGCCAGCGCACCTACCAGATCACCGGCCAGGTGTTCTTCGCAACCGCCGACCGTTTTGTCAATGCCTTCGACTTCAAGGAAGTCATCGAGCTTGTGCGCATCGACGTGAGCCGGGCGCATTTCTGGGACATCACCGCGGTCAGCGCGCTGGACAAAGTGGTGCTGAAGTTTCGCCGCGAAGGTTGTGAGGTCGAGGTCATCGGCCTGAATGAGGCCAGTGCCACCATGGTCGACAAGTTCGGCGTGCACGACAAGGACGGCGCAGACGACCTGCTGCTCGGCCACTGACAAGGCGGCAAGATCATGAATATCGAGAACAAGGTCCTGGCCTGCGTCGATCAGTCACCGTTTGCCGATCATGTCGGCGACTATGCGGCCTGGGCCGCTGCGCGCATGGACGCGCCGCTGGAACTGCTGCATGTGATCGAGCGCCATCCGGAAATTGGCGACACACGTGATCACAGTGGCGCCCTGACACCCAATGCCCAGGAAAATCTTCTCAGCGAGTTGTCCGCGCAGGACGAGATCCATACCCGGAACGCGCGTGAACAGGGACGCATTTTTCTGAACCGTCTGCGCGAACGCGCCCTTGCGGCGGGCGTGGAGTCGGTCGACATGCGCCAGCGCCATGGCCTGTTGGACGACACCTTGCGTGACTGGGAACCCGGTGTGCGGCTGTTCGTGCTCGGCCGTCATGGCCAGTCCGCAGTGGCGAGCCGGCCCGACCTGGGCAGCAATGTCGAACGGGTGGTGCGGGTGTTGCAGCGGCCGGTGCTCACGGTGACCGAAGACTTCAAGGCGCCCCAACGCGTGCTGATCGCGTTCGACGGCAGTGCGTTGACCCAGCGAGGCGTACAGATGGTGGCCGAGAGTCCGTTACTGCGCGGCTTGCCAGTGCACTTGCTGATGGTCGGAAAAACGCATCAGGCCGGACCCCGTGAAATGGAAGTGGCCGCTGCAAGCCTGCGCAAGGCCGGATTCACGGTACAGGCGTCCATCCAGGACGGGGATGCGCAAAATCTCATTCTGCAGACCATCGAGTCGGAGTCGATCGACCTGCTGGTCATGGGGGCCTATCACCATCCGCGCTGGCGCAACATGTTGTTCGGCAGCCGCACCGACGAGTTGCTGCGCGCCGTGCGTATTCCCGCGCTGCTGCTGCGTTAATCCGCCCGACGCGGCGGGTGGCGCAACAGGCCGACCCAAGCGGCGAAGTCGGTCCCGCCTGCGGCCAGAGCCAAGGTGGCCTCCAGTACCTGCGCGGCATGTGCCTGTGGCCAGACGCGGCCGGTCAGTTCCAAAAATTTGACGCGCAGCTCGTCGCGGCTGTAGGGCAGGGCATCGTCGCCCCGATTCACGCCGACTTCGCCCTGCAGCGTCTGACCATCGAGCAGCGTGATCAGCACCTTTGCCGGGCGCTCCAGTGGCAGGCGCCGGGTCATCTGTGGATCTTCATGCACCGTTACCCGACGCGCCAGCGCCAGAACGCGCGCATCGCGCACCGCGTTCCAGCTGAAGCCCTCCAATCCGCTGTGACCATGAACGATGCGCGTGGCAACCGCAAACGGCACCGAAAACTTGGCTGCCAGCGTGTTGCGCGGCGTCTGATCGTCGAGTTCGGCTGCATAGGCGTAACTGTCGACTCGGATGTCGCGAATGTCATCGGGCAGTGGCAGCGCAGCCCGCGCGGCAATCTGGTCGAGGGCGTCCAGCGTGCCGTGGTTGAAGCGGCAGCAGGAATGCAGCTTGAAGTAGTTCTGCGTCAGATGCCAGAGATCGCCCAATTCGCGCAGCATCTCCTGCGGCTCGAAGTGCTCGGACACGATGGCGCCCATCAGCGATGCGACGGCGTCACGTTCACCGGTAAAACCCGATTCTGCCAATTGCAGCGCCAGTTGTCCCTGGCGGTTGCTGAGGCCAGCGTAGACATTGCGAACCAGGCCACCCTCGAGCATGGTGCGCTTGGACGTGGCGGTGGTCAGCGATGCGCCGATGTTGATGGTCTCGGCCATGAGCTTCGCGTCCACTGCGGCCAGGCGCGCACAGGCGGCTGCGGCGCCTATCGTGCCCCAGGTGCCGTGCGGGTGCATGCTGGCGCGCAGGCGTGAGGCGGCTCCAATACGCGAGCCAACCTCGTAGCCGACGACAAGCGCTGAAAGAAAACTATTTGCATCGGCACCACGTTGCTCAGCCAAGGCCAGCGCGGCCGGTAACACGTGGATGGCCGGATGACCGCGCGAGAAGCGGTTGCCTTCGTCCATTTCGAGAAAGGTACCGGCCGTACCGTTGAGCAAGGCCGCGACGTCGGCGCTGGCACAACGTCCGTGTCCGAGCACGGTGCTGTCGCCGATGTTTCCGAGTCTGCCTGCCAAGGCCAGCATCTCGGGTTCGGCCGATCCCCCGACGATGGCAGCGATGGTGTCGGCCAGAATCCAACCGGTCTGGTCCCGCACCTCGGATGGCAGCGACGGGTAGTCGAGTTCGGCGGCGAATCGGCTCAGTTGTTCGACAGGGTTCATGGCGGATCTATTCGGTTATGGCCTGATGGATGGCGTGTGGACTGGTCCATCGCACGTCGCCGTGGGCACGCAGTTCTTGCAACAGATGGCGCAGCGCAGTTATGCGGCTCGGCATGCCACACAACCAGGGGTGCAAAGCCAGGCCGAACACAGCACCGCGCTGGTGTGTGGCGCATTCGGCGCGCAGCCGGTGAAAGGCGTCTGCAGTCATGGCAACGTGCGCGCGCGGTTCGATATGGCGCAACCACTGGCTTTGCACGTCATCCCATTCGGCCGACAGCGGGATCGACAGCAACACAGGATCGGTGGTCATCCAGTAAGGCTGGTCATCGTTGCACCAGTCCAGCGTGAAGCGGATGCCGGCCTGCGCCAACAGACCGGGGGTGTCGGCTGTGGTGCCCCAGTCCTGGCTCAGCCATCCGGCCGGGCGTTGACCGGTAGCCGACGCTATGGCTTCAATCGACTGCCGGATATGCGAGCGTTGCTGCTCCAGCGGCATGTCGCCATGCATCAAACGCGTCGCCGCCAATCCATGGGCAATCCATTCACAGCCCCATTGCCGGAAGATGTCCACCAGGCCCGGCACGCGTGACACCGCCATCGCGTTGGCGGCAATCACCGGTCGGATGCCGGCATCACGCAAGGCATCGATGACCCGGAAGATGCCCACGCGCAGCCCGTATTCGCGTTGCGACCAGCTGCGGTAATCGGGCGTGAAGCTGCCGAACTCGCCGACCATCCGCGGGTCGCGCAGGGCATCTGCCGGCGGGCACAACTCCCAATGCTCGAGGAACAATACAGCGAACGCCGACAGCCCGAACGCCAGGCCGGGTGGGCCGCCCTGGCGCAATGGCAGCGCCGAATAGTCGTACAGGTCATGGTCCACGGTGGCGACTCCCCACTGTTTTGTACATCGGGTTTTGCCGGAGTTGACTTGCCGGCAGCTTGCGTGCATAGTCTAGTCTAATTGTTCTATCAATGGAACAATGTAAACATTTTCCCCTTGTCACCAACCACCGTGAGGACTCCCATGAATACAACCCACCCACTGTCGCGTCGATTGATTCTGCAGGCTGGCGCGGCGAGCGCAGTGCTCGGCGCACCCGGCATCCTGCTGGCCCAGCCCAAACCGGTCAAGGTCGGTCTGGTGCATCCCGTCAGTGGCGGCCTGGCATACAGCGGTGGCCAGTCGCGTATGGGCGCGCAGCTGGCGATCGACGAGATCAATGCGGCCGGTGGCATCAAGGCCATGGGGGGTGCCAAGCTGGAAGCCTTGCTGGGCGATTCGCAGTCGCGCCCCGAGGTGGGTGTGAGCGAGGTCGAGCGCATGGAGCAGGACGGTGTGTCCGCCTATCTGGGTTGCTTTTCCAGCGGCATTGCGTTGCCGGCCACGCAGGCTGCGGCCAAGTACAACACGCCTTTCCTGATCGACGTGGGTGCCTCCGACCTGATTGTCAACCGCGGCCTGAAGAATGTGTTCCGGCTCAAGCCCGGGTTTGGTAAATGTGTGGACGATGCCGTCGTTGCGCTGGGCGATCTCAACAAGGGCGCCAATGGTGTCGCCAAGACGGCGGTGCTGGTGCATGAGGAATCCGAGTTCGGTACCGGCACCGCCAAATTGCTGGCCGGCAAGTTACCGAGCATCGGCATCCAGGCCGTGGAGACCATCAAGCACGCCAACCCGACACGCGATTTTTCGAACATTGCGCTGCGCATCAAGGGCCTCAAGCCTGACCTGGTGATCATGAGCAACTACCAGAATGAGTACGTGCTGCTGGCGCGTACTTTGGCGCAGCAGAAGGTCGACGTGGCCGCGATGTTCAGCGTGCTGGGCGGCGGCTTCAACTACAAGCTGATCAAGGAACAGCCGGATGTCGCCCAGTACATGATGGACTTCAACCACTGGTTCAATCCCAAGAGCGCAAAGGCCATGGCATTGAAGAAGCAGGTCGAGGCCAAGGGCGGACTGTTCACTTTCGAGGTCTACCTGTCGTACAACTGCATCATGTTGTACGCCGATGCCCTGCAGCGCGCGGCCACTGCCGACAAGGAAAAGGTCATCGCAGCGCTGGCCGCGAGCACCTGGTTCCCCGACATGATGCCGTACGGCCCGACCAAGTTTGTCAACGGCCAGAACGAGGGCGGTCGCGGCGCGTTGCTGCAGGCGTCCAAGACCGATATCGACGTGGTGGCGCCCGAGCAGTTCGCGTCGGCCAAGCCGGTATACCCGCGTCCGAAGATGTGAGCTGAGCGCATCAGCTGACCCTCTGTCGACCTTCGGCATTCAGCCGGAGGTCGACGCATAATTCCTGGAGGTTTCGTGGACGCGAACATCATTGGCGCGGCGGCCATCAACGGCCTGCTGCTGGGTGGGATCTATACGCTTGTGGCGTCGGGCCTGACGCTGATCTACGGCGTGCTGCACATCATCAATTTCGCCCATGGCAGCATGTTGATGCTGGCCATGTTCGGCGTGTATTACCTGCTCACGCTGCTGGGCATCGACCCCTACCTGTCGTTATTCATCATGGTGCCGGCGATGTTCGTTCTGGGATATCTGTTGTACAAGGGCCTGATCGGTCGCTTGTCCAGCGGCAAGGACGAGAACATCCTGCTGGTGACGCTCGGCCTGTCGATCCTGATCGAAAACCTGGCGCTGATGTTCTTCAAGGGCGATTCGCGCACGATCCTGGTGTCGTATTCGGACACCATGGTGGAAGTGGGGCCGGCCTTCGTGCCACTGCCCAAGCTAATCTCGTTCGCCGTGGCCATGGCGATTTGCGCGGCATTGGGCCTGTTCATGCAACGCACCGACACCGGCCGTGCGATCCGTGCGGTCGCCAAGGAGCGTGTCGGGGCGCGTCTGGTAGGTATTGACGTGGACCGGATCTTCGCGATCTCGTACGGCATCGGTCTGGCCACGCTGGGTGCGGCGGCATCGCTGATGATGCCGATCTTCTATGTGTCGCCGACGGTAGGCCATGTGTTTGTGCTGGTCGCCTTCACGGTGGTGGTGTTGGGCGGCATGGGCAGTTTCCTGGGCGCGGTCGTGGGCGGCCTGATCATCGGCCTGACCGAGTCGTTCGGCGGCCTGTTCCTGGGCGAGAGCATGGGGCAGATCGGCATATCGCTGATCTTCATATTGATCCTGCTGTTCCGTCCATCGGGTCTGTTCGGGGCGAAGTCATGACAACCGCATCCGATCTCAAACCCATTCCCTGGAAGCTGCACCTGTCGGTGCTGGCAGTCGCGATCGCGTTCCCGTTCGTGTTCCCGTCCAGCTTCATGGTCAACTTCGGCGTGCTGGCCCTGTTCTACGCCTTCATCGGCCAATCCTGGAACATCTCTGGAGGGTTTGCCGGCCAATTGTCATTCGGCCATGTCGCGTTTTTCGGTGTCGGAGCTTATGCGTCGACGATTGTTCAGATGCGTTATGGAATATCACCCTGGCTGGGATTGCCGATCGCAGGCCTGGCCGGAGCATTCATCGGTGGCGTGATCGCGGTGCTGTCGTTCCGCGCTGGCCTCAAAGGCTCCTATTTCGCGCTGATCACGCTGGCCTTCGCCGAGGTGTTGCGCATCGTCAGCAACTCGATCGGCATCACGGGAGGCGGGCTGGGGTTGCTGATACCGATGGATATCGGCGCCGGGAACCTGCAGTTTGCCGACCGCAGCGGCTTTTACTTCCTGATCCTGGTGCTGGCCGCAGGCTCGGTGGTGCTGGCCGAGTGGATGCAGCGCTCGCGTTTCGGCGCGCAACTGGCCGCGATTCGCGAGAACGAAGACTCCGCCAAGGCGCTGGGTATCAACGTGTTTGCCGAGAAAGTCAAGGTGATGCTGATCTCGGGTGCCATCGGCGGCATCGGCGGCAGCTTTTTTGCCCAGTACTTCCTTTACATCGACCCATTGATTGCCTTCGGCACCGACAAATCGATCGAGATGCTGCTGGTGACCATGATCGGCGGTGCCGGCACGGTCTACGGTCCGCTGGTGGGCTCGCTGTTGCTGGCGCTGGTCAGCGACGTCACCCGTACGCTGACGCAGATCCAGGGCCTGTCGCTGGTGTTGTATGGCGCATTGCTGGTGATCATCATCGCCTTCCTGCCCAACGGCTTGATTGACCTGTTCAGCCGCAAGCGTGGCCGTAAACCGGGGAGCCAGAAATGATGTTGCAGGTAAAGAACCTGAGCAAGGTGTTCGGCGGCCTGCGGGCCGTTGATGATGCCAGTTTGCAGGTGGAGCAGGGCCGCATCGTGGCGCTAATCGGACCCAATGGCGCGGGCAAGACGACGTTGTTCGCATGTATCGCCGGCTTCCATCCTGTCAGCGCGGGGCAAGTGCACTTCATGGGTCAGGACATCACCGGCTGGCCGGTGCACCGGATCTCGCGCGCCGGCATGGTACGTACGTTTCAGATCACGCAGCCGTTCGCCAAGCTCACGGTGCACGAGAACATCGCTGTCGGCGCCTATCAACAGTTCCCCGACCGCCGCGAGGCCTGGGAACATGCACGTGCGGTGGCGCGCCAGGTCGGCATGGAGCCCTTGCTTGCGCAGCCGGCATCCGGCCTGACGGTCGCCGGGCGCAAGCGGCTGGAACTGGCGCGCGCATTGGCGACCGGTCCGAAGCTGTTGCTGCTCGACGAGGTCATGGCAGGGCTCAATCCGACCGAGATCCTGGAGATCATCGCCATCATCCGGGCGATCCGCGACAGCGGCGTGACAGTGCTGCTGATCGAACACGTCATGCATGCGGTGATGAGCCTGTCGGATCAGATTTATGTGTTGTCGTACGGCAAGATCATTGCGCAGGGTGCGCCGCAAGAGGTGGTGAACAACCCGGCCGTGATCGAGGCCTATCTCGGTCGCGGCAAAGCCGACCCGGCAGCCCACAAACCGACGGAGGCGACCCATGCTTGAAGTACGCCAGCTGCATGCCGGCTACGGCAGCGTCGAGATCCTGCGCGGCATCGACCTCGATGTCGGCAAGGGCGAGATCGTCGCCGTGCTGGGCAGCAACGGCGTCGGCAAGTCGACGCTGAACAACAACATCTCGGCCCTGTACAAGCCTTTCTCCGGATCAATCAAGTTCCAGGGCGAAGAACTGGTGGGGCTGAGCTCGAGCGAGATCGTCAAGCGTGGCGTGATCCACGTGCCCGAGGGTCGGCGCGTGTTTCCGAACCTGAACGTGCGCGAGAACCTGGAGACCGGCAGCCTGGTGCGCGGCCGCGCCCGGCGCGCCGACAACCTGGAGAAGGTAGTCACCATCTTCCCGCGCTTGAAAGAGCGATTCAGCCAGTCAGCGGGAACCTTGTCCGGCGGTGAGCAGCAGATGCTGGCGATCGGCCGCGGCCTGATGGCCGAGCCGGTCCTGCTGATCATGGACGAACCATCACTGGGTTTGTCGCCAATGCTGGTCGAGGAAATGTTCGCACTCGTCGTCAGGATGAACCGCGAGGGCCAGTCGATCCTGCTGATGGAGCAGAACGCGGTCCAGACGCTGGCGATTGCCCACCGGGGTTACATCATCGAGAACGGCGCTGTGGCAATGCAGGGCGCGGCGAGCGACCTGGCCAACGATCCAGACCTGCGCAAGAATTACCTGGGGCTGTAGCTGATGGACGCCAAGCCGATTGTGTTGCGTCAACCGGAGCTGGCGGGCCGGCGCTTGCTGGTCACTGGCGCCGGTTCCGGCATCGGCCTGGCCACGGCAGCGTTGTTGCAAGCGCACGGAGCCCGGTTGGCTGCCGTGGTGCAAGACGCGACGCAGGCTGCACTCGCCCGCGATGCGTTGCCTGGCGCCCTGGTGATGCAGCAGGACTTGCTCGATGAGGCCGGTTGTGTCACGTTGCCCGGGCGCGCAGCGGACGTGCTGGGCGGGCTCGATGGCCTGGCCTGTTGCGCCGGCATCTTTTTCAAGAAGGGCTCGGACGATACCAGCGCGCAGGAGTGGCGCCAGACACTGGAGCTCAACCTGACGTCGACTTTCCTGCTGACACGTGCGGCGATCGCGTGCATGCGCCTGGACGGCGGCGCAGCGCAGGCCAGTGTGGTCGTGGTCACGAGCCAGATCGGTCTGGTCGGTCATCCGCGCGGCGCCGCGTATGCGGCCTCCAAGGCCGGTCTCAATGGCATGGTCAAGTCGCTGGCGCTGGAATGGGCACCGCAGGGCATCCGCGTCAATGCGGTCGGCCCAGGTCCGGTGCGCACCGCGATGGTGGCGGCCGTCACTGCCGATCCGGTGGCGCTGGCCGCAATGGAGCAGAGCATTCCGATGGGCCGGCTCGGCGAGCCCAACGAGATCGCAGAGCTGGTCAGTTTCCTGTTGTCCAGCCGCGCGGCGTTCATCACCGGGCAGGTGATCTGTGCCGACGGAGGGTTCACGGCGCAATGACTGGCACAAGCTCATCCTTGCGAACGCTGGCCACTCTGGCAGACGTGATTCGCAGCAAGAACGCCGGCCCCACGCAACTGACCATTGACGTGTTCCTGTCGGATGCTGCCGGCTACGCGCTTGCCGCCAACAGCCCGGCCTTGTCCTGCGCTGCGGTGGCAGCGCGCTACGGCCTGCCGGCACAACAGGTGCAGCGTCACCTGCTTGCCGACATCCGTGCCATCAAGTACGTGTTGCCCCGTGCGATCGTGGCCGGCAGCCCCGGCGACGGTGACGTCTATGGCGCGCAGCAGCACGGGCCCATGCTGGACATCGTGTTATGAGCCGCCGGGCCGTTCCCAAGGCGAGTTCCGCAGTGCGCAGCGCGGAGGTACACCCGTGAATGCAACCGCACGCTTGTTGCGATCCCACCGCCCCGGTGATGAACCGCTGCGCGTATTGTCTGCATCCGGCCAGCTGGGTTACGGCATTCCCGAGGAATCCTTTCGCCGTGGCATGGCGCGCGACCCCCATGTCATCGGCTGCGACATGGGTTCGATCGACCCGGGCCCGTATTACCTGGGCGCCGGCGTCATGGCCGCGCCCGAGTCCATGGTCGAACGTGACCTCGAACTGGTCCTGTGCGCTGCGCGCGAGGCCGACGTTCCGCTGATCATCGGCAGTGCGGGCACGGCGGGCGCTGGCGTGCATCTGGATGCGACGCTGGCGATCGTAAGGCGCATCGTCGCGCGACGCGGCCTGCGCCTGCGCCTGGTGACGATTCGCAGTGACATTGCAGCCGCGCAGGTGGTTGCGGCGCAGCAGGCGGGCCGGCTCGATCCGATGGGTGCCATCGACCTGCCGTCACCCGATGCCATCGAGGCCTGCAGCCATATCGTCGGCCAGTGCGGCATGGAAAGCTTCGAGCGCGCCATGGCGCTGGACCCGGATGTCGTGATTGCCGGGCGCGCCTGTGATACCGCGATATTTGCGACGCTGCCGGCCATGCTCGGTTATCCGGCCGGCCTGTGCCTGCACATGGCCAAGATCATCGAATGCACCTCCTTGTGTTGCCGCCCCGGTGGACGCGACGCGATGCTGGCCGAGTTGACGCCGGCGTTTTTCACGCTCGAGAGCATGAATCCTCAGGCGCATGCCACGCCGGCCTCGGTCGCTGCCCACGCCTTGTATGAACAGGCCGATCCGCTGCAGGTCGAGGAGCCAGGCGGCAGCCTGATGTTGCACGACGCCTGGTACGAGGCACTGGATACACATCGCACGCGTGTCGGTGGTGCCCGGTTCGTGCCACGCGACAAGCCGAGCCTGAAGATCGAGGGCGCCAGCTGGCTGGGTGAACGTGTGGTGTTGCTGGCCGGTATTGCCGACCCGGTGTTGCTGCGCGTTTTGCCGCAGGTCCTGTCGGATGTCGAGTCGCGCGTACGAACCCTGGTTCCGGGTGACTGGCAGCTGTTTCCCCATATCTACGGGCGGGGCGCCATAAGGCCGCTGGCGCCCGCGCTGCAGGCGACACACGAGGCAGGTCTGGTGCTCGAATTCATCGCGCCGCAAGCAGCGCTGGCGCGCACCGCGGCCGGTGTTTTCAAGCAGAACCTGCTGCACCATGCTTATCCGGGCCGGATCGCGACAGGTGGCAATCTGGCGTTTGCGTTCACGCCCAGCGAAATCGATGCGCAGTCGGCTTATCGCTTCGTGCTCTACCACGTGATGCGCGACGCGCCATTGGATATGCTCTTCCCGGTAACGGCGACCGACCTGGATGGCCGAACCCTGCATTGAAGACCCACCATGGCCACCGTTTTACCCCTTCCCAAGTACCACCAGATCTACCTGGTGCTGCGCGAACAACTGCATGAAGGGCGATTTGCCCAGGGACTGCCGTCCGAAATGGAGTTGAGCAAGGAGTTCGGCGCCGGACGCGTCACCGTGCGCCGGGCGCTCGAACAATTGTCCAACGAAGGCCTGATCACCCGCCGCGCCGGACGCGGAACCCATCCGGCGCCGGTTGAAGCAGTCCCGCCCGGTGGTGGCGCCCAGGGCGTGCGGCGACGCGGTAAAAAAGGCATGAGCGGACTGCTGGAGAACATTGTCAGCATGAGCCTGCGCACCTCGGTGAAGGTGATCGAGGTGCGCACCATCCACGCCTCGCACAGCGTGGCCGACGCTTTGCAGATACCGTTCGGTTCCCTGGTGCAGAAGGCGGTGCGCAGGCGCAGCTCCAAGCTCGGCCCGGTGTCCCATATCACCACCTATGTGCCCGACGAACTGGCGCAGCGTTTCGGACGCAAGGATCTGCTGCGCAAACCGATCCTGCGTTTGATCGAGGAATCGGGTGTCGAAATGGGGCGTGCACATCAGACGGTGTCGGCACGACAGGCGGATGGCGCGGTCGCCCGCGAACTGGAGGTGGCCGTCGGCACGGCCTTGTTGGCGGTGAACCGCATCGTGTTCGATGTGAACGATCGGCCGGTGCAATGGTTGCACGGGCTGTATAGACCGGACCGATACGAATACCAGATGGATGTGACGCAAGTCGGCAGTGTCGACGCGCGTATTTCGGTCAAGGAGAGCCTGTCGGAATGAATGAATACCACGCGCATCCGCGCGCCGATGAATCCTCGAGGATGTCATGATGCAAGCACAAGCCCCCCCGCGCACACTGGCGCAAAAACTGATCGCCCGGGCCGCCGGGCGGCCCCACGTCGACCTCGGCGAGATCGTCAACTGCAAGGTCGACCTGGCCATGTTCCACGACTCGTCAGGGCCGCGTCGCCTCAAGCCAATGCTAGAGGAACTGGGCGCGACAATCTGGGACAAGTCCAAAGTGGTGCTGGTGATGGACCACTACGTGCCCGAACAGGACGACGAGTCCCGACGTATCGTGCGTATCGCACGCGACTGGGCGCGCGAGCAGGATCTGCCACATGTCTACGACAGCATCGGCATCTGCCATGTGGTCCTGCCGCAGAAGGGGCATATCCGACCGGGCATGTTCTGTGTCGGCGGCGACTCGCATTCGCCCACCGGCGGCGCCTTTGGTGCCTACATGTTCGGCATCGGTGCCACCGAGATGCTCGGTGTTGTCGTCACCGGCCAATTGTGGGTGCGCGTGCCGCAGACGCTGCGCATGGTGTGGAACAACCGACTCCCGGACGGACTCACCGCCAAGGACATGGTGCTGCACATGGTCGGGCGTTTCGGTATGAATGGCGGCCAGTACCAGGCCGTGGAATTTTGCGGCGCGGCGGTGCAGGCCTTGTCGATGCAGGAGCGCATGACCATGTCCAACATGAGCGCCGAGATGGGGGCTCAGGTCGGACTGATCGCACCAGACGAGACCACCCGGGCCTGGCTGGCCGAACGCGGCGTTGCCGTGGGCGACCTGTCTGACCTGTGCACCGACCCGGGTGCGACTACGGTGGACCATGTCTTTGACGCCGCAAGCTTGTCACCGCAGGTGGCTGCGCCTCATAGCCCGGCCAATACCCGTGGCGTGGAATCGTTTGCCGACGTGGCGGTGCAGGTCGCGTATATCGGTGCCTGTACCGGGGCCAAGCTCGACGACCTGCGCGCAGCAGCCCAGGTGCTGCGCGGGCACACGGTGGCCCCTGGCCTGCGCCTGATGGTGGCGCCCGCCAGCATGCATGATCAGCAGGAGGCCGAGCAGGAGGGTGTGATGGGTGTGCTGCGCGATGCCGGTGCCGAAGTCTTGCCCACAGCCTGCGGTGCCTGTTCCGGTTATGGCGGCAGCATACCGGACGGCGCCAATGTCATCGCCACCACAGCGCGCAATTTCAAGGGACGCATGGGCTCGGCTACCGCGCAGGTCTACCTTGCCTCGCCGTATACGGTGGCCGCGTCCGCCTTGCGCGGGCGCATCAGCGACCCGCGGGAGGTGCTGCAATGAATGCGGGTCAAGCGCCGCAGGCGCAGTCGCACCGGGTCTGGAAATTCGGTGACGACATCGACACCGACGTGCTGGCGCCCGGCGCCTATATGAAACTGGGCATCGACGGCATTGCGCCGCACTGCCTCGAATCCGTGCGGCCCGAGTTCGCCGCGTCGGTGCGACCGGGTGATGTGCTGGTGGCCGGGGCCAACTTCGGCATCGGATCCTCACGCGAGCAAGCGGCGGCGGCGCTGGTGTTTCTGGGTGTACGCGCGGTAATCGCGCCGTCGTACAGCGGTCTGTATTTCCGCAACGCATTTAACCTCGGTCTGCTGCTGCTGACCTGCCCACGCGCCGGCGAACTGATCGACGGCGAAGCCATCAGACTCGATCTGCAGGCGCTGACGGTCACCAGCGCCGCTGGCGTGGTGCTGCCGTGCGAGCCGATTCCCGACTTCCTGTTGGGCATGGTCGCAGCGGGTGGATTGCTGAACCAGTTGCGCCAGCGGATGGGACGCAGCGCATGATGATTCGTCCGATTCGCGAACCAATGTCCCGGTCCTTCACGCAAGGGTCCGGGCTTGTCCCAATCCATCTTTCAGGAGCCTGTCGATGATGTCCCCGAGCATCGAGCGTAGTGAACTGCCCGCGGATACCGCACATGTGCCGGTCGTGATCGTCGGCGCCGGCGCCTGCGGTCTGACGGCTGCGATCGGTCTGCGCGCGCGCGGTGTCGAATGTGTGCTGCTCGAACGCGATGCACAACCCAGCGGCTCGACGGCCTTGTCGTCCGGCTTCATCCCGGCGGCCGAAACGCGATTGCAGCGCGCATTGGGTATTGCCGATTCGCGTGAGACCTTTGCCCAGGATGTGCAGGCCAAGGCGCATGGTGATGCGGCGCAGCATCTGGTCGACGCGTATACCGGCGCGGTGGCGCAGGCCATCGACGCGCTGGAAGAGCAGGGCATTGTGTTCGAGGTGCTGGATGGTTTCCTGTATCCGGGCCACCGGGCGCGGCGCATGCATGCCGTGCCCGAGCGCACCGGTGCAGCCCTGATGGCCAGTCTGGAGCGCACCGCGCTCAGGGCAGGCGCCGACATCCTGACCGACGCAGTGGTGCGCGTGTTGTACCTGGATGCCGACGACCGTGTCCGGGGTGTCGGATACACGCGACCCGACGGCACGCTGGAGCAACTGCGTTGCGACGTGTTGCTGCTGGCTTGCAACGGCTTTGGTGGTAATCCGGAAATGGTGCGCGAGTTGTTGCCCGAGATGGGCGAGGCGACGTTCGGCGGGCATGTCGGCAACGACGGCAGCGCGATCCGGTGGGCGCGCCAGATCGACGCCAGGTTGGCCGACCTCGGGGGTTACCAGGGCCACGGGTCGTGGGCCACGCCGCAAGGTGCGCTGATGAGCTGGGCCATCATGATGCAGGGCGGGGTGCAGATCAATTCCCTGGGCCGGCGTTTCCATGACGAAACCCTGGGCTACTCCGAGGCAGCGGTGTTTGTGCTGGCCCAGCCCGGTGGTGTCGCCTGGAACGTGTTTGACGCGCCCTTGCTGGAACTGGCGCGCGGCTTCCCCGATTTTGTCGAACTGGAGAAAACCGGTGCCGTCAAGACAGCCCGCGACGAGGAAACATTGGCGCAGCTGATCGGTTGCGAGGTGCCGGTGTTGCGCGATACGCTGGCAGTCGTGGCGCCGGGCAAAGCGGACGCGCTGGGACGCAGCTTTGCGCGTGTGCTGCAGCCGCCTTTTCATGCGGTGAAGGTCACCGGCGCGTTGTTCCACACGCAAGGCGGCCTGGACATCGACGCCGACTGTCGCGTGCTGCACACATCCGGCGCGTCTTTTGCGAACCTGCTGGCCGCCGGTGGCGCTGCCCGCGGTGTGTCCGGCAACGCGGTCTGGGGCTACCTGTCCGGCAACGGACTGCTCAGTGCGGTGGGCGGCGGCTGGATCGCGGCCCGCACCGCCGTCGACACGCTGGCGCCCGCCGCATGATGAATCCATTGAAAGGAATTACCGACATGAAAAACACCCTGCGGCAACGACTGCAACAAAACAAGGTGCTGCTGGCACCCGGCATCTATGACGCATTCACGGCGCTGATCGCCGAACAAAGCGGCTTCGAGGCCTTGTACCTGTCCGGCGCATCGATCGCCTACACCCGGCTCGGCCGCTCCGACGTCGGTCTGACCACAGCCACCGAGGTGGCGGACACGCTGGCACGTATCACCGAACGGGTGTCAGTGCCGGTCATCGTCGATGCCGATACCGGGTTTGGCAATGCGCTCAACACGATCCGGACCGTCAAGATGTTCGAGCGCGCCGGTGCCGCCATGTTGCAACTCGAGGACCAGACGTTTCCGAAACGTTGCGGCCACCTGGACGGCAAGACGGTGGTTCCGGTCGCAGAAATGTGCGGCAAGCTCAAGGCCGCACTTGACGCCCGTACCTCCGAGCAGACCTTGATCCTGGCCCGCACCGACGCACTGGCCGTCGAAGGCTGGGACGCCACGATGGCGCGGGCCGAGGCCTATCTGGAATGTGGCGTCGACGTGTTGTTCATCGAGGCCTTGCGTTCGCCCGCGCAGATGACAAAGGCCTGCGCGCAGTTTGCGCAGCGTATTCCCTTGCTGGCCAACATGGTCGAAGGTGGTTTGACGCCGGTGCAGGGTGCCGACGCGCTGGGAGAGCTGGGTTTCCGGGTCGTCATCTATCCGGGTGGTACCGCCCGCGCCGCGGCGTTTGCACTGCAGAAGTACTACGCCAGCCTGCACCAGCACCAGAGCACCTTGCCGATGCGTGAGGCCATGCTCGATTTTGACCAGCTCAACACCCTGATCGGAACACCGGAGTTGCTGGCGCTGGGCAAGCGCTACGAATAGGCGTAGCGTTGGGGTGTGATTGAGGGGCCTGCGACACAGTGGGCCGGAGCGGGCAAAATGGGCTTTTCCGCGACAAAGCCGCAGCTGGCACCCATCACACCATGACCGATATCCAGACCTGGCTTGCATCCCATGGTCTCGCCAAATACGCAGCCGAGTTCATCGCCCAGGATGTTTCGGTCGACCTGCTCGCCGACCTGTCTGACGACGACCTGCGCGAGCTGGGCGTAGCCTCGCTGGGCGATCGCAAGCGCCTGCGCAAGGCCGCGATGCCTGTGCTGGCTGCGCCCGAGCCTGTCGCGCCGGCGGCTCCAACCGCAGCGCCGTCGCCAGTCGTGGCCCGTCAGCCGGCGCCCGACGAGGAGGGCGAGCGGCGTCACGCCACGGTGATGTTCTCTGACCTTACCGGCTACACCGCGCTCAACGAGGCCTTCGATCCGGAAGAGGTGGAGGCCATCATGTCGCGCATCAAGCGTGAAGCCATTTCCGTGATCGAACGCCATGGCGGGCGGGTGAACCAGTTCGTCGGCGACGAAGTGATGGCCATGTTCGGCATACCGGTTGCGCGCCGCGACGACGCGCGCCGTGCCATTCGCGCCGCGCTGGAGTTGCACCACATCGTCGACGGCATCGCGGCCGGCGTGACGGAGCGACTCGGACGCGTGTTGTCGATGCATACCGGGCTGCATACCGGTCTGGTGATCGCGCGGCGCAGTGACTCGCGTTCGGGCGACTACACATTGACCGGCGACACCGTCAATACCGCGGCGCGGCTGCGTGGGCTGGCACAGCCGGGTCAGGTGGTGGTCAGTCCGCAGACCTGGCAGCAGGTGGCGGAACATTTCGAGGGCGAAGCTGGGCAGCCGATCGAGGTCAAGGGCAAGGAGCGCCCGTTGATGCCGTATCGCATCGTCGGCGAGCGTTCCGTGCCCAAGGGGGGCGTGCGCCCGCTGGTCGGGCGCGTCGAGGAAATGCAGCAGTTCGAGACCCTGGTGCATGCCTGCATGTCGCGCCAGCGCGGACGCATCGTATTCGTGCGCGGCGACCCGGGTCTGGGCAAGTCGCGCCTGGTGGCCGAATTCCTGGACGTGGCGCGCGAACGCGGACTGGTCTGCCACACAACGACCATTCTTGATTTCGGCGCCCGTACCGGACACGATGCAATCCGCATGCTGATGCAGAGTCTGTTGGGCCTGGCGCCTGATGCCGACGAGGCCAGCCGGCGTGATGCCATCGTGCGCTCGGCGATCACCGGCGCCGACGGGCTGGATCTGACGCCTTTCCTGTATGGACTGCTCGATGTGACGCCGTCGGCGCCAGTGCGCGCGCTGCTGTCGGCGGTCGAGGACGACACCCGGCGCGCGCAGGCCATTGATGCGATCGGGCAGCTGGTGCGCCAGCAGGTCAGCCATGGCCCGACCTTGTTGCTGGTCGAGGACATCCACTGGGCCGATCCGACGGCCTTGCGCCAGCTGGTCGGGCCGTGGCTGGCGCTGACCACCAGCTTGCCACTGCTGGTGATGTTCACCACCCGGTTCGGCGGTGATCCCAGCGTCGGTGAGTGGCGCAGCGTGTTGCACAGCCTGCCGGTGTCGAGCATGGATCTCGGGCCGCTGGAGGCCGGCGACGCAATGCAAATGGCCGCCGGCGCTGCCGCTATCTCCGAGACCTTGCTGCGCAGCTGTGTCGAGCGCGCAGAAGGCAACCCGCTGTTCCTCGAGCAATTGCTGCTCAATGCGGGGGATGAGAGCGCGACCAGCCTGCCAGGCTCGATACAGGCCTTGATCCAGGCCCGCATGGACCGGCTCTCGGCGCCAGACAAGAACGCTTTACAGGCTGCTGCGGTGCTGGGGCAACTCGCGCCGCTGGCCGCGATCCGGCACCTGGTGGACGATCCGGCCTATTCACCTGCGATATTGATCGACCAGTTCCTGCTGCGCCCCGAAGGCGACGATCTGGTGTTTTGCCATGCGCTGATCCGCGACGGCGCCTATGCGTCGCTGCTGCACGCACGTCGGCGCCTGTTGCACCAGGAGGCAGCGACCTGGATCGTGGCGCAGGACGCTGCACTGGCGGCGGAGCATTATGAGCGGGCCGAAGATCCACGCGCCGCGTCGGCCTATCTGACGGCCAGCGAACAGCGTTCGGCGCAATACCAGTTTGCCGAGGCCCTGGACCTGGTGGAGCGTGCATTGCGCCTGACGGATACCGGTGACACCGGTTTCTCGCTGAAGCTGGCACGGGCACGCCTGTTGCTTGCGATCGGTCATGCACCAAAATCCATCGAGGCCGGCAACGCGGCGCTGGACGCGGCGCAGTCGGACAGCGACCGCGCGCTGGCACTGATCGCGATGGCGTCGGCCATGCGCCTGACGGACCTTTTCGAGGACGGCCTGGAATTGCTGCAGCAGGCCGAACCGCTGGCGCGATCGGCGGAACTGACGCTGGACCTGTCGCACCTGTACGGGTTGCGCGGCAACTTGTTGTTCACACTCGGACGCGTGCAGGAATGCCAGCGCGCGCATGAGCTCGCGCTGGAGCTGGCGCGCCAGGCCGGTTCTGCCGAGGCCGAGTGTGCGGCGCTCGGAGGCCTGGGTGACGCCAGTTATGGGCAAGCTCGCGTGCTGACCGCCGGCAAGCTGATCCGGGAGTGTGTCGACATGGCGCGCGAGCAGAGCTTTCTCAAGGTCGAGATCGCCTATCTGCCGATGCTGTCCTGGACCTACTATTACGCGCTGGACCTGGCAAAAGCGATGGGGGTCAGCCGACGCGCCGTGGAGCAGGCGTCGCGCATGAAGAACCCGCGTGCCGAGATGATGGCGCGCGCGCAGATTGTCATGATTGAGGGTTGCATTCGCGGCAATCACCGCGAAGGACTGCAACATATCGAGCGAAGCCTGGAACTGGCCCGCACCATGGGCAGCAAGCGGTTCGAAGCCATCACGTTGTTTTTCCAGGCCTTGCTGGCCATGCGTTCGGGTGACCTGCCTGCGGCGCGTAAGCACCTGGGTACGGCGTTCGAGGCGATCGGACCCGGATCGCAGGGCCTGGAATTTGTCGGTCCGCAGTTGTACGGCGTGCGCGCGATTCTGGACCAGGATGCTGCCCAGCGGCACGAGGCACTGGCCGCAGGCGAACGTCTGCTCGAGGGTGGCCGGCTCAGCCACAACTACTTCGTGTTTTATGACTTTGCGGTCCAGGCCACGATCGCGGCGCAGGAATGGGATGAGGCGCTGCGTTATTGCACGGCGCTGGAGACATATACCGCGGCCGAGCCGTTCCCATGGGCCGATTTCACCATCCGCCGTGGCCGGGCGCTGGTGCGCGTCGGGTGCGGCGAACAAGGGATGGACCTGCGCATCGAATTGCAGGCACTGCACGACGTCGCGTTGCAGTGCGATCTGGCCTTTTATCTCACCGACATTGTCCAAGCGCTGGCCTCGTTGCCGGAGGCAGCGCCCTGATCGTGGTCGGGACTTTGCCCGCCGACGGCGCCGGCGACACCGCTGTCAATGCGCCGTGGCCCTCTTGCGCCGGTTGCGCACCCAATGGTTGAGGGACTCCACTGCGATCGAGAAGCCTAGCGCGAAATAAACGTAACCCTTGGGCACATGCAGGCCGAAGCCGTCGGCGATCAGCAACATGCCGATCAGCAGCAGGAAGCTCAGCGCCAGCATCTTGACGGTCGGATGGTTGGAAACGAAATTGGCCAGCGGAGTGGAAGCGATGATCATGATGATCATCGCGACGACGACCGCCACGACCATGACCCACAGATGGTCGGCCATGCCGACCGCGGTGATGACCGAGTCAAGCGAGAAGATGATGTCGATCACGGCTATCTGCAGCACCACGCCTCGAAACGTGATGCCGGCCGCGCCTGCCGGGGAATCGGGCGCGTCATGGTCACCCTCGACCATTTCGCCAATCTCGACCGTGGCCTTGTACAACAGGAACAGGCCGCCGGTGATCAGGATGATGTCGCGCCACGAAAACGCATGGTCGGCAAGCGTGATGACCGGCGCTGTGAGTCCGACGATCCAGGCCAGTGCCGCGAGCAGCATCAAGCGGGTGATCAGGGCCAGTGAAAGACCGACCTTGCGTCCCAGGGCCCGCTGATGGGCTGGCAAGCGGCCGGTCAGGATGGCGATGAACACCAGGTTGTCGATGCCCAGCACGATTTCCAGAGCCGTCAGAGTCAGCAGTGACAACCAGATCTGAGGATCGTTGATCCAGGCGAAAGTGAAGAATTCCATGCGTTGGCCAAGTCGGGGAAAACGTGGATTCTCCCACGCAAAGGAATGGTGGCATCAGGCGGTTTCAGGCAACTCCACTTGCCAGCAAGGCTTGTCGCCACCCGCGCAACAGAAACGCCTGGCTTGCGGCAATGCCGTTGCGGCACCCGTCGTGGGCGACGCATAACGGCCTTGAATGCCGAATCTGCCACATGTTTTACAGTTCCGCCGCCGGTAAAACCGCCATCCTGTCGTAGGCTCGAAGCATGTGAAAAAAGTGGAGGACGGATTGAATAACAAGACCCATAAAGTATCAAACGTATTGCTGGATTTCATCTTCGGCGAACCAATGGCCCAACCCGAGGTGCTCGAGCAGGACACCGAAAAAGCCTGGCAGGAATGGACAGATGCCATGACCGCACGCGATGCGGCGGACGATGACCGCCGGGACACCGACGGTTTTGAGATCACCCAGCCGATGTCACTGATGCATTGACACCGCGCAGGCCAAGGGCCGCTGCCCCAGCCGGGTCACTCAGGAATCGACTGAGGCGCTCCAGCGTGTGCCCCAGGCGTCTTCGAGTTTGCGACGGTCCTGTTTGGTGGGTCGGCCTTGGGTCAGGCTCAGTGCCGGTTCGGTGCCCATGCGCCGTTGTTCGGCCATCTGCTGGCGCAACTGCATACTCTCAAGGGTTTCTTCATACAACTGCTGCGCCACCGTTGCCGGGCCGCGTTTATCACTGATTCCGCGCACGACGACGGTGCGCACGATGGTGTTGTGGCGAATCTCGACGGTGTCTCCGCACCGGACATCGCGTGCCGGCTTGACCTCAACCCCGTTGATCTGCACCCGGCCTTTGCCGATGTCGTCAGTCGCCAGGCTGCGCGTCTTGTAGAACCGCGCGGCCCATAACCATTTGTCGATCCGAACTTTGTCCATCGCTGTTGATTGTGACTCAAACCATGGTGGTCAGTGGCAGGCGCACGGTGGCGTCCAGGCCGTCAATGTGGCCATGCGACTCCCGGTTGTCCAGCACGATCTGCCCGCCCAGGGCCAGCGCAATTTCGCGGCAGATCATCAGTCCCAGTCCAGAGCCATCACTGCGACCGGCAGCAAACGGCTGGAACAGCCGTGCACGCAGTTCGGCAGGAATGCCGGGCCCGTTGTCGGATACGGTCAATGCGGCAAACCGGCGGTCGGTGACCAGGCGCACACCCAGGACGCTGCCTTCGGGTGCATGCTTGATCGCGTTGTGCAGCAGGTTGCGCACCAGTTCGCGCAGCATCCATTCGTGCGCCCGAATCGGTGCTTGCGTGGTCTCGATACCAAAGTCCAGATTCTTGTCAGCGATCAATGGCGCCAGGTCCAGCGCGATCGCGCGCACGATGGTGGCCAGGTCAAGCACCTGGGTGTCGGTCTGCTGGCGCAGCTGTTCGACTTTGGCCAACGCCAGCATCTGGTTGGCCAGCACGGTGGCGCGTTCGACCGTGTGATTGATCTCGTGCAAGGCCTCGGTCGCCGGCACATCGGCGCGAAGGGCCGACTGCACCTGCACCTTGAGCACCGCCAGCGGCGTGCGCAACTGGTGCGAGGCGTCGCGCACAAAACGTTTCTGGTTGTCGAGCAGGTTGATCAGTCGCGCCATGACCTGGTTGGTGGCATCGACCAGGGGGCGCAATTCGCGCGGCAGGTCAGGCGCGTCGATCGCTGTAAGGTCGTCCTCGGCGCGCAGGCGCAGGCCGGCGCTGAGCTCACGCACCGGCCGGGTGGCGCGTTGCACCACCAGCACCACCACCAGCGCGATCACGATCGCCAGCAGACTCTGGCGCAGCAGGGTATCGATCAGGATCTGGCGCGCCAGCGTCTGGCGCAATTCCAGTGTTTCTGCCACCTGGATCGTGACCATGCCCAGACCCAGACGGCTGGCAACCGGTTGCAGCAGCACGGCCACGCGTACCGCATCGCCGTGCACCGCATCGTCGTAAAAATCGACCAGCGCGGCGTAAGGCCCCCTGTCAGGCAGGCGGCCGCGCCACAGCGGCAGGTCGGGTGTGCCGTCAATCAGCTCGCCCTGTACGGTGGAGATCCGGTACACCATGCGGCTGCGATTGTCGGCCTCGAAGGCTTCCAGTGCCGAGTAGGGCACGTTGGTGCGAAAGCGCGCCTGAGCACCCACACCTTCGACCTCGATAAGTTCGCCGATGGACTTGGCCGACGCGAGCAAGGTGCGGTCGTACGCTGTGTTGACGGCCTCAAGCGCCTGCCGGTACAAAGTGATGGTGTTGACCAGCATGAACAAGCCGACCGGCACCAGAATGCCCAGCAGCAGGTAGCGGCGCAGCGACAAGCCGGTGCGGGGCGTGCGAGCCTCAGCCATCGGCCTTGAGCAGGTAGCCCAGGCCGCGCAACGTGACGAGGGTGACGCCGATGCCGCCGAGTTTCTTGCGCAGACGGTAGGCCACGACTTCGATCGCTTCGTATTGCACATCCGGTTCGCCCGGGAAGACCACCTCGAACAACTGCTCCTTGGCGACCGCGCGGCCCACGCGCTCCATCAGGGTGCGCATCATGCGCAGCTCGCGCGGGGTCAGGTCCAGCACCTTGAAGCCGTGGTGAATGGCGCCGCTGGCAGTGTCGAGCCGCAGTGGTCCGCATACGACCTGGTCGCAGACGGGTTCGCCACCGGCACCGGCATGGCGTCGGTTCAAGGCCCGAATACGTGCCTCGAGTTCGTCCAGGTCAAAAGGTTTTGCCAGGTAGTCGTCGGCGCCGGTATTCAGGCCGATGACCCGGTCGCCGACGGTGCCACGTGCGGTCAGGATCAGCACCGGGGTGACCAGGCCGTTCTGGCGTGCCTGCGCCAATACCTCCAGGCCATCGATGCCGGGCAGGCTCAGGTCGAGCAGCACCACGTCCGGCTGTTGCTGATGCCAGACGTCCAGCGCCTGCAAGCCGTCACCACACAGCTGCACGCGCATACCGCGGCGCTCCAACGTGCGCTTCAGGCTGGTCTGCAGCGCGGGGTCATCTTCAATCAGCAACAGGCGCATCGCGGCAGGCAAGAGACTTGGTGTTTACCCTAGGGATTTCGGACAGCCGATTGACAGCCGATCGGGGCATCATAGAAGAGTTCAGAAACTTCAGGAGACATGCCATGCGTCGCGATACCTTCCTCAAATCCATGTTGGCAGCAGCCGCAGCCGGCAGCTTGCCGCTATCGGCATTTGCCGCGCCCAATGTCAAGATGATGATTCCCGCCAATCCGGGTGGTGGCTGGGACGGCACCGGCCGTGCGCTGGGCAAGGCGCTGATCGAAAGCAAGGCCGCCGACACGGTGCAATACGACAACAAGGGCGGTGCCGCAGGCGTCATCGGTCTGGCGCAGTTCGCCAATGCCAGCAAGGGCGACGAGAACGCACTGATGATCATGGGCGCCGTGATGCTCGGCGGCATCATCACCACCAAGCCACCGGTGGGCCTGGACAAGGTCACGCCGATTGCGCGACTGACCAGCGAATACAACGTGTTCGTGGTGCCGGCCGAGTCCCCGTTCAAGACCATGAAGGACGTGGTCGAACAGTTCAAGAAAGACCCCGGCAGCGTGAAATGGGGTGGTGGTTCCAAGGGCTCGACCGAGCATATCTCGGCTTCCATGCTGGCCGGCAAGGTCGGCGTCGACCCCAAGAAGGTCAATTACATCGCGTTTCGGGGGGGCGGTGAGGCAGTCGCGGCCATCCTGGGCAACAACGTGTCGGTCGGCGGCAGCGGTTACAGCGAGTTTGCCGAATACATCAAGGCCGGCAAGATGCGCGCCATCGGCGTCACCTCCGAGAAACGCCTGCCTGGCGTGACTGTGCCGACGATGAAGGAAATGGGCTACGACGTGGTGCTGGGCAACTGGCGCGGCGTGTATGGCGCGCCCGACATCACCGCAGCGCAACGTGCGACCCTGACCGAGATGGTCACCAAGGCCACCAAGTCGGCAGCCTGGCTCGAAGCCCTGGAGACCAACAAGTGGACGCCGGCGCTGCTCACAGGCAAGGCCTTCGACAGCTTTGTCGACGAGTCTTTCTCCAGCCTGCGCGGCACCATGCACCTGGCTGGAATGTTGTGATCCGCAAGGGCGGGGCGCCAGGGCCGCAGACCCTGGTCGGTCTGGGCGTGATGGCCTTGTCCGTTGTCATCCTCGTCGGCGCCTGGGGTTTCCCGTCCAGTTCAGGTTACTCGGGCGTCGGCCCCAATTTCTTGCCTTGGGTGGTGGGGTTGGCCCTGCTGTTGTGCGGGGCTCTGGTGGTGTGGCAGGCCCGCACAAACGGCGGTTACCGCAACATGGAAGAGCCCACAGGCGCCGCCCGTAGTTACTGGCCCGGCTTCGCCTGGATGTCGGCAGGCCTGTTGGCCAATGCGGCGCTCATCACCACCATTGGGTTCATCCTGAGCTGCAGCCTGTGTTTTGTGCTCGCGGTGCGCGGCTTGCGCAGCGCCGATCACAGCGGTGGCGTACCGGCGAACAGTCGCGGCTGGGTTGCGCAGACCCTGCGTGACGCAGGTATCGGCTTTGCGATTGCCGCGCCGGTGTACTGGACGTTCACCAAACTGCTGGCCATCAATCTGCCCGGCCTGACTTCAACCGGATGGATCTGACCATGGACTTGTGGAACCAACTTCTGCTGGGTTTTGCGACCGCAGCGACCCCTATCAACCTGGTCTGGTGTTTTGTCGGCTGCGCCATCGGTACCGCCGTGGGTGTATTGCCAGGCATCGGTCCGGCCGTGGCGGTTGCCATGCTGCTGCCAATCACGACCAAGGTCGACGCCACGGCATCAATGATCTTTTTCGCCGGCATCTATTACGGCGCCATGTATGGCGGCTCGACCACCTCGATTTTGCTTAACACGCCGGGTGAAACCGGCAGCATGATCACGGCGATGGAGGGCAACAAGATGGCCAAGAGTGGGCGTGCCGGAGCGGCGCTGGCCACGTCGGCCATCGGCTCGTTTGTGGCCGGAACCATCGCCACCGTGCTGGTGACGATGTTTGCGCCGTTGCTGGCCAATTACGCGGTCAAACTCGGGCCGCCTGAATACTTCATGTTGATGGTGCTGGCGTTCACCACCGTCAGTGCCGTGCTGGGGCGCAGCACCTTGCGCGGCATGGTGGCGTTGTTTGTCGGCCTGGCCGCCGGCCTGATCGGCATGGACCAGATCTCCGGCCAGGTGCGCTACACAGCCGGCGTGCCGGAACTGCTCGACGGCATCGAGATCGTGCTGGTCGCCGTGGGCCTGTTTGCCGTGGCCGAAGCCTTGTACGCGGTGATGTACGAGGGCGGCCCGCCGGACCAGCAGAACAAACTGACCCGGGTGCACATGAGCCTGTCGGACTGGCGCCGTTCGGTTCCGGCCTGGCTGCGTGGCACGGCCATCGGGTTTCCGTTCGGCACCATCCCGGCCGGCGGCAGCGAGATTCCGACCTTTCTCAGCTATGCCGCCGAGAAGAAATTCGCAAAAGGCGAGAACCTTTCGGAGTTTGGCGCCAAGGGCGCGATCGAAGGCGTGGCCGGTCCGGAGGCGGCCAACAACGCCGCCATCACCGCTACGCTGATTCCGCTGCTCACGTTGGGAATTCCGACGTCGAACACGGCGGCCATCTTGCTGGGCGCGTTTCAGAACTACGGCATCCAACCCGGCCCGCAGCTGTTCACGAGTTCGGCCGATCTGGTCTGGGCGCTGATAGCGTCGCTGTATATCGGCAACGTGATGCTGCTGATCCTGAATCTTCCGATGGTCGGTTTGTGGGTCAAGCTGCTCAAGATTCCCAAGCCCTACCTGTATGCCGGCATCCTGATTTTTGCCACTGTCGGTGTCTACGGCATGCGCCAGAGCGCATTCGATCTTGTGTTGCTGTACGCGATCGGCCTGATCGGCGTGGTGATGCGACGCTACGATTTTCCGACCGCACCGGTGGTCGTCGGCATGATCCTTGGCCCGCTGGCCGAGGCGCAAATGCGCAACGCTTTGTCAATGGGCGAGGGCAACTGGATGGTCTTCGTCGAGCGGCCCATGTCGGCCAGTTTGCTAGGCGTTGTGGTTGCGGTGTTGGTGCTGCCGCGATTGGTACGAATGCTGTCCAGGCGGCGCAACGGTTGAGGCCGTCCTGAAGGGGCGCTCTTCGCGGAAGTCCTCTTCAATCCCCGGGCGTCGCTATGTGTTTGGCTCGGCGGCCAGGGGCAGGCAGAGCCGCCTCGGTGGCGACCAGGTCCGGCACCGAAAGGTGGCCCTGCAGCGTCACCCGCTCGGCCCGGTGCAGCTGCACCAGTTGCGTGACCAGCGCGTCGCCCTGGGGTGTCAGATGCACTTCGACCTTGCGCAGGTCGGTAGTGCTGGCCCGGCGTTGAACCAGGTCGAGTGCCTCGCAGCGCGACACCAGCGCGACGACGCCGTGGTGCTGCGCCTGCAACCGCTCGGCCAGTTCCGCCACGCTGGCCCAGGCCCGGCCCGGGTAGCCCTTGATCTGCAGCAGCAACAGGTATTGCAGTGGCGTCACGCCTTGCTGATGCGTCACCTGTTCGCTGAAGCGCAGGTATTTGCGCAACTGGTAGCGGAACTCGGCCAGGGCCTGGAAATCCACCTTGTCTGTGGTGATGCGGTTCTTGCGCAGGGTCGTGGCGGGCATGGACGAAATATATCATCCCGTGATATAAAACGGGGGGGTTGACGCGCCATGAAGATCCAAATCCTGTCAGACCTGCACCTGGGCTTTGCGGCCCTTGCGTTGCCGCGCATTGACGCCGACCTGCTGGTGCTGGCCGGCGACATATCCCGTCCGCGCGAGGCCATTGCGTGGGCCGCTGCGCTCGATGTGCCGGTGCTGTATGTACCCGGCAACCATGAGTACTATGGAAGCGATCTGCAGACGACCCTTGCCGAGTTGCGGCGTCTCAGTGCCGGCACCTGTGTCGACGTGTTGCAGGGAGGCGAAGAACACATGGCTGGTGTACGCTTCCTGGGTACCACGTTGTGGACCGACTATCGCCTGTTCGCCGCGCCGTCACTGAACGATGCGGCGAAGCGCGAGGCCCTGCATTTCATGCGCGATTTCCAGCGTATCCGGATTGCGCCCGATTCACGACGCCTGTTCAGTCCCGCTGACGCCATCGAGTTGTTCTACCGCGAATCGGCGTGGCTGGCGCAGGCCATCGCACATCCGTTCGATGGGCCGACCGTGGTCGTCACCCACCATGCGCCGTCGCGCAAGAGCATCCATCCACGATTTGACGGCGCCTTGCTCAATGCCGCTTTCGTGTCAAACGCCGAATACCTGCTGGACGCCGGCCGGGTCGACCTGTGGGTCCATGGCCATACCCACGACAGCTTCGACTACCAGCTGGGCAGAACCCGGGTGGTATGCAATCCGCGCGGATATGTCCAGGGCGGGGTTGCCGAGAACCCGCGCTTTGATATCGGCTTCACGATCGACATCGATGTGAATCCGCTTGAGCATGAACAACTGACGACCACTTTTTGAGAGAACAGGGAAATGATTGCAACCCGATTGACCGATATGTTCCGTTTATCGGTACCCCTTGTGCTGGCACCCATGGGTGGCGTTTCGGGTGGGCGTCTCGCGGCAGCCGTCTCCAATGCCGGTGGCCTGGGCCTTGTCGGTGGCGGATACGGTGACAAGGACTGGCTGGCGCGCGAGATGACTTTGGCCCAAGAGGGCACGCGCAAGGCATGGGGTGTGGGCCTGATTACCTGGGCTGTAACCACGGCCATCGTGGAACAGGTGCTGGCAAGCCGACCTTCAGCCGTGATGTTGTCGTTTGGCGATCCGCGTCCCTTCGGTCGCCTGATCAACAGCGCCGGTTGCCGCCTGATCTGCCAGGTACAGGACATCGACGGCGCGATCCTGGCGCAGGAGGCAGGCGCTGACCTGATCGTTGCGCAGGGAGCCGAGGCTGGTGGGCACGGAGGTTCGCGCGCCACCCTGCCGCTGGTACCCGCGGTGGTTGATCTGGTGGCGCCGACCCCTGTGATTGCTGCCGGCGGCATTGCCGATGGCCGAGGGCTGGCCGCAGCACTGATGCTCGGCGCGCACGGGGTCCTGGTCGGTACCCGCTTCTATGCTTCCCATGAGGCACTCGGCAGCACCAAGGCCAAACGCCGCATCACCGGCGCGCTCGGGCTGAGCACCACGCGTACCCGGGTGTTTGATCTGGTCCGGGGCTACAACTGGCCCGTGGCTTTTACCGGACGTGCCCTGAAGAACAGCTTCACCGGTCGCTGGCACGGCCAGGAAGCGGCGCTGCTTGAATCGTTGCCGGCCGAGAAGGCGGCCTATCTGAAGGCCATGGCCGCCGGGGATTGCGACACCGCCGTGGTATGGGCCAGCGAGGCAGTGGATCTGATCACGCATATCGAGGGCGCGGCGGCCATCACGGCGCGGCTGGGGCAAGAAGCCGAGATCTATCTGGCACACGGCGCACAGCTACTGCGGTGACTGGCGCGCCGATCGCCAACGTTTTGCGTGGCGCGCCCTGGCCTTTGTGTCGTCAGCTGGTCTGCATCATGGCCGTGTAGCGGCGCTGCATTTCCTGCGGCGTGAGTTTCTCGATCTCATGCCCGATCATCCAGCGGTGGCCGAACGGGTCGATCACGACGCCGGTGCGTTCGCCGTAGAACTGGTCCTGCGGCGCCATCTCGAGCGTGGCGCCTGCGTCGACAGCCCGCTGCACCAGCCGGTCCGCATCTTCCACATGCAGGTGCAAGCTCACCGGCGAGCTGTCACCGGGCTGGGGTCCCTTCATGCCGTACTCCGGAAACTCGTCGCTGATCATCAGCGTTGTGCCGCCGACGTCAATCTCCATGTGGCCGATGCGCCCGGACGGTTCGACGAGGCGAAATTTTTCGGTCGCGCCAAAAGCCTTTGCGTAGAAGTCGAGTGCGAGTTGGCTGTTGTTGACACGCAGGTAGGCAAACAGTTCGTGAATCATCTTCGCTCTCCGGTTGGGATACAGGCCACTCTCGGTCGGCAACCGGCCATCCTGGAAAAATGGTCACCGCTGCCCGATCTTTCCGAGTCCGCAGATGTATGCAGCGGCAGATTTGACCTATATTGACTGTAATTAACCCCAAATAGTACAAATAAATACCGTACAGTTCAAAGGTTATACAGAATGGTCTATATTCCAGTTACGCCACATTTTTGGCGCGCGCTGTTGATTCAGCATTCATTCCTGGAGATAACTATGAAGAAGTCCCTCATCGCCACCGTCATTGCTCTCAGCGCCGCCTTCTCGGTGCAGGCCAAGGACATCGTCGACACCGCCGTTGCAGCCGGCAACTTCAGCACCCTGGCAACTGCCCTGAAGGCGGCCGGATTGATCGATACGCTCAAGGGCAAGGGCCCGTTCACGGTCTTTGCGCCGACCGACGCCGCTTTTGCCAAGATCCCGAAAGCCGATCTGGACGCTTTGCTCAAAGACAAGGCCAAGCTCACAGCGGTGTTGACCTACCACGTGGTGCCCGGCAAGGTGATGGCGTCCGACGTCAAGCCCGGCATGGTCAAGACGGTTCAGGGTTCGAGCCTGACGGTGTCCACGTCTATGGGTGTCATGGTTGATCAGGCCAAGGTCACCGCGACCGATATCGTTGCCGACAACGGTGTGATTCACGTGATTGACAGCGTGATCATGCCGAAGTAATTCGATTCGAAGCGCGCGAACGGCTGCAGGGTCGTGCGCGTCGCACAAACTTCAGCCGGTTTCGACCGGCTTTCCATTTTTCGCAACTGTCGCTCGGCGCAGCAGGCCCGGGTGGATTGGCGAATTGTGGAAGATGAGAGCCGGGCTGCGGGCTTGGCGGGGGTTAACATCCGCCCATGTCAGCACCTGCGGCCAAAGCCGACCTTCCTGCCGGCGCGTCGCACGGCCTGCCGCTTGATGCCCAGGGCATCCTGGAACTGGCAGCTCGCTCGATGTTCCATTTGTTCTCGAGCATCAGCCAGGGCATGTTCCTGGTCGACCGCAGCGGCCGCATCGTCTGGGTGAACGAGGGCTATCAGCGCTTTTTGCCGGCGCTGGGTTTTTCGTCGCTGGACCAGTTCATGGGGCACATGGTCGAGGATGTGATTCCCAACACGCAGATGCGCCGGGTACTCGAGACCGGTGAGGCCTATCTGATCGACCTGCTGACCAACCAGGCAGGGACGTTTGTCGTCAGCCGCATTCCGCTGCGCGACGATGACGATGCGGTGATTGGTGCCATCGGCATCGTGTTGTTCGACCACCCCGAAACCACCTTGCAGCCGCTGATCAGCAAATTCGCGTTGATGCAGCGTGATCTGGACGATGCGCGCCGCGAACTGGCCACCCAGCGGCTGGGTCAGGCCCGCAGTACCGGTGTGCGCCCGTCCAAGTACACCTTTACCAGTTTTGTCGGTACCAGCGCGGCGGCGGTCGAGGTCAAACGCCAGGCGCGGCGTGCGGCGCAATCCAACAGCCCCGTGTTGTTGCTCGGTGAGACCGGCACCGGCAAGGAACTGCTGGCCCATGCCATCCATGCCGCGTCCAGCCGCGCTGGCGGGCCGCTGGTCAGCGTCAATATTGCGGCCGTGCCCGACACCTTGCTCGAGGCCGAGTTTTTCGGCGTCGCTCCCGGCGCGTTCACCGGCGCCGAGCGCAAGGGGCGCGAGGGCAAGTTCAAGCTCGCGGACGGCGGCAGCCTTTTTCTTGACGAGATCGGCGACATGCCGCTGGCGTTGCAGGCCAAGTTGCTGCGGGCATTGCAGGAGGGCGAAATCGAGCCACTGGGCTCGAACACGCTGGTCCCATTTGATGCGCGCGTGATCGCGGCGACGTCGCGTGACCTGTCCAGCTGGATGCGCGATGGTCGCTTCCGCGAGGACCTGTATTACCGGCTTCATGTGTTGCCCATCCATGTGCCACCGTTGCGCGAGCGGCGCAGCGACATCGCAGCACTGGTGGAGGCGCTGGGTGACGACATTGCACTTCGCAATGGCGTGGCTTTGCCGGACATCACCGCCGATGCCATCGAACTGCTTTGTGCGCAGGATTGGCGCGGCAATATCCGCGAATTGCGCAATGTGCTCGAACAGTCGGCCATGCGCAGCGACAACCAGCGTATCGATGCGGCATTGCTGCGTCAGGTCCTGCTGCAATCGGGCGTCGAACCGCGTGAGCTGCCGCGCTCCAGCAGGCCAGCCGGTGAAGAGCGGCAGTTGGCGGGCCGCGAGCCGGATTTGCTGCGTCCAATGGCCGAGCAGGTGGCGCAGGTCGAGCGCCAAGCGATTGCCGCGGCAATGTTAGCCACCGATGGCAACAAGGTGGCGGCGGCGCGATTACTCGGTATTTCTCGTGCAACTTTGTACCAGAGACTGTCCGATATTGATACACATGCCTGATAAAAAGTCGATTCATGTGTACGATATTTGTACATTTTCTGGGTCGAATTTTATAAACGTCTTGGATATCAACGCGTTACGTGTTGGCACGAAGCGTGCATTTCCGGATGGTCCGATTCTTTTTCCAATGAGTCGTTTTTCATAACTAATCCATAGACTGGAGACAAACCATGCACCGTCGCACCCTGGTTGCGCTTGCCGCCATCGCCGCCACCGCCCTGACTGCCATCACACCCCTGACGGCGCAGGCACAGGACAAGGAAGTCCGCATTGCCTTGATCGCCAGCAAGACCGGTCCACTGGAGGCGTATGCCAAGCAGACCATCGTAGGCTTCACCATGGGTCTGAACTACGCGACCGGCGGAACCATGATGGTCGCGGGCAAGAAACTGGTCGTGATCGAGAAGGACGACCAGGGCAAGCCGGACGTGGGCAAGAGCCTGCTGGCGGCAGCGTATGCGGATGACAAGGTCGACATCGCCGTGGGCCCGACCGCCTCGCCGGTGGCACTGGCGATGTTGCCGGTGGCCGAGGAATACAAAAAGATTCTGCTGGTCGAGCCGGCAGTGGCCGATTCGATCACCGGCGACAAGTGGAACAAGTACATCTTCCGCACCGGGCGCAACAGCTCGCAGGATGCGGCGGCCAATGCCGCGGCCCTGGACTCGCCCGACAACGTGATTGCCATCCTGGCCAATGACAATGCGTTCGGCCGCGACGGCGTGAAGGCGTCCAAGGAATTCACCAAGAAGGCCAAGATCGTGCACGAGGAGTACCTGCCCGTCGGCACCACCGATTTCACGGCCGGCCTGCAGCGCATCATCGACAAGCTCAAGGACCAGCCTGGCAAGAAGTTCATTTCCGTGGCCTGGTCAGGTGCACCGGCGCCGTTTGCCAAGATTGCCGATCTGGATCTGGACAAGCGATTCGGCATCAAGCTGGCCACGGGAGGCAACATCCTGCCGGTGATGGTCGCATACAAGCAGTTCCCGGGCATGGAGGGCGCTTTGTACTATTACTTCGGCATCCCGAAGAACCCAGCCAACGATTCCCTGGTGGCCCAGCATTACAGCCAGTTCAAGACGCCGCCTGATTTCTTCACCGCCGGCGGATTTTCCGCAGCGATGGCCGTGGTGACTGCGCTCAAGAAGACCAATGGTGATACCAACACCAACAAGTTGATCGGCGCCATGGAAGGCATGAGTTTCGAGACGCCAAAAGGCACCATGACCTTCCGCAAGGAAGACCATCAGGCCATGCAATCCATGTACCACTTCCGGATCAAGGCCGACCCGGCGTTTGCCTGGGGGGTGCCGGAACTGGTGCGCGAGATCAAGCCTAGCGATATGGACATCCCCATCCGCAACAAGCGCTGAAAACGGCCGCTCGGCTACTGCGCGGGCGCGATGCGTCGTTGGGCGGTGCTCGCAATCCTCACGTACTGAAGTACGTTCCGGTTGCTGCGCTCCGTCCGCCTAGCCAGGCACCCGCTCGCTACGCCGCTCGCCCGTTTTCGGGCTCGCTGATAGTTGCAACAGTCAACGCCACCCCCTGCGGGTGGTGGCGTCAGCCTTCGCTTTACCCATGCTGCAAACCAAAGATTTGACGATCCGCTTCGGCGGACACGTGGCGGTGAATGCTGTCAGCTGCACTTTTGCGCCTGGCACGTTGACGGCCATCGTGGGCCCCAATGGCGCGGGCAAGACGACGTATTTCAATCTGATCTCCGGTCAGCTCAAGGCCAGCGCGGGGTCGGTCAGTCTCAACGGGCGTGACATCTCGTCGCTGGGCGTGTCGGCGCGTACCCATGCCGGACTGGGGCGGGCATTCCAGCTGACCAACCTGTTTCCCAATTTGTCGGTGTTCGAGAACGTGCGCTTGGCGGTGCAGGCGACGCGCCGTGGCCGGCATCGCCATGGACTGAATCTGTGGAGCATCTGGAGTGACCACCATGCGCTGGCGCGCCGTGCCGACGAGATCCTGGAAACGGTGGCCATGCTGGACAAGTCCGATGCACTGGTTTCGAGCCTGCCGCATGGCGACCAACGCAAGCTCGAGGTGGCGCTGTTGATGGCGTTGGAGCCCGACGTGTTCATGTTCGACGAGCCCACCGCCGGCATGAGTGTGGACGAGGCACCGGTGATCCTGGACCTGATCCGCAAGCTGAAAAACGATGCCAGCAAGATCATCCTGCTGGTGGAACACAAGATGGATGTGGTGCGCGAACTGGCCGACCGCATCATCGTGTTGCACAACGGAGCGCTGGTGGCCGATGGCGATCCGGCCGAGGTCATTGCGTCGCCCGTGGTGCAGGAGGCATACCTCGGTGTCTACCCGGAGGATGCAGTGGATGCCGCACCGACAGCACCCGTCCAAAAACCTGTCAAGGGAGCGCGCCCATGAGCACCGCATTGCTCACGCTTTCGGGCGTGCATACCCATATCGGGGCTTATCACATCCTGCACGGCGTTGACCTCGTCGTGCCCAGGGGTGAGGTGACGCTGCTGCTCGGTCGCAATGGGGCGGGCAAGTCGACCACGCTGCGCACCATCATGGGATTGTGGCGTGCCTCCAAGGGCAGTCTCACATTCGACGGGCGCGATATCACGGCGCTGGCGACGCCCGAGATTGCCGAATGCAACATCGCCTATGTGCCGGAGAACATGGGTATCTTCGCCGACCTGACGGTGCGCGAGAACATGTTGCTGGCAGCGCGCAACGCGGCCAGCGAAAAACATATGGACAGCAAACGGCTGGACTGGATCTTCGGTCTGTTTCCCGCGGTGCAGAAGTTCTGGAACCACCCGGCCGGCAAATTGTCGGGCGGACAGAAGCAGATGCTGGCGGTGGCGCGCGCCATCGTCGAGCCGCGCGAACTGCTGATCGTCGACGAGCCCAGCAAGGGACTGGCGCCATCGATCATCAACAACATGATCAACGCCTTTGCCGAACTCAAGGCCACCGGCGTGAGCATCCTGCTGGTGGAGCAGAACTTCAACTTCGCGCAAAAAATTGGCGATACGGTGGCGGTGATGGACAACGGCGTGGTGGTGCACAGCGGCAGCATGCAGGCCTTGACCGAGGACGCTGCATTGCAAAAATCCCTGTTGGGGCTGGCCATATGAACAATTCGGATTTCGACTGGAAGCCGGTGGCCATGGTGCCCCTGCTGGCGCTGCTGGTATTCCCCCTGATCGGTTCGAGCTCGACCTGGCTCACGCTCACCGTAGCGGGCCTGGCCATGGGTCTGATCATCTTCGTCATTGCCTCCGGGCTCACGCTGGTGTTCGGGCTGATGGACGTGCTCAACTTCGGCCACGGTTTGTTCATCGCGCTTGGCGCTTTTGTGGCGACCACCGTGCTGGGGTCCATGTCCGACTGGACCCGGTCGGACGAACTCTGGCGCAATCTGGTCGCCGTGTTTCCGGCGATGCTGATTGCGATGCTGGTGGCGGGCGCCGTCGGACTGGCGTTCGAGCGCTTCATTGTCAAACCGGTTTACGGGCAGCACCTGAAACAGATCCTGATCACCATGGGCGGCATGATCATCGGCGAAGAGCTGATCAAGGTGATCTGGGGGCCACAGCAGATTGCGTTGCCGCTGCCCGAGGCCATGCGCGGCGTCATCCTGATCGGCGACGCGGCCATCGAGAAGTACCGCATCATCGCGGTCATCGTCGGCCTGGTAGTGTTCGGTGCGCTGGTGTGGACGCTGAACAAGACCAAGATCGGCTTGTTGATCCGAGCCGGCGTGCAGGACCGCGAGATGGTCGAGTCGCTCGGTTACCGCATCCGTCGCCTGTTCATCGGTGTATTCGTCATGGGCAGCGCATTGGCAGGCCTGGGCGGTGTGATGTGGGGCCTGTACCAGCAGTCGGTGACGCCGCAGATGGGTGCCCAGGTCAACGTATTGATCTTCATTGTCATCATCATCGGCGGCCTGGGCTCCACTGCGGGCGCGCTTATTGGCGCCTTGCTGGTCGGGCTGATGGCCAACTACACCGGTTACCTGGCGCCCAAGGTGGCGCTGTTCTCCAACATCGCGTTGATGGCGGGCATTCTGTTGTGGCGTCCGCAGGGTGTCTACCCGGTGACCAACCGCTGAGGCCAAGGAGAAAACCGATGTTGACCCGTCTTCTCTCCAACGACCTGCCGCGCAGCCGTCCGCTGGCAATCCTGCTGCTGGTACTGCTGCTGGGCCTGGCCTTCGCGCCATTTCTGTTCCCTGGCGTCAAGGCGCTTAATGTCGCTGCCAAGGTGCTGATCTTTATCGTGCTGGTGGCCAGCTTCGACCTGTTGCTCGGTTACACCGGCATCGTCAGTTTCGCGCACACCATGTTCTTCGGCATCGGCGCCTACGGCATTGCCATCGCCACCACCCGCATGGGCCCGACCTGGTCCGCGCTCGGGGTGGGACTGGGCAGCGCGCTGGTCTTGTCGTTTCTGCTGGCGTTGTTGATCGGCCTGTTCTCGCTCAGGGTGCGTGCGATCTTTTTCGCGATGATCACGCTGGCGGTGGCGTCGGCCTTCCTGACCCTGGCCTCGCAACTGTCCGAATTCACCGGCGGTGAGGATGGTTTGACTTTCAAGGTTCCCGAGATCCTGCAGCCGAGTTATGACTTCATGGACGAGCCGTTCCTGGGTGTCATGCTCGACGGGCGCCTGGCCACTTATTACCTGCTGTTCGTGCTGGCGCTGGTGTTGCTGCTGACCCTGCTGCGCGTCGTCAATTCACCATTCGGCCGCGTGTTGCAGGCGATACGTGAGAACGAGTTCCGCGCCGAAGCGATCGGTTACCGGGTGGTTGTGTACCGCACGATCTCGAGCATCCTGTCGGCGCTGTTTGCCTGTATGGCGGGTGCAATGCTGGCGCTCTGGCTGCGCTACAACGGGCCGGACACCTCGCTGTCGTTCGAGATCATGATCGACGTTTTGTTGATTGTCGTGATCGGCGGCATGGGCACCATGTACGGCGCTGCGATCGGTGCGACCTTGTTCATGATTGCGCAAAGTTACCTGCAGGATCTGCTGCGACTGGGCAGCGAAGCTACGGTGGCGTTGCCCTGGCTGTCGGCCCTGCTGTCGCCACAGCGCTGGTTGCTCTGGCTTGGTGTGTTGTTCGTGTTGTCGGTGTATTACTTTCCCACGGGCGTGGTTGGAAAACTGCGGGTGCGCAGCGCGCGGCGGCAGGCCGAACGGGGAGGGTGAAAATGAGCTTTACATCCCACTATCTGCAGTGCCTTGGACGCGAGATCCACTACGCCGAGTGGGGCGCCAACAATAGCCGCACCGTGATCGCATGGCATGGCCTGGCAAGGACCGGGCGCGACATGGATGAACTGGCGCATTGGCTTAGTGCGCCCGAGCGTGGATATCGGGTCATATGTCCGGACACGATAGGCCGTGGCCTAAGCCAATGGAGTCCGGATCCGGACCGCGAATATTGCCTGGCGTTCTACAGTGAATTGGCCGCGTCCTTCGTCGAACAGCTGGGCCTGGACCAGTTCGACTGGGTCGGCACCTCCATGGGTGGCTCGATCGGCCTGGTGGCCGCTGCGGGACCGCTGCGCGGGCGCATCAGCCGGCTGGTGCTCAACGACACCGGACCGGAGCTGGCCACCGCGGCCATTGACCGTATTCGCTCCTATGCCGGAAACCCGTCGGCGTTTGCCACCGTGTCGGATCTGGAACAGTACTTCCGCACTGTCTACAAACCCTACGGATACTTGACCGACACCCAGTGGCGGCGCCTGACCGAAACCTCGACGCGCAGACTGCCCGACGGACGCGTGACGCCGCATTACGATCCGGCGATGGTGCAGCAGTTTGTCTGCCACCGCGACGACTACCTGCGCTGGCAGGAGTACGACAGCCTGCAGATTCCGGTGCTGTGCCTGCGTGGCGAAAGCTCGGATCTGCTGCTGAAGGAAACGGCGCTGGCCATGGCGCAACGCGGGCCCCGTGCCCGTGTGGAGACCATCGCCGGCTGTGGCCATGCGCCGGCCCTCAATGTGGCCGATCAGCTCGAATTGGTAACGGCGTTCCTGAACACGGATTGATCCGAGCTCGCTTGCAGGGGCGGCAACGCCCTGCGTAGCACCCCACGGAGCGCCCGTCGGATCTCGTACCGTTGCGCGATGACGTCGACGCCGGTGCATCGGAGTTGCCGCATTTGTTGACAAATCGCATTGCGGTTGCGTCGATCAATGCGATGATGGACACCATGTTCACGAGCCGTCAGGAGGCCGCGACCCGGCTGTCCGAACGCCTGTCCGCCTACCGTGGTTGCAGGCCACTGGTACTGGCCATCCCGCGTGGTGCGGTGCCCATGGCAGGCACCATTGCACGTGCGCTGGATGGGGAATTCGATGTGGTGCTGGTGCGCAAGTTGCGCGCGCCGGGGCAGGATGAACTGGCCATCGGGTCAGTCGATGAAAGTGGCTGGACCTATCTTGCGCCGTTCGCTGCGTCCACCGGTGCCGACGCCGATTACATCGAGGCCGAAAGGCAGCTGCAACTCCAGACCATCCGCCGACGCCGGCAAGCGTGGACCCCGTTGCGCCCACCGATTGATCCCGAAAATCGCACCGTGATCGTCGTCGACGACGGCCTGGCCACCGGCGCAACAATGATCGGCGCGCTGCACAGCTTGCGGGCGCGCAGCCCGGCGCATCTGGTTTGTGCGGTACCGGTAGCGCCGGCCGACACCCTGCAGCGCATCGGTGCGATGGCCGATGCGGTGGTGTGCCTGGAGGTGCCGGCAAACTTTCATGCAGTCGGCCAGTTCTACCGCGATTTCCCGCAGATCGACGACGCGCAGGTTGCGCAGATTCTGAGGGACGCTTGATCCTTGCGCAGACCCTCAGGGGACTAGCGCTGCCCCGGTTTGACCTGGCGCTGGCAGGAGGCGGATCGCCAGGGCGCGGCGCCGGTCGACGGGTTGTTCGGCGTCGGGCTAGACCATACCGATCGAGATCGGTATGCGTTTGCGACCAAAGTCCCCGGGCTGGTGATCGAAGTGCCCGCCCAGGGCATGGCCGCAGTCGGGGCAGCGCCCGTGGGAATCGAGCCGGTATGCGTCGATCTGGTACCAGTCTCGGACGATCAGTGTCGCTGCGCAGTGCGGGCATAAGGTCGTGTCGCCTTCGCGGTGGTGCACATTGCCGGTATAGACGTGGCGCAGTCCGGTGCGCCTGGCGATGTCGCGCGCGCGCACCAGCGTGGTCTTGGGAGTTGCCGGTACGTCCAACATCCTGTGGTCCGGATGAAACGCCGAAAAGTGCAGCGGCACGTGGGCTCCGAGTTCGCGCAGTATCCACTCGCTCATCGCCGCGATCTCCTCGTCCGAGTCATTCTGGCCCGGAATCAGCAAGGTGGTGATCTCGACCCAGACACGGGTCTCCTGCCGCAGGTAGACGAGTGTGTCCAGCACTGGCTGCAAGTGCGACCCGGTGAGCCTGAAATAGAAGTCCTCGCTGAATGCCTTCAGATCGATGTTGGTGGCATCGATGTTGGCGAAAAAGTCGCGCCGGGGCTGTGCGTGGACATAACCCGCCGTCACCGCAACGGTCTGGATGCCGTATCGATGGCATGCGTCGGCGACGTCCATTGCATACTCGGCAAAGATCACCGGGTCGTTGTAGGTGAAGGCCACGCTCTTGCAGCCGTATTCCCGCGCAGCGCGGGCGATCGCCTCGGGCGAGGCCTGGTCCATCAGCCGGTCCATGTCGCGGGATTTGGTGATGTCCCAGTTCTGGCAGAACTTGCAGGCCAGGTTGCAGCCGGCCGTGCCGAACGACAACACGCTGGAGCCAGGAAAGAAGTGGTTCAGTGGCTTCTTCTCGATCGGGTCGATACAAAAACCTGATGATCGACCATAGGTGGTCAGCACCATCTGTTCACCCTGGCGTGCGCGCACGAAACAGGCTCCGCGTTGCCCGTCGTGCAATTTGCAGTCACGCGGACACAGGTCGCATTGCATGCGGCCGTCCGCATGCCAGTGCCAGTATCGGCCCGGATATGCCGATGATGTTGTCATGGGCGGCTACCTCCTCCACCAGTTGGATCCGCCGCAGCGGCGTAGGGTTCCTCCCATTTGGCGACCGTGTATCGTTTCAGGCGAACCGCCTCGGCCCAGAAGTCGACCGAAAATCCCGCCTTGTGCTTGAGTTGACCGACGAAATCCGCGGGCGTGGGCAATTGCGCCCATACCTGTGGCAAAAAGGTGCTGCGTCGGCCATCGCATTCGAATAACAGGCCGTCGATGCCGGGGCGCAACTGTGCCAGTGCGTCGTTCTCATCGCTGAAATCCATGACCTGCATGGCAGAGAGCAGTGACACGCCGATCAGGACCTGGTCGAGCTCATGGGGCGCGACAGGGGCGAAGCGCGGGTCACGCAGCGCGGCAGCCACCGCGTTGGCCCGGACATCGTCCAGCAGGCGGCGCTCTGCATGCAGACTGCCGATACAGCCACGCAACTGGCCGTCGCGTGTCAGCGTCACGAAGGTCGCGCCGGGCTCCTGCAACCACGGTGCGTCGTCGCGCACAAGCATCGTGCGGCCAAGCACCTGGGCGATGGATGCGCGTGCGATCGGCAGCAAGGTGGCGCCAAGGTCAACCGACATGGGTGCTTTCCGGGGTGAACGCAAAAGCCGCATAACCGACCACGCGTTGCCGGTCGCCCGCGGTATCGCCCGAGTTGCACTGGCCCAGCAGCCGGGATGCCAGTCGGTGGCGTCTTGCCGCCAGCAGCAAGCCGTTGACGGGCGTGCCGCCGCAGGCTTGTTCATGCGTCACGCAGGGTTGAAGATCCAGGATCTCTTGCGCGGTCGCCCGATCGATGTTTTGCGCCTGTGCATAGGGCAGAAAATGTGACAGGTCGGAGCTTACGACGATCAGGGTCTCCGGACCGCCCCACAGGCGTTCCAGCACCTCGGCCACTTCTGCCGCACTCGCATCACCAACCGCTAGCGGGACCAGCGTGAATGGGTCCAGCACCGCCTGCAGGAAGGGCAACTGCACCTCCAGTGAATGCTCGCGGGCATGGGCCGCCGGGCTTTCGATCACCTGGGGCAGCGAGCGGATCGCCGCGATGGCGTCCTGGTCAAGCACGATGTCTCCCAGTGGTGTCGCAAACCGGTCCACGCCCGGCAACGCAAGTCCGCGTACCGCCACGCGATGCACCGGACCGAGCAGCAATACGCGCCTGATCGTCTCGCGTGCGCCCGACAGTTGCGCATATGCCAGCGCCGCCGTCGCGCCAGAGTAGATGTACCCGGCATGGGGGACGATGAGGGCCTTGGGCGTTGGCGCTGTCTGTGCCGCCGCGCAATCTTGTGCATCAGCAAGCAGCTTCCCGACAACGGCCGTCAAGGCGTTGACCTGCGATGGATAAAAACTTCCAGCCACGGCCGGTTCTCGCACATGGAGCATGTTCTTTCCTCCAAGCCTGAAAAAATACTTCAGTCATGGAGATGATGATGAACCGTTACATGCCCGGGTGCAATGTGTGCGCGCAATCGCTATTTACCGTGTCGGTCTGGGTCGAGTGCCACACAGATGGATGCCATTTGCTACCTGTGCCGCAGTGGAAACGGGCGGTGACCGGGTCGTCGCGGAAAGGTCCGCCGAGCCGGTGGGCGATATCAGTGGTACAAACACGTCCATGAAAATCGAAAAAGACACGGCCGTGACCTTGCGCTACAAGGTCACCGACGCCAACCGCCAACTGCTCGAGAGCGGCACCGACCCGATGGTCTACCTGCATGGGGGCTACGGCAATACCTTTGCCAAGATCGAGTCCGCCTTGGAGGGACAGAGCAAGGGTTATCAGACCACCGTCGAACTGCAACCCCAGGACGCGTTCGGCGAGCGCGATGAAACCTTGTTGCAGACCATCCCGAAAAGTGAGTTCCCGCCCGGCGTCAAGATCGGCGGCACACTCAAGGGCCAGGATGCTACCGGACACGAGCGGGTCTTCACCGTCGTCAAGATCAAGGGCGACAAGGTGCAGCTGGACGGCAATCACCCGATGGCGGGCAAGGTCCTGCGTTTTACCGTGCGGGTCGACGATGTCCGAGCCGCGACGCCGGTGGAGATTGAACACGGCCACGTGCACGGGGAACACGGGCACCATCACTGAAGTTCCCGGCAAGCGTGCCGGCGGGGCCGGGTCTATTTTTATTCCAGATCCGGCCGGCGGCGGACACCTCTGACGGAGCGAACGTCGACAAGCCGTGTGATTACAGTGTGGAGCGCATGGTGCTGCAAGCCGCGCAAACGCTCGTTTATGTGATCTACGCGGCCCACCGCCGCCTCAGGGCAGCATCATGCCGCGGATCATGAAAAACAGCATTGCGGCCATCGCGGCAGATACCGGGACCGTGATCAGCCATGCGGCGACGATGCGCGCCAGCGCCGAGCGCTTGACCAGTTCCTTGCGATAGACGCCCTTGAGGCCCTTGCGCTCCTTCTTTGTCAGGTGGCTTTCGACCACGGCCTGCTTACTGCCCTTGAGTTCCGTCAGCATGCGGCCCTTCTCTTCGAAGCTGGCGTCGTGGAACCGCTTGAGGTAGGCTTCGACGACCTCCTGTTCATGGCCAGCATGGTGTTCCTCGATGGCGTAGATCATTTGGCCGTAGTGCGACTTGATGTACTCGCGTAGGAAACCCACGCCGAACACCGCGCCCACCGCGATATGAGTGGAACTGACCGGCAATCCCATCTGCGACGCGATGATGACAGTGATCGCCGCCGCCATCGAGATGCAGAACGCACGCATCTGGTCAAGCTCAGTGATGCCCGAGCCCACCGTCTTGATCAGCTTGGGTCCATACAGCGCCAGTCCCAGTGCGATGCCGATCGCCCCGACCATCAGCACCCAGATGGGTATGCCTGCCTTGGCCGAGATTGCGCCCTGCATGACGGCCTCGTTGATGGCTGCCAGAGGGCCGACCGCATTGGCCACGTCATTAGCTCCGTGGGCGAAACTGAGCAGCGCGGCTGAAAATATCAGGGGCAGCACAAACAGGCTGTTGACGCCTTGCTTGTCGTTGGACAAGGTGGGGGCCACGGCCGCCAACCGCAGACGCATGACCAGGTAGGTAAGGGCCGCAAACGCCAGGCCGATCAGCGAGGCCGTTCCGAAATCGACCTTCCAGATTTGGCGCAAGCCCTTCATGATCAGGTAAGTGGTGAATGCCCAGGCCATCAATGCCTGCAACATTGGCACCCATCGACGCGCCGCGGCCAGCATGTTGGCCTTGTAGGTGATGGTGCGTTTGATCAGGTACAGGAACCCTGCGGCGATCATTCCGCCCAGCATCGGCGAAATCACCCAGCTTGCCGCGATCTTGCCCATTTCCCCCCAGTTGGCGATCTCCCAGCCACCTGCCGCTATGCCGGCGCCCAGCACGCCACCCACAATGGAATGGGTGGTCGACACGGGTGCGCCGGAAGCGGTGGCAATGTTCAACCACAAGGCGCCGGCAAGCAAGGCGGCAGTCATCACCCAGATGAACACCTCCTTGTCGACGATGTTCGCCGGATCGATGATGCCGCTTTTGATCGTGCCCACCACGTCACCGCCTGCGACCAGGGCGCCAGCCATTTCGAAGATGGCGGCGACCAGAATCGCACCACCGAGCGTGAGCGCACGCGACCCGACGGCTGGCCCCACGTTGTTGGCCACATCATTGGCGCCGATATTGAGCGCCATGTAGCCGCCGATCATGGCCGCCACTACCAGCGAGAAGTGCACCTGGCCCGCGCGTGAGGTCAGGAACAGCACGATGCCGACCAGAAACAGCAACACCGCGCCCACGCGAATCATTTCGCGCCGGCTGCTGTCACCGGAGCTGCCTGTCATGACAAATCGTTCGAAATCCATCGCATGTACTCAGTAAGTCTGAAAGAAACCGAGGTCGTCGAACTGTCCTGACCCGGAAGCGGCAGCCTGTGACGCTATAGATCAGTCGATCTTGGCCCCGGAAGACTTCACCACCTGTGACCACTTGCTCGTCTCGGCGTTAATGAACTGGCCCAGCTGCTCCGGGGTGCCACCGACAGGCTCTGCGCCCAGGCCCTTGAAGCGCTCGATGATCTCGGGTTTCTTCAGGATCTTGTCGACCTCGGCGGACACCCGGTTGACGATGGCTGGTGGCGTGCCGGCAGGGGCCATCAGCACGAACCAGGATTCGGCCGCGTAGCCGGGAAGAATGGACGCAATGGGCGGCGCGTCGGGCAGTTGTGTGCTGGCCTTGTCGCCCGTCACGCCCAGCGCAACCAGTTTGCCGGCCTTGATGTGTGGCATGGCAGAGGGCAGGTTGTCGATCGCCATTTGCACCTGGCCGCCCATCAGGTCCACCAGCATCGGGCCGCTGCCGCGGTAGGGAATATGGGTCACGAAGATCTGGGCCCGGGTCTTGAACAACTCGGTCGACAGATGGCCCGTCGTGCCATTGCCGGGGGAGCCATATGACAGGGCACCTGGTTTGGCCTTGGCCCGGGCGATCAGCTCCTTCAGGTTCTTGACGCCCAGGGCCGGGTTGACCACGAGCACATTGGGAACCCGCACCACGAACGACACCGGCGCGAAATCCTTCGCGGTGTCGTACGGCATCTTGGGATACAGGAACTGGTTGATGGCCTGGGTGCCTGGTGTCCCCATCAGGAAGGTGTATCCGTCGGGATTTGCCCGGGCCACTTCGGCCGCGCCGATGTTGCCGCCCGCGCCGCCCTTGTTGTCGACCACGAAGGTCTGCTTCATGGCCTTGGTCAGTTCGTCGGCGATGACCCGTGCCGTGATGTCGGTGGTTCCGCCGGCCGCGAACGGCACCACGATACGCACCGTCTTGCTCGGATATTCGGACTGCGCCAGCGCAGCGGGGCCGGCGACGATGGCCGCTGACAACAGCAGCAGCTTCAAGGGCGTTGTTCTGATCATGGGTACTTATATGGATGCCTCCCGGGTAGCAAGAAGAATTTGTGTTGCGGTGCGAAGAAGTCGGCTGCGTCCTTATATCCGGCCTTGATTGCGTGATCCGTCTGGTCTCCCAGACTCGCCCGCTGGCCCCGATGCATATCCGCTGA
>JBBQJP010000014.1:0-91630 GCA_038326025.1 Burkholderiales bacterium
CGCGTTTCAGATCAGCGAGCCGGGAATCGATTCGATGGTGCGGCGGATGAAATCCACCAGCATGCTGAGCATCCACGGACCGGCAATGGCCAGCGCCAGCATCGACGCGATCAGCTTGGGAATAAAGGTGAGCGTGGCCTCATTGATCTGCGTAATCGCCTGAAACAGGCTGATCACCAGGCCTACAACCAGCACCACACCCAGGATCGGCGCAGCCACCATCAGCAGTGTCAGCAAGGCATCCTGCCCCATCGTCAACACCATCTGCGCGTTCACCAATATCTCCTTGGCGCAGCGTCAGGGCGCAAAACTGGCCGCCAGCGAGCCAATCAGCAGGTTCCAGCCGTCGGCCAGCACGAACAGCATCAGCTTGAACGGCAATGCCACCAACACCGGTGACAACATCATCATGCCCAGCGACATCAATACGCTGGCCACCACAATGTCGATCACCAGAAACGGTATGAAGATCATGAACCCGATCTGAAACGCCGATTTGAGTTCGCTGGTCACGAAGGCCGGCACCAGTACTCGCATCGGCACGGTCTGCGCCGTGGCGCCAGGTTCCAGCTTGGCCAGCCGCACGAACAGCGAGAGATCGGACTGGCGCGTCTGCTTGGCCATGAATTCGCGCATCGGCGCCTCCGCCTTGTCGAGCGCCTGCTCGAAGGGTATGGAGTTCTTGCTGTATGGAAGATAAGCGTCTTCGTAGACACGGTCCAGCGTAGGGCCCATGACAAACACCGTCAGGAACAGGGACAGCCCCACGATGACCTGGTTGGGCGGCGAAGCCTGCGTCCCCAGCGCCTGACGCAACAAGGACAATACGATGACGATGCGGGTGAAGCCCGTCATCATCAGCAGCACCGCTGGCAGGAACGACAGTGCGGTGAAAAAAAGCAGCGTCTGGATCGGTACCGAGTAGCTGTTGCCAGCCGGACCTGTGCCCACCAGCAGAGGCAGTTGCCCCGGCACCTGCGCCGCCTGCGCCGCGACTACCCCGTGCACGAGCAGGGCCAGCAGCGCCAGCAACGCACTTCGGATCAACCCGCTATTGCGGTGGCGCACTGATTCGTCCATATCGTAAAAGCGGCTGGCGAAAACCGCTCAGCCGCGCGGCCCCGGAACAGACAACACATCTCCATCAGCCGGCCGTGTCGACGCCGCCATCGTATGCAGACAGGAAATGGACTGCGCCGTGACACCGAGCACCAGACAGATTCGCTCGTGCGCCGGTCCGACCTCTACCGTCACCACCCGCTGGTGGGGTCCGACGGCCACCGCCGACAACACGCGACTGGCCGCTGCGCCGGCAGGCCCGGTAGCCACGCCGCGGCTTTGCAACCACTTCAGCGCCATTGGCACCATGGCCAGCAGCAACACGAACGCGGCAACCGTCAGAAGTGTCTGCGTCATGCCCTCTCAACCCTTGTTGATGCGCCGCAGCCGCTCGGACGGCGTCACCACGTCGGTCAACCGGATACCGAACTTGTCGTTCACCACGACGACCTCGCCCTGGGCAATCAGATATCCGTTCACCAGCACGTCCATTGGCTCACCCGCCAGCGCATCGAGTTCCACCACCGAGCCCTGTCCGAGCTGCAGGATGTGCTTGATCGACACCCGCGTACGACCGAGTTCGACCGACAACTGCACCGGAATGTCCAGCACCATATTGATGTCGTTGACCTGGCCGTCACCGGTGTTGCCGAACGGCCGCGCAGGCCGGTCACCCGAGAGCACGCCACCGGACTGTTCATCGTGCGGGTTGCCGCCGTCCTTTTGATCGATCAACGCCTCAGCCCATTCGCCAGCGCCTTCTGCGCCAACGTCGGCGCCTGCATCGGCGTCGGGCTTGCCGTCGTCTTGTGGCCCGTCAGTTGCCATTCTTATCTCCCATCCAGTCCAGGTCGTGATTTCGCAGGCTCTTGTCGATCCGGATCGCATATTTCGTGTTGTGGGTGCCGTATTGGCACTCGAACATCGGCACGCCATCAATCGTTGCCTGAATGCGCGGCGAACGGTCCAGTTCAATGAAGTCACCCGCCTTCATGGACAGCAACTGCTCCACCGTGGTGCGCGTGCGTGCCAGTTCGGCCACCATCGTGATCTCGACGGCCTGAATCTCGTGCGTCAACACATTGACCCAACGACGATCCACTTCCATGGAGTCGCCCTGAGTCGACGAATACAGCACATCGCGTATCGGCTCCAGCGTCGCATACGGCATGCAGAAATGAATCGCGCCGGTGACCTCGCCAATCTCAAGCTGAAAGGCGGTACAGATCACCACTTCGCTGGGCGTGGCCACATTGGCAAACTGGGGCTGCATCTCCGAGCGCTGGTACTCCAGCTCGATCGGATAAATACCTTTCCAGGCCTTCTTGTACTCGTCAGATACCACCTTGATCAAACGGGCAATCACCCGATGTTCGGTCGCGGAAAAATCGCGTCCTTCGATGCGGGTCTGAAATTTTCCACTACCGCCAAACAGCGTGTCGATCACCCCAAAAATCAGCGCCGGCTCACAAACGATCAGGCAATTGCCACGCAAAGGCCGCACCGCCATGATGTTGAAGTTGGTGGGAACCGTGAGTTCCCGAAGAAAGGCGCCGTAGCGCTGCACGGCAATCGACCCGATCGAAATTTCGGGCGTGCGGCGGATCAGGTTGAACAACCCCAGCCGCAGGTTGCGCGCAAATCGCTCATTGACAATCTCCATGGTCGGCATGCGACCCCGGACAATGCGCTCCTGGCTTGAGATGTCGTAGGGCCGGACCTCGCCCTTCTGGGCCGCTTGCTCAACCTCTTTCTGGCTCTCCCCGGTGACGCCCTCAAGCAGGGCATCGACCTCTTCCTGGGATAAAAATGAGTCACTCATGGTCGGTTCCGCGCCATGTACTTATTGCACGATAAAACTGGAGAACAGCACACGCTGTACGGGAAGGTCTCCCGGACGCACCCGGTTGCGCTGCTTGCGTGACGGGGGAGCATCCTTTTTTGCTGGATCTGCCACTTCGTCGTCGTCCAGGCCACCAAACGGGCGCGCCGCCTCGCGCAGGATATCTGCAGCCAATTTTTCCTTGCCTTCGCGTTGCAGCATCTCCTCGGATGTTTTCTGCGAGACCAGCAGCAGCACGCCGCTGCGAATCGAGGGCAGATACTGCTTGACGGATTCTGCGGCCGCGGCATCGCGCAATTCGAAGGTGATACCCACCTGCGCGACCCGCTCGCCACCCGGATCCGCCAGGTTCACCACCATGTTGTCCAGCGGCAAATAGACCGGTGGTCCGCTGGGGGCTGTATGTTTGGCTTCCGCCGCCGGCTGATCCGGATCGTCGAGCACAGCAGCTGCGCGCTGTTTGCTGACATAAACGAACGCGCCGATTGCTGCCAGTCCGAGGACCAGCACCACCATCAGCACGATCACCAGCATCTTCTTGCTCTTGGGCGGCGCCGTAGCGGTTTCAGCAGGTTTTGTGGCCACAGATCATCCTTGGTGTCGCGTTGCAAAGAGGATTATTCTGCACCCGTAGCGCAGCGAAGGACGGATAAGGGGCCGGATTCCATGGCAATCCCTGCCACCTGGGCCGGGAACTGCGCCTTAAACGAACAGATCGACCCTGCGGCCAGACGCTCCGTCGAGGGCCCCGGTAAGGCTTTGGTCGGCCTGTGGTGTCCCCACCAGCGCCTCGCTCACCGCGCTGGCCTGCAGGTTGCCCCGGCCTTTCGATTGGCCATCCTGCTGTGCCGAATCGCCGACGAAACCGCCCGACAGCATCAAGCCCTCATTGGCCAGCAGTTCCTTGAGTTGCGGCATGGCTTCGAGCAGCAACTGACGTGCCTGCGGTTGATCGGTGCGGAACTCGACAATCGCCTCGTCCCCTTTGACTGCGATGCTGACGTCAACGGACCCGCCCGCAAACGCATCGAGCTGCAGCGAGGCACTTTGAATCCCCCGCGAAACCCAGTAGTGAACCTTCTCCGCCATGGCGGTAGCCGGCGCAGGCGTCAGGGCACCCGGCGCGTAGACCGAACTGGCGCCATGCTGGGTGCCGGCCGGCGTCGCATCACCCCAGGTCACCAAACCCTGCGCCGCGCCCGCGCCCGCCAAGCGGGGCTGATTGCGCTCCTGGCTACGCGAAGCCCCGCCGGCACGCAGAGCGGCAGACGCGGCATCAAACATCGACACCCCTTGGCCGAGCGATGGCGCAGCCGCCGCCGGCGCGCTAGCCGCGCGCAATGTCCCGGCATCGGGTTCGGCCGCCAAACGCGCCGCCTCCACCCGGGCCATGAAGTCCCTGGACGATACCGGCCTGGCGTCGCCATCTTGTTGCGCCGTCAGCGTTCGGGCGGGCAATTGCTGCAGCTCATCTGTGGCGTTGAGGCCCGCCGCAGGTTTGGACCAGGCGACCTCACTGGCCGACGGGTGCCCGGCCTCCATCGCGCCAACGCGTGTGGAAGCCGCGCCGTGACCGGCGCCCGTCCCTTGTGCTGCTCCACGCGTTTGTCCCGACGGCCCGGCCACTGCGGCCGGGGCGGCCGCAGCCCACCAGTCAGCTGCCAAGGGCATCTGTGCCAGCGTTGCCTGCGACGCGTCCTCGTTTGGCCCGGACTGCGCACCCACTGTGCCACCGGTCAGATACTGGGCGTCAGCAAGGCCAGCCTCAGGCAATGCGGTGGCCAATTCCGTCGCATCTGCCGCGCCCAGCCCCATCGCACTGAGCATCGACAGGAACGACACAGCAGGCGCTCCGCCCGCCGTCTGGGTGTTCTGTGCGCGTGCTGCCGGCTTGGTGCCAGTGTTCGGCGCGGGTGCGCTGATTTCGATCGTCATGAATTTCCCCTGTGTTCCCGAGTCAGTGCCACACGCCGGTGCATCTGGGCCGCCAGTTCATCGGACTGTCGCTGTTCACGTTGTTCCTGCGCCCGGGCCAGTTCGACGCGGCGCTTGTCCAGCAGGCGATTGAGCCCCGCCATCCGGACTTCGGCCTCCAGCAACACCTTCCGGGCGGCTTCGCGCTGGCGCTGGACTTCGGCAATCGCGCCTTCCTGCATCGCTATGGTCTGATCCAGACGCTCCATGAACTGGTAGTAGTGCCCCACGATCTGGGGTGTCGCGCTGGCCTGGGCCGCCACCGACCAGCGCGAGGAGGTATCGGCCGCGTAACTGCGCAATTGCTCCATCTGGAGCTGGGCGTGATCGAAACGGCGCACCACCTGCGCCAGAGCCTGACCCGCATCGTCCCGTTGGCGTGTCGCCAGGTCGATCGCCACCTGCAGCCCGCTCAATGTGCTCATCGCCAGCACCCACCGGCAGGTGGCATGGACAAGCGCATCATGTCAGGCCCTCACCCAGCGCCAGGCCCATGTCGAGCAGACTATCCTCCAGTGACGCGGACGCATACATGTTCTGCTGCAAAAACGCCTGCATCGGCTCATGCAGGGTGATGGCACGGTCCATCTTCGCGTCAGAACCCGCGACATACGCGCCGATCTGCACCAGATCGCGTCCCTTGTCGTATTTCGCGTTCATGGCCCTGAAGCGACGCGCCAGTTCGAAGTGGCTGGCAGGCACCACGTTGTGCATCACCCGCGAAGCCGATTGCGCAATGTCGATGGCGGGATAGTGGCCGGCTTCGGCCAGTTCGCGCGACAACACAATATGCCCGTCCAGGATCGCCCGCGCCGCATCGGCAATCGGGTCCTGTTGATCGTCGCCCTCGGACAACACGGTATAGAAGGCCGTGATCGACCCCACCCCGTGCAGGCCGTTGCCGCTGCGCTCGACCAGTTGCGGCAACTTGGCAAAACACGATGGCGGATAACCCTTGGTCGCCGGCGGCTCGCCGATGGCCAGCGCGATCTCGCGCTGCGCCATTGCATAACGCGTCAGTGAGTCCATCAGCAGCAATACATGTTTGCCCTTGTCGCGAAAGCTCTCCGCGATCGCGGTGGCATAGGCCGCGCCCTGCATGCGCACCATTGGCGGGGAGTCCGCCGGCGCTGCCACCACGACCGATCGGGCGCGTCCCTCGTCTCCCAGGATGTCCTCGATGAACTCTTTCACCTCGCGTCCACGTTCGCCGATCAGGCCCACCACGATGACATCGGCGCTGGTGTAACGCGCCATCATGCCGAGCAGAACACTCTTGCCCACGCCGGATCCGGAGAAAAGCCCGATACGCTGGCCCCGACCCACCGTCAGCAAGGCATTGATCGCCCGGATGCCGGTGTCAAGCACGTCGCGCACTGGCGCCCGGTCCATCGCATTGACCGGATTGCGGTCCAGCGCCAGTGGCGCCACGTCCCGGATCGGCCCCATGCGGTCCATGGGTGCGCCATGTGCGTCCACCACACGGCCGAGCAAACCCTCGCCGAGCGGCAGGCGCAGACGCCCGACATCCAGATCAGAATCCTGGTGAGTCGCCTGCCCCAACCGGGGGGTCGGCGCGAAAGCCGCCGCGGGCACAACGGCAGCGCCGCTGGTCAGGCCGTGCAGGTCACCGGCAGGCATCAGGTAGGCCCGATCCTGCGTAAAGCCGACGACCTCGGCCAGCACCGGGTCAAGCGACGGCGAACGGATGTAACACTGGCTGCCCACCGGCAAACGCAGCCCGCTGGCCTCGAGCACCAGACCGGCCAGGCGGGTCAGGGTGCCACGCTGCTCCAGAGAGCTGCCCACGCGTACCCGGGCACAGGCATCGGCCAGCAATTGCTCCCAGGCGGCCGGCAGGTCGGTGACCAAGGCATCACTCATCCCAATCGAGCTCCAGGCCGAGCTTGGCGATGGCACGGCGCCAGCGTGTATGCAGATCGCCCTCGATCACCGCTCCGGCGCTGGAAATACGGCAACCGCCGGGCGCAATGCTGCTGTCGGGCGTCAAGGTCAGTGACAGACCGGAAAACTCGGTCTGCAAGGTGTCTTCAAGTACGTCCAGGTCGAGCGGATTGAGCCGAACCACCGCACTTTTGCTGTCATCGGCCAGCAAAGCGAGGCCTTCGCGCACCACCGGCAACACCACATTCGGGTTGACTGACAACTCATGGCGCAACACCTGCCGGGCCAATTCACACGCCAGTTCCAGCACCCCGCGGGCCATCACCTGCTGCGACTGCGCCAGCTGATCCTGAGCCGACTGCAGCAACAACGCGAACTGAGTGGCCGCGTCCCGGCCCTGCCCGTCAATATAGCCCTGCAGCTGATGCTCGCCCTGCAAGATGGCGTTCGCCTGCCCTTGCGCAAAACCCTCTGCAAATCCTTCTGCATGGCCTTTTTGCCGCAATGTGTCGTCGCGCACATGGTCCAGCTCGGCCTGTCGTGCACGGTGATCTTCGGCCAGCTTGAGCAGGTCAGCATCAACGTCGCCGAAGTCCCACTGGGAGACCTGGCGGATGTCTTCGCCCGGAATGAAACGTGTGATGTTGCGCATGGCTGCAGCGTCCGGTTACACCATGGCGTCGTCGGCGCCGCCTCCGCCGACCACGATCTGCCCTTCGTCGGCAAGCCGGCGCACGGTCTTGAGAATTTCCTTTTGTTGCGCTTCCACCTCGGACAGGCGCATCGGGCCGCGCGACTCCAGGTCTTCGCGCAAGGTCTCGGCTGCACGCGAGGACATGTTGGACAGGATCTTTTCCTTGAGTTCGTGTTGTGCACCCTTGAGCGCGGCTATCAGCACATCAGAGGCCACTTCCTTGAGCACCGTCTGGATCGCCTTATTGTCCAGCGAGAGCAGGTCGTCGAACACAAACATCTTGTCCATGATCTTCTGCGCCAGATCCGGGTCATGGCTGCGAATCGACTCGATCACGGTGCCTTCAATGTTCGCGCCCATCAGATTGATCATCTCGGCCGCTGCCTTGACGCCGCCCAGCGACGATTTACGCACCTTGTCCGTGCCCTGCAACACCTGGAACAGCACCTCGTTGAGGTCCTTGAGCGCAGTCGGCTGGATGCCTTCCATCGTGGCGATGCGCAGCATCACCTCATTACGCTGGCGCTCGCCAATCAGTTTGAGCACCTCCGAACCCTGGTCGAAATCCAGGTGAACCAGAATGGCCGCCACAATTTGAGGATGTTCATTGCGCAGCAACTCGGCCACTGACAACGCATCCATCCATTTCAGACTCTCGATGCCGGAGACGTCGCCGCCTTGCAGGATGCGGTCGAGCAGCAGGGTCGCCTTGTCGTCGCCCAATGCGCGCCGCAGCACCGCGCGCACATAGTCGCCGGAGTCGGCCACCAGCAGACTCTGCGACGACGCAACCCCGATGAATTTCTCCACCACGTTGTCAGCCCGTTCCCGCGGAACCGCCTTGGTGCGGGCGATCGCCTCACCCAGCTTCTGCACCTCTTTGGGGGACAGATGCTTGAATACCTCTGCCGCCTCGGCTTCACCGAGCGACATCAGCAAAATCGCAGCGTCCTGTAGTCCGTCGTCAGCCATATACGTGTTTTACCAGACCGGGTTCAAGCCGGCACCTCGCTGCCGATCCAGCCTTTGACGATGCTGGCCACTGCGGCCGGATTCTCCCGGGCCAGCTTGCGTGCATCTTCGAGGCGCAATTCCCCTTCGCTCGGCTCCGCCGGAAGTTTCGTCGACCCTTTGATCAGCAGCGGTGGCCGTTCGGCCTCGTCGGCCACCAGGGCATCGAGTTGACCGCCCTCTGGTGTTTCGCTGACCGTTTCGACAAGCTTGGGCTGCGACATCGCCTTGAGGCCTGGTCGCACCAGCCCCAACAGCACCAGCGCCACCAGCAGCACCGTGCCAATCGGCCAGGCCAGGCTACGCGCCAGCTCCTGCATCTCGGCCTGGCGCCACAGTGGCAACACCACTTCGTCCTGCTTTTCAACCGCGAAGGGTGCGTTCATCAGATTTACCGAGTCGCCGCGCTCCTTGTTGAATCCAATGGTTTCACGCACCAGTGCGGTCATCTTCTCGATCTGGTCAGCCGTCAATGCGACCGAGGTCACATTACCGCTTTCATCCTTGCTGGATCGGTGGTTGACCACCACAGCCGCACTCAGGCGACGTACCTGGCCGGTGCTCGAGCGCACCACCCGCACCGTCTTGTCCACCTCGTAGTTGATGATCGACTCGCGCTTGCCACCGGCTGCAGCCGCGCCCTGCGCTCCGGCGCCCGGCGTACCTGCTGCCGCCAGGGTCTGTGCCGGCGCGTTGATCGGTGCTGTCGCGGCACCCGGCGGCTGATTCGTCACGGCACCCGGCACGCCCGAAGGGCCGGCCGGCGCACCGGCACCCGCGCCGGTCTCAACCAGCTGCTGGCTGCGGATGGCGCTGCTGTCCGGCGTCTGGTTCGGGCGATGCGACTCGGAAGTCGACTGCGTCTGCGAGAAATCGACATCGGCCGTCACCTGGGCGCGCGCATTGCCCTTGCCCACGATCGGCTCCAGAATATCCAGGATGCGCCGCGTGAAGGACTGCTCGATGCTTTGCGTGTATTGCAGCTGCTCGGCATCGACCCCGCGCGAGTCGCCCGAGCCGTCGGCCGGTGTGGACAGGAGTTTTCCGGTGTCGTCGAGCACGCTCACGGCCGACGGTGCCAATTCGGGAACACTGGAGGCGACCAAATGCACGATGCCGGCAATCTGGGTGCGATCGAGCCCGCGTGCCGGATACAGGCTGACCAACACCGACGCCGAAGGTTTTTGCTGTTCGCGGAAAAATCCGTTCTGGTTCGGCAACGCCAGATGCACACGCGCACTTTGCACCGACGATAAGGCCTGGATCGATCGGGTCAACTCGCCTTCAAGGCCACGCTGAAACGTCAAACGCTCCTGAAACTGCGTCATGCCGAAACGATTGGACTCCATCATCTCGAAACCGACCACCGAGCCCTTGGGCAAACCCTGGGAGGCCAGGCGCAACCGGGTATCGTGCACCTTGTCCGCCGGCACCAGGATGGCCGAGCCGCCCTCCGTGTGCTTGTAGGGAATGTTCATCTGCGACAGCTGGGCGACGATGGCGCCGCCATCCTTGTCGGCCAGGTTCGCGTACAACACACGCCAATCCGGCTTGCTGCCCATTACGACGCCGGCGATCACGATCGCCAGAATGACAGCCGCGCCGAAAGCCAGCCGCATGCGCTGGCCGGACTCCAGCCCGGACAGCCGCTGGTTCAGCGTGACAGGTGGGGGTAGCGTGGCAACTGCGTTCATCGAACCATCCGAAACGGCGTGGCGCGAGGTCGCACCAACGATGGGGACGATTATTCGTACACAGGCGCCAAACATTAGCCCGATAAGGCCCGCATTCACCCGTCAATTCGATTATTTTCAGTTGCCGTGCGCCGCTAGGATGCAAGTGTCATGGGGATAGCCCCAGGAGAACACAATGGACCTACGCCTGCCACCCACCAGTTTCCCACTTGGATTGCGCCCCGCCGCGCTGACACGCCCTGCCGGCGATACGGGCGTGGGCGGTGTGGCGGGCGGTTTCGGCGGTGCCATGAAAAGTGCGCTGACCGAGGTAAGCGCCGCCCAGAACAACGCCACGAAGATGCAGCGCGCGGTTCAGATGGAGAACCCCACCGTCAGCCTGGAAGACACCATGGTGGCAATCCAGAAGGCCCAGATCGGCTTTCAGGCCACCTTGCATGTACGCAACCGCATGGTCCAGGCCTATACCGACATCATGAACATGCAGGTCTGACGACGGCCACCGGCCGCGCACACCCGCCAACTCAGTGCAGCATCTGCTGCAGACCTTCGAATTTCTTCTCGAAATGTGCCATCCAGGGCTCGGCCAGGTAGCGGATCTGGGCGTCGTTGCCCAGGATGCGCAACATGATGCCGGACTTCTCCGAACGGTTTTCCTTGGGCAGCTCCTGCGTCGTCGACGCGTAACGCAGTTGCTCGATCAGCACCGCGCAGGTGCCCTCGAGCCGAACCACGCCGTCCCAGTCGTCGGCCTTGGCCGCGTCGAGCATCTGCAGACTGGCCACTTCGATGGCCCGGTAGTAATCGATCAGTTTCTGGCTCATCAAAGGCTCCGGGTATTCAAGCTGCCTGCAGGCGTGGCATTGCGGCCTCGCCCATTTGTTTCCATCCGGTCGCAACCGGCTCGATCAGCTTTTGTACTTCGGCCAGCGCAGCGTCATCGTTGCGCGCATTGGCCTGGGTCAGTCGCATCACACAGTATTGGTATAGATCATGCAGATTGCCTGCCAGTTCCCCACCCTGCTCCAGGTTGAGGCTGCCGCGCAGGCCTTCGTCGAGAATGCGCACCGCAATCCCGATCTGTTTACCCTTGGCGCCGATGTCCCCGCGTTGCAGGGCTCCGCGCGCCGAACCGATGGCCAATTGAAGTCCGTCGAACAACATGCCGACCAGCTGTTGCGGATTGGCCTGGTCGACCTGTGTCTCAACACCAATCTTCCGGTAAGCGGAAGCGGAGCGTGAACCAACTGAGTTAAACATGCTGCGATCCAATCTGTGTATGTATTGGTTATCGGCAAATCAGGGAGCAACTCAAGTCTATTGTGCCGTTTTGATGGGTCCGCGTGGGACCATTTTTCACCGCTTTTCGGCCTCAAGCGGCGCGAGACGGCGCCAGGCTGGTGCGTGCCAAGCCCCACCCGCCCTTGGCGAGGGCGTGAGCGGAGGCGACTTGGCGCGACTCAGTTCGAGTTGCCGGCGTTGTTCCAGAGCGTGACCTGCTGCGCGACAAACGCATTGAGCGCCGTCAATTGCGCCATACGTGCATCCAGAGCGCTGTATTGCTTGTTCAGCCGGGCCTCGACCACGGCGGCACGCTCGTTGACCTTCTCCTGCGCATCGGCATTGCGCTGGATTTCCCGTTGCAACGCGGCTGCCTTGTTGGTCACCGCACCGCTGCTGGCCAACACACCACTGCTCAAAGTATCGAACTTGAGCGCGAACCCGTTGGACAGCGGATTGTTGTCGTTGGTCGTGAACAAGCCTTGCAGTGCAGTACCGTTGTTGGCCGCCACGCTCAGCTTGGTGGTGTTGATCACCATCGACCCGTCAAGTTGGCGCTCCAGACCGATGTCGGACAGGCGCTGGTAGGCCCCGCCGCCCTGGCTAACCGACGCCGCCATGTTGCGCAGCACCGTCTGCAGACCCACCACGGACGAATCGCCCTGGAACAAGGCGCCTGTCTTGGTGGCGGTGTCGAATTTGGTCAGTTCGGTGAGTGTCTTGTTGAGCGCGTTGTAGGCGGTGACGAAGTCGCTCACATTCTTGACAGCGACCGTGACGTCCTCGCTGATGCCCATGGTGGCCGAAGACCGGACCTCGCCTGGCGTGCCGAAGCCCGTTGTCGTAGTGGCCAGCAGCTTGATCGTGACACCCGGAATATTGTTTTCCAGCGTATTGGTGGCCGATGTCACAGCCAGACCATTAATGCGCGCTTGCGCATTCTGGCCGTATTGCACCGGATTGCTGGCCTGCGCCATGCCGAAGGCGCCGGCCTCGGGGTCGAACGCCAGGCGCGACAAGCCGGCTTCGTCGCTCGGTAAGCCTGCATCGTCGTCAGTCACCTGCATGCGGAAACCCGCTGCCTCGCCGGTGCCCTTGGAGGTCAATACCAGGCGGTCTTGCTGGCCATCGAAAAAGGCGGTTGCCACGACACCGGCACCCGCGGTGTTGATCTTGGCTGCGATATCGGCCACGGTGTCGGTTGCCAACACCGTCACATCGACGGGACCGGTCGCCGCTGGCGTGAAGCTGGCACCACCGCCACTCCAGGTGCCCAGTTGCAAGGTCAGCGTGCCGGACCCGACCGGTTGCCCGGTAGCCAATTGCGCCGACGACACCGACTGCGTCTGTGCCAGCGCGTCGACATCGAGCGTGAACGAAGTCGCAGCGGTGGTGGACGTCGCGGTGATGGTTGCAGCAGCGGTATTGGACGAACTGGCGGTGCGGGCACTCCAGGCGCCGGCCGCCGAGATGCGCTTGGCCACGTCGGACAAGGCCGAAAATTCGGACTTGATCTGCGCGAACGCCGACACCTGGGCCTCAAAAGTGCTGGCTTTGGCCTGCAGCGTTTTGAGCGGCTGCTTTTCGAGCGCCACCAACTGCGAGACGATGCTCTTGACGTCCAGGCCGCTGCCGATACCTACCGATGAAATGGTTGCCATGATGTCGATCTCCTGCCCAAATTGCCGCGTCCTATTATGGTGAATCCGACGCCAGCCAAACCTCCGAAAAGCCCCTGATTTCCAGAACACGAAAGGCGGTGACCGGCTTATTGCCCGTCACCGCCAGATGAATCTGCCAGGCCCATGACGGGCCTGGCGTTTTCATTTGCCTACTGCCGCGTGCTTAACGCAGCAGAGCCAACACACCCTGCGGCAACTGGTTGGCCTGGGCCACCATCGCCGTACCGGCCTGTTGCAGGATCTGGGCCCGCGACAGGTTGGCGGTTTCCTGGGCGAAGTCGGCATCCTGCACACGTGAACGTGATGCAGACAGGTTTTCCGATGTCGTGCTCAGGCTGGCGATCACCGAGTCAAAGCGGTTCTGGATCGCACCAAAGGTACTGCGCAGCGTGCTGACCGAGGTCAAGGCGGAGTCGACGCGCTCCAGCGTATCGTTTGCCCCGACAACCGTCTTCACATTGATCGAGGCAATTGTCGACGTGTCCTTGGCAATCGTCGTATTCGCGGCCGCGCCGAATCCCAGAATGGCCGCGTTACCCGTGATAACGATATTCTCGTTTGCTGTCAGGGTCACGGTACCGCCATTCACCGCAGCAGCGACGGTGCCATAAGCGGCCGCGTCGGCAATGGTTGTGCTCAAAGTACCATCACGGAAAACCACGCCGTTGACTGTGGAGTTCCCGTCGACTGCGGCAACAATTCCGCCGGCAGCAGCATTACCAAAGGCCTGCGCGATATTGATATCGCGACCGTCGCTGGCGCTCAGGCGCAAGTTGCCGCCGCTCAACGCTGCGGTGACGCCAGTATTGCTGGTCTGTGCATTGATCGCATCGGTAATCTGCTGCGCACTCAGCACCCCGGATGCCGCTTGATCGAAGGTAGCAAATACATCCTGGCCATTGATGCGCAAGCTGTATGTATCGGTGGCCGCAGTACCAGTGGTCGCCCCAATAGTGAACTCAATGTTGTTGGTTGCCGACGCGGTCAAGCCAGGCACCGCAGCAGCGTTGATGGCTTGCGCCTTCGCAAACGCACTGGTGTTCGATTGGCCTGCGAACAGGCCCTGAGTCGCCGGGTTGATAGTCGTCGCCGTGCCGGTACCTACCTTGATCGTGCCAGTGGTGGTCAAATTCGCGTTGGTGACCTCCAAACTCGATGTGCCCTTGGCGATCTGCCCGATTGCCGTCGCGCGCATGCTCGTGGTCAAGTTGACGCCAATGGTTTCACCTACATTGGCTCCGACCTGGAATACTGCGCTGCCAAACGACCCGTCGAGGATTTTCTGGCCGTTGAACGAGGTCTGCGAGGACACCCGGTCAATTTCAGCGATACGCTGCTGCACTTCCTGGTCCAGTGCTGAACGGTCGGATGCCGAGTTGGTCGAGTTGGCCGACTGCACGGCCAGTTCGCGGATGCGCTGCAAGTTGCTGGTGACTTCAGCCAGCGCGCCCTCGGCCGTCTGCGCCAGCGAGATGCCGTCGTTCGCGTTGCGCGAAGCCTGGTTCAGGCCACGGATCTGCGTCGTGAAACGCTCCGAGATCGCCAGGCCGGCGGCGTCGTCCTTGGCGCTGTTGATGCGCAGGCCGGATGACAGGCGCTGCATCGAGGTGGACAACGACATCTGGGATGTAGCCAGGTTGCGCTGTGCGGTGAGTGAACTGATGTTCGTATTGATGATCGAGGCCATTTGAAAGCTCCTTTGAAGCGGGACTATTGCGGGTTCACTGCCATTCCGTTTGCCGGTTTTTTCTACCGGCCGCCTAGACCTGCCCGAACCCCTGTTCTGTTGCTGGCCGACGAGTCCGAATCGGAACCCGTTGGGTTTGTCTTCGGCGCAATCCCATCTGAACTTGAGAAAAATCCGCCTTATTCGCCCCTGATCGCCGTTTACTTGTGCACAAAATCACTTGACACGCCACACAAGCGCGACTCCTCCATACGTTTAACGGCACATGGCCGGAAAACTTGAGCGTGCGCACCGCGCCCAAACGTAAAAACCCCCGACCGGCAAAACCGATCGGGGGCTCAAAGTGGCGTGTTCGAGTCACCGCCGATTGGCGACGGCCAAAAAATTACTGACGCAAGAGTGCCAGCACGCCCTGCGGCAACTGGTTGGCCTGCGCCACCATGGCGGTGCCGGCCTGCTGCAGGATCTGGGCGCGCGACAGATTTGCGGTTTCCATGGCGAAGTCCGCGTCCTGGATACGACTGCGCGACGCCGTCAGATTTTCGGACGTGGTTGTGAGGTTCGCGATAACCGATTCAAAACGATTCTGGATAGCGCCAAAGGTGCTGCGCAAGCCGGCGACGGCCGTCAAGGATGCGTCGACGCGCTGCAGCGCGTCATTGGATGCTGCAATAGTCCGGACGTTGACCGACGCCAATGTGGTTGTGTCCTTAGCAATCGTGGTGTTAGCCGCGGAAAAACCAAGCGCAAGGCCATCGCCCGTGATGATGATGTTTTCCGAAGCCGCCAGGTTGATGGTGCCTCCATTCACTGCACCGGGGACAATGCTGTACGCATCCGCGTCCGTGAGAATGGCCGTCAATGTGCCATCACGGAAATCGACACCATTGAACGGCGTGGGCCCACCGGAGCCATTCGTGACGCCGCCCGTGCCGCCACCCACCTGGGCAATATTGATGTCCCGTCCATCTGCGGCACTCAGTCGGACCACGGTTCCGCTGAGCGAGGCGGTCACACCCGTGTTACCCGTCTGGGCATTGATACCGTCGGTAATCTGCTGTGAACTCAGCGCACCGTTGGCCGCTTGATCAAAGCCCGCAAAGATGTCCTGGCCGTTGATGCGTAGACTAAATGCGGCCGCCCCCGTCGTCGCGCCAATGCCGAACTGCACATTGTTGGTGGCCGATGCCGCAAGGCCGGATACACCGGCGGCGTTAATCGCGGCCGCCTTGGCAAATGCACTGCCCACCGACTGGCCCGGAGCCAGCCCTTGGGTGGCCAGGTTGATCTGCGTTGCTGCGCCTGAACCGACCTGGATCGTTCCGGTGCCTGACACATTGTTGATATCCACCTCGGTGGTCGAGTCACTACGCGCAATCTGACCCATCGCGGCCGTTCGCATGCTGGTGTTCAGCGAAAGCGCAATCGTGTCGCCGACGTTGGCACCCACCTGGAAGGTCGAGTTACCAAACGATCCATCCAGGAGCTTGAGCCCGTTGAACGAGGTTTGCGTCGATACCCGATCAATCTCCGCCAAGCGTTGCTGCACTTCCTGATCAAGCGCCGCGCGGTCCGAAACCGAGTTGGTCGAGTTGGCCGACTGCACGGCAAGTTCCCGGATACGCTGCAGATTGCTGGACAACTCGGCCAGCGCACCCTCTGCAGTCTGCGCCAGGGAGATGCCATCATTCGCATTCCGCGCCGCCTGGTTCAGGCCGCGGATCTGCGTGGTGAATCGCTCCGTGATGGCCAAGCCGGCTGCATCGTCTTTCGCGCTGTTGATGCGCAGTCCGGATGACAGTCGCTGCATGGACGTCGACAGCGACGTCTGGCTCGCGGCCAGGTTGCGTTGCGCGTTGAGCGATGCGATGTTGGTATTGATGATCGAAGCCATTTGAAACTCCTGTTAAGCGGAAGCGCCTCTGTGTCTGTTCGAGGCGCCTGGTCCGCCCTGACTATTCAGTGCGGGCAGCGGACTCTGGTTGCCATTGCGGGCCAACTCGCGGATATCACTTGTTCATTTCATGAGGTACGGGGTGAAGGTTACGGAAACCACCGAGGTCCAAAAGCCGGATAAGCAACCGGGTTTGCGGACAATTCCGCGCTTAACACCTATCGGGCGGTCGACATGACGCCGATGGCGCGCCGATCAGCAGAACAGGCGGGTTTTCACCGGCCAGATCGATGGGCTGGACCGCGCATCGTTAGCATTTACCTTACACACCGGGACGCAATGCCTGACACGACACACATCCGTTTGCCGATTCAAGTTTTTGAACTGCCAATCACAATCGACCCCAGCGATGCAAACCGGCGTCCAAGCCCACAGGAGACCCCATGACAAACGACCAGATCCTTGCCGAGATCAGAGAAGCCAACCTCACCTATATGATGCTGGCGCAGAACCTGATCCGCTCGGACCGTGCTGAAGCGCTTTTCCGCCTGGGCATGTCCGAGGAGTCCGCCGATCTGATCGCCGCGTTGTCACCCGCGCAGATTCTCAAGATTGCATCGGGCAATATGTTGTTGTGCCGCTTCCGCGTAGATGACGACATCGTGTGGAACCTGCTGACCAACCACACCACCAGCAAAGTGAACAACGATGCGACCAGCCGGCTGCATGCCAACATCCTGATGTCGGGGCGATTCGCGGAGAGCCTGTAAGGCTTTGCCTGAGACCCGCCGCACCCCAGACACCTGAAGAAAGAAGCACCATGGCCAGCAAGAGCGTCCTGAACGAATCGATTGAAATCAACCGCGCGATCGCCCTGATCAATCTCGGCGCCAGGCTGCAGGTGCTCGAGAGCGAAACCAGTCTGTCTTACGAACGGCTGCTGCGGCTCTATAAGGAAGTAGCCGGCCGCTCGCCATCCAAGGGACAGTTGCCGTTCTCGACCGACTGGTTTCTGACATGGCAACCCAATATCCACGCCTCGCTGTTTCTCAATACCTACGAATACCTGTGCAAGGTGAGCGCACTGGACGATATCGACGCAGTGATGAAGGCGTACAAACTATATAGCGAGCAGATCGCCTGCTGCGATGTCGAGCCACTGCTGTCGATCACCCGCGCCTGGCGCCTGGTCAAGTTCGTCAACAACCAGATGCTCACCATGACCCCGTGCTCGCGTTGTGGTGGCCATTTCGTCACCGAGCCGTACGAGAACAAGCGCCACTTCATCTGCGGGTTGTGCGAACCACCGGCGCGCGCCGGCAAAAGTGCGGCGGTGGGCGGTATCCTGCTGCACTGAACACGCAAGGTTTGCGTGCGCATGCCGGGTCAAACCGGCATAAAGGGGGCCATTCAGGCCCCTTTTCGACTTTTGGGATACCGGCAAGTTCATAGAATGGTTCATCACAACCGAGCCGACGGCAATCTGTCGGCGATGCCCTTAGCACCTACCCCGCACACATGTTAGTAATCATCGGCTACGTCGTCGCCATGGGGTGCATCTTTGGGGTGTACATCTTCCACGGCGGCAACATCCAGGTCATCCTGACCGCCCTTCCGTTCGAGTTGATTACCATTCTGGGTGCGGCCATGGGCGCATTCGTGGTCAATAACCAGCCAAAGGTGCTCAAGGCCACGATTGCGCTGATTCCGCAGGCGCTCAAAAGCTCCAAGTACACCAAGGACCGCTACCTGGAGCTGATGGCACTGCTATACGACATCCTGCAGAAAGCCCGCAAGGAAGGGTTGATGGCCATCGAGAAGGACGTCGAGACCCCGCATGAGTCGGAGCTCTTCAACAAATACCCGACCGTGGGCGGCGACCACCATGTGGTCGAGTTCATGACCGACTATTTGCGCATGATGGTCTCCGGCAACCTCAATGCCCATGAGATCGAATCGTTGATGGACAGCGAAATCGACACCCACCACCAGGAGGCGCATGCGCCGATCGCAGCCATTGCGCGCCTGGCCGGAGGCCTGCCGGCCTTCGGCATCGTGGCGGCGGTGCTCGGCGTGGTCAACACCATGGGCTCGGTTGGACAACCGCCAGCCGTGCTGGGTGGCATGATCGCATCGGCGCTGGTGGGTACCTTTCTGGGCATCTTGCTGGCGTACGCAGTGGTTGAACCACTGGGCGGCCTGCTGGAGCAGAAAGCCGAAGATGCGGGCAAGGAATTGCAATGCATCAAGACCACGCTGCTGGCCAGCATGCAGGGCTATAACCCCGCCACTGCCATCGAGTTCGGCCGCAAGGTCCTGTTCTCTAGCGAGCGACCCAGCTTTGCCGAGCTCGAAGCCCACGTGCGTGGCAAGAAATAATCGGTCCGCGAATCTGTAAGCGCCATGGCAACCGACGCCAAGAAACTCCAGCCGATCATCATCAAGAGGATCAAGAAGAAGGGCCATGCGGTGCATGGCGGCGCCTGGAAGATCGCCTACGCGGACTTCGTGACCGCGATGATGGCGTTCTTTCTGCTGATGTGGCTGCTCGGCTCCACCAGCGAAGGCGACAAAAGGGGCTTGTCCGACTACTTTGCCTCGCCACTGAAGGTATCCATGATGGGAGGGTCGGGGGCCGGCGCCAGCAGCAGCGTGATTCAAGGTGGTGGTGCCGACCTGACCAAGGATGTCGGCCAGAATGCAAGGGGCGACCCGAACGACCCGATTGCACGCAAGGCCGCGTCCGATGCGGCGCGCGCCGAACTCGCCAAACAGGACAATCGCAAACTCGCGGTTTTGCGCGACAAGATCAGTACGCTGATCGCCAACACCCCCAAACTGGCGGAATTCAAGGCGCAGATCCGGCTTGAGATCACACCCGATGGCCTGCAGATCCAGATCGTCGACGACCAGAGTCGGCCGATGTTCGATGTCGGCAGCGCGCTGGTCAAGGTCTACATCCGCGACATCCTGCGCGAGATCGGCAATGCGCTCAACGGTGTCGAGAACAAGATCAGCCTGGACGGCCACACCGACGCCAGCCCTTACGGCAGTGGAGAGCGCGGCTACAGCAACTGGGAGTTGTCGTCCGATCGCGCCAATGCATCGCGCCGCGAACTGGTTTCCGCCGGCATGCCCGATGACAAACTGGCGCGGGTCACCGGCATGGCGTCGAGCAATCTGCTCGAGCCGCAAAACCCGCTGAGTCCGGTGAATCGGCGCATCAGCATCCTGGTGATGACACGCGAAGCCGAAGAGCGGCTGCTGGGCCGCACCCGGACACCTGTCGAGCAGCAGGCTGCGGCGCCCGCGCCCGTTGCCAGTGCCTCCGTGCGTCGCTGATCGCGCCGCTCAGGCGGTATGGTGATAATCGGGTCCGTGAACAACGGATCTTTCCTCCATGGCCAATGAGCTGCGTTTCCTGGTTGTCGACGATTTCTCGACCATGCGCCGGATCGTGTGCAATCTGCTCAAAGAGAGCGGCTTCACCGAGATGGAGGAAGCCGAGGACGGCAAATCCGCGTTGACCAAGTTGCGCAGCGGCAAATTCGACTTCGTCGTGTGCGACATCAACATGCCCAACGTCAACGGGCTGGAATTCCTGGCCGAAGCCAAGAAGGATGCTGCCCTCATGCACATTCCGATCCTGATGGTGACCGCCGAGGCGCGCAAGGAAGACATCCTGCTGGCCGCGCAACTCGGCGCCGCGGGTTATGTGGTCAAACCGTTCACCAAGGCCATCCTCGAGGACAAGGTGATCTACATCCTCAAGAAGCTGGGCCTGCAGCACTAATCGGGTTCGCGCCCTGGCGCTGCGCGCGCCACAAAAATAACAACTGGCCCCTTTGGGGTCGCATGGCTGCGGTCCGGGGTGAAGTGGCGGGTCATCCGCCGCCTTATCAGGCTTTAGTTTGCGCGCGCGCTGATGACAATCGTGGAAACCCTCACCCCCCCACGCCATGGAATCGAGCAGCCAGGACAAGAACCTACCGGCGACCGAGCGCAAGCTCCAGAAGGCCATCGACGATGGCCAGGTCACCCGTTCGCGTGACCTAAGCCATCTCGCGGTACTGGGCGTAGGCGCGCTGATGATGATGGTACTTGCGCCGACGCTGTTTGAACGACTGCAACTGCATGTGGCGCGCCAGATGTCGTTCGACGCAGCCACCCTGCGCGCGCCCGGCGCCATGCTCGACCGGCTGCAGGATATGGCGGTATGGGGTGTGATCGCGGCCGGCACGTTTGCCAGCGTCATCATCGTCGCCGTCATCGTCAGCAACATCGCTGTCGGTGGCTGGGTCAACTCGTCCAAGCCGCTGGTGCCGGACATCAGCCGCATCAACCCGCTCAAAGGCTTCGGCCGCCTGTTCACCAAGGACAAGCTCGCCGATGTCGGCAAGATCCTGGTGATCGTCATCGTGTTGTCGATCATTGGCGTCGTCTACCTGAGCATGACGATACAGCCGGTGGCCTCGTTGATCATGTTGCCGTCCATGGCCGCACTGAAATATGCCGCCGACTGGCTCACGACGGGCGTGGGCCTGATGCTGGTGCTGATGCTGATCGTGGCCGCCATCGACGTGCCGCTGCAAAAAATCCTGCACAAGTCGCGTCTCAAGATGTCGCACCAGGAGTACAAGCAGGAACACAAGGAATCCGACGGCAACCCGCATGTCAAAGGGCGTTTGCGCCAGCGCCAGCGCGAGTTGTCGCAAAGTGGCAGTGTCTCGGCCGTACCCAAGGCCGACTTCATCGTCATGAACCCCACCCACTTTGCCGTGGCGATTCGCTACGACGAGAAAACCATGGCCGCACCCCAGGTCATCTCCAAGGGCGCCGATCTGCTGGCGATGCGCATCCGCGATCTGGCGCGCAGCCACTCGATTCCAGTGTTGCAGTCGCCGATGCTGGCGCGCGCCCTGTACGCCAACGCCGAAATTGGCCAGGATATTCCCTCGAGCCTGTACACCGCGGTGGCGCAGGTGCTGGCTTACGTTTACCGGCTCAAGGCCGCGCTGCGCGGCGAGGCACCCATGCCGGGTGACCCACCCGAACCCGACGTTCCGGTCGAACTTGACCCGCAATCGCGCACAGCGCAAAGGGCACCATGAACCCGATGATCAAGAACCTGCAGGCGCTGCTGGGTCCGTACGCGAACTTTGTCAAGGGCGCGGCCGCGCCTGCCCTGGTGATCGCGGTGCTGGCCATGATGGTGCTGCCGCTCCCGCCGGGCTTGCTCGACGTGTTCTTCACGATCAACATCGCGATCGCGCTGATGGTGATGATGGTTGCGGCCTACATGCTGCGCCCGCTCGACTTCGCTGCCTTCCCGGCCGTGTTGCTGCTGACCACATTGATGCGCCTGTCACTCAACGTGGCGTCGACCCGCGTCGTGTTGATGGAAGGTCACACCGGCCCCGGCGCTGCGGGCGCAGTGATCGAGGCATTCGGCCACTTCCTGATCGGTGGCAATTTCGCAGTCGGCCTGATCGTGTTCCTGATTCTGGTGGTGATCAACTTCGTCGTCATTACCAAGGGCGCCGAGCGCATCGCCGAGGTGTCAGCCCGTTTTGCGCTCGACGCCATGCCCGGCAAGCAGATGGCGGTGGACGCTGACCTCAATGCCGGCACCATCGACGAGAAGGAAGCCAAACGCCGGCGCGCCGAAGTCTCTGAAGAGGCCGACTTCTATGGCTCGATGGACGGTGCATCGAAGTTCGTGCGCGGTGATGCGGTTGCCGGCATCCTGATCCTGCTGATCAACATCCTGGGCGGCTTCATGATCGGCGTGTTGCAGCACGGCTTGAGCGCCGGGCAAGCCGCCGACACCTATATCCTGCTGGCCGTCGGTGACGCGCTGGTGGCGCAGATTCCGGGCCTGCTGATTTCGGTCGCCGCAGCGATGGTGGTCTCGCGCGTGGGCAAGGAACACGACCTGGGTCGCCAGATCGCGGGTCAGATGTTCGTGTCGCCGAAAGTGCTGGGCATTGCAGCTGCCATCCTGATCGTGCTGGGTCTCATTCCCGGCATGCCGCATCTGGTGTTCCTGTCGGTGGGCGGGGTGCTGGCCTACATCTCCTGGGTGCTGGCGCACCGGGTGGCACCACCCGAACCCGAAGTGGCAAGCGAAGCGGCGCCGGTCAACGATGGCGAGGCCAGCTGGGACGACCTGCAGCCGGTCGATCAGCTGGGTCTGGAGCTGGGTTACCGGCTGATTGCGCTGGTCGACAAGTCGCGTCAGGGTGATCTGCTCAATCGCATCAAAGGCGTGCGCAAGAAGTTTGCCCAGGAGGTGGGGTTCCTGCCGCCGGCCGTGCACGTACGCGACAACCTGGAACTCAAGCCTAGTGGCTACAGCATCACGCTGCGCGGCGTGATCGTAGGCGATGGCGAAGCCTTCCCCGGCATGTACCTGGCCATCAACCCGGGCGGCATCACGACACCGCTGATAGGTACCGCCACCACCGACCCCGCTTTTGGTCTGCCAGCACACTGGATCGACGAACGCCAGAAGGAAGCAGCGCAAATGGCCGGGTTTACGGTTGTTGATTCCGAGACCGTGATGGCCACACATTTGTCACACTTGATGCAGGTGCAGGCCTCGCGTTTGCTCAGCCGCACCGAAACCCAGCAACTGGTCGACCATGTCGCCAAACTGGCTCCCAAACTGATAGAGGAAGTGGTTCCGAAAATGGTGTCCATCGCCGTGTTCCAGAAAGTCCTGCAGCTGCTGCTCGACGAGTCGGTGCACATCCGCGACATCCGCACCATCGTCGAGTCGCTGGCCGAACACGCCGTCAACACCACCGACCCGGCAGAACTGGCCAAGAAAATCAGGATTGCACTGTCGCCGGCCATCGTGCAGCAGATCTACGGCCCGTCCCGCGAGCTCCACGTGATCGCCATCGACCCGCCACTTGAGCGTTTGCTGGTGCAGGCCCTCGGTGGTACGTCCGGACCGGCGCTTGACCCCGGTGTGGCCGACATGTTCACGCGCCATGCCGCCGAAGTGGCACTCAAGCAGGAAGAAAGCGGCATACCCGCATGCCTGCTGGTGCCCGACCCGATCCGCAGCGCGATCGCACGCCTGGTGCGCCGCGTCGCGCCGCGCCTGCAAGTGCTGGCGCACAGTGAAATTCCCGAGACCCACACGATCCGAATCGGACCCATCCTACGAGGTGCTGCACCATGAACATCCAACGATTTACCGGCGCCACATCGCGCGAGGCCCTGGCCAAGGCGCGCCACGCCTTTGGCGAAGGCACCCTGATCCTGTCCAACCGCCAGACATCCCTTGGCGTCGAGGTGATGGCCACGGCTGAAGACAGCCTGGCCGCGCTGGACGTGCGTGCCAGTGCGCCGGCCGCACCCCGGCCCGTGCCCGTTGCCGCCGCACCGGCGCGCGCGCCTGTGCCGGAACCGGTGGCGATCGCCCGTGCACTGCCGGAATCGCACCAGCAGGTGGCGCAGGACACGGCACAGTTGGCAATGAGCACTTTGTCTTTCCAGGACTATGTGCGCGAACGCATGTTGCGCAGGCGCCAGACCGAAACGCCGGTGGATGCGCAAGAGCTGGGCCTGAGTCCGGTCCAACCAGCGGCCGAGCCGACACCGGTGCCGCGCGCACGCTCGCGCAGCGTTGCACCCACCGTACAGCGGCCGACGCCACCGCCTGCTCCGTCCAGAGGCACGGTGCCCGGCGTCGGGGCACGCAGCATCGCCGATGAACTGCAATCCATGCGCGATCTGATCGAGGATCGGTTCAACACCTTCGCCTGGCTTGGCCAGACACGCCAGAATCCGATCCAATCCAACCTGATGCTCAAGCTGGTGCGCGCCGGATACTCCCCGACGCTGGCACGTGCCATCCTCGAGCGCATGCCCGAGGCACTCAGCGCAGCAGAATCCATGCAATGGATGATCGAGGCCATTCGCCGCAATATCCATACCGACGAAGACCAGCCAGCGATATACCAGGAAGGCGGCGTCTACGCCCTGGTCGGCGCGACCGGCGTAGGTAAAACCACCACGGCAGCCAAGCTGGCGGGGCTGTGTGCCGAGGCCCAAGGTGCATCGAGCGTGGGACTGATCACGCTCGATACGCAACGCGTCGGCGCGCATGCGCAATTGCGCGAACACGCACGCGGCCTGGGTCTGGTGGCCCACCTGGCGCATGACCGGGCAGCCCTGCAAGATCTGCTCGGACTGTTTTCGGCCAAGAAGATGGTCCTGATCGACACCACCGGATTGGCGCCACGCGATCCGCGCAAGAACGACTCGCTCGACGTGCTGGCGCTACCCGGCGTACGCCGCTTGCTGGTGCTCAATGCCGGTGCGCAGGGCGACACGCTGGACGAGGTGGTGGGCGCCTTCAAGTTGGGTGAAGCCCAGCCAACGGTTTTGTCGAAGATCGACGAGGCGGTCAAGCTCGGCCCGGCCCTGGATGTGGCAATTCGCCACCAACTGGTGCTGCGTGGCGTGGCCAACGGCCAGAAAGTACCGCAGGACTGGGGCGATGCCGACGCCGGCGAGCTGGTCCGTCAGTCCATGCGCACCAGCACTCCATCGGCATTCGATCCGCGTGCGGCCGACCTGGGATTCCTGTTCATCGCACCCGAACAAGGCAGCAGCGGAGCGTCCCACGCCCACGCCTGATGTACAGATCCGTGATGAGCCACCTACGATTCACCCGATGACAGGAATCCGACTTGCGCTACCATGAGCCCACATCCAGTTTCCGGCCTGCTCCGGCAGCGCCATCCGGGGAGTTATTGATGTATACCGCCAAGGGCCAGCTTGACCGCAACGCCCTGATCCGACAGTACCAACCGCTGGTGCGCAAGCTGGCGCACCACATGATGGCGAAGTTGCCCGCCAGCGTTCAGGTGGACGATCTGATCCAGGTCGGCCTGATTGGTCTGTCAGAGGCGTTGACACGTTACGAGGCCACCCAGGGCGTGCAGTTCGAGACCTTTGCGACCCAGCGTATCCGCGGCGCCATGCTCGATGAATTGCGCGAGAACGACTGGATGTCGCGCGGCTCGCGCAAGAGTCAGAAAGACATCGAACAGGCGCTGCGCAAACTCGAACATCAACTCGGCCGCAGTCCGCTTGAATCCGAGATCGCGCAGGAACTGGGCATGACCCTGACCGACTACCAGAGCTTGCTCGGCAAGGTGCGCGGCACCCAGCTGGTGTATCTGGAAGACATGTCGCGCGGATCGGACAGCGACGAAGGATTCCTCGAGCACCATGATGTAGCCGACGACGCAGGCGACCCGATGGAGGCGCTGCGCGATCAACGGCTGCGCGAATCACTGGTCGCTGCGATCAAGAACCTGCCCGAACGCGAGCAGTTCGTCATGAGCATGTACTACGAGCAGGACATGAACCTCAAGGAGATCGCCCTTGTGCTGGGAGTGACCGAATCGCGTGTATGCCAGTTGCACAGCCAGTCGATTGCGCGCCTGCGGGCCAAGATGCGGGCGCACTGACAGAAAGCTGCCTGGCGGGCCGGCGGTGCGATGCCGCGCTCGTGCGATTCCGTTACCCCTGCGGGCTAACGGCAAGGCTACCAGCCGAATTCAGGGAAAGTTGGTGTGCCAGCGCAACAACTGCTGCGCTTGTTCAATGCTCTGGCAAACCAGGTGGACAGCCAACTGCAGACAAAGTGTGGGGAGCCAGAGCAAAAATCGCTGCGCGATTTGTGGGTCTGGCACACCAGGTATCAGAAGGTCCGGAAAACTGCCGCCTTGCCTGCGCCTGCACGTGCGTAGCGAGAAAGTGCGCCGGAATAGGTGTTGGACCGGGTCTCGGGAACCAGCGACTGCAGTGACTGCTCGACCGCCGCGGAACGTCGCAACAGGGCTTCGCGTTGCATGGCGATGTCGCGTGCCACACGTATCAGACGTTCACGCAAGGGCTCGGCCATGTGGGAGAGGCCATCCACACCGCGCAAGACCAGCGCCAGAGCGTGGGCGCTGTCGTGCAGATCCCGCGTGGCCGCATGCAGCAGTTGGGGAATACCTTGCACCAGCGCGTGACCTGTTGCCGCAACACTTTGCTCGGCCTGGCTGAGTGCCTCCTGGATATCGGGATGCAGGGTAATGAAGGGCATATGGCGGCTTTCCGTTAGTGACTAAACAGACGGTGCCGCCTGCGGTCATGAGGTGGTGCGCTGGAGCATTTCCCGCGCATTGGCGAGCAATTTGTCGGCAATCGCACCGGCATTGACAACATAGGACTTGTCGGCAATGGCCTGTTTCATCGCATTGACCTTGCCGGCGTCGACTTCGGGCTCGTTCGCGGCCGCTTTTTCCAGACCACGTGCCAGCCCGGACACCGTCACAGAGGGGCTGGGCGCCTTGCGCTCACTGCGCGCGGCATTGGCCACTTCTGCGCCGGTTTTGGCAGCAGCGCTCTGGTTGTTGGACGTGACGTTGACGGATGGGTCGTTTGGCTGGCCGATTTTCATGATGTTCCCCACGGCTGTGACATACACAGCATCGTACGATAGCTATCGGCCGGGAACAGTAAAACTTGAGCCATACCTGCAAACAATACACGGAATCACAGGTTGACTTCCACTGTACGCATGTCCAGCACCAGGCCGGAGACCACGCGGCCATTGTCAACCCGGACGCGTGCCATTTCACCCACAATTCCTGCAGAAAGGGCCTGGCCGCCCGAAGTCACGCTGAAACCGGGGCCTTTGGCGACGATCCGGACCATCGAGCCTGCCTGAAAAACCTGGGATGGCTTGACCATGCCGTAGCGCAGTACCTGCCCGGTGCGCAGCCCGCGGGTGGCGGTCTGCCCGACCCACATCTCCGGATCGGCCAGCACGGACTGGTTTTCATGCGCCCAGTCAACCTCGGCCAAAACCGCGTCATCGAACGCCAGCGTGGCGCCGGAGGGAATATCGGAGCGCATCACCCAGGTCTGGCCAAATGCCTGCACCTGGACCGGAAGAAATACATTCCAGCGTGACGGCCCGTCGATGCAGCGCAGCCCGATGCGGGTCTTGCCCCAGAGCCGGGTGCCGGTGGGCATGTAGGGCTCGACCTGGGCGCACGGCGCCAGCGACAGCCGGCTGTCCAAAGCCCCGACCTGAACCACCATGCGCAAAGGCGCGGCACCGGTCGGACGCGTATTGGCGACCGCCTTCTCGAGCCAGGCCTGACTCTCCTGGGCAATCTGCGCAGCCTGATCCTGGGCCAGCGCCGGCACCGGGACGGCGGCGAACAAGACCAGGCACAGGCGCGCACCGAACGACTGCAGCACGGAACGTATCCCGTGCCGGGTCAGCTGGCGGGTGGCAAGGTGGCTTTTTGGCATGCGACGACTTTAGATCGCCACGGACGCGGCCAAACCGCCCAAGTGCGGGCGGAAACCCCGCTTATTCCAGCAATCGCCGCGCTCAAGCTTTTCCATAATCGTTTCACGCCCTGGCCTTGGCCCCCTGCCATGGCGACCGAATTGATGAAGAGAGGTGATGTGCCATGTTTTCCCAACTGACTGCCGGACTGGATTTCCAGGCCACCGCGCTGAGCCTGCGCTCGTAGCGCCAGCGTGTCATTGCCAGCAACATCGCCAACTCCGACACACCGGGTTACGCCGCCCGCGACATCAACTTCAAGGAAGCCATGGCGGCCGCCACCGGCCAAGGCGGCGCCAGCATTCCAATGTCGGGCAGCGCTGCCGGACATGCCGGTCATATCCCTATCCCCGGCAACACCGGCTCGGCCAACACCGGGGCAACGCGTATGGGCTACACCGTCCAGACCCAGCCAGCGATGGACAACAACTCGGTGGACCTGGACCGTGAACGTGCCAATTTTGTTGACAACGCCGTGCGTTACGAATCCACCTTGCGATTCATCAACGGCTATTCCAAGACGATCTTGAGCGCGATCCAGGGTCAGTAAGCAAAAAAGTCAGGAGCCACACCATGTCCATGTTTTCCATCTTCGGTGTTTCGGGCAGTGCGGTCAGCGCACAGTCGCAGCGCCTGAACGTGGTGGCCAGCAATCTGGCCAACGCCGACGCCGTGGCCGGCCCGGACGGCCAGGCCTACAAGGCCCGGCAAGTGGTGTTCCAGACCGTGCCGATGGGCAGCGAAAGCTCTGCCGGCGTGAAGGTCCGGCAGGTGGTCGAGAGCGAGGCCCCGATGCACAAGGTGCACAACCCGACCCACCCGATGGCCGACGAGCAGGGTTTTGTCACGCAGTCCAACGTCAACACGATCGAGGAGATGGTCAACATGATCTCGGCCTCGCGCGCTTATCAGAACAACGTTGAAGTCATGAACACGGCCAAGTCCCTGCTGCTCAAAACGCTGCAGATGGGCCAGTAAGCCAACCCAAGGACGCCACCATGGCCATCACCTCCGCAACCGCCGTCGCCTCGGGCGCCACCAGTGCCAGCACGACAAGCGCATCGAGCACCAACCAGGCCGCGTCGGAAGACCGCTTCCTGAAGTTGCTCGTCGCCCAGTTGAGCAACCAGGATCCGATGAATCCGATGGACAACGCGCAGATGACATCGCAGATGGCGCAGATCTCCACCGTCTCGAGCATCGAGAAAACCAATGTCTCGCTGGCCGGTCTGGCCGCGCAACTGGCGTCGATGCAGACCTTACAGGCCGGCGCGCTGGTCGGGCGTGACGTGCTGGTCGAAGGCAACCGGCTTGCCATCCAGGATGGCAAGGCCTCCGGCGCGGTCGACCTTGATCTGCCTGCCGACAAGGTCGTCGTCGACATTCTGAGCGCCGGCGGCCAGGTACTGGAGTCGTTCAACCTCGGTGCATTAAAAGCCGGACGCAACGCCTTTGAGTGGGATTCGAAAGCACACACCAATGCCGAAGGCCTGACCTACCGTGTCACCGCCACCAAGGGTACCGCTGTGGTGACCCACCGCACGATGGTGCAGGACACCGTGGCCTCGGTCGGCTCCGACGGCGGCGTGATGCAGGTGCAACTGCGCAACCTGGGCAATGTCGGTTACGACAGCGTCAAGTCGATTTTCTGAGGCGCAGCCGCGCCCACCGATATTTCCCCCATTTCTCAACGCACCCTTACAGGACCTGCACCATGTCATTCCAAACCGGACTCTCTGGCCTGAACGCTGCCAGCCGCAATCTTGATGTGATCGGCAACAACATTGCCAACGCGAACACCGTCGGCGCCAAGGTGGCGCGCGCCGAGTTCTCCGAAATCGTCGCGGCATCGACGCTTGCGGCCAACGGCCGCACTGCAGGCATTGGTGTCGAGGTGGCAGCCGTGTCGCAACAGTTCACGCAGGGTGCCGTCAACCTCACCGGCAGCGCGCAGGACATCGCGATCAATGGCGCGGGCTTTTTCCGCGTCACCTTGCCCGATGGATCGGCCGCCTACACCCGTGCCGGCGAATTCAAGCTCGATACGAGCGGCAATATCGTCACCAACGCCGGGGCCAAGCTCATGGGTTTTCCCACTTCGACCGCCGGCGTGGCCACCAGCAGCACGCTGCAAGCGATGCAGTTGCCAACCTCCTCGCCGATCCCGGCCCGGGCCACCACGGCCATCGCAGCCGAATTCAACCTGAATGCGGCGGCACCGGTCTGGAATGCCTCGGTGCCCAATGTGGCGCTGACCACCTATGGCACCTCGCTGACGACCTATGACTCGCAAGGCTCGGCCATCCCGGCCTCGATCTATATGCGCAAGACCGCCAACGACACCTGGCAAGTCTTCACCGATCCGACGGACGACGCAAGCGCCACCGCATCGCTGGCCGCAACACTGACCTTTGACGTCAACGGCCAGTTGACCAGCAGCGTACCGGCCAATCCGACCATCAGCATCGCATCGCCCAACCCGAGCATCGGCACAATCACACCGACACTCGATTTCTCGAAGGGGACACAGTACGCCACCGCCTTCACCGTGACCGATCTGACCCAGGATGGATACGCGCCCGGGGACTTCGTGGCCATGTCCATTGGCGAGAACGGCGTGATCTCGGCGCGTTATTCGAACGGCCAGACCCAGGCCGCCGGTCAGATCGCGCTGGCCGACTTCCGCAACGTGCAAGGCCTGCGCCCGACCGCCAATGGCAACTGGGTCGAAACCGTGGCTTCCGGCCAACCCGTCGTGGGAGAACCAGGCTCAGGAAAATTCGGCGCGCTGCGCTCCGGCGCCTTGGAAGACTCCAACATCGACCTGACGGCCGAACTGGTGAACATGATGACGGCGCAACGCACCTACCAGGCGAATGCCCAGACCATCAAGACCCAGGACCAGGTCCTGTCGACCCTGACCCAGCTGCGCTGATCGGCGCGCGCCGGATTTTCTACGCCACCCACTGACCAGGAGACAGCATGGATCGTCTGATCTACACCGCGATGACCGGCGCCAACGCAGCCGCGCACCGGCAGACCGTGTTGTCCAACAACCTGGCCAATGTGTCGACCAATGGCTTTCGCGCCGAACTCTCGGCTTATCGGGCCGTGCCGCTGCGCGGCGACGGCGCGACGACCCGCGTTTTTGCACTCGAGGCCACTTCCGGTCATTCGGAACTCCCTGGCCCGTCGCAGACCACCGGCCGCGCGCTGGATCTGCGTGCCACCGGCAATGCCTGGTTTGCGGTGCAGGGGCTCGACGGTACCGAGGCCTATACCCGCGCCGGGTCGATGCAGATCGGTCCCAATGGCACGCTTCAGACCAACAACGGCCTGCCGGTACTGTCCGACGGCAGTGCGCCGCTGGTGGCGCCTGCCGGCGCCGAGGTCACGATCGCACCCAACGGCGACATCAGTGCCAAAACCACCGGTCAACCCAGCACCGTGGTGGGCCGGCTCAAGCTGGCCACACCCACGCTCGACGACCCGCTCAAACGCAGTGACGACGGCCTGTTCCGCACGGCCACGACCGAGCCCCTTCCCACCGACCCGCTGGCGCGCCTGCAAAGTGGCGCTCTCGAGGGCTCGAACGTCAGCCCGATCGAGACCATGGTCGGCATGATCCAGACCGCACGCCAGTTCGAAGTACAGATGCGACTGGTACAAACCGCTGAATCCAACGACCGCTCAGCCGGTCAGTTGCTCAGCCTGCAAGGCTAAAGGACCCCTCTCATGATCAACTCCCTTTGGATCTCCAAGACCGGCATGGAAGCCCAGCAGACCCAGCTGGACGTCATCTCGCACAACCTGGCCAACGTCTCGACAACCGGCTACAAACGCGCCACGGCGGTGTTCGAAGACCTGATGTACCAGAACCTGCGCCAGGTCGGCTCGAACACCTCGGACCAGACCCAGTTGCCCACCGGCCTGCACCTTGGCCTGGGCGTGCGCACGGTTGCCACCAGCCGCTCGTTTGCACAGGGCACGATCCAGCAGACCTCCAACAACCTGGACGTCGCGATCCAGGGCAACGGTTTCTTTCAGGTCACTCTGGCTGATGGCTCGACCAACTACACCCGCGACGGTTCGTTCCAGGTCGACAACCAGGGTCGCCTGGTCACCTCCAGCGGTCTGCCGGTGGCCAACGGTGTCACGGTTCCGGCGAATGCCAAGAATGTGGCGATCGCCACCGACGGAACCGTCACCGCGACGATCCCCGGATCCACCGCGCCACAGCAGATCGGCAACCTGATCCTGGCGACCTTCATCAATCCGGCCGGCCTGGAGCCGCAGGGCCAGAACCTGTTTGCCGAAAGCCCGGCGTCCGGCCAACCCAACACCGGCACGCCGGGCGCCAACGGCATCGGCACAGTCACCCAGGGTTTCCTGGAAACCTCCAACGTCAATGTGGTGCAGGAACTGATCACGATGATCCAGACCCAGCGCGCCTACGAGATGAATTCGAAGGCGATCCAGACATCCGACCAGATGCTGCAGAAACTCGGCCAGCTGTGATGCTCTTGCTCTCCTTTCTCCGAACCGCATTGGGCGCCTTGCTGGTCGCCCTGCTGGTCAGCGGTTGCGATGCGCTGCCCAAAACAGAGCGGGTCGACTTCGTTCAGCCGCCCTCGCCCGTAGCCACGGCCCCGGCCAGGGCCCGCCCTGTAAGTGGCAGCCTGTACCACGCTGCCAGCTACCGCCCGCCTTTCGAAGACCGGCGCGCTCGCATGATCGGCGACGTGGTGACGATCCTGATCACCGAAAACGTGACCGCCAGCCAGAAGTCCTCGTCCTCGGCCAACCGCAGTTCGTCGATGGACGCCGGCGTGTCGGCATTCCCGTTTGCAAAGGCCACGTCGCTGGGCAAGTTGTCGCTCAACTCGTCGACCAACAACGACTTCGCCGGTGCCGGCGCTACCGAGAGCGCAAACCGGTTCTCCGGTTCCATCACCACCACCGTGGTCGACGTATTGCCCAATGGCCATCTGGTGGTCACCGGCGAGAAGCAGATCGGCGTCAACCAGAACGTCGATGTGCTGCGTTTCTCCGGCACCGTCGACCCGCTGGCGATTCAGGCCGGTGGCCTGGTCAGTTCAACCAGCGTGGCGAACGCCCGTATCGAGTCACGTGGCCGCGGCGCACAAAACGAGGCGCAGACCGTCGGCTGGATTGCGCGTTTCTTCATGGCTTTCCTGCCGTTCTGAGAGCCTGAATATGCACGCACCTTCCCCTTTTCTCCGACATGGTTGGCTCCACCTGGCCGCCGTGCTGCTCGGCTTCGCGGTCCTGACTGCGCCCGCCTTTGCCGCGCGCATCAAGGAAGTGGCAGCAGTCGAGGGCGTGCGCACCAACCAGCTGACCGGTTTTGGCCTGGTCGTGGGTCTGGACGGCACCGGCGACCAGACCACCCAGATGCCCTACACCTCGCAGGGACTGAGCAACTACCTGCAGCAGATGGGCATCACCCTTTCGGCTTCGGGCGCCTCGCAGTTGCAGCTCAAGAATGTGGCGGCCGTGCTGGTGACGGCCCAGTTGCCGGCCTTCGCACGGCCCGGCCAGGCCATCGACGTCAATGTCTCGTCGATGGGCAACTCCAAATCGCTCAAGGGCGGCATGCTGATCAGCACCGCCTTGCGTGGTGTCGACGGCGAAGTCTACGCACTGGCCCAGGGCAATCTGATCATCGGCGGTGCCGGCGCATCCGCCGGCGGCAGCAAGGTGCAGATCAACCATCTCAGCGCCGGGCGCATCCCCGGCGGTGGTCAGGTTGAGCGTTCCGTGCCGACCCCGCTGCTCGAGGGCGACACGATTGCGCTGGGGCTGACATCGTCCGATTTCCAGACCGCACGCCGGGTCGCCGAGTCGATCAACCGCCGCTTCGGCCAGGGCTACGCGCGCGCATTGGACGGACGCACGGTGGAGGTCCGCGCGCCGGTCGATCCGAACGCACGGGTCAGCTTCATCGCCGAGATGGAAGAACTTCAGCTGGAGAACTCGATTCCGTCGGCCAAGGTGGTGATCAACGCGCGCACCGGCTCCATCGTGCTCAACCAGGCGGTGACGCTGGGCCCTTGCGCCATCGCGCATGGCAACCTGTCGATCACGATCAGTTCGACCCCGGTGATCAGCCAGCCCAACCCGCTGTCGGCTGGCCAGACCGTGGTGGCGCAGAAGTCCAACATCCAGATCACGCAGGAACCCGGCATCCTGATGCAGATTCCTGCCTCGCCACAACTGGCCGACGTGGTGCGTGCACTCAATTTGTTGGGCGCCACGCCACAGGATCTGCTGGCCATCCTGCAGGCCATCAAGGCCGCCGGCGCGCTCAATGCCGAACTGGAGGTGATCTGATATGGCCATTGGCAACATGTCCGCCGTCAACTCCAATGCCCTTGCGGCGGACGGTCGCTCGCTCAACGCGCTCAAGCTGCAAGCCGGCCAGGATGGCAAGGCTGCGATCAAGGAGGCGGCCAAGCAATTCGAATCGCTGTTCATGCGCGAACTCGTCAAGAGCATGCGCGAGGCGACGATGAAATCGGGGCTGTTCGACAGTGCCGGCGGCGATCTGAGCGCCGACCTGCTGGACCAGCAACTATCAGTGCAGATGTCGGGCATGCCCGGCGGCCTGTCCGAGCAGATTGCGCGCCAGTTGTCGCAACGTATCAGTGGCAACGATGGCGCGGACACAGTAGCGCCAACGCCGGCTCAACCTGTTGCCGTGGCGCCGCTGCGCACCAGCGCCAGCCAGAGCGAATTCGTGCAGCAACACACGGCCGCGGCGCAACGCGTCGAGCAGGCCAGTGGTTTACCGTCGGCGTTCATGATCGGGCAGGCCGGCCACGAGACAGGCTGGGGCCGCAGTGAAATCAATATGGCCGATGGCGCACCGTCGTTCAACCTGTTCGGCATCAAGGCCACAGGTGGCTGGACCGGCAAAGTGGCCGAGATCACCACCACCGAATACGTCAATGGTGCGGCGCAAAAGGTGGTTGCGAAGTTCCGTGCCTACGACTCCTATGAAGACTCGATGCGGGACTACGCGCGTTTGATCACGCAAAACCCGCGTTACGCCCAGGCCAGCCAGCAGACCGAATCGGCGCAAGCCTATGCCGCCGGTCTGCAGAAGGCCGGTTATGCGACCGACCCGAACTACGCGTCCAAGCTCAGCCGTGCGATCAACAGTACGTTGCAGCTGCAGCGCGCCCAGTCGACATGAGCGCCGCCGGGCCGCTCCCAAGGCCGAATTCCGCAATGCGCAGCATGGAGGATGCCCGATGAGCGGCGCCCGCATGAAGTTGGCTGCGCGATCCGAACTTCCTACCTGATCGATATACGGCCATGTCCAGCCTCCTGAACATCGGAAAAAGCGCACTGCTGGCAAACCAGCAGGTGTTGCGCACGACCGGCAACAATATTGCCAACGTCAACACGGCGGGATACTCGCGCCAGAACGTCCAGCTCAATGCCGTCGAAGGCCTGTATTCCGGCTCTGGTTACTACGGCCGGGGCGTCGAAGCGGCAACGGTGTTGCGCAGCCACAGCGACATGCTGACGCGCCAGGTCGCGCTGACCGGTTCGATTGCAGCGTCGGACTCCAAACGCCTGGAGCAGTTGCAAAAACTCGAGGACCTGTTCCAGGGCGGCAAGACCGGCCTGGGCGCTTCGATCAACGACATGCTCAACGCGTTTTCGGATGTGGCCAACTCGCCGACCGACCTGACGGCACGCACCGTCGTGCTGGCGCGCGCAGACGAGACTGCCGCGCGTTTTCGCGCCATCAGCCAGGATCTGGACAACCTGCGCTCCAGCCTGCAGCTCGAGCTCAAGGCCAATGTTCAAACAGTCAATCAGCTGGCGTCGAAAATTGCCGACTCCAACCGCGAGATCCGCAATCAGCAAGGCAGTGGCCAAACGCCGAACGACTTGCTGGACCAGCGCGACGAGCTGATCCGCCAACTCAACACCTTGGTGCAGACCTCGAGCATTGCGGCCGAAGACGGCTCCATCAACATTTTCGTGGCGGGCAGTCAGCCCTTGGTGCTGGGCATCGCTGCGTCCAAGCTGACCCTGACGCCCGATGCCTTCGGCGACCCGTACAAGGCCAATCTGACGATGGAGCGCAGCGGCCTGACCGTGGTGCTCGACGAAAGCAGCCTGGCGGGCGGCGCACTGGCCGGCCAGTTGCGTTTTCAGAACAACGATCTGGCCGATGCCGTCAACATGCTCGGGCGCATGGCGCTGGCGCTGGGCACGACGCTCAACCAGCAACACAGCCTGGGGCTGGATCTGAACGGCGCACCGGCCGGCAACCTGATGACGCTCGGCCCGATTTCCGACGGTCTTCCCGCGTTGGTCAATACCGGCAGCGCCAGCATCCAGGTCTCGGTGCAAACCACGCCGAGCAGCGGCGCGACGCAGTTGTCCGCATCGGATTACGAGGTGCTGTTCACCGGCGCTGCGGCCGGCACCGTGCGCCGCATCTCCGACGGCCAGATCACCAGCTTCGGCGCGGTACCGCTGCAGATCGACGGCCTCTCGCTACAGGTCAGTGGCACGGCCGCCGCCGGCGACCGTTTCATGATCACACCTTATCGCCAGGTCGCCGCCGGCATGGACGTGGCTTTTGCGTCACCCCGTGCGCTGGCGGTCGCCAGCCCGGTCGTACCCAGCGCCGGCGTGACAAACCAGGGCTCGCTGACCTTGCAGACGCTGATTCCGCAGCAGGCCAACGCCAACATGACGCAGACCGTGACGCTGACGTTCACCGGCGCTGGCAGCTTCGACGTGGTGGGTACTGGCACCGGCAATCCGACCGGCGTCGCGTATGTGCCGGGTCAGCCCATCAGTTACAACGGCTGGGCGCTGACACTCAAGGGCACACCGCAGATTGGTGACACCTACACGGTCCAGGCCAATGCCTATCCGTCGATCGACGCGGGCAATGCCCATGCCATGCTGGCGATCCGCGATATCGCCATGTTCGATGGCGCCACGACTACCGACGGTTATGCCGCACTGATGGCCGAGATCGGCGTACGCGTGCAAAGCGCGGGATTCGCCAGTGCCGTGTCGACGTCGATCGCCTCGTACGCGACGACGGACCAGGCCGCGCTGGCCGGCGTGAACCTGGACGAAGAGGCCGCCCGAATGTTGCAGTTCCAGCAGGCCTACCAGGCGTCGGCCAAGATCCTGCAGGTGTCGCAGACACTTTTCGACTCGCTTTTAGCGAACCTGCGTTGACGCATTGACTTCCGGAGTAAAGGCTTATGCGCATAGGAACCGCCAACGTTTACGACAACGCGCTTGACCAGCTTTACAAGCGCCAGGGCGACATGCTCAAGCAGCAGGAACAACTGAGTTCGGGCCTGCGCGTGAACCGCGCCAGCGACGACCCGATCGCGGCGGCCAAGGCCGAACGGGTCCTGGTGCGCCTTGGTCGCATCGAAACCGACCAGCGCGCGCTGGAAACACAGCGCTCGGCCTTGTCATCGGCCGAAGCCGGACTGGGTGAAGCGCTGGGGCGCATGCAGGACTTGCGCGAACTGGTGATTGCCGCGGGCAACGCGGGTTTCAGCCCGTCCGATCGCACCACGCTGGCCGATCAGATCAGCAACCTGCGCGACCAGATCTTTGCCATCGCCAACCGCACCGACAGCAATGGCGTACCCCTGTTTGGCGGCCTGGGCAGCGCAGGCTCGCCTTTCGCCGACATCCCCGCCGGTGTTCAGTTCCAGGGTGCACCGGGCCAGCGTGCCGCCACCACCACCGGCTTACCGGGCACCATGAACGGCCAGGCGATCTGGATGGACGTACCCAGCGGCAATCGCACGTTCGAGGTCTCGCTCGGTGCAGGCAACACCGGTGGCGTCTGGACCGACACCGGTAAGGTGCTATCGCCTGCCCTGCTGACCGGCGACAACTACCGCATCGACTTCACGGTGACGGCCGGCGTGACCACCTACGACGTGGTCAACACGACCTCAGCCGCCACCGTGCTCAGCGCCCAGCCCTACACCAGCGGCGCGCCGATCCAGTTCGACGGCCTGTCGGTGCTGCCGCAAGGCGCGCCTGCCAACGGCGATACCGTCGCCATCGCGCCCAGCACGCCGCTGAACCTGTTCAACATGCTCGACGCCACGGTCAACAGCATCCACAGTGCCTCCAGCGACAACAAGCTGTCGCAGGCGATCGCCCTGTCGCTGGCGCAGATCGACACCGGCATGGAGCGGCTGCAGGCGGCGCGCGGCCAGGCCGGCGACTGGCTGAACCGGGCGGACAGCATCACCGACGCGCAGTCGGCCCGCTCGCTGGCGCTCGAGTCGGACCGCTCGCGCGCCGTCGACGCCGACATGGCCAAGGCGATTTCGAACTTCACGACAGCACAGACGGGTTATCAGGCTGCGTTACAGTCCTACGCACAGATTCAACGTTTATCGCTCTTCAATTACATCAATTGACATGGCCCCCTCGTCTCTGGGACAACTGATCCTGGGCTACCAGCTGATCTGGAACAAGGCGCGCCGGCCGGCGGCCATGCAGCTATTCATGTCGCCGCTGGACGGGGAGCCGGTCGAGGTGGCGCATTTTCTACGTGCCCTGACCCTGACCTGGACCGGCCAAAGCCCTATCCTGATACTCACACCGCTCAGCGCGGATCTGCTTGCCGGCGCGCTGGAGCACAACACATCCGACGGCCCCTGGCTTTGTGTGCAGCAGGACCTGCTTGGCGAAGCCGGCATCATTGATCTGCTGCAAAAGGCCCATGGGCGCGGCATGCAACTGCTGTGGCGCGGCGCCCCGGGTGAGCGGCCCGACGCGGCGATCGCACCTTTGTTTGCACGCCTCATCATCTCGCTGACCGCGGGCGAAGCCCTGGCCGGCGCCCATGTGTCGCTGACCCAGAACCGTGGCACGCCAAGCGCGACCAACCCGGTGCTGCCGGGTCAGATCGTCGAGGCCCCTCCCAGCCGCCTGATGGCCGACCATTGCCTGGATCAGAGCGCGGCCTGGGGTATCGCCGGCTGGCCCAGCGACGACGTATTGCTTTCGCATCAGCACCAGCCGGTGCAGCCAAGTCACCAGGCAATCGTCAAACTGCTGCGCGAGATCGACAAGGACGTGGCGCTCGACCTGCTTGAGCACACGCTGGCAGAGGAGCCATTGCTGGCCTATCGTTTCCTGCGTTATTCCAATTCGGCCGGAGTCGGTCTGCGCAAGGAGGTCGAATCCCTGCGCCACGGGCTGATGCTGCTGGGCCTGACCCGCTTCAAGCAGTGGCTGATGGAGCAGATGCGGCTGGCAACCGACGAACCCGACATGGAACCGGTGCGTACCGGCATTGTGATGCGCGCCCACTTGATGGAGCACCTGCTCGATGCCGGCGACGAAGACACGCTGCGCCGAGAGGTGTTCCTGACCGGCATGTTGTCGCAGATCGACGGGCTGCTGGGCGAGCCCTTGCGCGACGCCCTGCACCGCCTGCCGCTGTCGGAGCGCGTGAATGGTGCGATCCTGGGCCGCAGCGGCCCCTACGCCCCGTTCCTGGAACTGGCCACCGCGCTCGAATACCCGCAAATGACGCAAGTGGCGGACTTGTGCAAGGAGCATGAGCTGCATCTGGACGATGTCAACCGCACCATGTTGCGGGTGATGGCGCAGTTGCAGCACTAGCCCGCAACGCGCGCGCAGAGATAGGGTGCGCTGCGGCGCCGCTAAAACACGCCATTCCGCGGATGGCGCCCGGCAACTTACGCTGGTTTGTTGTGCTCTGCCGAGATCGGCCGGGTTTCGCCGGATTCGGTCAAGGTGCGTGTGGCCTGCATGGACGCATAGGTCCAGAAAATTTTCATCGGCGCATCGTTCGACATATTGCGGAATCGGTGCGACAGATTGGCCGGAATCCAGGTCGTGTCATGCGGCTTGAGCGGCATCGAGTCATGGCCGTCCATGTCCATCATGGCGTTGCCCTCGAGCAGCATCACGCTCTCTTCGCAGTTGTGGCTGTGAAACGGAATCGCGACACCGGCCGCAAACTCGGTAATGCCATTGATGAAGCCACCGGCGCCGACATGGGCGGTGACCAGCGGAATCGTGCGTGCGCCACCCCCACGGTCGTGGCTGGTGAGTTCATCGGGGCGCAGGACCTGGGGTCCACGGGTTGCGGTATTTGTCATGGGCTTACCTTTTCAATGGGGGAAGGATACTGCGGCATCACAATGCCGGGCCGGTCCAGACGGTCTTGATGTTGGTGAACTCGCGCAATCCGTAGACGCCGAGTTCGCGGCCGTAACCGGACTGCTTCAATCCGCCGAACGGCAGGCGCGCATCGGATGCGACGATGCCATTGACGAACACCGCACCGGCCTCGATCTCGCGCGACAAGGCCCGCGCACGCACCAGGTCGCCGGTCCACAAGGCTGCGCCCAGACCGAAGTCGGTATCGTTGGCCACGCGAATCGCCTCGGCGGCATCCGACACACGTAATACCGCGGCCACCGGACCAAATGTTTCCTGGCGTGCGGCCACCATGTCGACACCCACGTGGTCGAGCACCGTCGGCGCATAAAAGTGGCCGGGGCGATCCAGTACATGGCCGCCCAGGCGCAGCACCGCGCCCTGCGCCACGGTGGCCTCGACCTGCGCATGCAATTCGTCGCGCAGATTGCCGCGCGCCATGGTGCCTACTTCGGTGGCCATGTCCATCGGGTCACCGACCACAAGTTGCGCGCTCAAGGCGCACAGGCGCTCGACAAAAGCATCGGCCACCGACGCTTCGACGATGAAACGTTTGGCCGAGATGCAGCTCTGGCCGGTGTTGTGAAAACGTGCCTTGGTCGCGGCGCGGGCCGCAGCCTCGATGTCGGCGTCGGCCAGCACGATGAGCGGATCGGAACCACCGAGTTCGAGCACCTGCTTCTTGAGCGCATGCCCGGCCTGCGAGGCAATCGCCCGGCCCACCGGCGTGGAGCCGGTAAAGGTCACGGCGGCGATGCGCGGATCTTCGATGACGGCCCGCACAGCGGACGATTCGACCAGCAACACGCCAAACAGGCCCTCGGGTGCGCCTGCCTCGGCAAACAGCTGCCCGAGCGCCAACGCACATTGCGGCACGTTGCCCGCATGTTTGAGCACCACGGCATTGCCGGCCGATACGGCCGGAATCGCGGCACGCAAAACCTGCCAGAACGGGTAGTTCCAGGGCATCACCGCCAGCAACACGCCCAGCGGGTCGTAGACCACCCGGCTGTCGGTGGCATTGCTGGCAACGATTTCATCCTGCAGGAAAGCGCCGGCGTGCTCCGCGTAGTAGACGCAGGTCACCGCGCATTTTTCAACCTCGACCATCGCCTCGGACAAGGGTTTGCCCATTTCCCGGGTGATGAGCGTGGCGTATTCGGCCTTGCGTTGGCGCAACACCCGGGCCAACGCGGTCAGCAGCGTCAGGCGCTCGGCGACCGGGCGCTTGCGCCAATGGCGTTGCGCGGTGGCCGCGTGGGTAAGGCATTCGTCGATTCGGGCGGCGCCGTAGGCGTCGAACGAAGCCAGTGTTTCGCCGGTGGCGGGATTGATGGAGTGAATCATTTGGAGTTATCGCCAGAGAGTTCTTCGCCCTCAATCGGCCTTGATGTTGTTGTCCTGGATCAGCTTGCGATACAGCTCGAATTGCGCCTTGGTGGCGGAGCCGAATTCCTGTGCGCTTGTGCCGCGCAACGTCAAACCCAGTGCCGTCAGCTTGTCGCGCGTCTCCGGGTCGGCCAGTGCCTTGCGCACCTCGGCATTGAGCCGCTCGACAATGTCCTTGCTGGTTCCAGGGGGAGCCACCATGGCGAACCAGGAATTGAAGAAGAAGCCCTTGAGGCCGGACTCGTCCACCGTCGGAACGCTGGCATATTGGGCCAGGCGCTTGGGGGTTGACGTGGCGAGCAGACGCAGTTTTCCGCCCTGGATCAACGATGTCACCGTGCCCAGTCCCTGGAACGCGACATCGACTTCGCCGGCGGCCGCAGCCACCGCTGCCGGCGTGGCACCCTTGTAGGGCACATGCAGCAGGTTCAGGCCAGCGGTGGTGTTGAACAAGGCCATGCCGATGTGTTGCGGGCTGCCACTGCCACCCGAACTGAAGGTGAGTTTGCCCGGCGCGGCCTTGGCAGCCGCGATCAGGTCGGCTACGGTTTTATACGGCGAGTCGGTCTTGACGACCATGCCCCATTCGATCGTGCCGACCAGCGACACGGGGTCGAAATCGGTCAGCGCATTCCACGGCATCGGTTTGTAGATGTGGGGCACCATGGTCAGGATGCTGTCGTTGAAGCCGCCGATCGTGTAGCCGTCCGGCGCGGCCTTGGCCACGCGGTCGGCGCCGATCAGGCCAGACGATCCGGTGAGGTTTTCGATCACGATGGACTGGCCCATGCTGACCGACATCTTCTGGGTCACGATGCGCGCGGCATTGTCGACCGCGCTGCCGGCGGCCAGCGGCACGATCATGCGGATGGTGCGGGTCGGGTAGCTGCCCTGTGCGGATGCGGTAGTGGCCAGCGCCAGGGTGGTGGTGGCGGCTGCCAACCATTGCAGGATACGTGGGGTCATGAAGTGTCTTCCTTCGTTAGGTGTTCAAGTGACGATGCCGGGAATGGGGAGTCGGAAAGCGATGTCAGATTAGTGGTGCAATCTCCAGTTCGGCCGCCAGGACCGCCAGGTCGGCCACCAGGCCGCTGGCAACGGGAATTCCTTGCACCGCGTATTGCTCGCGCCGCAGATGGCTTTGCTCACCCGGCATCCAGATCCGGTCGACCCCGGGCAGGCGCTCGCTGTTGCGCAGGTCACCCACCAGATGATCGAGTGCACCCTTGAAGGCCTGCGGTTCACCAAAGGCCGCCAGGTCGATCACCAGCAGCGCCTGGCCGGTGTTGGTCGGTGTGGTGCTGTCATGGTTGAAGTCAACCACATCGCGCCCCATGGCCGCGCCATTGAGCGTGCCGGCCAGCAGGCCGACGATCAGCGCCAGGCCGTAACCTTTGTGGCCACCGATGGGCAACAGGAAACCTTCTTCGGCCCGGGTCGGGTCCGTCAGTGGTTTTCCCTGGCGATCGATCATCCAGCCCTCGGGCATCTGCTCGCCACGTTTGGCCTTGGCTTTCACTTTTCCGTAGGCGGCCACCGTGGTGGCCATGTCCAGCACCACGGCCGGCTCGTTACCGGCCGGCAGGCCGACCGCGATCGGGTTGGTCGACAGCAGCATCTCCATTCCACCCCATGGTGGAAGATGGTTCGCGTTGCCCACTGCGAAATACAGCGCGATCATGTTGTTCTCGACCGGCTTGCGCACATACAACGAAGCCGGCCCGGCATGGTTGCTGGCACGGGTGCCAACCCAGGCCACGCCCACCTCGCGCGCCTTGGCGATGGCCACGTCAACGGCTTTCGACACCACCAGGTGCCCCATGCCGTTGTCGCCGTCGAGCACCGCCATGCCGGCCTTCTCATGCACGATGCGCACATCGGGACGGACGTTGATACCACCGGCGCGGATACGTTTGACGTATTGCGGCAACCGAATGACACCGTGGCCGTCCGAACCTTGTGCGTCCGCCTCGGCCATCAATCCGGCAACCTGCTCGGCATCGGCTTGCGGCAGGCCGACGCGCAGCAAGGTGGCGCCGATGAAGCGCCGGAGTTGTTCGGCGCTGATCAATATCGAATTGTTATTTGATTTCATCGTGAATCAGTGGCTTTTGGCTTGCTGTTGCTCAGAGTAGGAGCGCGAAGTTTAGGACGCGGTCGCACCCGGGTCCAATTGCAAATTCGTCGACTGCCATATCATCCCGGTATCGAGAAGCTGTTCAACGGAAGCGAAAAATGAACCTGCGCGCCTTGCGTTATTTCGTCGCCATCGCCGACGCCGGAAGCCTCACGGCCGCGGCCGAGGCGATCGCCATTGCTCAACCTGCGCTCACCCGCCAATTGCGCGAACTCGAAACCGATCTGGGTGTGCAGTTGCTGCAGCGCACGCCCCGCGGCGTCTTGCTGACGCAGGCCGGCGTCACCCTGTACGAATCGGCCCAGCGCATGCTGGCCGAAGCCGCCCGGGTGCGCCAGCAACTGGCGCAGCGCCAGGACACGACTAAATCCACCGTGGTGCTGGGCACTTCACCCACATTGGCGCGCGTGTTGCTCCCCAGCCTGCTAGAGAACTGCATGCGTTCGCTGGCCCATGTCCAGTTGCGGGCACGTGAGGCGTTCACGCCCACCTTGCTGGACTGGCTCGAACGCGGCGTGGTGGACATGGCCATCGTGACCAACCCCGAACCCGGCCGCGCTCTGACCCTGCACCCGCTGCTCGGTGAACCGTTTGCGCTGATATCGAATGCGGCCATGGGCATCGCGCCGGTGGTGTCGGTCAGCCAGCTGACCCGCATCCCGCTGATCATCACCAGCCTGCACCTGGGCATCGTCGAGCGCCAGTTGCTGCCCCTGCGCGCGCACCTGCAAGTGCAGTCGGTCATCGACTCGGTGGACTCGATCCACGAACTGATTCTGCGCGGCCCGTGGGCCACCATCATGCCGGTGTCGGTATTCAAGGAACCACGCGCCACGCAATCGGTGGTGTTGTCCGAAATCACCGGCGTGCAACTCAACCGGCTGCTGGTACTGGCCACCCGGGTCGAGCGGCAGAACGACAGCGCACGGCAGGTGGTCAAGGAGATGATCGAAGCCGAATGCGCCAGGTTGACGCGGCGCGGGGTGTTCAGCTTCGGCCAGACCCAGCCCGCACCCGCCCAGATCGCGGGCACGGAGTGAGCGGGTCGCTTTGCCACCCGATCGCGTGACGATGAGCCACGGGCTTTCTGCGCCTCAGGCCTGACGATCCAGATAACTTGCGACCAGCGCCGGGTCGAGCGCGGCACGTTCGCGCGCCACGATGGCGCGCGTGGCATCCCGCATGGAGGCGATGTCCAGCACATCGGGGTCCAGCACCGACACATCATGCTGCGCCAGCAACTGAAGCGATGCAGCGTCTTCACCCGCTGCGAGCTTGCGCTGCAACCGCGTCGCCTGCTGCGCTGCCTCGCGCACAAGCGCCTGCTGCGCGTCACTCAGCGCCAAAAACCACGAGCGGTGGCAGACCAGCAGCAGCACGCCGAAGAAGTGACCCGTCAAGCTGACATGCGGATGATGGCGCCAGAGTTCGAAGTTGACGAAATTGGTGAGGGGGTTCTCCTGCCCATCGACTTCGCGTTGCGCAACCACGCGCACCAGGTCCTTGACGTCGGTGGTCACCGGTTCAAATCCCATGGCCGCCAGCACCTCGCGGTACAGGGCACTGTTGAGCGTGCGGATACGCAGGCCGGCACAGTCCGCCGCGTTGCGGATGGGTCGCACGCCGTTGGTCAGGTGTCGAAAGCCGTTGTCCCAGTAGCCCAGCACCTCATAGCCGGACTGGCGCGCCACGTCGGCCGAGAGATGGGCTCCGGCCACGGTGTCGAGCGCCTGCAACGCGCCCCGGCGATCATCGACACAAAATGGCAGGTCGAGTAGCCCCAGCGAGGGCACTTTGGCCGCAAGGTAACCCGAGGCCATATAGCCGATCTGGCGCTGGCCGCTGTCGACACTCTGGAACAACGAAGCGGCCGTTTCACCGCCGGCAGTGACGTCATCCTCGACCTGCAGATCCCAGCCCGGTTCCGCCGCCGCCAGTCGCTGAGCAAAGTCGCGCAAGGACCGGGTCAGGATGGAACCCGAACCCTGGTAACCCGCGATTCGGACCGTTTGCCGGGCAACCTGACTATCAGGCACCTTTGATGTTGGCATCGGTGATGATCTTCTGCCATTTGGCGTAATCGCCTTGCACGATCTTCGTGAGCTGCTCCGGGCTGCGTGCCCATGGATCCAGACCGGACTTCGTCAGTTTCTCCTGCAAGGCCTTGTCATTGACCACGGCCTGGGTCTCCTTGCGCAGCAAGGCCACCACGTCTGCGGCTACATCCTTGTGCGCAAACAGCGCGATCCAGGAGGAGTAGTCGTAGTTGGCAACACCTTGTTCGTCCAGCGTCGGGATGTCGGGGAACTGGGCGTGGCGCTCAGAGCCGCAGTAGCCGATCAGGCGCACGCGTCCGTCGACCAGGAAGGGCTGTGCCAGCGACAAGGCCATGGACATCACCTGCACCTCGTCGGCCGCCACGGCCAGCGCCGCCTGGCTCGCACCCTTGTACGGCACGTGCAACAGCTTGACGCCGGCGTACGCCTGGAACATCTCGGTCGCCAGGTGCTGGGGGCTACCCACACCACCCGACGAATAGGTGATGTCGCCGGGGGTCTTGCGCGCCAACTCGATCAGATCCTTGACGGTCTTGACCGGCGAGTTGCGCGGCACGGCAAAAAATGTCGGGATATTGGCGATGCCGGCGATGGGCTGGAAGTCCTTGCGCGTATCCACCTTGATCTGGGTGGGCTGCAGATGCGGCAGAATGGTCATGATGCTGTTGTTCAGGGCCGCCAGGGTCTGGCCATCGGGCCGCGCACGCGACAACTTCTCCAGTCCGACCAGGCCGGCGGCGCCGGTCAGGTTCTCGATCACGAAATTGGCCGACATTCGCGTTCCCAGTGCCACTGCGGCATGGCGCACGGCCACGTCGGAGGCGCTGCCGGCTTGCAGCGGCAACACGATGGTGACGGGACCGCCGGGATATTTCTGGGCAAATGCCGGGGTGAACAGCCAGGGGGCGATGGTGGCGCTGACGGCGGCCTGGACCAGGTTTCTTCTTTGCATGACGATGTCTCCTAAGTTATAAAAATTTGCGAAATGTGGCTCAGACCACGCGCACGGTGAGTGGCGCCAGACCGTCGATGGATGCCACCATGACGTCCGAGCGCACCACTGGACCGACCCCTGCCGGCGTGCCGGTGAAGATCAAGTCGCCGCTCTGCAAGGCGAACAAAGTGCTCAGATAGGCGATGGTTTCCGCCACGTTCCAGATCAGGTCGGACAAGTCGCCCTGCTGGCGCGTCTCGCCATTGACCGTCAGCAACACAGCGCCCTTGGATGGATGGCCGATGTCCGACACCGGGTGCAATGCGGCACAAGGGGCAGAAAAGTCGAAGGCCTTGCCGGTGTCCCAGGGACGGCCCAGCTTCTTGGCTGCGCCTTGCAGATCGCGGCGCGTCATGTCCAGGCCGACGGCGTAACCGTACACATGGTCCAGCGCCTGGCTGGCGCCGATGTTGGAGCCACCGCGCGACAGCGCGACCACCAGTTCGATCTCGTGGTGCACGTCGCTGCTCAGTGCCGGATATGGAAAGTCGCCGCCGTCAGTCACGATGGTGTTGGCCGGCTTCATGAAAAAGAACGGCGGCTCGCGGTCGGGGTCATGACCCATCTCGCGCGCATGGTCGGCGTAATTGCGTCCCACGCAATAGATGCGGTTGACCGGGAAGCGGGCGGCCTGGCCGACGATCGGCAGGGTCACGACCGCGGCCGGTTCGATGGCGAGGGCTTGTGCCGTGGACGGAGCGTTCACAGATGCATTCATGGTTCAGTGGTTTGTCGTATCTAAAAGGGCGTGGATCAGGATGTAGCCGTGCCGCTGGCCGCCGTGGCGTTGTCGCCTGCATCGGTCCAGCTCGGTACGCGGCCGATGCGCTCGGCTTCGGCCCAGGCGAAGTTCAGCTCGACCTTGATGCCGTTGATCGGTTCGCGCATGAAGAGCTGGTACAGATTCGAGTTGTGCGCCTTGCGCTCACTGAACTCGACACCATTGCGGGTGAGCCGCTCGATGAATTCCTCGATACCGTCGCAATTCAGGCACAGATGGTCGATGCGACCCGAGCCCGGCGCACCGGCGGCGGCGTAGTCAACCCCCTCCTGATCGCTGGGTGTCTTGAGGTAGACGTCCTGGTGCTCGGAATGGCGCGCCTTCCCGATGTGAATCACATCCTGCTCACCGATATACAGCCAGTACACCGGAAACCCGAACTCCGGGTGGTAGCCGTTGCGAAAACCCAGGTTGTCGCAAAACCAGTCGCGCGTGGCGTCCGGGTCGTGCGTGAGTATCAATAGATGTTCGAGGAATCTCAGTCCCATATGGGCTCCTTCGTATGGCGGAGTCCGGATGGATCCCCGCCACATCAATATCGAATTGGTATCTGTAACCTTGCAAGGCGCAAACGATTTGCAGAGCTTTCACACTGTGTGAAGCCAAATTTTATGAATCACAGGCACGGCGGTCCAATGCCGATTTTGTCGAGCGAAATATCACTTTGTTATGGATTTTCAAGTGAGCCGCCCAGCGAAGGGGCAATTGATCGGCGCGCCGGCTGCGCCGCCTGCGCAGAACTCAAGCCTGCGCGGCTGGCTCCGAGAGCGTATCCCTGCATGGTCGACGCGGTGCTGCCGTTAGCGGCAATCACCTGGTGACAGGATGTGGCTCATCGATCAGCAGATCAAAGGGCAGGCTCCGGCCCTTTTTTCGTTCGTCAGACTTGCGCGCGCACGGCGCGAAAGTCGCGCCAGAAGCGGGCATCCTGGGTGGTCGCAAAATTGATGCGCATCAACGTGCTGGGCTGGCGACGCGCGTGAAACAACGCGCCGGGCGCCAGCAGATAACCCAGGTCGAGCATGCGCTGCGACAGTGCGTCGGTGTCGACACCGGTATCAACCCAACCAAACAGACCGGCCGGTTCGGCCGCGAAATGGCAGTCCGATTGCAGCGCCAGCGTCACGCTGCGCGCACGCGCCTGATCCAGCCGCGCCCGGATGCGCTGCGCATGCCGGCGCAGCTGACCCTGATCGATGCACCAGGCCAGCGCCTTCTCCAGCAAGGCCGGTGTGGTCAGTGTCGACAATAGCTTGGTGTCGAGCAATTGTTCCACCAGGTGCGGCGGCGCCGCCAGGTAGCCGACGCGCCAGTTCGGCGCCAGAATCTTGGCGAACCCGCTGACATAGATGGTGCGTTGCAATCCGTCCAGTGCGCACAGGCGTGTGGCCGACTCTGGCGCGATGTGGCTGTAGGTGTCGTCCTCGACGATATGAAAGTTGTACTGATTGGCGAGCTGCACGACCCGGTGTGCGCTGCCCGGTGTCAGGCAATAACCGGTCGGGTTGTGCAACACACTGACGCTGACGAACAGCTTGGGTCGGTGCAGCTCGCAATACCGCGCCATCACGTCAAGGTCGGGCCCGCGTTCGCCGCGCGGCACCGGCAGGATGCGCATGCCCAGCGACTCCAGCCGCGCGAACTCGATCGCCCAGCCCGGCTCCTCGACCATCACATGGTCACCGGCGCGCAGCAGACTACGGCTGACGATGTCCAGCGCATGGGTGGCACCCACCGTCGTGATGATCTGGGCCGCATCGGCATGGATGTCGATACCGGCCAGCTTCGTGGCCAGTGCCCGACGCAGACCCGAGTCGCCCGCAGGCTCGCCGTATTGCAACGAAAAGGCCTGTAGCGCAGGCCCTGCCGTGACCTTGCGCACCGCCGCCGGCATGAAGCTGCCCGCCAGCCAGTCGGGCGGGAACACGCCCATGCCGGGCTGAGGCTTGTCATTGTCCGAATGGAACATGCCGCGGATCAGCAAGGCGGCATTGACCGGCGCGCGACGGGACGCCACACCCTCTGGCGCAGCACCGGAGACATTTCGCGACACCAGCGGCGCACCACCCGCGCGGACGGCGGCTGCCTCGCGCACGAAGAAGCCGCGATTGCGGCGCGCCTGTACCAGGCCCAGCGCCAGCAGCCGGTCATAGGCCGCCACGACCGTCGAGGGACTGACACCGTGCTGCTGCGCGCACTGGCGCACCGACGGAAGTCGGGCGCCGGGCGCAAGCAGCCGGGTGCCTATCCGTTCGGCAAACCGGTCCGCCAGTTGTTCGGTCAACGATTGACCCGCCGATTTCATCAACATCGTCCACTCCTGAGTCCGACTGGTAAAAGATCTGTATCGATGCGCTTCCCCATACAGATCGCCAACTGGCGGGTTAAAGTGTATTGCTTGTGTACTGGTTTTGCAGGCTACAGTACCGGCAACATTTCCACAAGTATTCTGCCGCCCCCCGATTTCGTCCCTGCATGCACGCCACTGAAATAACTGCCTTGCTGGTCTTTTGCACCGCCATGAGCTTCTCGCCCGGGCCCAACACCATGTTGTCGACCGCTATGGCCGCCAATCACGGGCTGCGCCGCACCTTGCGTTTCTGCCTGGCGGTGCCGGTCGGCTGGACACTGCTGATGCTGACCTGCGGGCTCGGGGTCGGCGCCATGGTGCTTGGTGTGCCTGCCTTGCGCTGGGCGGTGAAATTGATCGGTGTCGCCTACATGGTGTGGCTGGCCTGGCGTCTGAGTCAGGCCACGCGGATGGCCACCGTCGACACGCAAAAATTGGAGATCAGTTTCTGGGGCGGCGTCGGCCTGCAGTTCGTGAACATCAAGGCGTGGATGCTGGCCCTGACGCTGACCGCGGGCTGGGTCGTCAATGCGGCGGGCGCGCCCGCAGCCAATCCGGGCCAACGCCTGGCCATCATCTGCGCCGTGATGATGCTTTTCGCCTTCTCCAGCAACTTCACCTATGCCGTGATGGGCTCGGTACTGCGCCGCTGGTTGTCACAGGGCCAACGCCTGTTGTGGTTCAACCGCGCCATGGCGCTGATCCTGCTGGCCACCGCGTTATGGTTGGTGTCGGTATGAAAGACGAAAGTCGCGGCCTGTGGCTCGGACTGCTGGGCGTCGTGCTGTTTGCCATCACGCTGCCGATGACCAAGCTGGCAACCGGCCCGGCACAGGCGCCACTGCTCTCTCCGGTGTTCGTGACCTTTGGCCGTGCCGCCGTGGCTGGTTTGTTGTCGCTGGTTTACCTGTCGCTGACCACGGGCGCCCGGCCGCGCGGGCGCCGCCAGTGGGGTGCGGTGGCATTCATCGCATGTTGCGTGGTGGTCGGTTTTCCGCTGTTCCTGGCTCTGGGCCTGCGCCACGTCGAGGCGGTTCACGCATCCGTGGTGATCGGCATCCTGCCGCTGGCAACTGCGGTGATCGGATCCTTGTGGCTGCGCCAGCGGCCAAGTGCCGGCTTCTGGCTGTGCGCCATCGCCGGCTCGGTGCTGGTGGCCGTTTTCGTGTTGCTGCGCAACAATGCCGCGGACAGCAACGCCCAGTGGGCCGACCTGCTGCTGGTGCTGGCCGTGCTCAGCGCCGCCTTCGGCTACGTCGGCGGCGGGCGCCTGACGCTGCAACTGGGCGCCGAACGGACGATCTGCTGGGTACTGGTCATCAGCCTGCCGATCACGCTGCCGGTCATGCTGATGAGTTGGCCTGCGACATCGATGCCGACGAGCGCCTGGCTGGGTTTCACCTATGTCGCGGTCGTCTCGATGTGGATCGGCTTTTTTGCCTGGTACCGCGGTCTGGCCCTGGGTGGTACGGTGCGGGTCAGCCAGGTGCAACTGGTGCAACCATTTCTGAGCATGTTGTTCGCAGTGCCGCTGCTCGGCGAGTCGCTTGACCTCATGACGGTCGGGTTCGCGCTGGCCGTGATTGCCACCGTTTTCATCGGCAAGAAAATGCCGGTAACTGCCGCCACCGTGCAAGCCCCATACTCCCCCGCCATCACCTCCTCAAAGGAAACACCATGAGCCACCCACCCGCAACTGCCGGCGGCAAAACCCCCTGGGCACTGGCGCGCCGCGCCGAACGCATGAACCCGTCGGTGATCCGCGAGATCCTCAAGGTCACCGAGAAACCCGGCATCATCAGTTTTGCCGGTGGCCTGCCCTCACCCAAGACCTTTCCGATCACCGAGTTCGCGGCGGCCTGCACCAACGTGCTGCGCGATGACGGCCAGGCCGCGCTGCAGTACGCATCCAGCGAAGGTTACGCGCCGCTGCGCGAGATGGTCGCGCGCAGCTTGCCCTGGGACGTCAGTCCCGATCAGGTGCTCATTACGACCGGATCGCAGCAGGGTCTGGACCTGGTGGCCAAAGTGTTGATCGACGCCGGTAGCCGCGTACTGGTCGAGACCCCGACCTACCTCGGCGCCTTGCAGGCCTTCACGCCGATGGAGCCGGCCATCATCAGTGTCGACAGCGACGACCAGGGGCCGCAGATCGCCGATCTGCAAGCGAAATGCGCTGCCGGCGACGCCCCGCGTTTCCTCTACGTGTTGCCGAATTTTCAGAACCCGACCGGCCGCACGATGGGCGAAGCGCGGCGCCAGGCGCTGGTGCAAAGTGCCGCCGCGCTCGGCTTGCCCATCGTCGAGGACAACCCCTACGGCGACCTGTGGTTCGACCAGCCGCCCGCATTGCCGCTGACGGCGCGCAACCCCGATGGCTGCATCTACCTGGGATCGTTCTCCAAGGTGCTGGCCCCTGGCCTGCGCCTGGGCTTCCTGGTGGCGCCTGCGGCGGTATATCCCAAACTGCTGCAGGCCAAACAGGCGGCCGATCTGCACAGTCCGGGCTTCAACCAGCGCATGGTCGTCGATGTCATGAAAGACGGCTTCCTCGATCGCCACGTTCCCACCATTCGCGCCTTGTACAAGTCACAACGTGACGCGATGCTGGCCGCGCTGGCGCGCGAGATGCCGCAAACCGACGAGTCCGATCCCGATAACCGGGTGACGTGGAATACGCCGCAGGGTGGCATGTTCCTGTGGGTACGGTTGCCACGTGGTATGGATGCCGTCGCGTTACTGCCCAAGGCCGTAGCCAAAGGTGTCGCCTTCGTTCCGGGCGTGCCGTTTTTCGCCGACAAGCCCGATCCGCGTTGCCTGCGCCTGTCCTTCGTGACAGCCAGTGTGGCCGACATCGACCGCGGCATTGCAGCACTGGCAACGGCCGTGCGCGAAAGCCTGCCGGTGGCAGCCTGACATCCATCACACGTCAAGGAAGCGACGCCATGAAAATCTGGGGCCGACTGAGCTCGATCAACGTGCGAAAGGTGGTGTGGGCGGCGCAGGAAACCGGAGTTCCATTCACCCGCACCGAGGCCGGCGCAGCCTTCGGTGTCGTGGGCACGCCCGAGTACCTGCAGATGAATCCGAATGCGCTGGTGCCGACACTGCAGGACGGCGACCTCACGTTGTGGGAGTCCAATGTCATCGTGCGTTATCTGGCGACCCGCCACCCCGCCTGCGGATTGCTGCCCACCGACATGGCCCGGCGCTTCATTGCCGAACAATGGATGGACTGGCAGCAGACCACGTTTGGCCGCGCCGGCCGCGACGCCTTCTTGCAGCTGATCCGTACACCCGCAGCGCAACGCGATGACGCGCTGATCGCACAGTCGGTTGCGGCCACCATGCCGCTGCTGCAACAAATCGACCGGCACCTGGCCGATAACCGCTACATGGCCGGCGAGAACTTCAGCATGGGCGACATACCACTGGGCTGCGAAATGCACCGCTGGTTCGGCCTTCCGCTGGCGCATGACCTGGCCGCGACGCCCCATTTGCATCGCTGGTTTGATGCGCTGCGTGAGCGCCCGGCCGGCCTGGGCGTGCTCGACCAGCCCCTGACCTGATCGGATCCGACCATGCAAGAACGTGCTTTTCAACAGGTAGATGTTTTCACCAACACGCCCTACCTCGGCAACCCGGTCGCCGTCGTGCTCCAGGCCGACGGTCTTGATGACGCCGACATGCAACGCTTCGCACGCTGGACGAATCTGTCGGAGACCACCTTCATGCTGGCACCGACCGATCCGAAAGCCGATTACCGGTTGCGCATCTTCACGCCCGGCGGCGAACTGCAGTTTGCCGGCCACCCGACACTGGGCAGCTGCCATGCCTGGCTGGCGGCCGGTCACAAGCCGAAGTCCGAAACGCAGGTGGTGCAGCAATGTGGCATCGGCCTGGTCACGATCCAGCGCGACGGTGCGCGGCTGGCATTCGGCGCGCCGCCCCTGCAACGCAGCGCGGTCGACACCCGGTTGCGGGATGCAGTCGCCGCGGCGCTGGAGCTGGCGTCCGCGCAGATCGTTGCGGCCCAGATGCTGGACAACGGCACACGCTGGTTGGGACTGTTGATCGACGACGCCGACCGTGTGGCGCAGCTGCGTCCGGATTTCGCCCGGCTCAAGGCGATCGGACACAAGGTCGGTGTGGCGGCAATTTGCGTCGGCGCGACGACGCCCGATAACGACGCCGATCTGGTGGTGCGCGGCTTTGCGCCGCATATGGGAATCGACGAAGACCCTGTCACCGGCAGCCTGAACGCCGGCCTGGCCCAATGGCTGATCGGCGACGGCCATATGGCCCCGTCGTATGTCGCCGCTCAGGGCGCGGCACTGGGACGCAATGGGCGCGTGCGCATCCACACCGATGCTGCTGGCCAGATCTGGGTCGGGGGTCAGTCCGTCACCTGCGTCGAAGGCCGGGTCAGGCTTTGAGCCTCTAGCCCATGCGCAGTGCATCAACCCATCGCGGCAACCGCGCACGCCATGCTCCCTGCGCGCACCGGACGCACCGCATCTGACCCGGACCCCGCGCTTGCTTGCCAGCCACCCTAAGCACCGTTACAACGTTACCAGGACCTGACGTGATACTGCCCACACTTTCAGACATCGAGGCCGCCGCCCAGGTGGTGTACCGCGCCATGCCGGCCACCCCTCAATACCGCTGGGCGCTGGCCAGCCGGCGGCTGGGGACCGACTGCTGGTTCAAGCATGAAAACCACAGCCCGGTGGGCGCATTCAAGATCCGCGGCGGCCTGACCTATTTCGAAACCTTGCGCAGCCGTGGCGCCCTGCCCCATGCCGTGATCAGCGCCACGCGTGGCAATCATGGGCAAAGTGTTGCCTGGTCGGCGCGTGCGCACGGCGTGCCTTGCACCATCGTCGTGCCGCATGGCAACTCGGTGGAAAAGAACGACGCGATGCGCGCGCTTGGCGCCGAACTGATTGAACACGGTGACGATTTCCAGGCCAGCCGTGAACACGCGCAGTTGCTGGCGCAGCAACAGGGCGCACTGATGGTGCCGAGCTTTGGCGCCGAACTGGTGCGCGGCGTGGCCACCGGCTGGCTGGAATTCTTGCGCGCCGTCCCGGCCATGGACGTGGCCTATGTGCCGATCGGGCTGGGCTCGGGCATCTGTGCCGCCATCGCCGCTCGGCAGGCACTGGGCCACAAGGCCCGCATCGTGGGGGTGGTCAGCAGCCACGCCACCACCTATGCCGATTCGCTGGCTGCGCGGCGCGTAGTCGCCGCCACGGTGTCGACCGAGCTGGCCGACGGCATGGCCTGCCGGCTGGCGGAACAGGAGGCGCTGGACATTTTGCTTGAGCATGTCGACCACGTGGTGCAGGTCGACGATGCCGCTGTGGCCGATGCCATGCGCGCAATCTTCGCGGACACGCACAACGTGGCCGAAGGCGCTGGTGCGGCGGCTTTCGCCGCGGCCTTGCAGGAACGCGAGCGCAACCGGGGCCAGGTCGTCGGCGCCGTGTTGTCAGGTGGCAATGTGGACAGCGTCATGTTCGCTCGCGTGTTGGCCGGCGCACCGGAGCGATGAAATACCTGCAGGCCTATCCACAGTCGCTGCAGGATCAGGCACGCGTACTGATCGACAGTGGCGCCGTGCCTGCGCATGTGCAACGCAAGTACCCGAACGAGCATCTGGTGCGGACCGACCGCGCCCTGTACGACTACACCGTGGCGCTGAAAAACGAATACCTGCGCGGCGCCGACACCTTGTCCAAGGTGCTGTACGACAACAAGCTGCAGGTGGTCGCACACGCACTCGGAACCCACACTGCCGTGTCGCGGGTGCAGGGCGGCAAACTCAAGGCCAAACGCGAGATCCGTATTGCGGCGCTGTTCCGCCACCTGCCGGCAGCGTTCCTGCGCATGATTACGGTCCATGAACTGGCCCATCTGAAGGAGAAGGGGCACGATAAGGCCTTCTACCAGTTGTGCACCTACATGGAACCCGATTACCACCAGATCGAGTTCGACCTGCGTTTGGTGCTGACCCATATTGACACCATAGGTCCGCTGCAGGGCACCAAGGCGGCGGACTGGTGACGGTGCAGCCTTCATCACCGTCGCCAAGTGAACCGGCCATCGGTGCCGCCGCAAGACCACTGGCGCGCCCCGTGCGCTGGCTGTTGTGGCTGGCCGGAACGATCGCACTGGGGCTGGGACTGATCGGCGTGGTGTTGCCCGGCTTGCCCACCACACCATTCGTTTTGCTGGCCGCTGCCTGTTATGCCCGCGCCTCTCCACGGCTGCACCAGCGCATGCGCGAGAACGCCTGGATCGGCCCGATGCTGCGCGACTGGGAGGCCAACCGCAGTCTGAGCCGGCGGGTCAAGACCATTGCATTGGCGTCGATGGCCATCATGGTGGCGGTCTCAGTCTGGACCTTGCGTTCGCAACCGGCCTTGCAGCTGCTGCTGGTATGCACCGGCGCCTTGGGCATCTGGATCGTGGGCTGGCGCATACCGACCCGCGGCAAGCCAGAGCGAGCGGAAGCCGACGTGCCTGCGCCGGACGCGGACAGACGCTGAGCAACTGACAGAAGAAGCATCGGACCTGCGTCGAACGGGTCCGGTCCCCAAGCGGGCGCCACCATGGATGCCGGCAGCCCCGTTCGCCACACTGTGTTACCCGAAAACCGGGGTGCAAACCCTCGCAAGAGTCCACCATCCGGATAATCGGCGTTGCCCCTTTCCGTTTCACCGATTCCACCCGGCGCGCCCCGCGCCACCGGGCTTGCCGCCAATGTCCGCTTCGCGTCGCCACCACCTCCACGCCTCTGCTACTTCGTTCACCTGCCAGTGGGCAATCATCTCGACACTTGCCGCGGGTGCCGGCCTGGCGCAGGCGCAGACTACGGCCCCGCCCGCCGACGGCTGGAAAGTGTGTAGCGGCCAGTCCGACAACCAGGCCCGACTCGCCTGCTTTGACCGCTGGGCCGGTGCGTTGTCCGGCACACCGCAAGCTGCTGCAACCCCGTTGGCACCCGCGCAGGCAGCGTGGGCCAGTGCCAACCCGCTCGCAACGGCGCAACACGGCGCCCAATTGGAGCGAGGCACGCGCGCCGGATCGGACACGCTCGATGAGCGCGACTGCGCCGACCCGCGCACCTCACAGATATCGCGCTTCTGGGAACTTGAACCGGCCTCTGACTGCGGCACCTTCGGCATCCGCGGTTACCGGCCGCTGAGCCTGTCATGGATTGGCTCGGACAGCGTCAACACCGCACCGAGTTCGCCCAGCGCCGGTCATACCGCCACGACACCGGTCGACTACAGCACCTCGGAGACCCGGATTCAGCTGTCGGTGCGCACCAAGATCGCACGCGGCCTGCTGACGGACAGCGACTCGCCCCGGCGCGACTCGTTGTGGTTTGGTTATACGCAGCAGTCGTATTGGCAGCTTTTCAACGGCGCTATCTCGCGGCCGTTTCGCAGCACCGACCATCAACCCGAACTGATCTACATCCTGCCACTCGATGCGCCGCTGAACCATGGCTGGCGGCTGCGTTATGGCGGCCTGGCGCTCAACCACCAGTCCAACGGCCAGTCCCTGCCGCTGTCGCGCAGCTGGAACCGCATCATTCTGATGGCCGGCATGGAAAAAGACAACCAGTTCAGCCTGACCGGCAGGATCTGGGCGCGGGTGCCCGAACGTGACGACCAGGACGACAACCCCGACATCTCCGACCATATCGGGCGCGCCGAGGTGGCCGCATTCTGGAACGTCAACAAGACCCACTCGCTGGGCGTGACGCTGCGCCACTCCTTGCGCAGCAAGGCGCGCGGCTCGGTTCGACTGGAGTGGATGCAGGCGATCGGCCAGCAACGCGCCGATGGCGAACCCAGCGGCTTGCGTATTCACACCCAGCTGTTCAGCGGATACGGCGACTCGCTGCTGGATTACAACCGGCGGCGTACGGTGCTGAGCGTGGGTTTGAGTCTGGTGGATTTTTAAGCCTCATGTCGTCGGCGCGGGCGCAGTCGCCGCGCGAAGCTGATGGCGCATATGCAAGGACAAGCCCAGCGAAGCCATCGCCGCATCCTTGCGGCCCAGAATGTTTTCCGCCAGCGGCAGGAACTGCGCTTCCTCCTGGCGCGCATGTGCGTCGTAACGGGCGATCAGATCGTTCAGGCCGACTGCGTCCAGTTGCGCCGGGTCACCGTCGGCGAACCGTTCAAGACCGGGTTCAAGTGATCGCCACAAAACCTCGATGCGCCGGTGTTCAGCCGTGAGCAGCTCAGTCAAGGCGCGCAGCCCGCCATATTCCGCGGGCTTGCTGGCGGCCAGCACCGCGGGAAACAACTCTTTCTCCTCTTCGCCATGGTGGTCGAACATGACAGTACGGAAGAACTGCAGCGCCTGGCGCGCTGCATCCCGTGCCTGCGACGGTGCGCCAACCTGCTGTGGCAACCGGGACAAGGACTCGAGCTGCGCACGGATGCCCTCGTGGCAGCGGGAAAAGTCATGGATCGGCAGTGCTCCGCCTGCACCAAGGGGGTTGTTCGTGTCGGACATCGGCTGGCCTCCTGCGCAATCCCGCCAGGCCGAAATGGCGTATTGGCGGTCTGGGGACAAGTTAACAAGCCCCCGCGGGGAAAGGCTTGACCTGGATCAGGCGAGTGGCTCGCAGCGAAGTCGAAGCACAAGCCTTCAGGCTCCGCTGCCGACTTGCCCCGCCAACAGCAGCTGCGTGACGTCGCCCAGCGTCGTACCGCTACGCATCAGGTCGAGAATCACATCGAAATGGTTGCGCCCGGGCACTTCGAACACTTGTGGCGTCATGCCTGTGGCGGCGCCGATGCCCTGCGCAAACGCCTGGCTCTGCGCCTTGAATGCCTCCGTCTCGACCTCCCCCCAGCACACCAGCGCAGGCGGAAAACCGGCAAGATCCCATCGGATCGGACTCAACAAAGCTGCCGTTTCGGGCGTCAGCTTCAGCGCCTCGTTGATTGACGTGCCCACCAACGGCAGCAGTTCGTAGACGCCCGACACCAGTACCGCAGCGGCGGGCAGGCCCACCGGCAGATCGGCGTCACCTGGCCAGCCCCGCAAACAACTCATCGCCGCCAGATGCGCCCCGGCTGAGCTGCCGGCCACGACGATGCGCCGGGCGTCGAAGCCAAGTTCCTCCGCCTGCGTTTGCAACCAGCGCAGGGCGTTGCGGCAATCGAACACCATCTGCTCCACGGTCGCGTGCGGCGCCAGCGTGTAGTCAAGCGCGGCAAAGGCGGCACCTGCCGCGATGCAGTCTTCGGCAGCAAACAGCGATTCGTTTTTCGACAACTCCTGCCAGTAACCGCCGTGGATGAACACCAGCAGCGGGGGCAAGGCCGAGCCTGCCGGTGCGTCGGCGGGAGGCAGGAACAGGTCGAGCGTATGGGACGCCGCCGGGCCGTAACTCAGGCTGCGGCGGTCAACAAGCGCGCGCAAGGCGGCCGCGCTGCGCGTCACATACTCTTGTACGAACGGCGCGTAGTTGCCGCCAATGCAGGAGCTGGGCGAATAGACCCGCTCGCGCTCAGGCAACGGCAGATCAGCACCAAACGCTGCCGCGTCAAACGTCATAACTCGGTGCGCACGCGCCACAACTCGGGGAACAACACCACGTCGAGCATCTTGCGCAGGTAACTCACGCCGCCGGTACCACCCGTGCCGCGCTTGAACCCGATGATGCGCTCGACCGTGGTGACATGGCGAAAGCGCCAGTGCCGGAATGCGTCTTCCAGGTCGACCAATTTTTCGGCCAGTTGGTACAGCTCCCAATGGGCCGACGGGTCGCGGTATACCACCGTCCAGGCCTGCGTGACGCCGTCGTCTGCCACATACGGCTGCGTCCAGTCCCGCTGCAGGTGGCTGGCGGGCACCACGATGCCGCGCCGCGCCATCAAGCGCAGTGCTTCGTCATATAGCGACGGCGCCTCATAGGCGGCCTGCACCATGGCCAGGCGCTCGGGGTGATGTGCATGCGGTTTGAGCATGGCCGCATTCTTGTTGCCGAGCGAGAACTCGATGCAACGGTACTGGAAACTCTGGAAGCCGCTGGACTGACCGAGCGAGGGCCGCATGGCGGTGTACTCGGGCGGCGTCATTGTCGCCAGCACATCCCAGGCATGCACCAGTTGCTCCATGATGCGCGAGACCCTTGCCAGCATCTTGAAGGCGCTGGACAACTCGTCGCTGGCCACGCCGCGCACCGCCGCACCGAGCTCGTGCAGCATCAGCTTCATCCACAGTTCGCTGGTCTGGTGCTGCACGATGAACAGCATCTCGTCGTGCGCTTTTGACAGCGGCTTTTGCGCGCTCAGGATCTGGTCAAGTTGCAGATAGTCGCCATAACTCATGGAGCGACTGAAATCGAGCTGGGCCTTTTCGTCCTGGACGATCTGCGCGGTTGAATTTTCGGATGCAGGTGCGGGTGGCTCGGATGTCATGTCTGCTCCAGAACGGCGGCCATGGCGCGTGCCACGTACGCGACATTTTGGGTGGTCAGGCCGGAAATGCAAAGCCTTCCCGAACGAATCAGGTAGACCGCGTGCTCGTCGCGCAAACGGTTCACCTGCGCTTCGCTCAAACCGGTGTAGCTGAACATGCCACGTTGCGTCAGCAGGTAGTCGAAGTTGCGCCGACCCTGGAATACCGCGTTCAATTCGCCATGGAGTTGTTCGCGCATGGCGCGGATGCGTTGGCGCATCTCGGCGGTCTCGGCTGACCATTGTGCAAACAGCGCCGGGTCTTGCAGCACCCGCTCGATGACACGTGCGCCGTGGGTCGGTGGCGTCGAATAACTGGCGCGCACCGTGGCCTTGAGCTGGCCCAGTACCGCATCGGCGGTCTTGCGGTCGGCGCATACGACACTCAGGCCGCCGCAGCGCTCGCCATACATCGAGAAGTTTTTCGAGAACGAGTTGGCCACCAGGAACGTGATGCCGGCATCGGCCAAAGCGCGCAAGGCAAACGCATCCTCAGCCAGACCGTCGCCGAAACCCTGGTAGGCGATGTCGACGAACGGAATCAGCGCGCGCTCATGCAGCACAGGGATCAGAGCCTGCCACTGCTCGGCCAACAGGTCCACGCCCGTGGGGTTGTGGCAACAGGCATGCAGCAGCACCACACTGTGCTCAGGCAATTCGGCCAACCGGGCCAACATGGCTTCAAAACGCAGACCGCCGCTGGCAGGGTCGTAATACGGATAGGTGCCAAGCTTCAGACCGGCACCCTGGAAAATCGCGAGGTGATTCTCCCAGGTCGGATCGCTGACCCACACGCCCGATCCCGGGTAATACCGGTGCAGGAATTCCGCGCCGATACGCAATGCACCCGAACCACCGAGTGTCTGCAAGGTCGCCACACGACCACCGGTCACCGCATCGTGTTCGGCGCCGAACAGCAATTTTTGCACTGCGCTGCGGTAACCGGCCAGCCCCTCCATCGGCAGATAGGGACGCGCGCCAATCTGCTGCGCCATTGCGGACTCGGCGCTGCGCACCGACGGCAATACCGGCAACCGACCCTCGTTGTCGAAATAGATCCCGATGCTCAAGCTGACCTTGTCCGGCCGGGTGTCGGCCAAAAACGTCTCCATCAACGTCAGGATGGGATCGCCACCATATGGCGGGACATGGGAAAAAAGTGCTTGGGCAACGGCAGACATGGTTTTCCTGTTTCGATGAATCTACCTGTATTCTTCACTGTTTCGATCATCTCTTTCAATGATTTTCTTTCAGATGAATAATTGATCCTTTATTTCCGTACTTAGAGAATAATTTATGCAAATGGAGCTGGATGCGATCGACCAACAGCTGCTTTGTGCCTTGCAGCGCAATGCCAGGATGACCACCAGCGAACTGGCGCAGGCCACCGGCCTGTCCCAGTCGCCCTGCTGGCGGCGCGTGCGGCGCCTCGAAGAGGCCGGGCTGATCGATGGCTACCACGCACGGCTGAACCGGCGCAAGCTCGGTTATGGCGTGGTCGCGTTTGTCAGCATCACCATCGACCACCAGACAGACGCGCGCAATGCCGAATTTGTCGCCGCCGTGCTGGCCATTCCCGAAGTGGTGATGTTCCATGCCGTGACCGGCACAGCCGACTTTCTGTTGATGGTGGTTGCCAGTGATCTGGACACTTACTCCACCGTATTGCAGCGCAAGCTGCATCGCCTGCCCGGTGCGCAGCAGGTCCAGACCAGTTTGTCGTTGCAGGAGTTCAGGGCCTTCGATACCTTGCCGGTTCCCGGCGCAGCCCAACTCGACCCAGACCTCGCCACCTGAGCCAGACGCAGCCGGTGCGCTTCGCGTCACTGGCGCGACTGCCCGCTCGCGCCGCCCTGCGCACAATCGGGCCATGGGCACCCTCTACCTCGTACGCCATGGCCAGGCATCGTTTGGCGCGGACAACTACGACCAGCTCAGCGACCTCGGTCAGCGCCAGAGCGAACGCCTGGGCAGCTACCTGGCCGGCAAAGGGCTGTCGTTCGAAGCCGCATTCTGCGGCAGCCTGCAACGCCAGCGCCAGACACTGGCTGGCATTTGCCAGGGTGCGGCGATGTCGCCACCGGTGACCGAGTGGCCGGGTCTGAATGAATATGACAGCGCTGCGGTGATTGCGAGCATCTACCCGCATGCGCTGGAAAAACCGGACACGCCGGAAAAGTACCGGCATCATTTCCGCCTGCTGCGCGACGGCCTGACCCAGTGGATGAACGGCGTGGTCAGCCCGCGCGGCATGCCCGACTACCCGACCTTCGTGGATGGCGTCTGGCAGGCACTCGAGCAGGTGCGCAAACACCATACCGGCAATGTGTTGATGGTCTCCAGCGGTGGCCCGATTGCCACCGCGGTCGGCCAGGTACTGGGCACGTCGCCAGAGACATCCATTGAGCTCAACATGCGTATCCGCAACAGCGCGGTGACGGAGTTTGCGTTCAATCCGAAACGCCACATGCTGCTGACCTACAACACCCTGCCACACCTGGACGATGCGCAGTACCAGGACTGGATCACTTACGCCTGAAGCAGCGCGACGTCATCGGGTGCACAATTGAGCGCACACCATCCATACGTCGGACGGGAGACACTGCCATGCTCAAAGGACTGCACCACAACGCCTACCGCTGCCGCGACTCCGAGCAGACGCGCAGATTCTATGAAGACTTCCTGGGATTGCCGCTGATCAACGCCTTCACCATCAACGAGACCAAGAGTGGCCGCGCCACGAACACGCTGCACTCGTTTTATGCCATGGACGACGGCTCCTGCCTGGCGTTCTTCGAAGACCCGGGTCGGCCGTTCGACTTCAAGGACCAGCACGACTTCGACCTGCATATCGCACTCGAGGTGGCCCCAACCGACTTGCAGCCAATGCTGGACAAAGGCAAGTCCGCTGGCATCGAAACCCGCGGCATCGCCGATCACGGATTCATCGACTCGATCTATTTCCGCGACCCCAATGGTTATGTGATCGAACTTACCGCCAAGCGGCCCGACCATGACGCGCAGGTTGCGCTTTCCGCAAAAACTGCGCACGCGGCACTGGCGCAATGGCAACAGGACAAGAAAACGACGGGTTGACGCGACCATCCGAGCCGCATCCGCGGCGTGAATCTGTCAGCTGCGCAGCGGCAACGCGACTCCCACCGCCATGAAAACGCCACCACAGGCCTGATTGAAGCGGCGCCCGACACGCGCCAGCCAAGGGCTGATGCGGTAGGCCATGCTGGCGATGAAAAGTTCGATGGTGATTTCTATGGCGGCGAAAGTGCCGGCCATCACGATGAACTGAAGCCAGAGACTACGCGCCGGATCAATGAACTGGGGCAGGAATGCCGCGAAGAACAGGATGCCCTTGGGATTGGTCAGCGCCGACAAGGCCCCCTGCCGGAACAAGGACGCACCGGAACGAATCGACTGGCCGCAAGCAGCCTCCAGGCCCAGCGGTGGTGAACGCCAGACCTGGATACCCAGCCAGATCAGATACAGGCCGCCTACCCACTTCATCACTGTCAGCCAGACCAGCGAGGTCTGGAGCAAGGCGCCGATACCGAACATCGACAGGCCGACAATGATGACGAATCCGGAGGCCCCGCCAAAAATCGTATAGAGCGTCTTGCGCCGGCCATGCATGGCGCCATGCGTCAGCGCCAGCAGCCCATTGGGGCCGGGTGACAGCGACAAGCCGGTGGCAGCCAGAAAGTAGATCAACCAGGTGTGAACGTCCATGGTACCGATGGTGCCGACCGGAACGTCACCGGTCAAGCGGCCGGACGCAAAAATCCGGCCCGCGTCGCCAGGATTTTCGTGCAGGCGAATTAGCCCATGATGGCATGGACGATGTCCTTCACCTTGACATCCATCAAGGACCAGGCCCTTGCGACACCCACAATGGTCATGACAACTCCAGGAGACGGCCATGACCCACGACAAATCCGACGCGAACTTCCAGGCACTCGACAGCTGTCACCAGCAGACTCTGGAGCACCTGGACCAGCTGCAGGATCTCGCGGCCCAGCTCGGTGCCGGCAAACTGGCGACCACGGCGCCCAACCGGGCCGGCGAGATCGACCGCTTCTTCAGCGGCACTTCGCGCGCCCACCACGCAGAAGAAGAGAAGACGGTGTTTCCTCCCCTGCTCGCCAGCGGGGACGAAAAACTGGTGCACGCGGTGCAGACCTTGCAACAGGACCATGGTTGGATCGAACGCAACTGGGACGCGCTGGGGCCGCAACTGCGCGCCATCGCCAAAGGCGAAAGCTGGCCCGATCCGGGCGAGTTCCAGCATGGGGTGGACGTGTTCGTCGCCTTGTGCCGGGAGCATATTGCGTTGGAAGAAACGCTGATATATCCGCAGGCCAAGGCGCGCTGGGCGAGCATTGTCGCGGCACGCACGCCACGCGCGCCTTTGTAAGACCGGCGCGAAACCTTGCCGCTGCGGCGAAAACCTTTGGCGCCGCACCTGTCACTCAGGGTTGCTGGCGCCGGCCGGTTGGAAGTCTGCGCGTAACATCGGCGCAACCAATCGCCCGACTGCCGCGGCGCCAACGCCATGACACGCCCACCCACCGAATCCGCCCCGTCCGGCCCCCTGTCGGGTCGCGTCGCACTGATCACGGGTGCCAATATCGGCATCGGGCTGGTCACCGCGCGCGAACTGGCGCGCCAGGGTGCCCACCTGTTTATCGCCTGCCGCGACCCCGCGACAGCACGCAAGGCGCTGGACGACATCCGTACGACCAGCGGCAATCCGCAAGTCGAGGTTTTGACGCTGGACCTGGGCGACTTTGTGTCCGTGCGCGCCTGCGCCCAGGCCTTCCTGGCGCGTGACTTGCCGCTGCACCTGCTGATCAACAACGCTGGCGTAGCCGGGGTCGGCGGCATCACGGCCTCGGGATTCGAGTTGGCTTTCGGCGTCAACCATATGGGGCATTTCCTGTTGACCCAGCTCCTGCGCGCGCGCTTGAAGGCCTCGGCGCCAGCGCGTATCGTCACCGTGGCCAGCCGCGCGCATTACCGCGCTACGGGCCTGGACTGGGAAACCTTGCGCCAGCCCACGTCAAGCCGTACCGCCATCATCGAATACAGCAACTCCAAACTGGCCAATGTGTTGTTCAGCGCCGAACTCGGGCGCCGCCTGGCTGGCACGGGAGTCACGACCTACGCGCTGCATCCGGGCGTCGTGGCCTCCAATCTCTGGCGCGCCGTGCCATGGCCGATACGCCCGTTGATGAAGCTGGGCATGATCTCCACCGAGCAAGGGGCCGTCACCACGCTGTTTTGCGCCACCGCGGCGCAACTGGCGGGCGAATCGGGCCTGTATTACGACAAACGCCGTGCACGTACGCCCAGTGCGCTGGGGCGCGATGCGACCTTGGCCGCGGAGTTATGGCGGCGCAGCGCTTTATGGACAGACACCGATGACACAGACTGATTCCGACCTACCCGAACCGCCCGTCGACCCGCAAAGCCAACCCGATCAGGGCTCGCCATCGGCCACCAGCACGGCCGCGCCACAACCCCGCAACCCGCTGCATGGCGTCACACTGGAGCAGATGGTGACGGCCCTGGCCGAAACCTATGGCTGGCCCGGACTGGCCGAGCGCATTCCGGTGCGCTGCTTCAGCCACGACCCCAGCGTAGGCTCGAGCCTGAAGTTCCTGCGCAAGACACCGTGGGCACGGGACAAGGTCGAAGGGCTCTACCTGTTCATGTTGCGCGAGAAGCGGCGCCATGGGGGCGGGCAAGGCCGGCAAATGCAAAAGCGCACAAGCTGAACCGTTGTGGCAGCACGGCAGTCCGCCACTGACCATTGGCACCCGACACAGCGCCCATGACCGCCCAGGAGTTCATTGACCGCCATGATTCGCACTGGCATGCCATCTGGTTGTCCTTGTGTGGACGACAGGGCGATCAAGTCTTGCTGCAGGCCCTGGTGGCGCGTTACAACGAGCCTCACCGGCACTACCACACGCTGCAACACCTGGACGCCTGTCTGCGCCACCTGCCCGACCTGCGCGGGCTTGCCACGCATCCGGATGAAATCGCGCTGGCCTTGTGGTTTCACGACGCAATTTATGACATCGGCGCGACGGATAACGAACTCCGCAGCGCGGACTGGGCGGTAGCGTCGTTATCGTCAGAGCGGGTCGACGCCGCGGTGGCGCAGCGTGTGTTTGCGCTGATTCTGGTCACACGGCACGAGGTGGCGCCCCGCACGGTCGATGAACAGATCATGCTCGATGTGGACCTTGCCATCCTGGGCGCGCGCGCCGAGGTGTTCGACGGGTATGAGGGCCAGGTGCGCTCCGAATACCAGACCGTGCCCGAAGCGTTGTTTCGCGCCAATCGGCGCCGCATCCTGCAGGGTTTTCTGGCGCGCGAGCGGCTCTACCACACAGACCTTTTCCACGAGCGACTCGAAACAACGGCACGGCACAATCTGGCGCGCTCGATCGCCGCGCTTGAGGATTGAACAATGCGCCGCATCGGCGCGTCTTACGGGGTCGGACGCTCGACCAAAGTGGACAGCGGCAGGCGCGACAACTCCGCCAGCAGCAGTGCGAGTTGGGTTGCGGCCGATGCCACCAGCGCACGACCTTTGTCGGCCGTGGCCGCCGCGGCGTTACCGGCCGCTCCCTGCGGGTTGTAATCCTGCATCTGCCAGGCCAGACGGGCACTTCTGCCATTGCCCAGGATCGGGTAGTCGCGAGCGCGTTGTTGTGACGTGGACACGAAATTGCGGGCCTGCCCCATGTCGACCTGCGCGGGCCGGATGGCCAGCATCATCGAGGTTTCCATGTCACCACCGTGAACGCCGAAACGCCGCTCGTCGGGACCAAAAGGCGCCATCGCCTCATCGGCCAGCGGCAGGTCGTACCAGTTGCTGTGATAAACGATCAGGTCGTGGCGGGCGCGCAGATCACGTCCGACGATATCCATCAGCGCGACCTGCCCGCCGTGGGCGTTGAACAGCAACAGCTTGCGGATACCGGTGGCCGCAACACAATCGCCAATTTCGGTCCAGACACGGATCAGTGTTTCCGCGCGCAGCGTCAAGGTGCCGGGAAAACGCGCGTGCTCGTTGCTCTTGCCGATTTTCTGGGTCGGCAATACCAGTACCGCAAGCTCTGCCGGCAGGAGCGGCAAGGCGGTGCTCACGACGGCGTCGACCAGGTCACTGTCGACCGACAGCGGAAGATGGGGTCCGTGTTGCTCGGTCGCACCCACCGGCAATACAGCCACAACCTGGCCGATCTCTGGCGCGCTGCGCAAGTTGAAAAAATCAACAGTCGTCAGGTCAGCCCAATAGCGCGAAAGCAGTTGCATGGCGTGATCTTAGCTGCAGCCAGACCTGGCCCCGGGCAACCGGTCCGACTTGACGGGTCGATGCCAGACTGGCACATACTGTGGCATGTTTGGCGCAGCTGAGATCCCTCTGAGACACCGCAAGAAGAACCCCATGAACCGATTCTCAGTACCACTGATCGCGACCGGCCTGGCCTGTGCCGCCAATGTCGCTCTTGCCGACCCGGGCTATTACCTGGTCACCGCATATGACAACACCGGCCAGGTGAATGTCGACTACCGTTACTGGACCGTCAAAGCCCCCAATTCAGCCGAGGTGATCTGGCCAGAAATCGGCATCGGTTATGGCGTCAACAGCCGCTGGTACACGGCCTTGTTGGCCAGTTACATCGGCTCGGATCGCTTTTCGACGCGGCTCAGTTCATTGAACTGGCAGAACGACTTCCTGCTGACACAGGGACAATACCTGATCGACGTCGCCCTGCACACCCAGTTGATTCGCAACCGGGGGCGTGCAAGCGGATACGTGCTGGAATTCGGTCCTGTTCTGCAGACCGACATCGGTCGCACCCAACTCAATGGCAACCTGGTGTTCGAACATGGTCTTGGCGACAGCCCACCATCACGCACCCAACTCAAATACCAGTGGCAAGCCAAATACCGCTTTGACCAACGGTTTCATCTGGGTTTGCAAGGTTTCGGAGAACTCGGCCCGTGGGACAACTGGTCGACGGGCAGCGCACAAAGCCATCGAGCCGGGCCAATGGTCGCCGGCAGCTTGCCACTGGGCCCTTCCCAGGCCTTCAAATACGAGGCAGCCTACCTGATGGGCTCAGTCTATGGGCGCAGCGGCAACATGTTTTCGTTGCGCCTTCAATATGTTTACTGACGGTGGGGCGTGTTCACGCAGACATGCGTCAACGGGACACACGGACCCCGGCGGCAATTGGCGCCGCCAAAAAGGGATGCCGGTCCTCAGGAAGACGCGCTGAGCGTCGCGTCAAGTTCCTTGCACGATGGTGCACACACCGTTTGCGACTTGCCGGCCACCTTGCGGGTGCCCATCAGCGAGCGCGGGCGATGTTTGCCACACATGAAGCAGGACATGGTGGCGCCGCCAAACGACGCTGCCGCCGCAAACGGCGAGCCCGAGACCTTGGACTTGTAACGCAGGCCATTGGCCTTGACGGCGGTTTTTGCCTCAGCTTTGGCCATGGGTCGAGCTTTCTTTGAAAATCATTGGAAGATGGGTCATGGATGCGTGGTCAAGTTGAGCGGGAACAAGGCAGGCGCAACTACGAGGGAGAAATTTCGCGCCATCAAAGACAGGGGACCAACCTGGACCGGAAAAACCGCAGCAGCATTAACGTGAAACCGGTTCTCCGCCGGCCCAGCGCATCTCCCCTGACACCCCTATAGTTTATCGGCTAATGGAACGCTGGCCCGAAAACACGGCATAAGACCCTGATGCCGACGTCAAAGTGATTCGCAACGGCCTGCCTTCAACGTCTGCCACCGCCCGCGACTGACCCTGATCAGGCCTGTTGCGCCGGATGCGCCTGGCGCAAAGCCTGCTCGAGGTCGTCGATCAAATCCTGCACGTCCTCGATGCCGACCGACAGGCGCAACAGGTCCGTCGGCACCGGGGAACCGGCTCCCTCAACGCTGGCACGGTGCTCGATCAGGCTCTCGGTGCCACCCAGCGACGTGGCGCGTTTCCACAAACCGACCCGGGCCGCCGTGGCGATGGCAGCGGCTTCGCCGCCGCGCGTGCGGATCGACAACATGCCGCCGAAACCACCTTGCATCTGGCGCGCCGCTACGGCATGACCTTGTGCCCCCGGCAGACCCGGGTACAACACCTCGGACACCAGCGCGTGTCCATGAAAAAACTCGGCCAGACGCTGCGCCGAGGCACTGGCGGCGCGCACGCGCAAAAACAAGGTGCGCATGCCACGCATCAGCAGCCAAGCCTCGAACGAACCCAATGTGCCGCCCAGCTGCGCCCGAACCGAACGGATGCGTTGCCACAAGGCATTGTTTTCACGCGTGACCAGCACACCGGCGATCAGGTCGGAGTGGCCATTGAGGTATTTGGTCGCTGCATGCATGACGATGTCGGCCCCCAGCTCGAGCGGGCGCGTCAGCACCGGGCTGGCCACGGTCGAATCGACTGCCAGCACGGCGCCTGCCGCATGGGCGATGTCGGCGGTAGCGGCGATATCGGTGATGGTCCACATCGGATTGGCAGGGGTCTCGATCCACACCAGGCGCGTCGACCCCGGCACGATGGCGGCCTGCACCGCCGTCGGGTCGGTCATGTCGACCAGTTCGACCTTCAAACCCCAATGGGTGGCGAAGTTCAGCAGCCAGTTGCGCAGCGACCAGTACATCACCTTGGGCACCAGCACATGGTCACCTGGCGCCAGCGACTGGAATACTGCGGTGGCGGCCGCCATGCCGGAGGCGAACAACAGGCTGTCGGCGCCGTTCTCCAGTTGCGTAATGACCGCCTGCGCCTGATCGAAGGCCGGATTGTCGGCGCGGGCATAAACCCGGCCGGAGCGGTACTGGTTGTCTTCGTCACGCAGATAGGTGGACGAAACATGGATGGGCGGCGTGATGGCGCGCGTCTTGTCGTCGATCCAGCCCAGGCCCTGGGCGGCGATGGTTTCGGGTTTGGCGGTTTTGTTGTCCATACGTCAAATTTTCGTGAATGCCGGTTTATACCCGTTTGGCCGACGTCGCGCCGCGGCAACTCCCATGCACGAGGGACTGCCAAGCGTGGGAGTCGCAGGCTTGCTGGGCCGACTCAACCAGCGTCGGTCGCCAGTGCGCGGTGCTGCTGCTGGCGTGCGGCGAGTGCGCGCCTGGGGGCGACCGGCATGGACGCGCCCGCGGGCCAGACGGCACGCAGACTCTGTGGCCGTGCGCGTGCGCCACTTTGCTGGTAGTCCGCCAGCAAGACCTCGCGACACACGGCTGCATCGAGGCCGCACACCTTGTGCAGATAGTCGAAAAGGTGGTCGACCAGATCCTCCGGCGTGATGCCACTGGTCTGGCCGCCGCAGTCCCACAACCAGGCGCTGAAGTTCCAGAAAGCGACAAATGGCGAGTCGCCGTCGGGCGCCAACCCGGCAGTCCCAGCCTGCACCAAGACCTCACGACCGCCGGTCGCCAGCAGCAGCGCCAGGCTGCGCCGGAAACGACCAGAGTTCGCCACCAGGTCCCAGTAGCGGGCCATCCGCACAAAAGCGTCCACGTCCTGCGTCGATACCACGGCCGTTTGGCGCACCGTGTAGGGTGGCAAAGACTCGTAGACCATGCCGTGCGCCTGCGTCAGGCGCCCGATCGGCGTACCGCGCAGGCGCTTGAGCACCCCGAGCTGGATTTCATGCGGACCCAGCGCAAACAGACGATCGAACCCCTGGGCAAAACTGTGCAGATCTTCCCCGGGCAGTCCAAAAATCAGATCGGCATGCAGGTGCGCTTGCGAATGCGCCACCAGCCAGCGCAGATTGGCCTCGGTGCGGTCATTGTCCTGACGCCGGGAAATCGTCTGCTGCACCACCGGATTGAAACTTTGTATGCCGACCTCGAACTGCAACACACCGGCCGGAAACAGCGCAATCATCTGCCGCAAGCGTTCGGGCAGATGGTCGGGGATCACCTCGAAATGCACGAACAGGCCGCCCGGTCCCGCCTGTGGCAGCCGCTCCAGAAAAAACTGCAGGATGCGCACCGACGCGTCGATCTTCAGATTGAAGGTACGGTCGACAAACTTGAAGGTGCGCGCACCCCGTTTGAACAAGGTCTCGAGCTCGGCCAGCAGGCGATCCGGGTCGAAGGCCCAGGCCGTCTTGTCCAGCGAACTCAGGCAAAACGCGCACTTGAACGGGCAGCCCCGCGAGGCCTCGACATACAGCACCCTGTGTGCCAGGTCGTCATCGCTGTATTCCTGATACGGCAGGGTCAGCGTGTCCAGGTCGGGTTGCTCGCCGGCGATGACTTTCATCAGAGGTTGCGGCCCGTGCAGCAACGCCTGGCACAACTTCGGGAAACTGATATCGCCCCAGCCGGTGATGACATGGTCGGCCAGGCCCACGACTTCCTGCTCGTCCCACTCATGGCTGACCTCCGGGCCACCGAGCACGACCTTGAGTTGCGGGCGTTGCTGACGCAGCAGTCGCAACACGGCGACGGTTTGTGTCACGTTCCAGATGTAAACGCCAAAGCCGATGATCTGGCGTTTGTCCGGGATCGGTGGCCCAAGTTGCTCCAGCAGCGCCGACACGATCTGGACTGGCTCGCGCGAGATCGTGAACTCGCGCAACACCGTTACGTCGCGCAGCCCCCCCATATTGGCCAGCAGGTAGCGCAGGCCGAGTGATGCATGGATGTAGCGCGCGTTGAGCGTGCACAGGACCACGGATGGCGGCGAGGCAGGGGCGATGGACATGCCGGTATTATTGGTCCACATGACGCATGAACTGTTTCGCGCCGACGCCTACCTTACCGAATGTGAGGCCACGGTCACCGCCACCGGGCCCCAGGGCATCGTGCTGGACCGCACTGTTTTTTACCCGATGGGGGGAGGCCAGGCCGGCGATGCCGGCATGTTGTGCTTTACCAGCGGCGCGCTGGCCGGCCAGGAACTTGCCATTGCCGATACGCGCAAGGGCAAGGACATGGAAGGACGATTCACCGGCGACATCTGCCATGTAACGGCGGCGCCCTTTGACGCCGCCGCGCCCTTGCCAGCAGTTGGCGACACATTGACCGCCCGCATCAACTGGCAGGACGCCATCGCCTGATGCGTTTTCACACCACCACCCACCTGCTGTGCCATCTGGTGCCGCAACTGGTCAATGGTTGCTCGATCACCCCGGACTATGCGCGGCTGGACTTCAACATGACCGACCCGCTGGACAAGGAGGTCCTTACCGCCGGCATCGCGCAACTGGTGGCCGCGGGCCACCCGGTGGGCATCGGTGCCATCAGCGACGCTGAACTCGACGCCAACCCGGCGCTGGTCAAGAGCATGAGCGTTCAGCCGCCACGTGGCAGCGGCAGCATCCGCACGGTGCGTATCGGGCAGGACGCGCTAATCGACCTGCAGCCCTGCGGCGGCACGCATGTGGCGAATACGGCAGAGATCGGCGCCGTAATCGTGACAAAAATCGAGAAAAAAAGCGCCTCGACGCGCCGTGTGGTGCTCGGATTCGCCGCGTGACGCCGGTAGCGGCTCCGCCAGCAGCGGTCAATCTCCGTCATGCCCTATCCACCACATATGCATCCTGCGGGCGCTGACGACGCAAGCTTCTACCGCTGGGAAGGCAACACCTTGGTGGTCAATATCCTGGGCAAGCCCGCAGCGGCGCGCGACTTGATCGGCAAACCCAAGGGACCGCAACTCAAGGTCAGCGTGACGGCGTCACCGCGCAACGGCAAGGCCACCGATCACATGCTGCGTTTTCTGGCGCCATTGTTCGGCGTTCCGGTATCGCAGATCACGGTGGTGTTTGGCCGCGAGAGCATCCACAAGCAATTGCGCATCCTGGCGCCGACGCGTCTGCCGCCTGTGTTTGGCGATATCGACCCCACACGCTGACGGGCGCGCCCGAGAAGGCGACAATCAAACGAAGCCTGATCCGTAGGCCCATCCATGGGGACTGCCAGCGGAACTTTGCCTCCCGCCGCCGCTCCCACAAGCCTTCATGACCCGTCCATCTTCCATGCTCCGCCTGTTTGCCGCCCTGATTCTTGCCGCCACCGGCCTGTTCCCGCTGGCGACGTCCGCCCAGTTGAGCAGCAGCCCGAGTGCCGTGGTGACCACCGAGCAGGTGCGTGCCGAGTTGCTGGCGCATGCGCCCGATGGCGCCGGTCCCGGCAGCACGGTCTGGGTCGGGCTGCAGATCCGGCACAAGCCCGAGTGGCACACCTACTGGAAAAACGCCGGCGACTCCGGCCTGCCGACGCAATTGCAGTGGACACTGCCGGCCGGCGTCAGCGCTGGCGAGATCCGCTGGCCGCTGCCGGAGAAGATCCGCATCGGCACGCTGGCCAATTACGGCTACGAGGGAACCGTGTTGTTGCCAGTGCAGCTGACCATCGGGCCCGAGTTCAAGCCCGGCCTGTTGTCCGATGCGATAGATGTGCAACTGGACGCTGCCTGGCTGGTCTGCAAGACCGAATGTATTCCCGAAGAAGGCCGATTCGCGCTGAAAATCCCGGTGCGCAGCACGACCGCGGCCCATGGCGCGGCGTTTGATACAGCCTGGCGCAACGCGCCCACCGATCTGGCGAACGGCGCCGGCACGGTCAAGGTCGACGGTCAGAGCCTTGCGCTGTCGGTGCCGGGCCTGCCAACCGCCTGGCAAGGTCGCCAGCTGGCGTTTTTCCCGGAATCGCCCGAGGTCATCGAAACCGCTGCCAACTGGCAACAGGCATGGGATGGCGCGACCTGGACCGCGCGTATACCCCTGTCGCCGCAACGCAGCGGCAGCCCGACGGTGATGCCGGTGGTACTGGCGCTGGACGGACAAGGCCAGCGCATCACGTTGCCGGTCAGTGGCAGCTGGCCCCAGGGTGGCGGCGCTGCGGCGGAGTCGACCGCCTTGCGCGACGCGCTGGGCGCCCGGCCGGGCACTGGAGCACTGACCTTTGGCGCGCCGGCCGCATCCATCGGCTTCTGGGCCGCGCTGCTGGGCGCCTTGATCGGCGGGCTGATTCTGAACCTGATGCCCTGTGTACTGCCGATTCTGGCGATCAAGGTACTGGGTTTTGCGCGCCATGCCGACGACCGCAGCGCGCACCGCATCAACGGAATCGCCTACACCGCCGGTGTGCTGCTCAGCTTCCTGGCGCTGGGCCTGCTGATGTTGTCGCTGCGCAGCGCCGGCGAAAGTCTGGGCTGGGGCTTCCAGCTGCAGAACCCGGCCGTGGTCGCGACGCTGGCGTTGTTGTTCACGCTGATCGGCCTGAACCTGGCCGGTGTGTTCCATTTCTCGCAGATCGTGCCGTCCAGCCTGGCCGGATTCCAGCCGCGCCATCCGGTGGTCGACGCCTTCTTCACCGGTGTGCTGGCTGTCGCCATCGCGTCGCCCTGCACGGCGCCTTTCATGGGTGCGTCGCTGGGCCTGGCCGTCGCGCTGCCGCCGCTGCAGGCGCTGGCGGTGTTTGCGATGCTGGGCCTGGGCCTGGCGCTGCCGTATCTGGCGGCAAGCTTCATCCCCGCATTTGCACGCGCATTGCCGCGCCCCGGCGCGTGGATGGACACCTTGAAGAAGTTCATGGCGTTCCCGATGTTTGCCACCGTGGCCTGGTTGGTATGGGTGCTGGGGCAACAAAGCGGCATCGACGGTGCCGGCGCACTGCTCGTATTGTTGGTGGCGGTGGCCTTCGTGGCCTGGGCATTGGCGCTGGCCGGTCGGGCCCGCCTGATTGCAGGCGGTGTGTCGCTGGCGCTGTTGCTGGCACTGGGATGGGGTGTCGGGCCGGCGGTGACCACTCAGGCCGCGGCGACGCAGCGCTCGGGCGACGGCCTCTGGCAGGCCTGGGCGCCTGGCAAGGTTGAGCAGATCCTGGCCACCGGGCAACCGGTGTTCGTCGATTTCACCGCGGCCTGGTGTGTCACCTGTCAGTACAACAAACAGACCACGCTCAGCGACCCGCAGGTGCTGGCCGACATCACCGAGCGCAAGGTCAAGCTGTTGCGGGCCGACTGGACGCGCCGCGACCCGGCCATCACCGCCGCGCTGCAGCAACTCGGCCGCAACGGGGTTCCGGTATATGTGCTGTACCAGGCCGGCCGCGCGCCGCTGGTGATGTCCGAGATCCTCAGCGTGCAGGATGTGCGCGCCGCATTGGCAAGCCTGTAACCGGACCGGCCACTGCGACTCTGGATTATTCTGACAGGATCAACCAGGAGAAATCACCATGCAACGACGCTCCGTGATGGCCACTATCGCCCTGCTATGCGGCCTGGCCGGTGCCCCTTTGCTTGCCGCGCCGTCGGTCGGGCAAGCCGCACCTGACTTCAGCCTGACCGACACCCACGGCAAAGCCGTGCGCCTGTCCGACTACCGCGGCAGCCATGTGGTGCTGGAATGGGTCAACCCCGGCTGCCCCTATGTGCGCAAGCACTACAACAGCGCCAACATGCAGGGCACACAAAAAGACGCAACGGCTCAGGGCGTGGTCTGGCTGGCCATCAACTCGACCGAAACCGCTAGCGCCGACTACCTGACACCGGCGCAGCTGGACCGATGGATGCTGACCCAGAAGGCCTCCCCGACCCGCACCCTGATGGACGAAGATGGCACGGTCGGCAAGGCCTATGGCGCGCGCACCACGCCGCACATGTACATCGTCGACCCCAAGGGCAAACTGATCTACGCCGGCGGCATCGACAGCGTGCCGTCATCGCGCATCGACGACATCAAAACCGCCGTCAACTATGTCAAGCAGGGTGTGCGCGAGGCGCTGGCGGGCCAGCCGCTGGCGTCGGCCACCACCCGGCCGTACGGCTGCTCGATCAAGTACAAGAACTGACCGGTGCACCGCGTCGGTCTCGGCAAACCGGTTGCCCAACAGCACGCGAGCGCGTTATAGTGGTCTGCATCCGCCATAAAAACTGGTGACAGGGGGGCGACATGACGCATGAAAATGACGGCCAACACTCGCCAGCGGCCGGTTTGACGCAGGCGATACCGGCGACAGATTTCGTTGCGACGGTGATCGATGTCGAGGCACTGGAGTCGCGCGACAAACTCGACCCGCACTGGTGGGCGGAATCCGACAACGGCCGCTGCAGCGAAGACGCGGCCTTGTTTGCAGCTTCTCAATCGGCTCCACTGAGCGTGGTTTGATAGCCGCCGCCGCAGCGCCGGCGCACTGCCGGCGGGGTGGTCAAGCTGCGACAATAACCGGATGACCCAGAACAGCTCCGGCACGCCTTTTGCCCCCCTGCAGAACACCACTTTCCTGCGCGCATGTTTGCGCCAGGCGACCGACTACACACCTATCTGGCTGATGCGCCAGGCCGGGCGTTATCTGCCCGAATACCGGGCCACCCGTGCGCGCGCCGGCAGTTTCATGGGCCTGGCCACAAATACCGACTACGCCACCGAAGTCACGCTTCAACCGCTGGAGCGCTACCCGCTGGACGCGGCCATCCTGTTCAGCGACATCCTCACCGTACCCGACGCCATGGGACTGGGCCTGAGTTTTGCGCTGGGCGAGGGGCCCCGGTTCGCGCATCCGCTGCGGGACGAGGCGGCAGTCGCGGCCTTGCAGGTGCCCGACATGGACAAGTTGCGTTATGTCTTCGATGCCGTCACGTCGATCCGCCATGCGCTGGCCGGGCGGGTGCCCTTGATCGGATTTTCCGGCAGCCCCTGGACACTGGCCTGCTACATGGTCGAAGGCGCCGGTTCAAGCGACTATCGGCTGGTCAAGACCATGATGTACGCGCGTCCGGACCTGATGCACCGGATTCTGGCCATCAACGCCGATGCGGTCGCCATCTACCTGAACGCGCAAATCGAGGCCGGCGCCCAGGCGGTGATGATCTTCGACAGTTGGGGTGGTGTGCTGGCCGATGGCGCATTTCAGGAGTTCAGTCTGGCCTATACCGCGCGGGTGCTGGCGCAACTCAAACGAAGCCAAGCGGGCGCGGTAATTCCGCGCATTGTTTTCACCAAGGGCGGTGGCTTGTGGCTGCCCGAAATGGGCGCACTCGACTGCGAGGTGCTGGGTCTCGACTGGACCGTCAACCTGCAGCAGGCGCGACGCCTGGTGGGCGGTGTCGCAGGTGGCCCCGGCAAGGCCTTGCAGGGCAATATCGACCCGAACGTGCTGTTTGCCAATGCCGCGCAAATCCGGGCCGAGGTCGCCAAGGTTCTGGCCGGGTTCGGGCCGTCCCACAAGGCCCCTGCAAATGACCCGGATCAGGTCGGTCCGACCCATATCTTCAACCTCGGCCATGGCATCAGCCAGCACACACCTCCTGAAAACGTAGCAACACTTGTCGAGGCAGTGCACGCTGCATCGCGACAGGCACGGCGATGACCGGTTGGCCGCGCCAGGCCTACCACAGCTACACCGATCCAGGTTGGTGAACCCTGACTTATTCACAAAAATCTTGTTGCACTGCGCAAACCCATGCCGCCCGGATTGCACTTTGCTACAAAACCAATAGCTCAGCTAAGTCGTTGATTCATATGAATATTGCGTCTTTGCTTTTTTGACGGGCAATCCAGCCAAAGCCTTTGTATTCAAGGCCTGGGCGCGAACGCGAGGTGGATATCAACAAAGTTATCCACAGAAAATCTGGATGACCATCAAAGACCTTATGGATCAAGCACTTAAGCCACACTTCACAAGTTCACTTCAACAAACACCCCCAAACGACCCCGGACCATGGCGCACCTGACTCCGGTTCTGATCCAGACCCCGGCCCACAGCCGTATCGGTACCGCACTGACCTATCAAAGTGAGCAGCCACTGGCTCCAGGCACTCTGGTGCGTGTACCGCTGGGTAAACGTGAGACGCTGGGCGTGGTGTGGGACGGCGACGCCCAAGGCGGGTTCGCAGATACAGGCAAGATCCGCGCCATCAGCGCCGCGCTGGACGAACTGCCGCCGCTGTCGGCCCATTGGCGTCGTCTGGTCGGATTTGCCGCGAATTATTACCAGCGCGCCGCCGGTGAGGTCGCACTGGCCGCGCTGCCGCCGTCGCTGCGAGACCTCAGTGCCCAGCAGTTGCAGCGCCGGCTGCGCAAGGTCGTGCCACCGACGCCACCTGCGGACAATACCTCGGGCACATCCGGTCCCGCGCTGAGCCCGGAGCAGCAGACGGTGATGGCCCGGATCCGGCAGACGGACGGCTGTTTCCTGCTGTTCGGTGCCACCGGCAGCGGCAAGACCGAGGTCTACCTGCAATGTGTGCAGGAACTGCTGGCGCGCGACCCCGCGGCGCAGGCGCTGGTGATGGTGCCCGAGATCAACCTCACGCCCCAACTGCAGGAACGGTTTGGGCAGCGTTTCGGTCCGCTGTATGGCGACGGCGCCGTGGTCTCGCTGCACAGCGGCATGACCCATCCACAACGCCTGCGCAGTTGGCTCGCGGCGCACCTGGGCACCGCGCGCATCGTGCTTGGCACCCGTATGGCGGTGTTTGCATCCATGCCCACTTTGGCCTTGATCGTTGTCGACGAAGAGCACGACCCGAGCTACAAACAGCAGGAAGGCGCCCGGTATTCGGCGCGCGATCTGGCGGTCTACCGGGGCCACCTGGAAGGCGCCAAGGTGATTCTGGGCTCGGCCACGCCATCGCTGGAGAGCTGGCACCACAGCCGGCCCGCCCTGGAAGGCGGACGCTACAAACGCCTGGAGATGCCGAGCCGCATCGGCGAGCAGGCCCGGCTGCCACTGGTGCGCCGGGTCGACATGAATCACCAACCCCGGCGGGCCGTGATCGCCCCGCCGCTGCTCGAGGCGATACGCCAGCGCATCGCGGCCGGGGAGCAAAGCCTGGTATTCCTGAACCGGCGTGGTTATGCGCCGGTGCTCCAATGCAGCGCCTGCGACTGGCGCAGCGCTTGCCCGCATTGCAGCGCGTTTCGCGTATTCCACAAGATCGACCGCAGCCTGCGTTGCCACCACTGCGGCTTTGCCGAGCCGGTGCCGCGCGGCTGCCCGGAATGTGGCAACCAGGACATTGCGCCGGTGGGACGCGGCACCGAGCGGCTGCAGGAGCATCTGGTGGAGTTACTCGCCGACATGCGCAGACCCGGATCGCAGACGCCGGACAATCCCGACGGCACGCCGGTGCATGTGGCGCGCATCGACGCCGACAGCACGCGCCACACCGGCAGCCTGCAGGCGCAGTTGGCCCAGGTGCATGCCGGCGAGGTCGACGTGCTGGTGGGTACACAAATGGTGGCCAAGGGCCATGATTTCCGGCGCATCACGCTGGTGGCAGCCGTCAATCCCGATAACGCGCTGTTCTCCAGCGACTTTCGCGCGCCCGAGCGGCTGTTCAGCCTGCTGATGCAGGCCGCAGGGCGCGCCGGGCGTGACGCGGCGATCAGTGGTCAGAGCGAGATGTGGATCCAGACCTTCCAGCCGGCGCACCCTTTGTTCGATGCACTCAAACGCCACGACTATCCGGCCTTCGCCGGCGGACAACTGCAGGACCGCGAGAACGCGACATTGCCGCCGTTCTCGTTCCAGGCCCTGTTGCGCGCCGAGGCACGTACGCAGGAAGTGGCGCAGGGATTCCTGGCCAGCGCCAGCGCCGCAGCGTCCGCGCAACTGGCCGACCTGCCCGGGTTCGACCGTGTCAGCCTGTATCCGGCCGTGCCTATGCTGGTGCAACGGGTGGCGAATGTCGAACGCGCGCAGATGCTGGTGGAAAGCCCGTCACGCCTGGCGTTGCAGAACTTCCTGACGGCCTGGCACGAGATACTGCACCAGACCCGTCAGGGCGATGCGGGCAAAGGCCTGCTGCGTTGGGCGGTAGATGTGGATCCGCTGGCGATATGACGGCGTTCCTGTACAGCAAAGCACCACAACTAGGGAAAACACTAGATACCTTCGCAAGAAAGTATCTATTCGTCTTCAATACGTATCGGCCTGAAGGTGCCTCCGCCGGTAAATTCAGTGTTCACAAGCGCCGCCAAGCGCCTGAACCCCGAATTTTCCAAAGGAGACACCATGAAATTGAAAGCCACGCTTACCCTGGCACTGGGTCTGGCCGCAGCGCATGCAGCCATCGCAACCGACCTCGTGATCGCAATCGTCAACAACGGCCATATGGTCGAAATGCAGAAACTGTCATCACATTTCGAAAAAGCGAACCCCGGACGGACCTTGCCGAACAGATGGCGCAACGCCACAGCCGCTACCAGGCGTTGTACACGCGGCTGCAGAGCATGTTCATCGCCTGATACCGTGCGCCGGCGTTCAGTTCTGCGCAGGTACGCCCTGGCCGAAATCGCGCACGAAGACGTCGAACGCGTCGATCGGCAGAGGCCGACTGATCAGGTAACCCTGGCAGAACGCACAACCGTACTGCGCCAGGAAATCACGCTGGCCCTGATGTTCCACGCCTTCGGCAATCACCATCAGGCCCAGGCTCTGCCCCAGGGCAATCACGGTACGCGCAATCGCCGCATCGTTCGGGTCAGAGAGCACTTCGCGCACGAACGACTGGTCGATCTTGAGCTGATCGAGCGGCAATCGGCGCAGATAACTGAGCGACGAATAGCCGGTGCCGAAATCGTCCAGTGAAAACCCGACGCCCAGCGCCTTGAGCTGGACCATCTTGTTGATGATGCTTTCCTGATCGGCGACGAACATGCTCTCGGTGATTTCGAGTTTGAGCCGCGTCGGCGTCGTGCCATGCGCGATCAGTGCGCGCCGGACCTTGTCGACAAAATCAACCTGACGGAACTGGTGCACGCTGACATTGATAGCCAGCGTCAAGTCGGCGCGACCAGGCATATCCGCCCACAGTGCCAATTGTCTGCAGGCCGTTTGCAGTACCCATTCGCCCAGATCGACGATCAGCCCCGACTGCTCGGCCACCGGAATGAATTCAGCAGGCGATACCGGCCCGCGCTCCGGATGGGTCCAGCGCAACAAGGCCTCGGCACCAATCACCCTGTTACCGCTCTCGACCTGCGGCTGGTAATGCAGCGTAAACGCTTTGAGCTGCAGCGCGTGACGCAAATCGACCTCCATGGCCGCGCGTGCCTCCACTGCCGCCTGCATGGCGGGATCGAAAAATCGAACCGTATTGCGCCCCGCGGCCTTGGCCTGGTACATGGCCACGTCGGCGCGTTTGAGGATTTCGTCGCCTGACAGCGGATCGAAACCGAAAGGCGCGACACCGATGCTGCAGCCACTGCGGTGAACACGCCCGTCCACATCAAAAGGAGCATGCAGCTTGGCCAGCACCTTGTCTGCCACGGCACGGGCCGAGGCGATCACCTCGGCCGGCAAACCGCCGGCGTCATCGATCAACACCACGAACTCGTCCCCACCCAGGCGCGCCACCGTATCGCTGTCGCGCACACACGCAACCAGTCGCAGTGCCGCTTGCTTGAGCAGCAGATCGCCCTTGTCATGCCCCCAGGTGTCGTTGAGCGCCTTGAAATTGTCCAGGTCGATCAACAGCAAGGCACCGTGGCGACGCTTGCGCCCACTGCGCGTCAACGCCTGCTCCAACCGGTCCTGCAACAGGCGGCGGTTAGGCAGGTCGGTCAGCGGGTCGTAAAACGCCAACCGGCGGATCTCGCTCTTGGCGCTCTTGCTGCCCGTGATGTCGCGCGTCATCACGACAAATCGCGTCTCGGCGTCCATCGCTTCCTTGCGCACTACCGACAACTCGAACCAATGCGTTTCATTGGCCAACATCAGGGCATACTCCTCGCCCTGTGAAGACCCGTCCACCTGAGCCCGGCGCAACGCCTCCATGGTCACTTCGGCAGCTTTCTGGGGCAGGACGTCGAACACCGTGCGACCGATCAGCATGTCGGCAGGCATCGGCAAGATGCTGCTGGCCGGTGCGTGGCAGCTATGGTAGACACCGTCGAGCCCGATCTCGAAGATCGGATCCGGTATGGCCTCGACCACCGAGCGCAGTTGGTGACGGGCGGCCAGCAGATCTATGTCGCCATCGCGTTGTCGGGCCCGCAATGCCGCTTGCAGACGCAACTGCCCGGCCAGATAGTGGGCCAGCAAGGCCAGCAACAGGCTGTTCAACAGCACCATGCCCGCCATCAGCGCCAGCGCTGGCAGATCCACCCATCCATGCGCCGGGGCCAGGTCCAGGTTCCAGCTACCGTTGGCCACCTCCACGCTGCGCCGCAGCGGCTCGTGCAAAGGATCGGCCTTGGATGCCGCGATCACCTGGATACGGCCGGTGTCGGGCTGCAATCGCCACAACCGGTAGTCGTAACCCCGATCGTGCAACTCGCCCAGCCGGACCCCACCCAGCAGTTCGGCCAAGCGGACCGTCACATTGGCAAAACCCCAGAACTGCGATTTGCCGTCAGCATCGGGCAGGAACACCGGTAGCCGACTGACGACGCCCTGGCCACCTTGCGCCAGTTGCAAGGGCCCTGCCAGCGTCAATCGCCTTGTGTCCCGCGCAAAAAGCGCCTCGCGTTGCTGCGCGGGATCGTTTAATTGATCGAAGCCAACGACGCTCTCGTTGCCCTTGAGCGGCAAAATGAACTGCACCACCCCTTTGGGCGACAACGAAACCGCCAGCAATCGATCGTCGCTGCGCAAAAGCTCACGCGCGGCGGCGTCAAAATTGCTGACCACCCCATCGCCATGGTGTACCAACGCCGACAAGGCATAGTTGATCGCCAACATCCGGTCGACACTGCGCTGCAGGACCTGTGCGCGGTCCTCGGACAGGTGGGCAACGGTGTCCCGCTTCGCGTCCAGTTGGCTGGTCTGGATCCTGGCCATGATGGTGGCGCCGATACTCAGCGACAGCACCAGTACCAGCGCCGCCAAGGTCCAGGCCGGCCAGGCGGCCCGATCGATGATGCGTGGTGAAAAACGCGAGGTGACCGACTTCATCGCGAATGTGTCAGCGTGGCGTGACCAGCAAGGCCACGGCTGCTGAAAACGTCAGGAAGGCGGCCGATGTCGACACCAGGATGATGCGCGCGATGCGCCCGTTGTTGGCGCCAAACCGTTCGGCCAGCAACGACACGTTGCTGGCACTGGGCAAGGCGGCCACCAGCACGATCACGGTCAACGCAAAGCGGTCCAGTGGAACGCCCAACTGGATGGCACCGACCCCCACCAGCAACACCAGCAGCGGATGCACCAACAACTTGATCGCAGCCACCGGCACATAGTCGCGCAGCGGCAACGGGTGCGCGCCTTCAGCCGGGGTCAGCATCTGGGAACGGGCAAGCACCGCGCCAATCGTGAACAACGCCACCGGCGAGGCAGCGTCGGCCAGCAGGCCAACCGTCTGGTCCACCGGGCCAGGCGGGCGCCATTGGAGGTACGACGCCAGGGCCCCGAGCAGGATGGACCAGGGCATGGGATTGACCAGCACTCCGCGCAGCGCGTTGCGTCCGGCGACCGCGAAGCCATGCACACCGGCACCGTCGAGCCGCGACAAGGCCACACACAGGGAAGTTGTCACCAGCATGTCGACCATGATGGTCGCAATCGCCGGGCCGGCCGCCTGGGCTCCGAGCAAGGCCACAAGCAGCGGCACGCCCATGAATCCGGTATTGGGGAAAGCCGCCACCAGCGCACCAAACGCCGCATCGTTCCAGCCGATGCGCCGATTCATGCTGACAGTGACGACAAAGCCCACCAGCACCAGGGCACACAGCAAATAGGTGAAAACCACGCCGGGATCGAGCATTTGCCCCAGTGGCGTGGTCGATCCGAAACGGTACAACAAGCACGGCAAAGCGAAATAAAGCACAAAGCTGTTCAGGCCCGGAATCGCATCGAGCCGCATCAAACCCCGGCGCGCGGCGACATAACCGGCCATGACCAGCGCAAAAAAGGGAAATGTGACAAGCAGCACGTGTAACACCGTTTGATTGTCGCCCACGCGCATACCCCAAGGCGTCGGTATGATCGGTCGCTACCCCGCTATTCGATTCGTCTGCCTGCCCTGCATGTCTGCTGCCTCCTCTGCCCCATCCGGTCTGAACATCGCCCAACAAGAAGCTGTCAACTACCTGCATGGGCCCTGCTTGGTGCTGGCCGGTGCGGGCTCCGGCAAGACACGGGTGATCACACACAAGATCGCGCGACTGATACAGATGGGCATGGCGCCCAAACGCATCGCTGCCATCACCTTCACCAACAAGGCGGCGACCGAGATGCGCGAGCGCGCCAAGTCTCTGGTGGGTAGTGCTGCGCGGGAGCTGGTGATCTGCACCTTCCATGCGCTGGGCGTGCGCATGATGCGCCAGGACGGGCAGGCGCTGGGCCTCAAACCCCAGTTCTCGATCCTGGACAGTGACGACGTGACCGGCATCCTGAAGGACTGTGGTGGCAGCACCGACAGCGCGACCGCGCGTCAGTGGCAATGGGCCATCAGCCGCTGGAAGAATATGGGGCTGAACGCCGCGATGGCCGAAGCCCAGGCGGCAGACGACAACGAACGCATCACGGCCCGCATCATGGCGCGTTATGAGGAGCGGCTCACCGCTTATCAAAGCGTGGACTTTGACGATTTGATCGGCCTGCCGCTCAAGCTGCTGCAGGAACACGCCGAGGTGCGCGAGAAATGGCAGGCAGCGCTCGGGCATGTTCTGGTCGACGAGTACCAGGACACCAATGCAACCCAGTACACCGTGCTCAAGCTGCTCGTGGGTGGACCGGAGCGCAAAGATGCACGGTTCACCGCAGTGGGCGACGACGACCAGTCGATCTACGGCTGGCGTGGTGCCACGCTGGACAACCTGCGCCAGCTGCCGATTGATTTTCCGGCGCTCAAGGTGATCAAGCTCGAGCAGAACTACCGCTCGACATCGGCCATCCTGCGTGCGGCCAACAACGTGATCGGCCCCAACCCCAAGTTGTTTCCGAAAAACCTGTGGAGCGATCTGGGAGAGGGCGAACCGGTGCGCGTGGTCGCCGCCGACCATGAGGAACATGAGGCCGAACGCGCGGTGGCGCGTATCCAGAGCCTGCGCGCCGGCACCACGACCACCATCACCGGGCATCCGCTGACCCTGGAGTTGCGCGACTTCGCAGTGCTGTACCGCGCCAACTACCAGGCCCGGGTGATCGAGCAGGCCTTGCGCAAGGCGCAGATTCCGTACAAGGTCTCGGGTGGCCAGAGTTTCTTCGACCGCTCCGAAATCAAGGACCTGTGCGCCTGGTTCCGCCTGTGGGTCAACAACAACGATGACCCGGCGTTGCTGCGCGCGGTCACCACCCCCAAGCGCGGCATCGGCCATCAGACCCTGGGGCAGCTCGGCGAGTTCGCGTCCAGATACAAGCTCAGCCTGTTTGCAGCATTGTTCAGCTCCAGCCTGGGCAGTCTGTTGCCGGCACGCGCCGTCGGCAGCCTGCATGAGTTCGGTCGGTATGTGAACGACCTGGAGTTCCGGGCGCGCCACACGCGGGGCTTCGAGGCGGCGCGCAGCTTCCTGACCGACTGGCTGACCGAGATCGGTTACGAGAAACACCTGTACGATGGCGAAGACAGTGAGAAACTCGCTGCCGCACGCTGGACCAACGTGATGGAATTCTGTGACTGGATGGCGGCGCGTTGCGGCGGCCAGATCGACGACAGCGCCGGTGTGACCTCGACCAACGAGATCAAGAACCTGCTGGAAGTGGCACAGACGATCTCATTGTTGTCCACCATCAGCGAACGCGACACCGACCAGAACGTGGTGACGCTGTCGACCTTGCATGCGGCCAAGGGACTGGAGTGGCCCCATGTGATGCTGGTGGGCGTGACCGAAGGCCTGCTACCGTTCAAGCTCGGCGACGATGCCAACCCGAGTGGACGCGCGGACGGCCCGATGAGCGAGAGCATGACCGAGCGCCTGCAGGAAGAACGCCGGCTGATGTACGTCGGCATTACCCGGGCCCAGCGCAGCCTGGCCGTGAGTTGGACGCGCCGACGCAAGAAGGGCCGCGAGATGATCACCGCGCAGCCGAGCCGCTTCATTGCCGAGATGGCGCTGGACGCGAACACGGTGAAAGAAGACCCGCGTGCCAAGCTCAAGGCGCTGCGGGCGGAGTTCGCGAAAAAGGTCGAACTGACCGCAGCCGCGAACGCAGCAACTGAGCGCTGAGCATCCGACCGTCTCTGGACTGCTCAATGCCAGGCGACAAGTGTCGCGGTATGGAGACGCCCCGGATGATCGGCATTGACCCCAGCGTTGACAGGACTAAGATGGCATCAGGTCGGTGGTGCGAAAGTGTCCATGGACCTGTGTTTCACAGTTGCCCTTAAACGAGTTGAATAAAGGAAACCTCCATGAAATCCGTAACCATGAAAATGTTGTGCCGCTTCCTGATCCTGGCCATGATGTCGCTGTCGTTCCAGACCGCAAGCGCCGGCATCATCGCAACCGACCAGGCAGCTGCTGTCGCAAGCGCCCACACCGACCGGACGCTGGTGCTGTCAATGCTGAACCGCAGCGACGTCCGCGATCAATTGCTGGCACAGGGGGTGGACCCGGCCGATGTACGCGAACGTGTGGCCGCCTTGAGCGACCAGGAGGTGCGTACGCTGGCTGGCAACATCGAAATGGCACCTGTCGGTGCCGACGCCACGTTCCTCGCAGTGCTCGTGGGTGGCGCACTGGTCTGGTACTTCTTCTTCCGCAAGTAAGTCTGCAACGCAGCGCCACTAGCCTCACTGCGCATCCGATGACGTCTGAACATCGCAAGCGCGGTGGTGCCCCATGAGATGAGGACCGCTGCGGCCCTCATGGGCTTGCGATGGCTGTGGTGGCTGCTGCTGGCGCTGTCCCTGACCGGCTGCGCCCAGATGGTTCCGCAGACGATGGCCTTGCGCGCGGACTGGCCTGCGAATGTGCCACGCGCATTTGAACTGCGTGAAGTTCCGTTCTATCCGCAGACCGCATACCAGTGTGGCCCGGCGGCATTGGCGACCACAATGCAAGCGGCCGGTGTGCAGGTACTGCCGGACGATCTGGTCCGGCACGTTTATCTGCCAGCCCGCAAAGGCAGCCTGCAAGTCGAAATGTTGTCCACGCCGCGTCGCCAGGGGCTGGTCAGCTGGCAGATCCCTCCGGCCTACAGCGCGCTGTTGCGCGAAGTGGCAGCGGGACACCCGGTGCTGGTACTGCAAGACCTCGGCTTGGGCCCATTTCGCCAATGGCACTACGCCGTCGTCGTCGGGTTCGACTATGCCAGGGGTGATGTGTACCTGCGCTCGGGTGAGAACCAGCGCCAGGTCATGCCGTTCACCGCGTTTGAATTCACCTGGCAGCGCAGCAACTATTGGGCCATGGTGGTCACGCCCCCCGGTGTGATACCCGCCAGTGCCACGCAGGCCAGCTATCTGCCCGCCGTGCTGGCCTTCGATCGCAGCGCGACGCCGGACGCGGCACGCACCGCATGGCAGGCTTTTCTGGCGCGCTGGCCGGGCGATGCACTGGCGAGCGTGGCTCTGGGCAACCGCCTGTATGCCGAGCGCAACCTGGCCGGCGCAGAGTCCGTCTTGCGTGCCGCACTGAAGACCCATCCGACTTCGACCGAGATGCTCAACAACCTGGCGCAGGTGCTGGCGGAACAGGGGCGCAACGACGAAGCGCTGGCGGTGATCGATCGCGCAGTAACGCTGCCCGGACCGTTCGCGACCGAGGTTGCGGCCACACGTGCCGGCATCTTGCAGCGTTTGAGACGCTGAGCCAGCAAACACCCGGGGCGCAACGACCCCGAGCTGCGATCGCCGACTCCTGGCGCCGCGCGCGCCCGGTCAGTCGTCGCCCTGCGGCCCGCGGTCGCGCCGGATCGCGTTCGGAAAATACATCGCCGTGAGACTGCGGCTGTGCACCGGCGAGAAACCATCGGCATAGGCATCGCCGTAAGCCGTGGCATAACGCCGCCAATCACGCACCCAAAACAACTGGTCACACACCTCGAGCAGGCCAATGGTCTCGCGGTCGCCAATCAGAATGCCGTGCACGCGCAGGCCCAACTGCTTCTTGCACTGGCGCAGCATCTGCAACGTGGCGGGCGTGACACCGAATTCGCCGTCACTGACGATCAGGATGTCGGCCAGCGCGAATTGCGCCTGCTGCACCAGGTGAACCGCACGCTCGAGTGGCGTCTGTACATCAGTGCCGCCGTCGAAACTCTGGTCCATCACGGTCAGCAGGTTCTCCAGCCCCTGCGCTGACAACGACAGATCCTGCTCCAGCAACTCGCCCGCGCCGCCAAATGCCAGCATGCGGCAAGGCCGACCCGCCGCATGCGCGGTGCGCAACGCCTGCAACACGCAGGCCTTGGCGACGTTTTCCGGCGCCCCGCGCATCGACCCCGAAGTGTCGAGGCAGACCAGCATCGGTCCGTGACCCACAGGCGGATGTTTTGTCGGCGCGGGCAAAGACCGCGTGGCATCGGGTCGCAACTGCTGCTGCGTGATCACCGCTGCGTCTTCGTAGGTGAGGAGCTGCTGCTCGGCAAAACGGGCGCGCCACAGGCGCCGGAATACCGGATGCCCGACCATGGCCGCCTCACTGGCCAACATGCGCGACAGTCGACCGGAGCGTTTGACGCCGCGCACTTCGCTGGGCTGATCCACCAGATGGGTGACGATGCAGACCGACGCCAGGACCGGTTCCGACGGGGCCTGCGGCGACATCTCGATGGCCGGTGGCAACATATCTCCACGTTGTGCGCGGCCCACACCGTCGATGAAACGGCCCAGATCGGCAAGTGTGTCGAGCAGACCGCCGATGCGCCGGGCTTCGCTCCAACCCCGACTCTGCAGATGGCCTTGCAAGGTGTCCCAGCGCATGTGCGCCAGATCACCCAGGTCGCGAAACAAGGCCCGCACCTGCTCCCAGTCGGCGCGCTGGGTCGACCACTCACGTCGAAAGGCCGACACCATGGCCACAATCGCATCGGCGCGCGACTGCGCCGGCGGACGGTCGATCAGCCGGTCGAGATGCCACAACATGGTGCGCAAGACCTGGTGCGCCATGGCGGCGCTGCCACGGGTCAGGGCGGTCAGGTCAAGGGAGGCGATCTCGGCGCGCAAGGCCGAGCAGGCGTCGGCATCACCCCAATCGCAGGACACGTCCGGCAGTTGGCCGGCTTGCAGCGCGGCATCCCACAAGGCCAGGTCAGGCAGTCGCCGAAGGCTTGTGCCGCTGCTGCACACCAGCGCCGATTGCCACAGGTCGGACGCCAGGTCGGCCAGATGGTGATACGGCGCATTGACCGCCATCGTCATGGATCGATCTCGACGGGTTCGGGCGCCAGGCTCGGCAAAAAAACATCGACAGGAAGTTCCGAGAAGCCCTGGGCCAGCCTTTCGGCGTCGACCTGCAGGGCCAGCGCGGCAGCCACATTGCCGTCATGCACCGCCTGCACGCGCGCCAGCACACTGGGCGGCAGCCACAGATGGTCCCGCGCGTCGACAAGCGCCGTGTGTGCGCCAGCGCGCGCCGTTTGCAGTGCAACGTCGGCACGCGCACACACTTGCGCGACCTGCGCCACACGGGCATCCACATGCCCCTGGCTGTAATGCCGGCGCGCACGGTCCGACACGACGCGCAACATGACACTGCCCTGCCCCGCATCCGGGCTGCTGATGGCACGGGCAAGGGCCAACTTGCCCGCGCCGTCGCCCGGGTTGTCCGCCTGTGCCATGGTCTCGATGTCGAGCTGTTTTTCGAATGCCTTGACGGCACGGGCCAGCCACTGAAGATCAAGCGGACGGGCCAGGCCGACAGCTTCATCGCACCACGCCACCAGCGCAGCGACCTGGTCGGGCCGTCCACCAAGCGCGTAGGGCAACAGCCACAGATCCCACGGCCCCACCTGCGCCGCCCCTCGGCTGGCCGCCTGCACCTGCAGCAGACCCACCAGCTTGCGCCATCGACGATCGGACACCGTCACTGCATGCTGCGCGCACCAGCGCCGCGCCTGGACCAGTTGCTCGACGATGACCGCTGGCAACACGACGTGCCGCGCGCTGTCGCGCAGCGGCGCCAGGTCGCGGGCCTGCAGCCGCGGCCGCGCCTCGGCCGACGTCGCCGGCAAAGCCAGCAGCGTGGCGAAGCTGTCATCGGCAACCGGATGCACCGGAACACGCAGCAGGAAGCGGTCGTGAAAGGCCCGCAGCGATTCGTCGTCCGGGATATCGTTGGTCGCGCCAACCACACTGAGCAAGGGCACTTTGATGCGTCCCGAACCGTTGTCGAATTCGCGTTCGTTAAGCAACGTGAGCAAGGCATTGAGGATGGCCGAGTTGGCCTTGAACACCTCGTCGAGAAAGGCCACTTGCGCCGTAGGCAGGAAGCCGTCCGTCAACCGCTCGTAGCGGTCCAGCTCCAGCGCCTTGAGCGACAACGGGCCGAACAACTCCTCCGGCACCGAAAACCGTGTGAGCAGGCGCTCGAAGTACGGCGCGTCGGCAAAGACCGCGTGCAGTCGGCGCGCCAGTGCGCTCTTGGCCGTGCCGGGTGGCCCAATCAACAGCACATGCTCGCCCGCCAGCGCCGCCAGCAGCAGCAGGCGCACGGGCACATCACGCTCTAGCAGATTGCGATCCAGATCGTCCAGCGCGTCGCGCAGCAGTTGACAGTCCATGCGCTATTTTGCGACCTTTGCGACGATTCCCGCGCGCCTTGGCCACGGCCCGGTGCCCGGCGCAGCTCCGCGCGCAGGCATTTGAGACAACACAAATCGGCTGCACACGCCGGCTATGATGGACCGAACCATACCGACACGGCGCCGTCAGGAGTCAAACACCCATGAAGAAAATCGTCTCGCGAACCCTCATGGGGCTGCTGCTCTTGTTGCTGTTGGCCGCCGCCGCTCTGGCCTGGTACGCGCATGGCAAAAAGTCGCAGCGCAGCGGACAAATGATATTGACCGGTCTGCAGGCACCGGTCAACGTGCAGCCTTGTCCAACGAGGTATGAGCCTGAAGGAGGGGCGTATTTCCAACGAGGTATGAGCCTGAGCGAGGAATCGGGGGGCAGGCGATGGTGGGTTGATCATCACAAGGATGGTGGTCAACATGGACGAGTCGAAGCTGTC
>JBBQJP010000015.1:0-87726 GCA_038326025.1 Burkholderiales bacterium
TGGAGGAGGCGCAAGGCCTGCAACGGCTGATTCGGGAGTTCGGACTCACCCACGAACAGGCGGCGCAAGCCGTCGGGCGTTCGCGCAGCGCCGCAAGTAATCTGATGCGCCTGCTCAACCTGGCCGACCCGGTGCAGACCATGCTGATGGCCGGCGACATTGAAATGGGCCACGCACGTGCGCTGCTGGCGCTGGAGCGCGCGTCGCAGATCACCGCCGCCAACCAGATCGCGTCACGCAAGATGTCGGTGCGCGAGGCCGAGGGGCTGGTCAAGAAACTCACGGCGGAGTTTGCGCTGACCTCGCCCAAACCCAAGAAAGAGAAGTCGCGCGACGTCAAGCGACTGGAGGAGGAGTTGTCCGACCTGCTCACCGCCGAGGTGGAGGTGCGGGTGAAAAAACGCGTCAAACGTGGCGGGCGCATGCTCGAGCTCGGTGAGGTGGCGATCCAGTTCGGCTCGCTCGAAGAACTCAACGGCCTGATCGACAAGATCAGCCAGCACGCGACACGCTGAAGCGCCGCGATGGCCTTGCGCCTTGCGTGGCCGCTGCCGGCGGTGCTGACCTGGGCCGGCTGCTGGGCCCTGTATCTCGGCGCGGTATGGCTGGGGCAGGCGCCGGGCACGGCCCTGGTGGTGGCGCTGATTGTCGGTGTGATGGCGAGTCTGGCTGGTGCCAGCGTCTGGCGCCGGCTCCTCATGGCGGCCGGTTTTCCGGTGTCGCTGGTGGTCAGTGGCGCGGCGGTGGTGCCCGCAGCTGTCTGGCTGTTGCCGCTGGCCCTGCTGCTGCTGCTATACCCGTTCAAGGCCTGGCGCGACGCGCCCCTGTTCCCCACGCCGAAAGGCGCGCTTGACGGGGTGCCGGCCCATGTGTCGCTGCCCTCCGGCGCGATGGTGCTGGACGCGGGATGTGGAATGGGGGACGGCTTGCGTGCCTTGCGTGCAGCGTATCCGCAGGCCGAGCTGCACGGGCTGGAGTGGAGCTGGCCGCTGCGCGCGGTCTGCGCATTGCGCTGTCGCTGGGCCCACGTGCGCCAGGGTGACATATGGCGTGCGCCATGGCGTCCGTACGCCATGGTCTACCTGTTTCAACGTCCTGAAAGCATGGCGAGGGCCGCAGCCAAGGCTGCTGCCGAGATGATGGATGGCGCCTGGCTGGTCAGCCTGGAGTTTCCGATCACGGGCCAGGCGCCTGACGTGCAGCTGCAACTCGCCGACGGACGCGCCGTGTGGGCCTACCGGTTGCCGTTTGAACGCAACGACGGGAACGCGTCGTATGCTGACAAGGCGTAACATCGGGTCGCAACCTCATCGCGGAGACCCAACTTGAGCCCCAACGTTCTCTCAACTGCTGCATTGACCGACGAGGTTCGTGCCGCGGCGACCGGTGCAGAACCACTGTCCAAAGCTGGCGTTGCGGATACACCAGGCCGGCTGCTCGATGCCATGGTGCTGGCAATGGCGTCGATGGCGGAGCCGGGCGAAGCCGGCCGCCATATCCAGCGTATCCAGCTGTACCTGCAGGCACTCGCCGGGCAACTTCGCAGCTCGGCCCCGGACACCCATCGGTGGAGCGATGCGGACATTGACGCCATGATGCGAGGTGCGGCATTACACGACATCGGCAATTCGACGGTGCCCGATCGTATCCTGCTCAAACCGGGCGCACTGACCGCCGAGGAGTTCGAGGTGGTGCGCACGCATCCGGTCATCGGTCGTGACATCATTGATCAGATCCGGCGCAATGCGGGCGTGGAGCTGCCTTTCATGGGCTTTGCACGCCAGATCGCGTATGGCCACCATGAGCGCTGGGACGGCACGGGTTATCCGCAGGGGATCACGGGCGATAACATCCCGGCGCCCGCCCGGCTGATGGCAATTGTCGATGCGTACGACGCGCTGACCAGCGACCGGGTCTACCGGGACGGCGTACCCCATGACAAGGCGGTGCAGCTGATCTTTCAGGAGCGAGGCGCCCAGTTCGCGCCTGACATGGTCGACGCCTTCATCGAGGTCCAGCATCTGTTCAAGGACATTGCGCAGCAACATGCCGACACCGAGAGCGATTTGCAGTTGAAGATGGATTACCTGGCCAAGGCGATTGCGGAGAGTCCGTGAGCCGGTGCGCGACACCAGCGCGGCCGTTGCAAGTTGCAAGGATCCCCTATACAGGGGAAGATGACGTGAAAAAGGGGTGGTATGTTCCCGAGTCAGGTGGCGCGTGGGCCTGCAGCAGGCGCAAAACCCTGGGGCGCCGTCGTTTCTATCGCCAGAGGAAATTACCCGTGAATGTACTGACCCACTGTAGACAGCAGCCGGCGTTTTTCGGCCTGATGGCATTGTCTCTTTTCGGATCCGCTGCCCAGGTACAGAAGTAAGCGCTACAGCCAGCCCCCGACCTGCAACCCCCTCAATGCAACGCCAACTACCCCCAGCCAATCTGTTCGATCGCGCGTTGGTCGTCGAAGACCTCGACGAACCGCGTCAATGGCTGGCAGAGTTGCTGCCACGCGCCTTGCCGGAGGTATTGCATGTCGATACCGCCTGCACCCTGGCACAGGCCCGCGAACGCATGGCCGGTCATGCTTACGGTCTGGCCCTGGTCGACTGGGGACTGCCGGACGGCACCAGCGAGGAACTGATCCACGAACTGGTGAAGGCGCGACCGGGCGCGGCGGTCATAGTGGCGACGATTCACGACAACGACACCCATGTGTTCCCGGCATTGCGCGCCGGCGCCACCGGCTATATTTTGAAGTCGCAACCCAGTTCCGTCGTCATGTCGCAACTCCAGCGCATCCGCCTGGGCGAGCCGGCCTTGTCGCCATCGATTGCGCTGCGCATGTTGCAGCACTTTCGCGATCTGCCTGACGAATACCTCACCCGTTCCACCAACAGCTCTCCGATACCACTTGATCCGGCGCGTGCCTCCGACACCCCGCAGCGCCAGCTGACCGAACGCGAGGTCGATGTGTTGCGCCTGATCGGCAAAGGCTACAAGGTTCCCGAGGCCGCCACGTTGCTGGGCATCAGCGCCCACACCGTGACCAGTTATGTACGCGACATCTATCGCAAGCTCGATATCTCGTCACGTGCCGAGGCGGCGGTGGAGGCAGCGCGCCGAGGCCTGGTCAGCTGAGCGTGTCAATCGCGGGACGGGCATATTTGCGCCGCTCGGGCCGCTTCGGTGGCGGGTCGATCGGCAGCATGAATCGAATCTGACAACCCGGGTTGACGCCGCCGCCAGGGTTGCCGGCCGAGATCTGCAGTGTCGCACCGATCTGCCGGGCCCGATGGTCCATGTTGCGCAGGCCGCGCTGGTGCGGTTGGGTCGCCTCGGCTGGCAGGCCGCGGCCGTCATCGCTGAGCACGATCAATAGCGAGGTCTGGCCGGGTTCTGTGACCAGTGTCGCCTGCAGCTGCATATGACGGGCGCCGGAGTGTTTGACCACATTGGTGGCGGCTTCCTGCAGGATGCGCATGATCTGCAGCAGCGCGTCACTGTCCAGGGCAATGGTGTCCAGGGCGTCGTCCAGATTCCAGTGCAGTTGCACGCCCGCCGCGCCCAGCCGGTTGTCCCAGCGGTTGCGCCAGGCCGCCAGGGCGGCAGACAGATCGGCGCCCATGTCGGCGCTGTCCATCATCATGCGCAACTCGTCAATGCCGTCCTGCAGCGATTGCGCAATCTGGTCCCGATCCAGGGCTGAGCGCTCGACGCCACGCAGTGCGGTCATCAGGTGCGCGCCCAGGCCGTCGTGCATGTCGCGCAGCAGCCGCTCTCGCTCCTGCAGCCGGGCTGATGACAGGGCGCCGGTCATTTCGGTCTTGCGCAGTTGCAGGTAACTCTCTTCCAGTGCAGTCGACTTGCTGTGGATGCGTTGCTCCAGCTCCAGGTTGACGTTCTCGGCCCGGTTCAGCGTACGGATGATGTAGTCGCCCGAGATCAGCGCGTACACGACGAGGACCAGTGCAAAACCCCAGAACAGGAAGGTAGGCCCGCTTGGATCGATATGGCCGGTGACCATGGCCATATCGTGCACGGCGCTGCCGATCAGCACGAAATAGGCGCCAATGGTGGCCATGCGCTGGCGCGGCGTCAACCGTACCTTGCCCGTCCAGAGCCATACGATCGTTGCCAGTGACAGGCCCGCCGCCCAGACCTGCGCATAGGCCCGTGCCAGCATCGCTCCGCGGTCCAGCCATATGCTCAGCACCAGTACCAGCGTGGTGCTGATGAAGGCGAACCACAATGCACGGTGTGGCCACATGCGCCAGTCCGAGCCGGTTGGCGACGGCGCATCGTTTCGACGCTGCATCTCGTTATCGAGCGTGGCGGCACATAAAGTGATGGCCGTCAGAAAGATGTTGTACGGATTGAACTGTTCGAACCACAGTGGCGGCATATGGACGGTTGCGTCGAAATAGGCCAGTGCCCGCACGCTCCAGAACAGGCAGGCCAGCGTCATCCACAGAAATCCGAGGTCGTGGCGCCGCTGAAGCCACAATACGCCGGCAAACAGTGCGAGTACCAGCATCACGCCTGCGGCCGCGTTGGTCAATCCGACCACGGAATCGACATGGTTCACCGTGACCGGTAGCAGCGCATTGGTCGGGCCGACCGCCAGATGCATCAGGCCGGACGGTATATAGGGCAAGGTCAGCAGCGTGATGATGGCCTTGTCCGCGTTTTGCGGAAGCGCCAGCAACGCCGGAATGCGGCCGTTGTGCACCATTTCCTGCGGCTGCGCGTTCATGGCTGGCGGATCGCCGGAATGGCCGAACCAGCGGTGCGCCATCACCGACGTCAGGAATTGATCCTGGATCCGAATGGTGTACGGTGCGCCGACCCGGTACAGCGAAATCACCGCACTGTGCGCTCCTGCGCAGGCCGATACGTCGACCTCATATTGCAGTCGGACCTGCTGGTTGCGCCACGCCATGGGCAACTGGTCGGGCAGCGAGACAACGGCATCGGACAGCGTTTCGTCGCCGCGTGTCACGATGCGTCGGGCCTGCGTGATCGGCGCCGCCTTGGAGCAGGTGTCGGCGGAGACCGGCGTCTGGGCCTGGGCTGGCGCCGTCCAGCCGGTCAGTGCCAGCAGCCAGCAGAAGAACCAAAAGCAACGCAGTCGCCCCTGCTGGGCGGTTGACCGCGCCCGATTTGCCGAAGGCTTGGTACGCGCGAACCACATGGGTTCTTGCGGATCTACCAGGCGAAGATCTTGCCCGGGTTCATGATGTTGTCGGGATCGAGCGCGTGTTTGATGGTGCGCATCATGTCGACCGCACCGGCACCGGCCTCGGTCACCAGGAAGTCCATCTTGTGCAGGCCCACGCCGTGTTCGCCGGTGCAGGTACCTTCGAGTTGCAGCGCGCGCGACACCAGTTGGTGATTGAGCTGCTCGGCGGCGACCCGCTCTTCGGGTTTGGCCGGGTCCAGCAGATAACCGAAGTGGAAATTGCCGTCGCCGACATGGCCCACGAGGAAATACGGAATACCGGATGCGTCTGCCTCGGCCACTGACTCAAGCAGGCAATCGGCCAGGCGCGAGATCGGTACGCAGGTATCGGTGGAAATCACCTTGCAGCCGGGGCGCGACTGCACCGCCGCGAAATAGGCGTTGTGTCGCGCTGTCCACAAGCGGGTGCGTTCCTCAGGCGTGCTGGCCCATTCGAAGGCGTTGCCACCGAATTCGCTGGCGATCTCCTGTACGGTTTCGGCCTGCTCCTTGACGCCGCTGGGCGAGCCGTGGAACTCCATCAGCAGCATCGGTTCTTCGCGCAGGCCGAGCTTGGAATGGGCATTGACCATGCGCACCGAGTTATGGTCGATCAGCTCGACGCGGGCGATCGGCACGCCCATCTGGATCACCTGGATCGTCGTGCGTACCGCCGCTTCGATGCTGGGAAACGAGCATATCGCAGCCGACACTGCTTCGGGCAGCGGATAGATGCGCAACGTGATCTCGGTAATGACGCCCAACGTGCCCTCGCTGCCCACCATCAGGCGGGTCAGGTCGTAGCCAGCAGATGACTTCTTGGCGCGGGTGCCGGTACGGATCACCGCGCCGCTGGCGGTCACCACCTCCAGCCCCAGCACGTTCTCGCGCATGGTGCCGTAACGCACCGCGTTGGTGCCGCTGGCGCGCGTCGCACTCATGCCACCGATGGTGGCGTCGGCGCCCGGATCGATCGGGAAAAACAGACCGGTGTTCTTGATGTCCTCGTTGAGCTGCTTGCGGGTCACGCCGGCCTGTACCGTAACGGTCAGGTCGTCGGCATTGATCGACACCACCTTGTTCATGCGCCCCATGTCGATGCTGATGCCACCCTGCACCGCCAGCAGGTGGCCTTCGAGCGAGGAGCCCACACCAAACGGAATGACCGGCACCTTGTAGCGGGCCGCCAAGGCAACCACCTCGGCCACCTCGGCGGTGTTCTCGGCAAACACCACGGCCGCCGGTGGCGGCGCGTCGAACGAGGACTCGTCGCGGCCGTGCTGCTCGCGCACCACCATGGCGGTAGAGCATCGGCTGTCGAATCGGGTCTTGAGTGCGTCAATCAGCGCGGCCGGGACCTCGCGCTGGTTGATCTCGGGCAACAAGTGGCTTTTAGAGGTGGGAGCGTTCATCGCGAGGGTCTCCTATGGCAGTCTGTCAGTGTACGCCGAGCCGAACGGGTCTGCGCCCCGTGTCTTGGTTGGCCAAGCCGCGGGGATCATGACTTAGACTGCGCAAAGGCAGGTCCTTGGGGCCATCGGGAGGCCAGTCCTCAATGGCAGTGCGTTGCCGCGATCAAGAGAAGTACACAAGGAAACGATGTGAGAGTCGCTTTGCTGGAAGACGAACCCGACCATGCTGCGCTGGTGACCCATGCGCTGCACAGCGGCGGGCACAGCCATGTGGTCTATTGCACCGGGGCGCGATTCCAGCAAGCCATGGTGCGCGAAACGTTCGACGTGCTGATCCTGGACTGGATGATGCCCGACACGACTGGGCTGGAGGTGCTCGACTGGTTGCGCGAACTTGAAAACCACACGCCGGTTCTGTTCCTGACCAGCCGCGACGCCGAAAAGGACATCGTGACCGCCCTGGCCCATGGCGCCGACGACTATCTGGTCAAGCCAGCGCGACCGGGCGAGCTGCTGGCGCGATTGCAGGCGCTCAAACGCCGCGCCGACGGCGCCGCGGGTGCCAGTTCGCTGGTTGTGGGCCCCTACGAGTTTGATACGGCCCTGTCGGTGGCGCGACTACATGGCGAGATCGTCGAAATGACCCAGCGCCAGTACGAACTGGCGCTGGTGCTGTTTCGCAATACCGGGCGCCTGCTGTCGCGCCAATACCTGCTCGAAGCAGTCTGGGGCCTGAACGACAACGTTCAGACCCCAGACTGGATATCCACGTCAGTCAGCTGCGCAACCAGCTGTTGCTGGCCGATAACGGCTGGCGCATCCATTCCGTCTATGCCCATGGTTATCGCCTCGAACCCCTGGCTTGAGCCGGCGCGCCGCGCTTGCGCACTGCTGACGCTGGCCTGGGCCGGCTTTGCGATGGCGGCCGACCCGCCGGTTGCGACGCTGGCGCTGATCCTGCGTGACGGTGACACGTTGATCGGCATCAGCCAGCGTTATCTGGAATCGGCGCACCGCTGGCAGGCGCTGCAGCGGTTCAATCGGATTGCCGATCCGCGCAAGCTCCAGCCTGGCGCACCACTGCAGATTCCAATTGACTGGCTGCGTTGGTCGGTGTTGCCGGTGGAGGTGGTTCATGTGCGCGCTCCGGTGATCGGCAATCGCGGGCCGCTGGCCGTGGGCATGCAGCTGACACAAGGCGACAGTTTCGACACCGGTGAGCAAGGCGCGCTTACGTTGCGCTTTGCCGACGGCGCTCTGGCGGCGTTCGCGCCACAAACCCGTGCCACGCTGGGCCTGGCGCGCGAGACGCCGTTTGGCGGCGTCACGTCCACCCGGATTGACCTCGAACGTGGCGCGGTTGAAACCACGGTCACGCCGCTGCGCACACCGGCATCACGCTTCGATGTGCGCACACCCCGTGTTGTCACGGCGGTGCGCGGTACGCGGTTTCGCGTCGCCCAGGACGAACAGGCCAGCCGGCACGAGGTGCTCGAAGGCCGTGTGACGGCGCAGGGCGAGCGAGCCGGCGCCACCGATATCGTACAAGGCACGGGTCTGCGCGCGCAAGGCGGCCAGCTTGGCGACGTGGTACGCCTGCTGCCCGCGCCCGATCTGTCGGCGATACCGCAGCGCATAGCGCGCACATCGTTTTTGCTGCAGGTGCCGCCGATGGCTGGCGCCACCGGCTGGCGATGGCAGGTGGCGCGCGACGGCGCGTTTGTACAGCGCGAGCAGGAGGCGCGCACGGTCGAACCGAGCTGGCTGCTGACCGGCCTGCCCGATGGCGCCTACCAGTTGCGCGTGCGCGCCGCCGATGCCCAGTCGCTTGAGGGCGTCGATGCCCAGGTGGGTTTTGTGCTGGCAGCACGGCCTGAGCCGCCGCTGCGGGTGAGTCCGCGCGATGGCGCCAGTGTGCTCGCTGGCACGCCGCTGATCTGGGCCGATGTGTCCGGGTCGCCGCGTTATCGCCTGCAGGTGGCGCGTGACGCCCAATTTGCCGACCGCGTGGTCGATCAGGTGGGTATCAGTGGTTCACGCCACGGCTTCGAGCCGGCCCTGGTGCCGGGTGTCTACTACTGGCGGCTGGCGACCGAACGTGCCGACGGCAGCATGGGGCCGTGGGGTGATCCCGCAGGTTTCACGGTGCTCGAACCCTCGGCTATGGCGCCACCGCAGCAGGGCGCATCCGGCCTGCAACTGGACTGGTCGGGCCCGGCCGGTTTCCGCCATCAGGTGCAGTTGTCGCTCAGCCCCGAATTCGCCCAGACCGAGTTTGACCAGGTCGTGGACGGCACCCGGATGAATCTGGCGCAGCCCAAGCCCGGCGCCTACCATGTGCGCACCCGGCTGGTGTTGCCCGATGGCAGCCACGGGCCGTGGTCGGCGGTGCAGCGTTTTGAGGTGGCTGCGCCGCCCGAGCCGCCATCACATCCGTGGTACCTGTTACTGCTTCTGCTGATTCCCTTTTTGTGAGCCACCCATGAACCATGCGGCAGGTCGCCATCTGCGGGAATGGGGCCTGTTGTCGGTGTTGCTGCTCGGCTTTCTGCTGCTGGCACAACGCGCTCATTGGTTCGAGCGGTTTGACAACGCGCTGTACGACGTCCGCGTGACTTGGACCGGTCGGCTTGCGCCACCGGACATCGTCATCCTGGCCATCGACGAATCCAGCCTGGCGCGTATCGGCCGTTGGCCGTGGTCACGTCTTGAACTGGCACGCGCCATCGAGCAGCTCACGCAAGCCGGCGCGGGGCCGGTGCTGGTGGACGTGATACTGGCCGAAGCTCAGCAGGGGGACCCCAATGCGGACATCCACCTTGCGCAGGCGATTGCCGGCCATGGCCGGGTGGTGTTGCCGGTTTTCATGCCCGGTGCCGGCGCGCAAGCGGTGCGGCCTTTAGCGCTATTTGCTGCGGCCGCCCGGCTTGGTCATGCCCAGGCGCTGGTCGATTCTGACGGGGTGACGCGTCGCTACCTGGCGCAGGAGTTTGACAGCCAGTCGCGTTACGACCACCTGGCGCTGGTGTTGCTGGACCTGGCCGCGGGCCGCCCGGCCGCGCCAGGCGCGCGTTTACCGGTTGAACGGCTGGTGGCGTTCGCCGGGCCAGCCGGACATGTCACCCGGATACCGTTTGCCGACCTGCGCGACGGCCGCATCGCGCCAGAGCAACTGCGCGGCAAGATGGTGTTGATCGGCGCTACCGCTACCGGACTGGGCGATACCGTGGTCACGCCGCTGGCCGGCATCAACGGGGCCATGCCGGGTGTCGAGTTCGTTGCCAATGTGCTCGACGCCGAACAGCGCGGCCTGTTGCGCCAGACCGTGTCGGTGACCACGCAGATGGTGCTGGGGGCCACCATCGTGTCGCTTTATCTGCTGTCGCTGCTGCTGTTGTCGCCAAGGCGCGCGCTGATGTTGACGATCCTGGTCGCAGCGGGGTTGCCGCTGCTGGCCTGGACGGTATTGGGCTACATCGGCTGGTGGTGGCCGAATGCGGCCGTGGTGCTGACGGTGTTGCTGGCCTATCCGTTGTGGAGCTGGCGCCGTCTCGAGGCCAGCCTGGCGACGATGACGCGCGAGACCGCGCGCATGGCCGGACTGCTGCATCCCGGTGCACAACAACATCCGAACACTCCGCATGGGCCGCATTTCCTCGATCCGGTGGAAAACCGCATTGCAGCGATCACCCGGGCGGTGGATGAAGTTGCCGATGCGTTGGCGGTCGGTGGTGACAGCCTGCAAAGCCTGCAATACCGCGACGACATGATGCGCCACCTGGCGCACGACCTGCGCTCACCACTGGTGTCGCTGCGCGCGCTGGCCGACCAGCTGCGTACAGACGGCACGGCCGAACATGCGGCGATGATCGCGCGCGTCGATGCCTGCGCGCGGCGTTCGCTCGACCTGACCGAGCAGTTCCTGCTGATCGGGCGCGCGCAGTCGGTGGACAGCAGCGGGTTTGCCGAGGTGGACCTGGCCCAGCTGCTGCACAACTGCGCAGACGATCTGTGGGAGGACGCGCAAGCCCAGGGCGCGCGCGTATTGCGCCAGTGCAAGCCGGACCTGGCACTCGTGATGGGGGATGAACGGCTGCTGCGCCGGGCCGTGTTGAATCTGGGCTGGAATGCCTTGCGCCACGGACCCCGTGGCGGCGTGGTCACCTTGTCGCTGGAGTCGGTCGATGGCGCCTATCTGCTGGCCGTGCACGATCAGGGCGCTGGTTTCATGCAAGCCGAATTTGCCGCGTTGAGCGAACGATATGCCAGTGGCCAGCCAGCGGCCAAGGGACACGGCCTCGGGCTGGCCCTGGTACGGCTGGTCGCAGAAAAACATGCGGCGCAGGTGGTGATAACGCAACCGACAGAGGGGGGCTTTCGGATCGCTCTGCAACTGCAGGCTGTGCCAGGACCGTGAGACCCCGCGCGACGTACACACGCGACAATCGGACGCAACAGGAGGTATATTCATGGGCAAACGTTTGACACAGATCGCCACCCGCACGGGCGACGATGGAACCACCGGACTGGGTGACAACACCCGGGTACCGAAAAATGACCTGCGTGTGCACGCCATGGGCGATGTGGACGAACTCAACTCGTTTATCGGCGTGTTGTTGTGCGAGGACATGCCCGCAGGCGTGCGGGAGTTGTTGATCGAGGTCCAGCACCAGTTGTTCAACCTGGGCGGCGAGTTGTCGATCCCGGGTTACGAACTTCTCAAGCCCGAAGCCTTGCTGGTACTCGATCAGGCGCTGGCCGAACACAACGAGGCCCTGCCCCGATTGGAGGAGTTCATTCTGCCGGCCGGTACCCGGGCTGCGTCTCTGGCCCATGTCTGCCGCACTGTGGCGCGGCGCGCCGAACGTGCGGTGATTGCCTTGCAGGGACGTGACGACCTCAAGCCCACACCGCGCCAGTACCTGAACCGCCTGAGTGACCTGATGTTCGTGTTGTCGCGCGTGCTCAATCGCCACCGTAGCGATGGCACCGTGGGCGACGACGTGTACTGGAAAAGCGAGCGAATGGCGCGTGGCGAGGGACAGGGCGACTGACACGCCCGAGGTCATCCGACGGCGTCGGGTGTGGCTGTCCTAGGCCCGGAACACGCCGTCCAGTGAACGGTCCCAGGCGTAGCCAGGGAACAGATCGGCGAGCGCCTCCGGCGCCAGGCCCTGCGTCGCGCGCAGCACTTGCGCCAGGACCGCACGGTAGTCGTTGCGCACCGGCAGGTCGCGTCCCTCGTGCAGGTTGCCGCTGGCCAGGCCGTCCCAGGCGCCATGCCAGCGCCCGCCGTTTACCCGGGAACCGATCATCCACATGGCATTGCCGTGGCCATGGTCGGTGCCGCGGCTGCCGTTCTCGGAGCAGGTGCGACCAAACTCGCTGGCCACGACGACCACGTCATCGGGCCGCGAAAAGTCGCGCCGCAGTTGCGCCAGGGCATCGGCCAGACCGGCCAGGTTGTTGGCCAGCTGGCCACTGACCTGGCCTTGATTGGCATGGGTGTCCCAGCCACCTGCGGACAGGAAGCCCAGGCGCAGGCCGGGATCGGCACGCATCAGCGTGGCCAGATGGCGGGCGTCCAGGACCAGGCCTCTGGCCGGCCCGGCGCCATTGTTGGCCGCCTGCATCTCGGCGGCTGACATCTCGGCCGTCGCGGCCATGTCGGTGCGCAGTGTTTCGGCCGTCTGCATGCGACTTTGCGCGCCAGCGCGGAAGTTGCGCGACAACGCGTCATCGCCGCCGTACAGGTTCATCATGGCCTGGCGCGCCCGGTCGTTCGCCAATGCGCCGCTGCGCGTAGCCGCCTGGCCGCGCGGTACCAGTTGCACAGGTGCCTTGCCGGCCAGGATGGCTGGATTGGCCTCGCCGACGCCGACGGCGGCGACGCGTTGCGTCGATGTTGCGGACAGGTCGTCCGTCAGACCTGCCAGCCGGTTCATCCAGCCAGCGGCGCTGGTGCTCTTGCCCGGAATGCCGGACTCGAAGTGGTACTGTGCATCGAAGTGCGAGCGAGTCGGATCGGGTGAGCCGGCCGCCGGTATAAACGTCAAAACACCTTGCTGCCACAGCGGGCGCAGGGCCACCATCGCCGGATGCAGTCCGAATTGGCCGTCGAGCTTCAACGCGGTCTGCGTCGTGCCGTCGGGCGGAGCGATCGCGATCCGGGGCCGGCGGTTGTAGTAGTCAGTGTCGGCATAGGGCACCAGCGCCGAGAGGCCATCGTAGGCGCCGCGCAGCATCACCAGCACCAGGCGTCCGCTGGTATTGGCCCTATGGCCGTGTGGCTGGGCAAAAGCCATCGGCGCGGCCCAGGCGCCGGCATAACCGGCGAGCCGTTGCAAAACCTGGCGACGGGAGGGGCCATCGGGATGGGACCAGTACGTCATGCCGGGCTCCTACTTGACCATGAAATCGGGACTGGCCAGCATCAGCCCGGCCCGCAGCGCCGGCGGTGACTGGGCGATCGTGTCCAGCGTGGCCCTTGAGAGAAAGCGGCGCAGGAATGCGGGCTCCGGTGTCTGGCGCGCCAATACCAACGCGAAGTCGGCGCGGCGTGTCAGCGCCTCGGGCACCATCCAGGTGGCGGCGTCGAAGCGGTAGCCGTCTGGGGTCTGCCAGCTGTGCATCGGTTGTCCGGTCTCGTTCAGGAACGCCAGCGTCAGGCCGATGCGGCGCCGATCCGGCGCTGCCGTGGCCGAGCCGCCCATGCTGTCCTGGACGGCGGTCAGGCTGGACACGGCGAAGTCCAGCGGTGTCTTGAACAAGCGGTTCTCGCCGGCCCAGAATTCAGGTGATTGCAGCAGGCTGCGCATGACCAGCCGAAGATCACCCTGTGTGTCGACAAAGGTCTGTGCCAGCCGTTGCACCAAGGCCGATGGGGCTGTGTCGCTGACGAAATACTGCGTCAGTCGGGTGCACACGCGCCGCGCCGTGGACGGATGGCGCGCCAGCATGCGGATCGCCTCCTCGCCTTCACGCGCGCCGCCGCCGAGCAGGCCCCGCGGGAAGTCCTGGCCCAGCAAGCGCTTGGTGCCGCTGTCGTGCAGCCGCGCGATGAACTGAAAGCCATCCGCATCGCGCGGTGATACGGTCCAGCCGGTCAGGATGCGGGCCAGCTCACGCACGTCGGTTTGGGTATATCCGCCGTCGACGCCCAGCGGGTGCAGCTCCATCAGTTCGCGTGCGTAGTTCTCGTTCAGACCACGTGCCTGACCATCGCGCCCGCGCGTGCCTTCGGCCACGCTCTGGAACTGGTCGAGATAGAACAACATGGCCGGGTGGCGTGCACTGGCCAGCAGCAGATCCTCGAATTTTCCCAGTGCATGGGTCCGCGCCACGTTCACTGCATAGTGGCCGACGAAGGGGCGCACCGGGCCTTTGCGCGCGTACATGTTGAAATGGTTGAACCAGAACTCGGTCAGGCGTGCCAGCAACGGGTTTTCCAGCTCCGGCTGGCTGGCGCTGTACAGCCGCCAGGCGGCGGCCTGCTGCAGCATCGCGAGGTTGAAATAACGCGGGCCCATGTCGGTCAGGAACTGCTGGCGCAGCCGGGTCTGCATGGCGGGTCCGGTCTCGTCCGCCGCGTCGGAGCGGATCTCGCGGATCGCTTCACGCTCCCTGCGTGCGCCTGCGAACAACGCGGGCAGTGGCGCGTTGAACCCCGCCAACTCGGGCGGCAAAGCCGGCAGCTTGCGGGCCGCGGCATGGGCCGCATCCACTTGTTGCAGGGCCCAGGCCTGCGCCGAAGCCAGGTCGTTGATGCCCAGCGCCAGTTGCGCGGTCGGACCGTAACCGACCCGCGACAGGGCACGCCAGGCGGCTGCCTGCGGATTCAGCGAAGTTGCCGCATGAACCGACGCTGCGGCATGCAAGCCATGGCTCACTGGCCATGCTGCGGCGGCAGTCAAGGCCTTGAGCAAAGAGCGTCGGCGCATGGGGTGCGTGCCAGGGGATCGGTGGTTCAGCATCGGTTCCAACTCCGGTTGGCGGCGGCCGCGCTGGCGCCGGGTTCCGTATTCCAACGCAAAAACGCCCGCGCGGGATGACCCGCCGCCGGCGCTTTACAAAACATTACCCGCCAGCGCGTGGCGCCAGCACCGCCATGGTGATGCGCGACACGCAGGTCATGTCGCCGGCGTCGTTGCGCATGTCGATCTGCCATACCTGGGTCGTGCGCCCGATATGTACCGGGCGGGTGATGCCGGTGACCCAGCCGGCGGTGGCGCCCTTGAGGTGGTTGGCATTGATGTCCAGGCCCACACTGCGATGCCCTTGGGGTGCCGCATATGCCGCACCACAGGAGCCGAGTGTCTCGGCCAGCACGACGGAGACACCGCCATGCAACAGGCCATACGGCTGGCGCGTGCGGTTGTCGACCGGTATACGTGCGCGGATGAAGTCGTCGCCGACCTCCAGGAACTCCATGCCCAGCCACTCAACGGCGGTGTCCTTGTGGATGGCGGTGAGAATGTCGACAGTGATGTCCTGTTTCCAGATGCGCATGGGTTGTCCGTGGTGAGGGTTACGGTGGGAGACCGGACAACTATAGTCAAATGTACAAACGCGAGCGCCTGACACCGGAACGCGGAGTTCATGTGTGGCCTCGCATAAAGGCGCCAACGCCGGCGTCAGACTGCGTTGGCGCGTGATGACGGCTGCCAAGCTGCTGTACCGGGCCGGTCGATTTGTATGGTGATGGCCGTCCGCAGCCGCGTCCGCTGGTGTGAACCCAATGGCAGAACAATGATCAGTGAATGGTCGCAGGACCGGTCGCAGTTCCATCTGAAATGCGGCCGCAGTAGTCGATCAGATCCTCGATTTCGCGCGACTTGTCGAACACGCGATCTGCACCCAATTCGGCGCAGCGCCGACGGATGTCCGCCGTTGCGTAGTTGGTCAGCACGACCCGCCTGGCCTGCACGTTCAACTCCTGCGCCGAGCGCAGTACCCCCAGGCCGGAACCGGAAGCCAGAAACACGTCGATGATCAACAGGTCGATCGCACGAGTGCCTTGACGCATGCAACGCACCGCGGTCCGTTCGTCGGCCGCCGTGCCTACGACCTTGACATCCGTCAACTCCTCCAACGTATCGCGCAAGTTGTTTAGGATGACCGGACTGTCTTCGACGATGTAGGTTTTGACAACAGCCATGGCGGTAGGAGACTGAGGCAATATGTGGCTGACCGGGCTACCGACTAGCCGTGTCACGTCTCCCGCCAGTCGATTTGCCTTGACGTGATTTTCATTCCTGGGTTGGCGCTTTTTGTCATGGGTGACCTGTCGTGGTTGTGTTGATTTCAGTCCGGGCGGGCCGTGTTGCCTGCATCCTTGCCCCAAAGTTACCTGACACACGGTGACGGGGACATCAGTGCGATGCCCAAAGGCGTGTCGGACAGCGCCCACATGGCCGGCGATCGCACTATGCAACGGCTGGTCGTTGGTTGTAGGATTTTTCTTATCACAGATCCAGCGTCGTTCCGATGGTATTTCGCGAAAGGCGAAACTAGACTGAGGCCATGATCAGAATAGGCATCGTTGACGACCACGCCATCGTGCGGCGGGGCTTGCGCCATTACCTGGCCGAGCATGTGGACCTGCGTGTCACCGGCGAGGCGAACAACGGGCGCGCGGCATTGGAACTGGCGCGATCCGGCGAGATTGATGTGTTGCTGCTCGATATCTCCATGCCTGACCAGGGCGGCGTCGAGGCGCTGAAAGCCATCAGGGAGCGATTTCCTGACCTGCCGATCCTGATCCTGAGTGGCTTCCCGGAGGCGCACTACGCCACCGCCTTGTTGCGGCAGGGGGCGAACGGATATCTGAACAAGGAGTGCGACCCGCAGGAAATCGTTCAAGCGATCCATACGGTTTTCCGGGGTCGCAAGTACATCAGCCCCGCTGTGGCCGAACTGCTGGCCGACAAGGCTTCCGGAGAAGCTGAACAACCGGCGCACGCGCAGTTGTCGGAGCGCGAACTGCAGGTGTTCCTGCGCCTGGCCAAGGGCGAGACGATCGGCAACATGGCACAGTGCATGTTTCTGAGTGTCAAGACCGTGAGCACCTATCGCACGCGGGTGCTTGAAAAACTCAAGCTGTCCAGCAACAGTGACCTGACGTACTACGCGTTGACCAACGGCCTCATACAGTAAGCCAGACAGCGGGCTGCTGTCACAGGCACGCAGGGGCCGAGTCCGCTCACCAGCTTGCCGGAATCCCACACGTCAGGACGACATGTTTGCGGCGGCCTCAATTGACGCGGAAGAAGCGCATCTCGACCCGATCGGGATAACGCGCGCCGGTGCCGATGAACACGCTGTCGGTCAACCAGCGCAACGAATCGTTTGACACTTCGAACGTCGGCACACAGCGGAAATAGATCGCCTGCGGATCGACCGGCTCGCCACGCACCAGGCGCGCGATGTCGGCGGCGTTGCCGCGTCGCAGCGCGCGGTTCTGCACAAAGATGTGCTGATCACGATGCGCCGGGTCGTGCAGCGCGATGATGTAGCGTGCATCGAGGTCGGCGCAGGTGTCGGACACGACGATCTGAAAATCGGCGCCGCCGGCCAGCACCTGGCCTTTGAGTTCCGGCCCGTCAAAAGTACCGCCGGTAATCGGGATGATGCGGCGCCGGCCACGGCTGTTGAGTCCGGTCACGATGCCGGCCTCGATGGGTGTCGCCACCGTCACCGTGAGATCGGCAAGCCATTCGAGTTGCGGGGTCGGCAGTGAGGATGGCATGTCCGTCATTCTCGCCGCGCTGTATGGCCCTTGGCTATCGCGCCTGCACAACGGGCTTTGACACAACCGACGCGGCGCTTGCCAACGCGTTGTCAAACTGCGCTAATCTTTGTCATGACCATGATGGCACCGCAACCTCCGTTTGTTCCGCAGATCCGGCTCTACCAGGACTGGCTCCGTGACCAGCGGGGCCTGGCATTCGACAACTACGATGCCATGTGGTTATGGTCGACCCGTGCGCCGGAAGTTTTCTGGCAAAGCATCTGGGACTACTACGACATGCAGTCACCGACGCCGCATGACGCCGTTCTGGCCGAGCGCCAGATGCCCGGCGCGCGCTGGTTTGTTGGCGCGAAGTTCAATTACGCCCGTCAGGTGTTGCGCCATGCGGATGCGGCCCACGCTGCGGGTTTGCCGGCCATCGTCAGCCACGATGAACGCAGTCTGGGTCAGGGTGCGCCGCGCGAAATGGCCTGGCCGGAACTGCGCCGGCAGGTGGCCGCCCTGGCATTGCACCTTCAGGCCCAGGGCGTGGTGCCGGGGGACCGGGTGGTGGCCTATCTGCCCAACATACCCGAGGCCGTGGTCGCCTTTCTGGCCACGGTCAGCATTGGCGGCATCTGGAGCCTCTGTGCGCCCGACATGGGGACTAACGCCGTGCTCGACCGCTTCCGCCAGATCGAGCCCAAGGTGTTGATCGCCTGTGACGGTGTGACCCACGGCGGCCGGGCCCAGGACCGGCTGGCGGTGGCAGCGCAGTTGCGTGTTGCGCTGCCGACCGTGCTTCACCTGCTGATGCTTGACCATCTGGGCACCTTGCGCGAAGCCGACGCAGCACTGACCCATGAAACCTTCACCCGGGCCACAACACGTGACGACGCGGCAACACGTGCCTTTGAGCCGCTGTGGTTGCCGTTCGACCATCCTTTGTGGATCGTTTACTCCAGCGGCACGACCGGGCTGCCAAAGCCCATTGTGCACGGCCATGGCGGTACGGTTCTGGTGGGCATGGCGCTGCTCGGCATCCACAACGATGTAGGTTGCAGTTACGAGGCCAACAGCCTTGGTGAACGTTTTCACTGGTACAGCTCGACCGGCTGGGTGATGTGGAACCTGCAGGTCGGCGGCCTGCTGTTGGGCACCACGGTGTGTATCTACGACGGCAGCCCTGCCGGTCAAAGCCATGATGCGCTTGGGGCGCGTATTCCAAGTGACTGGACCACCTTGTGGCGCTTCGCGGCGGAGTTGGGCGTCACCTTTTTTGGCGCCGGCGCAGCCTTCTACGCCAGCTGCCAGAAAGCCGGCGTAGACCTGCCGGCCTGTGGTGACCTTTCCCGCGTACGCACGCTGGGCAGCACCGGCTCGCCGCTCAGCGCCGACGTGCAGGACTGGGGCACCCGGCAATTCGACCGCGTTTATGCAGCGGGCGAGCGTGGGCGCCACGAGCGTGGGGGCGAGCAATTTCCCGCCGGGCAGCCCCAAGGGAAATTAGCCCACTCGGGGGGCAGGGAGCCACATGCAATGGGCGAGCGTGGGGGCCACATCTGGTGGTGCAACATTTCCGGCGGCACGGACTTCGCGGGGGCATTCATCGGCGGAAACCGGGAGTTGCCCGTGGTTCCGGGTCAGATGCAGTGCCGTCTGCTCGGATGTGCGGTCGAGGCCTGGGACGAGCAGGGCCAGCCTGTCATCGATGCTGTCGGTGAGTTGGTGTGCACGGTGCCGATGCCGTCCATGCCGCTGTATTTCTGGGGCGATACCGATAACCAGCGTTACCTGTCGAGTTACTTTGACATGTACCCGAACGTCTGGCGCCATGGGGATTGGCTGCGGATCGGCGCCGACGGCGGTTGTGTCATTTACGGGCGCTCCGACGCGACGATCAACCGCCACGGTCTGCGCATGGGGACCAGCGAGTTGTACCGGGCGGTCGAGATGTTGCCCGAAGTGCTCGACTCTCTGGTGGTTGATCTGGAGTTTCTGGGCCGGGAAAGTTACATGCCCTTGTTTGTCGTGCTGCGCGACGGCGTGACGCTGGACCACGGCTTGCGCGGACGCCTCAACCAGGCCATTCGCACGGCGCTGTCACCACGGTTTGTGCCCAATGAGATCGTGCAGGTGCAGGAAATACCGCGCACCCTGTCGGGCAAAAAACAGGAGTTGCCGATCAAGAAGTTGTTGCTTGGTCAGCCACTGGACAAAGTGCTGAATCGGGAGGCAATGGCCAACCCAGGTTGTCTGGACTGGTATGTGGCGTTTGCGCAGTCGCGCGATTTGCCGGCGGCGTGAGCGAAAGGGCTGTCAGGCCGCAGGCCTAGTGGTCCATCTGGTGCAGGCTGATCAGGCTCATCAGCGCCGATACGACCTCGGGCTTGAACCCGATGCGGGAGCGCCCCAGACCGTCACCACCGTTGAGTACCAGTTTTTCAATATATTCGACACAATCGCGCGTGCCCCAGAAGATGGTGATGGCCTTGGCAATACGCTCGTGGTGTTTGCCGATGAGCGCCATTGCGTTGTCGATACCGACCTGGCGCGGTAGCTCGTGTAGCGGCATTGGACGGGTGTCCAATTCTTCTTCCTCCCATTTCAGGGTCGGAAAACCGAGCGACTCGTTTTTTCCCGAAGTGGCCATTACATGCTCCTGTCAATCGACGCGGCAAAATTGTCGGAAAGTGCCGCAGATTACGGCTTGATGGCGCGATTATCGCCCAGTGACTTGTCCAAGGACAGTGTTAATCGCAGCCGGCAGTGTCATGCCTGTTCTGTGTTCGCTTGGCCCTGATGCCCCAGCCAGGCCAGAAAATCAGCCAGTGCCGGTTTGCCGGCGTCGTGTTCCGGCGTCACCAGGTAGTAGGCGCGTTCGGGCGCCAGCACGTGGGCGCAGGCCTGCACCAGTTGGCCGGCAGCCAGTTCCTGTTCGATCAGCAGGCGGGGTACCAGGGCGACCCCCATCCCATGTACTGCCGCGGCGACCGTCATCGAGAACAGCTCATAACGGGGTCCGGCCAGCGCCTGGGGCGCGGCGATCGATGCGCTCTGAAACCACAGACGCCACGCCTGGGGCCGCGTACTTTGCTGCAGCAAGGGCATACCGGTCAGTTCGGCGGGCGTGCGCATCCGCGGGCCGGGGCGCAGCGCCGGGGCGCAAACCGCTGTCAGCTGTTCGGGCATCAACAAGTGCGCACGTGTGCCGGCCCAGTTGCGGATCTGCTGGGCCGTGCCGGCGTACAGGGCGGCATCGAAGTCGCTGTCGGCAAACAGGAACGGCCGGGTTCGGACTTCGATATGCAGGACCAGTTCCGGATGGGCAAGCGCCAACTGCGGCAGACGCGGGATCAGCCAGCGGCTGGCGAAGGTCGGCACGGCGGCCAGCATCAGGGTCTGGCCGGCCCCCTGTCCGGACATCACCTCTAGCGTGTCGCGTTCCAGCGCTTGCAATCGCGGCGCGATCTGGCGCGCATAGGCCGCACCACGCTCGGTCAATGCCACACCGTGCCGCGTGCGGCGAAACAATGCCTGGCCCAGGTAGCTCTCCAGCCCGGTGATCTGGCGTGAGACCGCACTCTGGGTCAATGCCAGCTCCTGCGCCGCACGGGTGTAACTCTCGTGTCGCGCCGCAGCATCGAAACAGGCCAGGGCCTGGAGAGAGGGGATCTTGCGCCGCATGGTGTGATGAATATACACAACATGACCAGCGGCCGGGTGCCCGAATAGCTCAGCGTCGGATGCTATTTGTCAGCAGAGATGTGTCGACCGTAAGGCTTGCTAGCGAGGCGGAGCAGTTGAGGTGACGCAGGCGTATCGGATTCAGTTAGAACAATAACGCATATCTGGATGCGAAATTTGCGGTTGTCCGATGTGCCGCCAGCCACTACGATCGGGCATTCATTCATGAGGAGAACGGCATGGCCCACGCGGCATTCAATTGGCAGGACCCATTCCTGCTCGACTCTCAACTCAGCGACGACGAACGCATGGTGCGTGACGCGGCGCAGGCTTATTGCCAGGACAAGCTGCTGCCGCGGGTTGTCGAAGCCTTTCGCAGTGGCACAACCGACGTCAAGATCTTCCGCGAGATGGGTGAACTGGGCCTGCTCGGCCCGACCATCCCCGAGCAATACGGCGGCCCGGAACTGAACTACGTGGCTTATGGCCTGATTGCACGCGAGGTCGAACGTGTCGACTCGGGTTATCGCTCGATGATGAGCGTGCAGTCGTCGCTGGTGATGGTGCCGATCTTCGAATTCGGTACTGAGGCGCAGAAGCAGAAATACCTGCCCAAGCTGGCCACCGGCGAGTGGATCGGCTGCTTCGGCCTGACCGAACCCGACCACGGTTCCGACCCCGGCTCAATGGCCACACGTGCGCACAAGGTCGCCGGTGGTTACAAATTGACCGGCTCCAAGATGTGGATTTCCAACAGCCCGATGGCCGACGTGTTCGTCGTCTGGGCCAAGGAAGTGTCCGAGTCCGGTCAAGTCGGCCCGATCCGCGGCTTCGTGCTGGACAAGGGCGCCAAGGGGCTTTCCGCGCCGGAGATTCACGGCAAGGTGGGCCTGCGCGCATCGGTCACCGGTGAGATCGTCATGGACGGCGTGTTCTGCCCGGAAGAGAACGCCTTCCCCGAGGTCCAGGGACTCAAGGGACCGTTCACCTGCCTGAACTCGGCGCGTTACGGCATTGCCTGGGGTGCGCTGGGCGCGGCCGAAGATTGCTGGTTTCGCGCGCGCCAGTACACGATGGACCGCAAACAGTTTGGCCGCCCGCTGGCCGCCAACCAGCTGATCCAGAAGAAACTGGCCGACATGCAGACCGAAATCACACTGGGTCTGCAAGGCTGCCTGCGCCTGGGCCGCATGAAGGACGAAGGCACCGCCTCGGTGGAGGTCACCTCCCTGCTCAAGCGCAACTCCTGCGGCAAGTCGCTCGACATCGCGCGTTTGGCGCGCGACATGATGGGCGGCAACGGCATCTCTGACGAGTTCGGTGTGGCGCGGCATTTGGTCAACCTGGAAGTGGTCAACACCTACGAAGGCACGCACGACATCCATGCGCTGATCCTGGGCCGGGCCCAGACCGGCATTGCTGCGTTCGCGAACTGACATGGCGCAACCAACGTCTGAGCCAGACGCAGGCCAATTTCCCGCCGGGCCGCCCCAAGGGAAATTAGCCCCCTCGGGGGGCAGCGAAGTACACGAAGTGACAAGCCTGGGGCCCCAATTTCCCGCCGGGCCGCCCCAAGGGAAATTAGCCCCCTCGGGGGGCAGCGAAGTACACGAAGTGACAAGCGTGGGGGCCTTATCCCATCTGAAGGTGCTGGATCTTTCCCGTGTACTGGCCGGCCCCTGGTGCGCCCAGATGCTGGCAGATCTGGGTGCAGACGTCATCAAGGTCGAGCGTCCGGGCGAAGGCGACGACACGCGGCATTGGGGCCCTCCATTCATGCCGGACGCCGACGGCAACGACACCACGCAGGCGACCTATTTCAACAGCACCAACCGCAACAAGCGCTCGGTCACGCTCGACCTGTCCAAGCCCGAAGGTCAGGCGCTGGTGCGTCAGCTGGCGCAACAAAGCGACATCCTGGTGGAGAACTTCAAGGTCGGTGGCCTGAAGGCCTATGGATTGGACTACGCCAGCCTGAAGGCGCTCAATCCGCGCCTGATCTACTGCTCGATTACCGGCTTCGGCCAGAGCGGGCCTTACGCCGAGCGCGCCGGTTATGACCTGATGATCCAGGCCATGAGCGGCATGATGAGCATCACCGGCCGCGCAGATGACCAGCCTGGAGGTGGCCCGCTGCGCGTCGGTGTGGCGCTGACCGATCTGTTCACCGGCGTCTACGCTACCAGCGCCATCCTGGCCGCACTCGAGGTGCGCCATCGCACCGGCGCCGGCCAGCATATCGACATGGCGCTGCTCGATGTGGGCATGTCCACGCTGGCGAACCAGGCCAGTGGTTACCTCAACACCGGCAAGGTGCCGCAACGCCAGGGCAACAGCCATCCCAGCCTGGCGCCTTACCAGGATTTCCCGACCCGCGATGGATCGATGTTGCTGGCGATCGGCAACGATGGCCAGTTCAGCCGCTTCTGCAAGGCCGCTGGCAAACCCGAATGGAGCGCCGACCCGCGGTTCTCCGGCATGGGTGCCCGGGTCAAGAATCGCGAACAGCTGATTCCGCTGATGGAAACCGTCACCCGCACGCGCGACACGGCGGACTGGATCGTTTTGTTCGAGGACAAGGCCGTGCCCTGCGGCCCTATCAATGACCTGGCACATGCATTCGCCGACCCGCAGGTGCAGGCGCGCGCTCTGATCGTGCGTCAGGAACGCGCGCCCGAGCTGGTGGCCCGCGATGGCATCGCCGCGATCCGCACCGTGGCCAGCCCTTTGCGGCTGCAGGACAACCCACCGGTGCTGCGCCGGCCGCCTCCGGCACTGGGCCAGCATACGGACGAAGTGCTGGCAGAGCTGGGGCTCGATGCCCGGCAGATCGCCGCGTTGCGAAGCGGCGGCATCGTCGGATGACGCTGCCGCGCCGGCGGCATACTCGGCGCATGGTGCAACAAAATAACCATCGCTGAAGTGCGGACAGGCTCACAAGGCCATCTGATCCTGGGCCTGTCCATGGCCCAGTTGATCACCTGGGGCAGCGTGTTCTATACCTTCGCACTGCTGATCGGCCCGATCGAGCAGGCGCTGGGTGTGACGCGGGCGCAAAGTTCGCTCGCGTTCAGCCTGGCTTTGCTGGCCGAAGGCCTTTGTGCCTACGCGGTCGGCCGCTGGATCGACCGCGGCCACGAGCGGCTGGTCATGACCGGCGGCTCGATGCTGGCCGGGTTGTGCCTGCTGTTGCATGGTTTTGTCGACAGCCTGCCGGCCTTTTACCTGGTCTGGATCGGCCTGGGTGTGGCCATGTCGGCGACCTTGTATACGCCGGTCTTCGCGGTCGTGACCCGGCGTTATCCGGACGATTTCCGGCGCGCCATCATCACCATGACGTTTCTGGGCGGCCTGGCCAGCACCGTGTTCATTCCGCTCACCGCCTGGATGATCTCCCACTGGGGCTGGCGTGGAGCGCTGTGGGCGCTCGCTGCGTTGCAGTTCCTGGTGTGTATGCCGATCCATGCGTGGCTGCTGCGCGATGCGCCGCGCCGGCTGCTGCCGCCGACTGCCGATGCTGCGGCGCCGGTGGCGCTGGGGCGGCTGCTGGTCAGTGCGCCATTTCTGCTGGTGGGCACCTTCATCGTATTGTTCATGGCGGTCACCGCGGCCTTGCCGGCCCATCTGGTGAGCCTGCTGCGCGAACGGGGCATGACCGAAACCTGGGCGATTGCCGTGCCGGCAACTATCGGCGTGATCCAGGTACTGGGTCGGCTGCTGTTGTACTTCTTCGAGTCCCGCTTTGACGTGCACCTGGCGAATCGGCTCATCCCCTGCCTGCTACCACTGGGACTGGCTGCGTTGCTGCTTGCACCGCTACTGGGCGACGGCTCCGCGGGGCTGGCGATGGTGTGCCTGTTTGTGCTGTTGTTTGGCGCCGGCAACGGCATGATCACCATCGTCAAGGGCACGGCGATTGCCCAGTATGTGAACCGCACCCATGTGGCCAGCCTCAACGGTGCGCTGGGTGTTCCGCTGGCATTGGCCCGCGCTGCGGCGCCCATGATGCTGGGCCTGACCTGGCAGGCGCAGGTGGGTTACCGCTACGGGTTGTTGTTGCTGCTGGTCATGTGCGCGCTGGCGATCGCAGCCTTGTGGCTGGCGCAGCGCCGGGTGCTGGCGCCCGAGCCCTGAACGTCGGGCGGCGCAGTCCGGGTTATCAGTAACGCTCGTTGTGATGGATCCTGGCCTGTGGCACGAAGGCAGGTGCCGGCGCATAGCTTCGACTTACAGGCACGGTGCTGTCGGCCGCTCGCATCTGCTGGCCTTCGACGAAAACGGCGCTGCCGATGGCCGGCGCGCTGGATTGCTCCACCGTGCGCAGGCTGCCGTCTTCCATGCGCACCTGCACCTGGTAGACGATGGTTTTCGAGGTGTTTCTCTCGATCGTATTGCCGGCCACAGCGCCAACCCCTTGGGCCTCACCCTTGCGTTCGACGGCCCTGACCGATTCGACGCGTCCACAAGTTGCGCAAACGGCGCGGGGCTGGGGCGAAATCGGGCGACTGGCCAGCAGTCCGCCCTCGCTCAAGACCATGGGTGCGTTCGATTGTGTACCGATCACCACGGCCGCAGGTACGGGCAACACCGTCGGGGCGCTGACGCTGGGCACCTTGGCGAGTGGGGTCAATGGCTGGGTCAGGGGCGTTGACGGGGATTGGTGCACGATCGCAGGCGGGGCGGGCTGCGCCGTCCGTGGCAACGCCGATGGCGCCGGTGTCGCCAACACGGTCTCGCCCTGTCCGACGGTGGTCACCGGAAGCGGAGTTCTTGACTCGGTCACGATCGACTCCTGCTGCGCGCTTGTTGTGGCCGGTTCCAGCGCCGCGAGTGCCATATGGCCGTCGAGCGGGCGGGTCATGATGTGCACCAGGCTGGCGCCCAGCGCGACAACCGCAATGCCGAGCACGGCGACGGCCGCCCACAGTTGCCGGGTGTTGACGCCGCCGGCAGGCGTCGGGTGTGTTGCTGTGTTCATCGGAATCTCCCCTCATGTCTGGCGCTGGTTGCGCCGTATGCCGCATCGGCAAGGGCCAAATGCGAAATACCACTGGAAGGTAACCAATCGATGTTGCGCTCTGTGTTCCGGTGTGTAACCGTGGGTAAACCACACCGGGCCCGCGGGCCAGGCCGGATCAGGGGGGCGTCTTGGCCGCAAGCGTCCAACCCTTGCGCGGGTAGTGGCAGGTGTAGCCGTTGGGGTAACGCTCCAGGTAGTCCTGGTGGTCGGGTTCAGCCTCCCAGAACTCGCCGACGGGCGCGACCTCGGTCACTACCTTGTCGGGCCACAGACCACTGGCGTTGACATCGGCAATGGTGCGCAAGGCCTCTTGCTTCTGGTCGTCTGACACATGGTAGATGGCGGAGCGGTATGACAGGCCCGTGTCGTTGCCCTGGCGGTTTTTCGTGCTCGGGTCGTGGATCTGGAAAAAGAACTCCAGCAAGCGTCGATAGCTGATCACGGCCGGGTCGAACAGAATCTCGATGGCTTCGGCATGGGTGCCGTGGTTGCGGTAGGTGGCGTTCGCCACATCGCCGCCGGTGTATCCGACCCGGGTGGACTTCACGCCAGGCATCTTGCGGATCAGATCCTGCATGCCCCAGAAGCAGCCGCCCGCCAGTACTGCGCGTTCCGTAATAGTTGTCGCCATGATGTCAAACCTCCTCGACCTGGTTCAGATACGCGCCATAACCCTGCGCGTCCATCTCGTCACGGCGCACAAAGCGCAGCGACGCCGAATTGATGCAATAACGCAGGCCACCCCGGTCGCGCGGTCCGTCCGCAAACACGTGGCCCAGATGGCTGTCGCCATGTTTGGAACGCACTTCGGTACGTACCATGCCCAGGGTCGCGTCGCGTATCTCCGTCACATGCGCCGGCACGATGGGTTTGGTGAAGCTCGGCCAACCACAGCCGGATTCGAACTTATCGGCGGATGCGAACAGTGGCTCGCCCGACACGATGTCGACATAAATGCCCGCTTCGTGGTTGTCCAGGTACTTGCCGCTGCCGGGGCGCTCGGTGCCGCTTTGTTGCGTCACGCGGTATTGTTCCGGCGTGAGCTTGGCAATGGCGTCGGCAGATTTGGTGTATTCGGTCATGGTTTTAGATTCCTCCTGTGGGCTCGGGGTGCAGGTTCACGGCGGGCGCCATCAACCCGGGGGTGACCCCTGTTATTTCAACCCATTGTTGGTCGACTTGCCATTCCTGCCCTTACAGCAGGGTCAATCGGGCGATCGGGGGTGCCGTCCGCGCACCTGCGTCAGGGCGTAATTTGCAGGGTTTGCAGCAGATCCAGCGTCGGATAACCGTCGGCGGGCAAACCGGCGCTGCGCTGGTAGGCGCGAATGCCTGCGCGTGTGGCCGGCCCCATCTGGCCATCGGGCGTGCCACTGTCGAAGCCGCGCCGGTTCAGCGCCGACTGCAAGTCCAGCAGCTGCGCGCGTGTCAGTGGTGCCAGGTCGCGTGGCCAGGATGCCAGCACGCCCGGGCCACCGGCAAGTTGCTGCGCCAGCAATCCGACAGCCAGCGCATAACTGGTGGAGTTGTTGTAGCGCAGGATGGTGCGAAAGTTGGCGCCCACCAGGAAGGCCGGTCCGCGCGCGCCGGCCGGCAACATGATGGTGGCATCCGGCATATCGGGCAGCGCCATGCCGTTCATGGACTGCACGCCTTCGCCAGCCCATTGGCTGCTGCTTTGGCGCACATTGGCATCGGCGCGCCCGACATCGAAGCCGCTCGGCAGGCGCACCTCCAGCCCCCAGGGCTGCGCGGCTTGCCAGCCCGAGCGCGCCAGAAAATTCGCGGTCGATGCCAGCACGTCGGCCATGCTGCCCCAGATGTCGCGCCGGCCGTCGGCGTCGGCGTCCACCGCATAGGCGAGAAAGTTGGACGGCAGGAACTGGGTCTGGCCCATGGCGCCGGCCCAGGAGCCAATCATCTGCTCCGGGCGGATGTCGCCGCTTTGCAAAATTCTCAAGGCCGCCAGCAATTCGGCGCGGGCCCATTTTTCGCGTCGGCCATCAAAACCCAGCGTCGCCAGCGCATCGATGGCGGACAGGTCGCCATAGTTGCTGCCGTAGTTGCTCTCCATGCCCCAGATCGCCACCAGAATGGGCGCGGGCACACCGTATGACGCGCTGGCCGCATCGGCCTGGACGCGCACCTGCTCGAGTTTCTGCTGCCCGCCAGCAATCCGCCCCGGCGACACCGCGCGGTCGAGGTAGTCCCAGACGCTGCGGGTGAACTCGGACTGGGACCTGTCATGCTCGACCACCTGGGGCAGGTAGGTCACGTTGGCAAAAGCGCTTTGCAAGGTGGCCTCGGTGATGCCGGCCGCACGCGCACTGATACGGAACTCGCGCACCCATGTGGCGAAGGGCGTGAGCGCCATGGCCGGCTCAATTGTGGCCAGTGACGTCGCCGTTGGGGCGGTGCTGGCCGCCACAACTGGCGCCGTGGTCACCGGCACCTCGGGCGGCGCCATCGGTTTCGTTGCGCAGCCGGTCACTGTCAAGGCCAGGACGATCGGTACCAGCATAGCGGGGCGGCGGGCGAAGAGAGGGGGAGACAAAGGCATGTTGCTATTGTCTCGCGTCGCGAAGGGTCACTATGGCCAGGGCGCTGCGGCGGCAGGCGCAACCTAGAATCCCCAACCGACGCCGAAATCGGGCCGCGCGCGATTGAACAACTCCCCCACACCACCATGACCACACTCAAACTGACTTATTTTGATTTCCACGGGGGGCGCGCCGAGCCTGTGCGTCTGGCGCTGCATCTGGGGGGCGTCGCGTTCGACGACCACCGTTTTCCGTTTACGGATTTTCCCGCCGTGCGCCAAGCCGCACCACTGGGACAGGTGCCTGTGCTTGAGGTCGATGGGGTGGCGGTGACACAGAGCGATGCGATGCTGCGTTATGCCGGAAAACATGCCGACCTGTATCCGACCGATGTTTACCAGGCCTTGTTGTGCGACGAGGTGATGGCGGCAGTGGAAGATGCCAGCAACAAGGTTGGCGATACGTTCGGTTTGAAGGGCGACGCTTTGAAGGAGGCCCGCCAGGGTTTGGTCGATGGGCCCTTGACCAAATACCTGGGCTGGCTGCAAGGCCAGTTGCAGGCGCATGGCGGCGTCTATTTCGCCGATGGCCGACTCACGATTGCCGATCTGAAGGTGTACGTCTTCGTGAACAGCCTGAAATCCGGCAATCTGGACCATGTGCCGACGGATCTGGTGGAGCGCATTGCCCCGGAGCTGAACGCGCACGGGCAACGCATTGCCGAAACCCCGGGTGTGGCGCAATACTACGCACGCTTCAAAGCCTGAACCTTCGCCAAGGCTGCTGCTTGCCGCGGGTGCGCTACAGGTTGGAGCCCACCAGACGTTTCAACTCCGCTGCCTCCATGCCCCGGCGCTGCACCATGTCGGCCAGCTGGTCATCACCAATCTTGCCGACATTGAAGTAGGCACTGTCGGGGTGCGACAGATAGAAACCGCTGACGCTGGCCGCCGGCGTCATGGCCAGGCTTGTCGTCAGGTCCATGTCGATCTCGTTAGCAGCCAATAGCCGGAACATGTCGCGCTTGGCACTGTGGTCGGGGCAAGCCGGGTAACCGGGCGCCGGGCGGATGCCGCGGTATTTCTCGGAAATCATGGCGGTGTGGTCCAACTGCTCATCCGCTGCGTAACCCCACAGGTCGGTGCGCACGCGATGGTGCAAACATTCGGCAAAGGCCTCGGCCAGGCGGTCCGCCAAGGCCTTGAGTGTGATCGCAGAATAGTCGTCCAGGTCGTCGAGGAAGTATTTCTCTTTTTTCTCGATGCCGATGCCGGCGGTGACAGCGAACAAGCCGATGTAGTCCTTGACGCCACTGTCCCGCGGCGCGATGAAGTCAGCCAGGCAGCGGCTGGGTCGCATGACGCCATCGATCACATGTTTCTCCGCTTGCTGGCGCATGCCGTACCAGGTCATGGCAACTTCGCTGCGACTGTCATCGGTATAAATTTCAATGTCGTCGTCGTTGACCGTATTGGCCGGGTACAGGCCGATCACACCATTGGCGGTGAGCCAGCGGCCTTCGATCAGGCGCTTGAGCATGCGCTGGCCATCGGCAAACACACGCACCGCTTCGGTACCGACCACCTCGTCCTTGAGGATGTCCGGGAAACGGCCCGCCAGGTCCCAGGTCTGGAAAAACGGACCCCAGTCGATGAACGAGGCCAGCTCGGTCAGATCGAAATTGCGGAACAGGCGTTTGCCGATGAATTTGGGCACTGGCGGGGTGTAACCCGTCCACACCATCGGCGTCTTGTTGGCGCGTGCCTTTGCGAGCGGCCAGATCGGAATCTGCTTCTTGTTCGCGTGTTGGGTGCGCACGCGGTCGTAATCGCTGGCCAGTTCGGCAAGGTAGGCGCTGGGGTTGTCGGCCAGCAGGCTTTGCACCACGCCGACACTGCGCGAGGCGTCCGGCACATAGACGACAGGGCCGTCGTAATGTGGCGCGACCTTGACGGCAGTGTGCACGCGTGAGGTGGTTGCGCCGCCGATCAGCAACGGGATCTTGCCGGTGTTGCAGTACGCGTCCTTCTGCATTTCGCTGGCGACATATTGCATCTCTTCCAGGCTGGGCGTGATCAGGCCGGACAGGCCGATGATGTCGGCGCCTTCTGCCTTGGCCTTGGCCAGGATCTCATGGCAGGGCACCATCACACCCATGTTGACGACGTCGAAGTTGTTGCACTGCAGGACCACGGTGACGATGTTCTTGCCGATGTCGTGCACGTCGCCCTTGACGGTGGCTATGACGATCTTGCCCTTGGTCTTGACGTCTTCCCCGGCCTGCTCCATCAGGCGCTTTTCTTCCTCGATGTACGGAATCAGATGTGCCACCGCCTGCTTCATCACGCGCGCACTTTTGACCACCTGCGGCAGGAACATCTTGCCCTGGCCGAACAGGTCGCCGACGATGCCCATGCCGTCCATCAGCGGGCCCTCGATCACATGCAGCGGCCTGCCGCCGGTAGCCAGAATGCCCTGGTAGGCCTCCTCGGTATCGCTGACGATGAAGTCCGTGATGCCATGCACCAGCGCATGCGACAGCCGTTGGCCGACGCTGGCAGGTGCCTCGGCGGTGCCCCGCCACTCGAGCTTCTTGCTGTCGTCCTTGGCCGCGCCCTTGGCCGAGTCGGCGATCTCCACCAGCCGCTCGCCGGCGTCCGGCCGGCGGTTGAGCACCACATCCTCGACCCGCTCGCGCAGCTCCGGCTCCAGGTCGTCGTAAACGCCGACCATGCCGGCGTTGACGATACCCATGTCCATGCCGGCCTGGATCGCGTGGTACAGGAACACGGTGTGGATCGCCTCGCGTACCGGGTCGTTGCCGCGGAACGAAAAACTTACATTACTCACGCCACCCGACACCTTGGCGCCGGGCAAATTCGCCTTGATCCAGCGTGTGGCCTCGATGAAATCGACTGCGTAATTGTTGTGTTCCTCGATGCCGGTGGCGATCGCGAAGATGTTCGGGTCGAAGATGATGTCCTCGGCCGGAAAACCGATGTCATTGACCAGGATGTTGTAGGCACGCTGGCTGATTTCGGTCTTGCGCGCGTAGGTGTCGGCCTGGCCTTTTTCGTCAAAGGCCATGACGACGGCCGCCGCGCCGTAACGGCGCAGCAATTTGGCCTGCTGCTTGAACGCTTCCTCGCCCTCCTTCATGCTGATCGAGTTGACGATGGCCTTGCCCTGCACGCAGCGCAGGCCGGCCTCGATCACGCTCCACTTGGATGAGTCGATCATGATCGGCACACGCGAGATGTCGGGTTCGCTGGCGATCAGGTTCAGGAAACGCACCATGGCCGCCTGGCTGTCGAGCATGGCCTCGTCCATGTTGATGTCGATGATTTGCGCACCGTTCTCGACCTGCTGGCGCGCCACTGCCAACGCCTGCTCGAAGTCGCCGTTCAGGATCATGCGCGCGAACGCCTTGGAGCCGGTGATATTGGTGCGCTCGCCGATATTGACGAACAGCGAGTCGGCGTTGATCTCGACCGGCTCCAGGCCCGACAGGCGCATGGGCCCTGGCGTGGGCACGCTGATATTGGAGTTCTGGTCTTTGCTGCTGGTCATGGCTCGCCCTGTGTTTGCCGGCGCGCCCCAAGCGGGCCACGCCATGTGAATCGGAGCGAGCGTCGTTGTTGCACCCAAGCCTGGCGGGGGCATCAGTTTTTGATGCGGACCGCTGCAACGCTCCTTGGGCCAGGGGATTTTAGTCAGTCCTGGCGTTGTTCCGAATCAAGGGCATGTCGACGGGGTCTGGCCATCGCAGACGCGCATCCGGCGCGGCGCCTCCCCAAAATATCACCCATAGTATGGTCAACTTTCGATTGGCATCGACCGTTCGCCATCCAGTGCGCTGCGGGCTCAAGCCGCATCGCGGTAAAACGCACCCCGCCCAAGGCCCCGCGCCGGCAGCGCACCCACCGCGGCCCCGATCGCCCCGATATGCTCAGGCGTGGTGCCGCAGCATCCGCCGACAATGTTTACAAGTCCCTGGTCGGCAAATTCCTTGAGCAGCCGCGAGGTCACTTCGGGCGTCTCGTCAAAGCCGGTATCCGACATCGGGTTGGGCAGGCCCGCGTTCGGGTAGCAGCTGATGAAGGTGTCCGTCGCAACCCGGTTGAGTTCCTGGATATAGGGACGCATCAGCGCTGCGCCGAGCGCGCAGTTCAGACCGATGGCCAGCGGCTGGGCGTGGCGCACGCTGTACCAGAACGCAGTCACGGTCTGGCCGCTGAGAATACGACCCGACGCGTCGGTGACCGTGCCGCTGATGATCAGCGGCAGGCGTTCGCCGGTGGCCTCGAATACTTCGTCGATCGCGAACAGGGCGGCCTTGGCGTTGAGCGTGTCGAAGATGGTCTCGACCATCAGCACGTCGCTGCCGCCTTCGATCAGGGCCTGGGCCTGCTCGAAATAGGCCACACGAAGCTGCTCGAAGCTTACGTTGCGTGCGCCCGGGTCATTGACATCCGGGCTGATGCTGGCGGTCTTGGGCGTGGGGCCAAGCGCGCCGACAACGAAACGGGGCTTGTCCGGGGTGCTGTACTTGTCGCAGGCAGCGCGTGCGATGCGGGCGGATTCCAGGTTCATCTCGCGCGCCAGGTCGGCCATGTCGTAGTCGGCCTGGGCCACGGTCGTGGCGCCAAAGGTGTTGGTCTCGATCATGTCTGCGCCTGCGGCCAGGTACTTGCCATGAATATCGGCGATCACGTCCGGCCGGGTCAGGCTGAGCAACTCGTTGTTGCCCTTGACGTCCTTGTGGAAGTCCTTGAAGCGTTCGCCCCGGTATTGCGCCTCGCCGAGCTTGAGGCGCTGGATCATCGTGCCCATGGCGCCATCGAGGATGGCAATGCGGCGGCTGAGGATGTCCGGCAGGGCCTGGCCCCGGGTATAGGTGATGGCATGTGTCATGGTGGCGCCATTGTAGAAAGCCACCAATACACCCGTGGCCTGTGCGGCCGGCACTGACGCGTCAGGTGATGGCCAGGGCCTGCTTGAGCGTCGCGACGTAGTCAGCCGTGCGCACGATGTACGGATAGTGGCCGCCGCTGTTCAGACGCACATGGCGCGCGCCCGGATAACGACGCACGACATCGTCCTGCACAGCACGCGGCATCAAGGGATCGTCCTCGCAGTCGATGATGGTGATGCGCTCCGGGGCCACGTTCAGGCGCGGCACAGCGGGCGCAGCCTGAACGGACATGACGCGCGCTTTTATCGCGCGGGCACTGAGCAAGCGGGTACCGCTGTTGATCAGGATGGCCTTGAGCCGGGCCGTAAGCGGATCGGTTTCGGGCCAGGATAGCACCGAGTTCAGCACCATGTCGCGGTGCGCACGCGGCGGCTGGACACGCAGCGCGTCCGCCGGCTGACGCGCGACGATGCGCCGGGTCAGTGCCGGGTCGCACAAGGTGTTGCCCAGGATCAGCCGGTCGACCCGCGCTGGATGGCGGGCAGCGAAATGCTGGGCCAGAAATCCGCCGAGCGAGGACCCCACGACGCTGGCGCGTGTGATGCCCAGCGTGTCCATCAGGGCGGCCAGCGAATCGGCCAGGCGGTGGATGTCGTCGATCAATGGATAGGTGACCGACACCAAGCGCACCTGCTCGCCCAGTGCCAACATGGCGTCGGAAAAAATCGCTGCGGTGCCCAACGTGCCGGGCAGCATCAACAGCACCGGGCCATTCTTCGCACCCCTGGTGTCGATCAGTTTCCAGTTCAGTCCGCCGACCCTCTGCGTGCGTTCTTGCGGCAGTTTCATGGTGTGTGCTTTCAGGCGCTCAGGACGAGCCACGACATCGGCGCACTATAGCAAGGGGTAGACGGTCCGCATGGGGAGTTTCGGGGGACGGAACAGGCCCGCCGCCAGCGAGTGTTTCTGCACTCTTTTGGATCCCGACCTTTGCTGTCGCACGATTGGACGACGAATCCACAGGCGTGGATATGGCGGGTCAACAAATGGCGGGACAATCGGCCCATGGGAGTGAAAATCAGTTGAACGACGCTACGGTTCTGGAAGAGGGCGTGCTGAGCGCAGCCCATGAAGTCTTGCGCGAGGTATTCGGTTACCCGCGTTTCCGCGGCCCGCAGCAGGGCGTGGTCGATCACGTCTGTGACGGCGGGGACGCGCTGGTACTGATGCCCACCGGCGGCGGCAAGTCGCTGTGTTACCAGATTCCGGCCATCGTGCGCCAGCGTCGGGGACAGGGAACGACGGTGGTGGTGTCGCCGCTGATTGCGTTGATGCACGACCAGGTCGGCGCCTTGCACGAGGCCGGCGTCGATGCGGCCTTTCTCAATTCCACGCTGTCTGGCGAGGAAGCGGCGCAGGTCGAAAAGCGCCTGCTACGTGGCGAGATCACGCTGCTGTATGTGGCGCCGGAGCGGGTGACGACGCCGCGTTTCCTGGCCCAGCTCGACGCCTTGTACGAGCGGGGGCAACTGGGTCTGTTCGCGATCGACGAAGCGCATTGTGTCAGCCAGTGGGGCCACGACTTCCGGCCCGAATATCGCGCGCTGACGGTATTGCACGAGCGTTATGCCAAGGTGCCGCGTATTGCGCTGACTGCCACTGCTGACGCCTTGACGCGCGAAGATATCCTCGAGCGGCTGCAACTTCAGGACGCGCGGGCTTTTGTCAGCAGTTTCGACCGCCCCAACATCCGATACACCATCGTCGAGAAGAAGGATCCGACGGCGCAATTGCTGCGTTTCGTGCAAGGCGAGCACGCCGACGAAGCCGGCATCGTCTATTGCCAGTCGCGCAAACGGGTGGAAGAGATCGCTCAGACCCTGAGTGACCAGGGCGTCAAGGCCTTGCCGTATCACGCCGGGCTCGACAGCAAGCTGCGCCAGCAGAACCAGGACCGCTTCCTGCGCGAAGAGGCGGTGGTCATGGTGGCAACGATTGCGTTTGGCATGGGCATTGATAAACCCGATGTGCGCTTTGTGGCGCACCTGGACATGCCCAAGAACATCGAGGCCTATTACCAGGAGACCGGTCGCGCCGGCCGTGACGGCGCTGCATCCGACGCCTGGATGGCCTATGGCCTGCAGGATGTGGTCAACCAGCGGCGCATGATCGACGAAAGCCCGGCGGGCGAAGAGTTCAAGCAGGTGCAACGCGGCAAGCTCGATGCCCTGCTGGGGCTGGCGGAGGCCATCGACTGCCGGCGGGTACGGCTGCTCAAGTATTTTGATGAGACCTATGCGCCAGTGCAGTCCGGTGAAGATGCCCTGAACAAGGGCGCACCCTTGCGTCCTGTCATGAAATGCGGCAACTGCGACAACTGCATTGCCCCGGCCCAGGTCTGGGATGGCACGGATGCGGCGCGCAAGTTGCTCAGCACGATCTACCGGGTTCAGCAGGCCAGCGGCATCACCTTTGGTGCCGGCCACATCATGGACATCGTGCGTGGCAAGAAGACCGAGAAGATGACGCAACACGGCCATGCGGAGCTGAGCACCTTTGGCATCGGCGCCGAGTTCAGCGAGCAGCAGTTGCGTAGCGTCTTGCGCCAGCTGATTGCCATCAACGCGGTGCATGTGGACGCGCAGGCTTACAACACGCTGGCGCTGACCGAAGCTTCGCGTGCGGTGCTCAAGGGCGAGGTTCTGGTGCAGTTGCGCGTTTCCAGCGCGGCACCGGCGTCAGACGCCAAGGGACGGCGCCGCTCGGGTGGTCGCAGCGCCGTGGCCAAGGCGCCGGTAGAACTCGACGCCGGCGCGCAACTACGTTACGAGGCGCTGCGCGAATGGCGCGCCGAAGTGGCGCGCGAACACAATCTGCCAGCCTACGTGATCTTCCATGACGCCACGCTGGCGGCGATCGCGCAGCGCGCACCGCGGTCACTCGATGATCTGCAGGGCATCAGCGGCATCGGCGCGCGCAAGCTCGAGGCTTATGGTGACGAGGTGCTGCGGGTGGTGGCGCTCTGAGGCCTGGCCCGCAAAAAGATCGTCGGCCGTTGCCAGGTCAGGATTTCGCGGCGGGTGGGATGCAGGTCGCCGTCTCGGCCAGTGCGCGCAGCCAGCGTGCCGTTTCATGGCTCAGCACACTGGCATTGCGCACCAGTTGGTCGAAGTGCCGGGTCAACGTCTCGACATGTTCACGCGTGTTGAACACGAAATATGCACTGCCGATGTAGATCACGGCGCGGCGCTGGCCAAACACCGTGACCGGCGCGCTGAAGTGCTGGGTCAGGTCGTACAGGTGCAGCCGGGTGCTGGGATACAACTCATCACACAGGTCCGCCATCAGGTGCAGTTGCTCGCAAACCTGAGCGGGCGTCAGTGCCGCCCAGATGCCATGGCGGCGTGCGAAGTCTTCCATGCGTTGTTGCGGCACGGCCAGTTCGTGGTCCATGCCGGTGACGCGGTTGAGATTGAGCCGGGCCTCGTTGCTGGCCTTGGCCTGCTCGGGAGACCTGCCGCGATAGGTCGCGTATTCGAGTTCCATGACCGCCTGCGTCTTCATGAACTCGGGCAGCGTGGTTGGCGCGTTGCGGATCTTGGCGCCGGCCGACTCCTGCAACCAGCGTTCGATGTTGGCATCGGCCGGCGCCGCGCTGGCCTGCGCCACCTCCAGCGATTCCCGCAGAATCTCGCCCGGCGACAAGGTGTTGCTGGTCAGCCCTAGTAGCCAGTCGGTGCTCACGCCCAGTGCGGTCGCAAGCTCGGCCACCACCTGACCCGATGGCAGGCGTACCTGATGCTCGCCCAACAGCTGGGACACGGTCGATCGGTCGACGCCGCTGCGCTCGGCCAGCGTCGTGCGGTTGAGCTGACGTTCAAGCATGGCTTGCGACAGGCGCTCACGGAACAGGAAGGCCCGTTGGGTTTTGGTGACTTTATCCATCGATGCGTGCGATGGTAACGCGACGGGACAATTGTCACGATATTGCTGAAAACCTGCACTACCTCCACGTTGCGTCACGCCATAGGGCGGTCAGACAATTTCAGCATGGAAAAAAAGACACGCATGGTCATGAAGGCCGTCACCTGGCAACTGATCGGCTTTGTCGTCATGTCGATCATCAACGTCCTGTACATGGGCAACTGGCGCGACGGTATGGGGCTGTCAGTGGTTCTCACCCTGATCGGGCTGGTCAGTTACTACCTGCATGAGCAGGTCTGGGCGCGCATACGGTGGGGGCGGCTGTGATCCGCCTCCTGGTCAGAACCGTCTGGCGTCCGCGTCAGCCCATTAACCGCACTTGAAACCGGCCGCCTCGACGCCGGCCATGCAGATAGCCTCGTCTTCATCACCCGTACCGCCACTGGCACCGACCGCGCCGACGGTCTGGCCGTTTGCATCCTTGATCAGAACCGCGCCGGTCTGGGGCAGGAACCTGCCTTCGGACGTCGCTGCCAGCGACACGAAGAAGTTCGGGTTGCCTTTGGCGCGCTCGCCCAGCACACGGCTCGAAACGCCCATGCCGACTGCACCCCAGGCCTTGGCCCTTGCTACGTCAAAACGGAACATGCTGGCACCATCCTCGCGTGCAAACGCCTTCAGGTTGCCCGATTCGTCGAGCACGGCGATGCCCATGGGCTGATAGCCGGCTTCCTTGGACTTGGCCAGGGCGGCGGTGATGATCTGGTTGGCTTGTGCCAGGGACAAATGGGACATGGAAACTCTCTGGGTACAAAACCCGATGTTAGTTGCCCGGCTTGGCAGTGCGTCGCACGCGTTGTCCGCGGGTGGCGCCAGGCGGCGCCGGACTACTCGGGCAACAGGTGGATCTCTTTCGGCGCAGCATTCCAGCGCTGGTGCTCATCGCTGAGAAACGCGCATACCGCATCCGGCGATGCCAGTGGTCACAGCCAACATGCGCAAGTGAGCCAGGCGAACCAGTTGCGCGGTTGACGCCACATATGCCACGAGCGCGTTGGTCTGGCCAATCGCCATTGCCTGCGGCCGCCTTGCCGGCCAATAAGTGGCGCGCCAGCGTCCCTGTGCTGCGTCAGGCCTTGCGCCGGGTAGGTAGCGCGACGCGTACCGGTATCGCGGCATGGGCACGCCGCGGGTGGGCGGCGCCGGCCGGTTCGGGCGTTTGCGCTGGTGCCAGGTCGGCCAGCGTCACGCTGTCGAGTTTGCTGAAATAGGCCTGCAATGCATTGCCGAACACCTGCTTGAGCTGGCAGGTAGGTGTCAGTGTGCAGACATTGGTTGCGGGATCGAAACATTCGACCAACCGGAAATCGGTTTCTGCCGCCCGCACGATGTCGCCGACCCGGATCGTGTCGGCGGTCTGCAACAGCCGCAATCCGCCGCCGCGCCCGCGGGTGGTGGCGATTACCCCCTGGCGTGACAAGTCGTTGACCACCTTCATCAGGTGGTTCCGGGACACCTGATGGTGGTCGGCCAGCTCGGAAATCGTGACCAGGCGCTCGGGATGGGCAGCGCAGTACATCAGCACGCGCAGGCTGTAGTCGGTGTATTCGGACAGGCGCATCGAAGTCCTTAAAGATGCACAAAGTATATTGCTTTACGGGCGCGCAGGCTTTAACATGCAATCTATGTGCATGTTAAAGCCGGGTGCTGGCCTGTAGCCAGCTCCGGATACGGGCGAACCATCATGAAACCGATGATCCAGGTCATCTCCGAGCCACCGGCTCCCATCGCCGACTCCGGTCGCGGCTGGCCACTTTTGCGGCTGGGCTTTCGACCTTTCTATCTGGGAGCTGCGGTGTTCGCTGCGTTGGCCGTCCCGGCCTGGGTGCTGCTGTTCCTGGGCCGCATGGATTCCGCGCCAGTGTTGACGCCGTTGCTGTGGCATGCGCACGAGATGCTGTTCGGCTTTGCTGCGGCAGTGATCGTCGGCTTCCTACTGACCGCCGGCAAGGCCTGGACCGGGCTGCAGACGCCGCGCGGGTCGGCCCTGGCGGCGCTGGTTCTGGTGTGGCTGGCCGCGCGTGTCGCTGCATGGGTAGCCCCTTACCCGGTTTATGCGGCGCTCGACCTGTTGTTGTTGCCGGTGGTTGCGACCATCCTGGTGCGCCTGCTGCTGCGTGCCGGCAACCGGCGCAACCTGCCGCTGGCCGGCCTGCTCGGATTGCTGACACTGGCCAACCTCGTGTTCCATCTGTCCGTGCTCGGGATGCTGGAGTTGTCACCGGTGCGTGCCTTGTACGCAGGCTTGGCGCTGATCGTGTTGATCGAAACCGTGATGGCCGGGCGCGTGATTCCGGCGTTCACCATGAGCGCCATTCCCGGCTTGCGGCTCAAGATCGATCCGCAACTCGAAAAGGCCACGGCAGCCGCCAGTGCGCTGGCTCTGTTGTTGTGGGTCTTCACGCCGACATCGGCCATCAGCGCGCCGCTGCTGGCATTGGCCGCGGTGCTGCAGTTCGCGCGGCTGGTCGCCTGGAAACCCTGGCGCACCCGCAGCCGGCCAATATTGTGGATCCTGCATCTGTCTTACGCCTGGATTCCGGTCGGTTTCCTGCTGCTGGCCATGAGCCTGCTGGGTTGGATCGCCGCGTCTGCCGGTATCCATGCGCTCGCCATTGGCGCAACTGGCGGCCTGATCATCGGCATGGTGACCCGCACCGCACGCGGTCATACCGGACGGCCGCTGCTGGCCTCACCGATCGAGGTCGCCGCCTATTCGCTGGTGATGCTGGCCGCGCTGCTGCGCGTGCTGGTGCCACTGCTCGCGCCGCAATATATGGTCGCGTCCGTCATTGCGGCAGCGCTGGCCTGGTCGCTGGCATTCGCGCTCTACCTCGCCCTTTTCACACCCTGGCTTTTGCGCGTACGTCTGGACGGCAAGGACGGCTAAGCCGATCCTGTGTTGCCGCCTGCACGCAACGCTGCGTGCGCAAAACGAGTCCCCACCTGATCCAAGCCTGAACCAAAATGGAGTTCGCCATGACCACCGTACCCATCAGCACCATCGACGTGCGCACTATCGCTCCTCGCGAGCGCCATCCGACGATCTTCGGCCAGTTCGACGCGCTGGAGCCCGGTGAGTCGGTGTTGCTGGTGAACGACCACGACCCGCGCCCGCTGTACTACCAGTTCGAGGATCGCCGCGCGGGTCAGTTCACCTGGACGTATCTGCAATCGGGCCCGGACCTGTGGCGGGTGCAGATCGACAAGACTGCAGCGGGCATTACCGAGGCGTTCGCCGGATCGTGTTGCTCGGGTGGCGCCTGCGGCGGTTGATCACGGGGGATTTCGTCGATGACATTTGTCGTCACCGAGTCCTGCATCCGGTGCAAGTACACCGACTGCGTTGACGTCTGCCCGGTCGACGCGTTCCGTGAAGGGCCGAACTTCCTGGTCATCGACCCTGACGATTGCATCGACTGTGCGGTCTGCGTGCCCGAATGCCCGGTCAATGCGATCTACGCCGACGAAGACGTACCGGCTGACCAGCAGGCCTTCACGCCGCTCAACGCGGAACTCGCCAGACAGTGGAAACCGATCACGCGGACCAAGCTGGCGCTACCCGATGCCGACGAATGGGCAAAGATCGAGCGCAAGCTCGAACAACTCGAACGCTGAAACGCGCTCGTCAAGCCCGGCAGGCTCGTTAGCATAGGCGTGTCTGCGGCGATCAGGTCGCATGGCATCCCAAGGAGCGCACTGTGTCCACATTTGCCCGCATCCTCGTCGCGCTGACGATGTCGCTTGCCATCGCTGCGGCCTGGCTGGCGCCAATGGATCTGCCCGCGACCCAGCAGGTCGATGCCGGGCTCAAGCGGGCGCTGATCAGCTTTGCGACAGCGCGTGCGCTCAATGCGGCGATATCAGTGGCGCAAGGAACTGAGGTGTCGGTGCAGCCCGGCGGTGTCGGCGCCACCTTCGCGCCCGGCCAGTTGCTCGATCCGGTCAACGACTTGGTCGAGCAGTTCTCCACGCTGATGCTTGCCGCCAGCGTGGCGTTCGGCGTGCAGAAGGTGTTGATTGCGGTCGGCAGCCACTGGCCGCTGTCGCTGGCCTTGACGCTGGTCGTGCTGGCCTGGACCGGCCTGCGGCTGCTCGACCGCCCGGCGCCGCGCTGGTTGGCGCGCCTGCTGGTGATTGCCCTGATGCTGCGTTTTGCATTGCCGCTGGTGACCTTGGGCACCGACCTGGTATGGCAGAAGTTTCTGGCGCAGGATTACCAGAGCAGCCAGCAGGCGATCGAGAACGCGTCGCGCGACACGGCCACGATGGCGACCGCACCGCAGCTTCCGTCGGCGGACCCGGGCCTCGTCGACAGGCTCAAGAACTGGTTGTCACACAACACCGATGTCAAGGCCCGTTTTGCCGACCTGCAGCAGGCGATAGAACGCATCATCGAACAGCTGGTCCGGCTGATCGTGGTGTTCGCGCTGCAGACGGTGGTGATGCCCTTGCTGCTGCTGTGGCTGATGTTGTCGGTGCTGCGCAACCTGCTGGCCGCCGAACGGCCCTGAATCAGCAAGCGCTTGCGGCTTTGTCTGTCTGCCGCTGCCGCTCAGGCGACTGTCACCGGTGTGGCGCTCTGTGGCACAGTGCGCCGTAACGACACAGGCCACCGATCGCCGGCGCGACGCGACTGCGTGATCTGTATTGCAAGACAAGGAGCCGCCTGTGCACTTCAAGACCATCTCCGAACTCGCGCCGCTGCTGCAAGCGGGCAAACTCTCGCCAGTGGCGCTGACGCGTGGGATGCTGGACCGCATCGATGCACTGGACGGCCGCCTGCGTTGTTTTGCCACGGTGACCGCCGAGCTGGCGATGCAGCACGCGGAGCAGGCCGAACGGGAGATCCGGGCCGGCCGTTACCGCGGTGCCTTGCATGGCATTCCGGTGGCCTTGAAGGACTTGTGTTTTACCAAGGGTATCCGCACCATGGGCGGTACCGGTGTGCTGGCCGACCATGTGCCGGAGTTCGATGCCACGGTGGTGACACGGCTGAAGGCGGCCGGCGCGGTGCTGCTGGGCAAGCTCAACCTGACCGATGGCGCGATGGCGGGTTACCACCCGCAGTTCGCGATTCCGGAGAACCCCTGGAAGGCTGCGCACTGGTCGGGCGTGTCGTCCAGCGGATCCGGCGCGGCAGTGGCGGCCGGCCTGGCGTACGCCGCCATTGGCACCGATACCGGCGGTTCGATCCGCCATCCGTCCGCTGCCTGCGGCATCGTCGGCCTCAAGCCGACCTGGGGCCGGGTCAGCCGCCATGGCGTGCTGGCGCTGGCCGAATCGCTCGACCATGTTGGCCCGATGACACGCAGCAGCCGCGATGCCGGCATCGTGCTGCAGGCAATCGCCGGGCGCGACGTCAACGATGCCACCTCGCTGGCCGACCCGGTGCCCGACATGGGCGTCTTGCTGGAGAAGGGTGTCCAAGGCCTGCGCATCGGCTGGGACGAAGGCTTCACGCGTTCCGACATGGCGGTCGATATCGCCGATGCCGTTGCCCGTGTCGTGCAGGTGCTGCTGGAGCAGGGGGCTGTGATCGTGCCGGTCATGATGCCGGTGCGGCTGCGCGAATACGTCACGGCCTGGGCCCCGCTGTGCCAGGCCGAGGCGGTGGCGGCGCACCGTGCCTGGTATCCGGCGCGGGCAGGCGAATACGGACCGTTCTTTCGCCAGTGGCTGGAGCGTGGCGCGGCCATGAGCGCGGCCGACTATGCGCATTTTCATCAGCTGCGGCTGGCCTGCAACGGCGATATGTTTGCCGTGATGCAGGGCATCGATATGCTGGTCTGCCCATCTACGCCGAAGGTGGCGTTCCCTGTGACGCCGGAATTTCTGTACGGGCCGATACCGCCCGACCGCGATCCCTGGCATGCGCGTTACACCGCGCCGTTCAATTTCTCCGGGATTCCGACGCTCTCCTTGCCCTGCGGTTTATCCGACACCGGACTGCCGTTCTCGGTGCAGTTCGCCGGCCATGCCTTGCGCGAGGACCTGCTTGTGGGTGTCGGTCATGCTTTCGAGACGGTGACCGACTGGCATCGCTTGCATCCACCGGTCGATTGAGACCGCGCCGGCAGGCCGCGCCTCAGTCACCGATGCCGTATTTGCGCAAGCGCGTCGCGATCGCCGAATGCGAAGTCTGCAGCCTTTGTGCCAGTTTGCGCGTCGACGGGTAATGGGGATACAACTGCTGCAGCAACGACTTCTCCAGCGCTGCGACGGCTTCGTCCAGGCTGCCGACCTCTTGCGCACGCAAGCCGACTGCGGCCACGTCAACCCGGGCCAGTTCCAGGTCGGCCGCATCGATGACCGGCGCCTCGCTCAGTGTCGCCGCGCGAAACACGACGTTCTGCAACTGGCGCACATTGCCCGGCCACGGGTTGCCTAGCAGGGCGTTCGCGGCCGCCTTGCTCAGGCGCGCCGGAGAGCGGCCGGTCTGTGCACAGGCCCGGTCCAGAAATACCTGAGCCAGCGGCAGGATGTCTTCGGTGCGCTCGCGCAGCGGCGGCAGGTTCAGCTGCAGCACGTCCAGGCGAAACAGCAGGTCCTGGCGAAAACTGCCGGCCGCCACCATGTCGTCCAGCGCGCGATGGGTGGCGCTGATGATGCGCACGTCGGCTTTCTGTTCGCTGTCGCCGCCAACGCGGCGAAAGCTGCCATCGTTCAGAAACCTCAGCAGCTTGGCCTGCAGGTAGGTCGACATCTCACCGACTTCGTCCAGAAACAGCGTGCCGCCGTCAGTCAGTTCCAGCAGGCCAGGGCGGCCGCCGCGCAAGGCGCCGGTGAATGCGCCGGGCGCATAACCGAACAGCTCACTTTCGGCCAGGCTCTCGGGCAAGGCGGCGCAGTTCAGCGCGAAAAACGGCTGTTCGCGGCGCCGGCTTCCGGTGTGGCAGGCATGGGCGACCAGTTCCTTCCCGGTGCCGGTTTCGCCGCGGATCAGCAGCGGTGCGTCGACCAGCGCCATGCGCGCAGCGCGTTGCTTGAGCGCGCGGATCGCTGGCGACTGGCCCAGGATGGTCTCGAAGCCGCCAGCGCCGTAGTTCTGCAGTGCGCTGAGCCGTTCGCCCAACCGGTGCGGCGCGTGCAAGGTCACGACAGCGCCGGCGACACTGCCGCTGGCTTCGTGCAAGGCCACGGTTTCCATCAGAAAACGTTGGCCCGCGATCTCGACCTCGCTGGCCGGCAGATGGTAGGCCTCGGCGATCAGCGCCGAGACCAGTTGCGCGTCGCCGGTGAGTGACTGCAGCGACATGCCGGTGAGCACCTGTTCAGCCAGGCCGGTGACGGTGATGGCCGTGGTATTGGCCACCACGATCACACCCCGGGCGTCGACCGCCAGCACCGGGTCGGCCAGCGAGGCCAGCAAGGCATCGAGGTACAGACGGCGACGTGCTCCGGGCAGGATCTCGAGTTCGCCCACCGCCAGGACCCCGGCAACGGCCAGCAGGTCAGTGCGCAGACGGTCGAGATCCCTGGCGTCGAGTTCAGGCGCCTCGATGTAGACATGGGGCGGTTCGACCTCGACGGCGGTGACGTTCAGCGCGCGGATCGCCAGCGCCGCCAGGATTTCCTGGGCGATTCCCACACGGTCGGAAAAGTGGACATCAATGCGCATGAGTTGTCTTGAATTTCATCCATCGTATCGATTTTCATACAGGTAGTGCAAGTCATTGTTCTGATGTGAGTTTTCTCGTTATATGGCGATGCTTTTGAGTTATCTGTAACGAATTCACGACAGTTGGTGTGAATACCTGCCCATCAGGCTCGCGTAAGTGATTGATTTGATTGCCTTGCGCCGCCTGGCACGGGAGTTGCTGTCAATGCAAGACAGTTGCCGCCTTTGCGGCGTCCGGTTTTCAAGGAGCAAGGTCATGCGTGTCGTAGTGTTGGGCAGTGGCGTCATCGGTACCTCGGTCGCGTATTACCTGGCCAAGGCCGGCCATGAGGTCGAGGTTGTCGATCGCCAGAGTGGCCCGGCGCTGGAGACCAGCTTTGCCAACGCGGGTGAGGTCTCGCCCGGTTATTCATCACCCTGGGCCGGTCCGGGGGTGCCCATCAAGGCCATTCAATGGCTGCTGATGCACCACAGTCCCCTGGTCATCAAACCGATGCTGGACCCGGCCATGTGGCGTTGGGGACTGGCGATGTTGCGCAACTGCACCGAGGCCCGTTATCGCATGAACAAGGGGCGCATGGTACGACTGGCGGAGTACAGCCGCGACTGCCTGAAGCAATTGCGTGCCGAGACGGGTATCACCTACGATCAGCGCGAGCAGGGCACGCTGCAGCTCTTTCGCACGCAGACACAACTCGACGGCACGGCCAAGGACATCGAGATCCTGAAGGAATACGGCGTGTCCTACCAGTTGCTCGACCGCGCCGGTTACCTGCTTTATGAGCCTGCGCTGGCCGACGTCAAGGAGAAGTTCATCGGTGCGCTGCGCCTGCCCGGCGACGAAACCGGCGACTGTTTCAAGTTCACCACGGCATTGGCCGAGAAAGCCAAGGCTTTGGGCGTCAAATTCCGTTTTGGCGAGGACATCCAGGCGCTAGAGCGCCAAGGCGACCATATCCGCGGCGTTCGCACGGCCAACGGCATGCTGACGGCCGACCAGTACGTGCTGGCGCTGGGCAGTTATTCCACCCGCATGCTGGCGCCGCTGGACATCCGCATTCCGGTGTATCCGGTCAAGGGTTTCTCCATCACGGTACCGATCACCAACGCGGCCAAGTCACCCGAATCGACCATCATGGACGAGACCCACAAGGTGGCAGTCACCCGGCTGGGCGACCGGATCCGGGTGGGCGGAACTGCGCAGTTGTCAGGCTTCGATCTGCAACTCGACAAGGGACGCCGCTCCACCCTGGAATTTGTCGTCAGCGATCTGTTTCCCGAGGGCGGCGATGTGGCCAAGGCAGAGTTCTGGACCGGCCTGCGCCCGATGACGCCGGACGGCACGCCGATCCTGGGTGAGACGCGTTATGACAACCTGATGCTCAGCACCGGCCACGGCACCTTGGGCTGGACCATGGCCGCGGGCACCGGACGGGTCATGGCCGATCTGATCAGTGGCCGTCAGCCGGAGATCGACATGGAAGGTTTGACGGTCGCGCGCTACGCCTGAGGTTTGCGTCAAGCCCGACGCCTGGGTTTCTGCACCAGTGGCTGCTGCGCATCGAGCAGCGTAGCCAGTGGCGCCGGGACATGCCACAGGTAACCCTGGCCATAGTCGACGCCGAATTCCCGCAACATCGCCGCGACCTCCGGGGTCTCGATGCCTTCGGCCACGGTCTTCTTTCCGCTGGCACGTGCCACCTCGCAAATTGCCCGCACCGTGGCTTGATCGAATGCGTCGGTGCCAAGCTGGCGCATGAACTGGCCGTCGATTTTCAGGTCGTCAACCGGCAGATTCTTCAGGTAGGTGAAAGACGACATGCCACTGCCGAAGTCGTCCAGGGCAACGCGGGCACCGAAACTTCGCAGGACTTCGAAAAAGCGGATGGAATTCTGCAAATGGGTGATGGCCGAGGTTTCGGTGACTTCAAAGCACAGGACGCGCCGATCGAAGCGCAGGGCCTGCAGCCGCTCGATCATGAACTGCTGGAACTCCGGGTCACTCACCGATTGGCCGGACAGGTTGATCGACAGGGAGTCGATGCTGCCCAGTCGGTGTGGCACGCGCGACAGCCAGTCGAACACCTCGCCCACCACCCATCGGTCGATGCGCGAGGCCAGCGCATAACGCTCGGCCACCGGCAGAAAGCCGCCAGGTTCGATCAACACGTCGCCTTCGAGTAGACGCAGCAGCACTTCGCCGCGCAGTTGATCGCTGGCTCGCGCATGCAGCGGGACAATGCGCTGCCAGTAAAGGCGAAAGCGTCCTTGGTCCAGTGCCTGGTGCAGGCGTAGTACCCAGCTCGTGATACCGCGCCGGGCCTGCACGCCAAGGTCGGAATCCAGGTAGATGTAGACCCGGTTGCGTCCGGATTCCTTGGCAATGTAGCAAGCGGAGTCGGCAGCCTGCATCACGGCCGCTACCGAGCGCCAGTGCTCGGTCAGCATCACCAGGCCGATGCTCGCGCCAATGTGAAAATTCTGGCCCGACTGGGCAAAACGGTAGTTGTCGATGCGCTGGCAGATCTGCTCCGCCAATTGCCGGGCGCTGGCCTGGTCGCAGGCGTTCAGGATGATGGCGAACTCGTCGCCACCAATTCGGGCCACCGTATCGGTGGTCCGGACCACCGTGCGCAGCAGGTCCGCGACTTCGCGCAACAACTGGTCGCCGCCACTGTGACCGCAGGTGTCGTTGACGATCTTGAACCGGTCCAGGTCGATGAACAACACGGCGTGCATGTTCGGAGATGGCGGCGGGGCCTGCAGCGTGTGGCCCAACCGCAGCTCGAACTCGTCGCGATTGATCAGTCCGGTGAGCGAATCGTGCGCTGCACGGTGGCTTACTTCGGTATGCAGTTGCTCCAGATCGAGACTGCGCTGTACGGCCAGACGCTTCTGGCGCATGGCCAGCACGGCAAACGCGGAGGCAACCACCAACAGGGCCAGGCTCAGGCCCCAGGCCGTGCGGACCTGATTGCGCATCGCGTCCAGATACTGTGTATTGACGCGATGGCGCGCGTGGTTGCTGCTCAGCAGCACGGCTTGAATTGCACCGGAGTTGGCGTCCAGTTGCACACGCAGATCGCGCAGCCTGGTGGCGTCGAATTCGGGCGCTTTCCCGTCCGGACCAAAATAGGGTTCGGCTTGGGTCGAAAATCGCTTCAGGGCCAGCAGCAATTGCGTAAAGCCCGGCAGCTCGCCGATCAACCGCTGACTGAACCCCTCGCGGATGATGTCGTAGCGGCTGACATAGATGCCGTAACGCAGCGCGAGCCGGGCCATGGCATCGCCTTGTCCCTGATCGCGCAGCGCGTCGTCAAACGCCGAACGCAGTTTGAGTTGCTCCACCCTCAGCTGGAACAGGTCCCACTCGCCCATGGTGCGGCCATCGCGGACGGTCTCTTCGATGGCTTGCAGCTGCACGTGCTGCAGGGCAGCCAAGCCAGAAAGCAGCAAGATGGCCACGACGGCCAGCGAGGCCAGCACGTAGTCGATCCGACGCCGCCCCGTCAACACTGTCATATTGGCAATCGTCGGGTTGGCATCAATCTGGTCGCGGTCTATTGCACCGTCACGCGGGTGATCTGCCAGATCGACCGGCCGTAGTATTGATCGGCCCGCGTCTCGGGTTTTCCATCAAAGGGATAGATCAGGAACAGTGGGCCTTTGTCGCGCACGCCCAGCACCTTGCCGTTGATATGTGTGGCCAGCAGTGGCCCGAACTTGCGAGCATCACTTACCGGCACGTTCACCGCGTAGTCGTTCAGCGCGACCATGTTCAGCGACTGGCCCTGGGCCCCGACGGCGTCGAGCAGGGTTTGCAGCAACGGTCCGCGAAACGTCACCGGCTCCTTGAACCACGGCGTCCAGGTTCGAAATTCATGGGTTGGCAGTTTGTCGATCATCGCCGCGTCAAAAACCGCTGACTCCCCCCGGTTGCGATGCGTGATCTTGCCGGTGACCGTGAGGATCACCGGTTGTGTGGGGGCTGCCAGCACCGACGGTTGGGCTGGCAAATCCGGAAGGGGTGTCTGGGCCGAGGTGGTCCCGGTCAACCATATGCAAAACACCCACATGGCCGCGCGGCGCGGAAAGTGCAGCATGGGGTTCCCTTTGTAGTTTCTGCGTCGCGGGATTGTAGTTGCCGGGTCAATCCACCATCTGCTCGAACTTGTCGATCGGCATGGGGCGTCCGAGCAGGTAACCCTGGCAGATCGTGCATCCGTTGCGCTGCAGGAACTCCCGTTGCGCAATGGTCTCCACCCCTTCTGCGATCACCTCCATGCCGAGTTTGCCAGCCAGGCCGATGATGGTCTGGATGATGATGCCGTCGTTGGCCTTGACGCCGATGTTGCGCACGAAACTCTGGTCGATCTTGAGCTGGTCCAGTGGCAGCTGCGTGAGGTAGGACAGGGAAGACTGCCCGGTGCCGAAGTCGTCCATCGAGAAACGCACCCCCAGCGACTTGAGTTTGTCCATCTTGGTCACGGTGTCGCCCACGTCGTCGAGCACCAGGCTTTCCGTGAGTTCGAGCTTCAGGCGAGCGGGGTTGGCGCCGGTCTGCTGCAGGGCCTGGGCGACCTGTTGAACAAAATGGGTGTCGCGGAACTGGCGCGCGCTGACGTTCACCGCCAGCTCCAGCGCCTGCATCCGCGGCTGGTCTTGCCAGGCCTTGAGCTGCAGACAGGCGGTGCGCAGTACCCACTGTCCGATCGGCAGGATCAGTCCGGTCTCTTCGGTCAGCGGAATGAAATCCATCGGAGGCACCATGCCGCGCTGCGGATGACTCCAGCGCAGCAGGACTTCGGCGCCCACCACCGTGCCTTGCTGATTCACCTGCGCTTGAAAGTGCAGTGCGAACTGTTCCTGCTCCAGCGCGGCGCGCAAGTCTTTCTCCAGCGAGGTGCGCGCCGCGATGGCCGCCTGCATCAGGGGGTCGTAAAAGCGGATGGCGTTTCGACCGGAGGTCTTGGCCTGGTACATCGCGATATCGGCCTGCTTGAGCAGATCGTCCAGCGAATGGGAATGGCCGTTGAACAATGTGACACCGATACTGGGTGTGCTGATCAGTGAGTGCTGGTCAAGCAGATAGACCTGGTTCAGAGCGGTCAGTATCTTCTCGCCGATCAACTCGGTCTGGGCTGCGGCATTGGGTGCGGGCATGTCAAGGTCTTCGAGCATCACCACGAATTCGTCGCCACCCAGGCGCGCCACCGTGTCGGCCTCGCGTACACATGCGCGCAGCCGATTGGCGACTTGCAGCAGCAACAGGTCTCCGACATCGTGACCCAGGGTGTCGTTGATGGTCTTGAAGTGGTCGAGATCCATGAACATCAAAGCGCCCAGGCGACCGCTGCGCGCGCTCGCAGCAAGCGCATGCTGCAGTCGATCCATCAGCAGGCGGCGATTGGGCAACTGGGTCAGCGGATCGTAAAAGGCCAGCTGTTCGATCTCACGCGCGGCAGTTTTGCCGGCGGTGATGTCGCGCGAGATCACGATGAAACGGGGTGATGCCGTGGTTTCCTGGCCCTTGCGCGCGACCGACAGTTCGAACCAGGTCTCAGTGGAGCCATGCGGCAACGCGAACTGCGTGCCGCTGGAGGAACCGGTGTCATTGGCCTGCTGCAGTGCCTGCATGATTACCTGCACCGCCGATGGCGGCAAATGGTCGGCGATGCGCCCGTTGGCGAACAGTCCGGGCGCCACCGCAAGCAGGGTCGGGTGCGGCGCGTGAGAGCTGTAATACTGCCCGTCCAGGTCCAGTTCGAGCAGCGAGTCGGGCATGGCGTCGAGCGTGGCTTCCAGTTGCGCCTTGCCCTCCAGGATCTGACTGCGCGCCTGACCGATGCGCGCGAGGTAGCGCAAGGACAATGCCGCTACCACCAGAATCATCAGCGCAATCGGCGTCGCGACGATGAGGATCAGCGCGCGGTCGTCGCGCCAGTTTTGCAGCGCCGCATCGATCGGCACACTGGCGGCGATCGCAATGTCGCTATACAGCGTCGGTCGCGTCACGACGATCGCCGCTTGCTGGCTCAGACGTGCCGGTGCATATGCGGTGCGCCTGTCGCGCACCAGTTCCGGCAGCGACGGTTTCAGGACAACGCCGGTCTGCGCCTCGGCCGCCGGCACACTCGACAACAATTGGCCGTTGCCGCGCTCGAGTGTGATCTCCAGGCCCGGAATCGTCACACCCTGGGAAATTACTGATCCGAGCAGCGGCACGCGCACTTCGGCCAGCGCCACGATGCGGCTGCTGTCGGCCAGCTTGATGGTGCGCGCCATATACAACACCGGCTCGGAACTGGAAAAGCTGATCGCCGGCGAACTGATGATCAACGTGGGCACCCGTTGTCGCAACACTTCGGCCAGAAAGCCCTCCGGCAACTCCAGGGCGGTCTGTCGACCGGCGCGATCGGATGACGCAACAACGTCTCCCTGCGGTGTCACCAGTGCCAGGTGACTGACAAGCAGGTTCTGGTTATCCGATGCACGCAGCTGCCGGGTCGCCAGTTCGATGTCCAGCCACTCCAGCACCAGGCTTGAAGCCCGCAGCACCTCGTCCGTGCTGGCCAGCAGGATGTCGATGCTCAGCAGATTACGGTTGAGTGCCGATTCGGCGCCGGCGACAAAGCGGTTGGCATCGCGCTGGGCGCCCTCCAGCGCAGCCTGGCGGCCTTGGGTGATAAGCGTGGCGGCCACCAGCGCGAGAACCGCCAGGAACATCGTGGCCCCGGCCAGAATCGTCCAACGCACGCGCCGGGACAAGCTCGGCGGTGCAGGTGCCGCGTTGCGCGTCATGACGACGGTCACGGCGTAGCTCGCGCGGTGATGTCGTGCAAGGGTCCGATGGTCCGATTCCAGGTGTCAGCACAACCAGGGCCGCAGCGGCGCAACCAGTTGGGCAGGATGCGTGTGCGCAGCATCTCCTGGCGCAAGGCATTGTCTTGAGGCGTCATCGGCACCGCGACCATCTTGCCCTTGCGCCCGCCGACGCAGCTCGGGGCGCCGGTATTGCAGGCCAGCCCGTCAGCGGTTTCTTTCTCACTCGCCTGCCAGATCTTTGCCTCGAGTTTGGGCAGTTCGCTGCGCAGCAGTACACGCAATTCAGGCTCCAGCGCATTCCAGGAGTCGATGTTGGCGGCAAAGATCGATAGGCCCCATGTGATCGGCATAGCATAGATATGGGTTGTGACCTCATGCAGGCCTAGTGTGTTGCCGGTCATGGTGCCGGTGACGGCACAACTCACAGTGCCTTTGCGCAACTGAGCCAGTACGTCGCTCATCGACGTCACGACCGGAACTGCGCCGAAGGACTGGACGAAATCTGCCACCGTAGAGCCCGATACCCGCACACGTTGACCCGACAGGTCATCTAGCCGGTTGATCGGGCGATTGCAGAACACCATTTGCGCTGGATAGACGTAAACCGCCAGCAACTCGATGCCGTAGCGCTGGCGCAGCGTGGACTCCAGGAACGGCCGAAACGCGGCGACCGTCTTCCTCAGGGTTGCCATATCCTGGTTCAGGCCCGCCAGGTCGGCCGCGCTGAATGCGGCATCCTGCGCGGCAACGCGGCTGATCTGTGCAGTCCCAAAGGGAATCACACCCATCTGCATCAGCCGCAACATGTCCTGTGCCGGAACGCCGGCGCGGTCAAACGGAACAATTTCCGCGGTGAATCGTCCTTGGCTGAGTTCGCTCAGCTGGTGGGCCCAGAACGGCTCCTCATGCTGCACATACTGGTTGATGCCGGCGAGTCCGCCCACGATACGCAGCTTCTGGGTCGGCGGTGTTTGAGCGCTCGCACTGGCGAGGGCGCAACCCAGCAGCAGAGCCGTCAGGTGTGTGAAACACCCGGCGACAAATCGGCGCCAATGTGACGTGCGTTGATGGTCAAGGATCGGTTCAGTTGTCGGCATTCAAGTCGGATTCATGGCGGGTTCGGCAGCAAGTGCTCTTCGCCGAGATGCGGACAAAATGTCCAGGCAGCGACAGTACCATGGGATGCGGCTTCAGGCACTCCGAACAATCCCAGGACAAACGGGCGCGAGGGCCTACTGCAGAAAGCCCATGGCCCGGTTTTCCCGCACCTCGGGTTTGAGACGATGTTCTGCCTCGAGCTGCGCGAGAAACTCCATCGGGTCCAGCGTGGTGTCGAGTATCACGGCCTGCCGGTTGACCGACGCAAAGTCTCCCGGGCACAACTGATCGAGCAGGGCCAGGCGCTCCTGCATGGCACTGCCCAGGCGTGCCGCGTCGCCAGCCAGCACCTCGGTGATGAACATCTGCTGGCGTTGCTCACGCGCCAGCGGCTTGAACCGGATCTTGAACGTGAAGCGGCGCAAAGCCGCCTGATCCAGCCGCTCGAACAGGTTGGTGGTGCAAATGAATATGCCGGCAAAACGCTCCATGCCCTGCAGCATTTCATTGACTTCGCTGATTTCGTAGTTACGCTGTGCACCGCGCCGGTCCTGCAGGAAACTGTCGGCCTCGTCCAGCAGCAGCACGGCCTTTTCTGCCAGCGCGTCGCGAAACATGGCCGCCATCAGTTGTTCGGTTTCACCCACATATTTGCTCATCAGATCGCTGGCCTGGCGCACCATCAGCGGCTGCTCGAGTGTTTGCGCGATGTGCCGCGCCAACGCCGTCTTGCCACTGCCCGACGGGCCATGAAAGCACAAGCTGCCATGGCCACGCGCACGCAAGGCCTGCACGACGCGCGGCAACTCGAAACGGCACTCCACGTTGAGGTTGCCCAGGTCGTATTGGGTCACCATCTGCTGTGCCAGGTCGGGTTCGGAATTTCTGCCCAGAGCCTGGTCGGCATTGCGTAGCTGGCGTTCGATCAGCTTCTCGCTGGCGTCGGGCTCGGTCAACGTCGCGCATTCTGCGCGGGCCAGGCTTGCGAAGCGCACGGCCGTGCGGATCTGCGCCGGCGTGAGGCCTTTGCGCAGTGCCAATCGCGCGACAAATTCGTCGGATACGGTGATGCCTTCGAGCGTCTTGCGCACCACACCTTCGCGCGCACCTGGCGGCGGAGATTTGAGTTCCAGGTGATAGGCAAAGCGGCGCCGGAACGCCGGGTCGATCTGCTCGATGCGGTTCGTGACCCAGATCGTCGGCACGTTGTTGGACTCCAGGATCTGGTTGACCCAGGCCTTGCCGCTGACGCTGCCATTGCTCGGCGTCGCCACCTGCTCGGCCCGCGCGAGCAATTGCGCAGCCTCACTGGAGATCGGCGGGAACACATCTTCTACCTCATCGAACAGCAAGGCCGCGTTCTCGCTTCCCTTGAGGAAAACCTGGGCAATCTGCAGCGACCGGTAACGGTCGCGGCCGCTGAGCGAGTTGCCGTCGCGGTCGGCGTATTCGACTTCGAACAGCTCCAGCCCGGCCGCCTGTGCCACCACCTTGGCCAGTTCGGTTTTGCCGGTGCCCGGGGGGCCGTACAACAGAATGTTGACGCCACACTCCTTGCGCGCCACCGCGTTGCCAAGCAGGCTGCGCAGCACATCGGTGTCGTCCTGCACGAAGGCGAAGTCCTTGACGCTCAGATCGCTCTTGCTGGCCGGCCGTGTGAACACCGCCATCAACTCGGCGCGGTCGCGGTATTCGCGCATCAACACCGGTGGCAGCTTTTCGCTGACCTTCATCAGATCCGCCAGGTCGGTAATGTTGTGTTCGGAGATCAGGTTCTCGACCAGCCCGATGCGTTCAAGTCGCGAGCCGGCACGCAGCGCCTCGCCCACCTCGCTGGCGTTGACCTGGGCCAGTTCCGCGATGGCGGCATAGGCCTCGGGCGCGTTGCTGACCTTGAACTCGACCAGGATGCTGCGCAGGTCACGCTGATAACGTGCCAGTGTGCCGTATAACAGCAAGGCGCGTTCGGCCTTGTTCAGCTGCAGCAGTCCCGCCAGTGCGTCGATGTTTTTCTCGACCAGCGTCGAGTGCTTTTTCAGGCTTTGGGTGAGCCACTCACCGGTTACTGCCAACAGGGAGATCAGGTCCTTGGGCTGGTCCTTGGCATATTCGTCGAGATAGAAGAACAAGGTGCCTTCTTCATAAGGGCCGCGCCAGACGCCGTGACGTTCCAGGAACGGGGCGTCGCGCAGGTTTTCGTGACCGCGCCAGTTCTCGTTGCCGACACAGCGGCGCACCAGAAATGCCCGCACCCGAGCCAGGATCGGCGCCGGCCAGACCAGGTGGCGTCCGGCCAGTCCCACCACGCTGTTGAGGTCACGTCTGACGTTGAAGTTGGAGCCGCGCCGCGCCGCCAGAGTCAATACAAAATGCGAACACATCAGGTCCAGCACCGGGGCGTCCTTGAGCCCTGGCGATGCCAGTACCGGCTTTCCGGCGAGTTCGCCCCACAACCGCTTCACCATCAACGCCTCCAACACAGACGTGTTTGGCGACCACCATAACGCAGGTCGCCGCCGGATGGAATAACCGAGACAAAAATAGGACTTGATGACAGGCCGGAGGGGGCGCTTTTGAGGACTGGCGAATCCGCTAAGCTCGGCGCCATGGATACCGCATCATTGCAATCGGCTTTGGCCCTGTACTTTGCGCCCTGGGTCCAGTCTCTCGGACTGCAGGTTCGCTCGGCTGACACACAGGGCGTATGCGTCGTTCTGCCGCAGCAGGCGCAGTTGGCGCGGGTCGGAGGCATGGTCTGCGGCCAGGCCATGATGGCCGCCGCCGACACCTGCATGGTGCTGGCGCTGATGCAGCATTGGGGTGAGTTCCGGCCCTGTACCACGGTGCAGTTGAACACCAGTTTTCTCAAGCCGCTCGCGGGGCAGGACGGTCTGATTTTTGCGCGTGTCATTCGGGCCGGTAAGACGCTGGCGTTCGGTGAGATCGACATACAGGGCTCGAACGATTTGCGCAGCGTGTGCCGCGCCAGCACCACTTACGCATTGTTGTAGCGCTGCGACAGCAACCCGTGCCCATGCGCCTGTTCTTACGACTTCTTCTGCTGCTGATATTTGCCCTGCCGCTGCTGGCAGCGGGGCTGGTCTATCTGGCGATTGACGATACCGCGGTGGTGCAGCGCCAGGCCACGCTGACGCCTGCCCATGTCGAGCGGGCCCGCCGGTTGTTGGCTCTGCATGATCCGCGCACGATGCGCGCTGGGGTGTTGCGCTCGATGGTGGTGTCCGAGGCAGACCTGGACCTGGCCGCCAACTACCTGGTTAACCGATATGCCAGGGGCAGCAGCCGCGTCGCTTTGCTTGACGGCGTTATCAGCGTACGAGCCAGCCTGAACCTGCCGGTCAATCCGGTCGGGCGATTCATCAACCTTGAGGTCGCGCTACGCGAATCAGACCGGTTGCCGCGCATTGACGCCCTGCGCCTGGGTCGCGTGCCGATACCGGGGTTTGTCGGCAACTGGTTACTGGAACGCGGCCTGGACCGTCTGCAGCAAAGGGAACAACTGACGGCGGCGGCCGATGTCATCCGGCAGGTGCGATCACGCGACGGCTTCCTGATCGTCGATTTCGAATGGAACGAAGCCACGCCGGATCGGTTGCAGGCGGCGCTGGTCGGCCAGCAGGAGCAGGCGCGCTGGCGGGTCTATCAGGAGCGACTGGTAGCGCTGGCGGCGATACCCGCCATGGGGCGCGTGGTGTCGCTGGACCGGCTGCTGGGTCCGTTGCTGCAGCTGGCACTGGAGCGTGGCGGCGCTGGCGGTGCAGATGCGGCGCAGGAGAGCCGATCGGCGCTGATCGTGCTGGCGTTTTATGTCAACGGCAAGGGCTTGTCAGCCCTGGTGCCACAGGCGCGCTACTGGCCCACGGCGAAGCGCCATGTCGTGACCTTGGCCGGCCGCACCGATCTGACGCAGCATTTCACCATCTCGGCGGCCCTTGCAGTCACGGCCGGCAGCCCTTTGGCGGACGTGGTGGGCCTATACAAGGAACTGGACGACGCCCGTGGCGGCAGCGGCTTCTCGTTCATCGATCTGGCAGCGGACCGGGCTGGCACCCGTATGGGCAAACTGGCCGTGTCCGACGCGGGTGGGCCATCGCGCCTGCGCAAGGCGTTGGCCGCTGGTCTGCAGGAAAGCGACTTGATACCCGAGGTGCGGGATCTGCCCGAATTCATGCGGCAGGACGAATTCGTGCGCCGCTTCGGGGGTGTCGGGCAGCCGCAGTATCAGGCCATGGTGCAGCGAATCGAACAACGCCTTGCCGCATTGCCGCTGTACCGCTGAGTTTGGGCCGGCACGCATGATGGCCGGGTTTGGCGAGGATGGGGATAAAATCGCCGGTCTGCCCCTGAATTGACTGTAAGGAACTCCATGTCCGCTCCCCCCACCAGCCACGAGACCGCGTCGGACGATCCGGTCGAGAAGATCGTTCCGCTGATGCCCATCGTGCTGCCGGTTGCCGGTGGCGTGCTGATTTTCCTGCTGGCCTTCATCGCCATTTACATGGCCTGACCCTTTCGCGGTCTGCGCCGGCGACACCTTCTCGCAGGTGTGCTGTCCGCAGTCGGGATGGGCGCCAGATCCCGATTCCAGTTTCCCTGTGCTTTCCTGTCATCAGCCCGCATACGGGCTGATGCCGTTTGTGCCGTGTCCTGCGCACAGGACGCTTGGCGCTGCCCATGTTCGATATCGTTGCCAGGCCCGCACCCGACTGTCATTGCGCGCATAAACCCATACGCGCTTTGCATAACTTTTCGCCATCTCGGGCGGGTTCTTGCAAGGTGGGTTCATAGAATCTTCATGGTGGCAGTCGCCGATCCGGGCATTGCCCACACTGCTCAGTGGCGACGAACCGTCGCCGTGTCGGCCTTTGCATGCCAGTCGCTCTCTGTGGAAGCCGATTTCTCGAAACAGATACCCGCCTTTTGCGGCTTCGCTGTCTGTTTCGAAAAACAGGTTTCAACTTCAGGAGTTTTTCATGAACGCTCGCATTGAACCGGCGGTGGTGCTGCACGCGCCCGCCTTTGTCCAGAACAAGGCCTTGATTGCCTGGGTGGCCGATGTCGCCGCGCTGACCAAGCCCGACAAGGTGCACTGGTGCGATGGCTCGCCGGACGAATACGAGCGTTTGTGCCAGTTGCTGGTCGATGGCGGCACCTTCCGCAAGCTTGACCCGGTCAAGCGGCCGAACTCCTATCTGGCATGGTCCGACCCCAGCGATGTGGCACGGGTCGAAGACCGCACCTTCATCTGTGCCGACTCCAAGGAAGACGCCGGCCCGACCAACAACTGGATGGCGCCGAAGCAGATGCGCGCCCTTTTGCAGCATGGCCAGGCTGACGGAACACCGGCGCTGTTCGACGGTTGCATGCGTGGCCGCACCATGTATGTGGTGCCGTTCTCCATGGGCCCGCTGGGATCGCATATTTCGCATATCGGCATCGAACTGTCCGACAGCCCGTATGTCGTGGTCAACATGAAGATCATGACCCGCATGGGCCGGTCGGTATACGACGTGCTGGGTACCGACGGCGCCTTCGTGCCTTGTGTGCATTCAGTCGGAGCGCCGTTGGAGCCGGGCCAGGCCGATGTGGCATGGCCATGCAACAAGACCAAGTACATCGTGCACTATCCCAAGAGCCGCGAGATCTGGTCCTACGGCTCGGGTTATGGCGGTAATGCCTTGCTGGGCAAGAAATGTTTCGCGCTGCGCATTGCATCGAACATGGGCCGTGCCGCAGCGCAGGAAACACCCGATGCGCCGGGTTGGCTGGCCGAGCACATGCTGATCCTGGGCGTAACCAATCCGCAGGGTCGCAAATACCATGTGGCGGCGGCATTCCCGAGCGCCTGCGGCAAGACGAATTTCTCGATGATGGTGCCGCCGGCCGCTTTTGACGGCTGGACGGTGACGACGATCGGCGACGATATCGCCTGGATCAAGCCCAATGCCGAAGGCCGCCTGGTTGCGATCAATCCGGAGGCGGGGTATTTTGGTGTGGCGCCGGGCACCAGCATGCGCACCAACCCCAACTGCATGGCCAGCCTGCAACGCGATGTGATCTTCACCAACGTGGCGTTGACCGATGACGGCGACGTGTGGTGGGAAGGCATGGAAGAGGACAGCGGCAAGCTGCCCGAGCACCTGATCGACTGGCAAGGCCGGGACTGGACACCCCAGATCGCGCTGGACGCAGGCACCGGCGGCAAGCGCCGTCCGGCGGCGCATCCGAACGCCCGCTTCACGGTGGCCGCAATCAACAACCCGGCACTCGACCCGGCCTGGGACGATCCGGCCGGCGTGCCGATCGACGCGTTCATCTTCGGTGGTCGGCGTTCGACTACCGTGCCGCTGGTCACCGAAGCACGCAGCTGGGTAGAGGGCGTCTACATGGCTGCAACCATGGGCTCGGAGACGACGGCCGCGGCTGCCGGTCAACAAGGCGTGGTGCGGCGCGACCCGTTCGCCATGTTGCCGTTCATGGGCTACAACATGAGCGACTACTTCCAGCACTGGCTTCAGATGGGCGAAAAGCTCGCCGCATCCGGCGCCAAGTTGCCGCGTATCTACACCACGAACTGGTTCCGCAAGGGTGCCGACGGCAAATTCGTCTGGCCCGGGTATGGTGAGAACATGCGCGTGCTGACGTGGATGATCGACCGCATTGAAGGCCGTAGCCCCGGTGTGGACCATGTATTTGGCATCAGTCCGGCGTATGAAGAGGTCAACTGGAAGGGCCTGAGCTTCACGCCGGAGCAATTCGCCACCGTGACCGGCATCGATGCCACGGCCTGGACAGCCGAGCTCAAGCTGCACGCCAAACTGTTTGAGCAACTGGCCCACCATTTGCCGGCGCAGCTGCAGGAAACGCGCAGCCGTTTTGAAAGCCGGTTGAGCGCCTGACGCTTTTCAAGCCCGCACGACAGAAAAAGCCACCGTTCCCGGTGGCTTTTTCGTTGCTGGAAAGGCAGATCGGTGTCTGCCTTGTTGTTTCAGGACGTGGAGTAGCGAATGTGGGTCGGCAAACCCGGCATAGGCATGGTCCGGAATCCACCTGCGATGCGTGCGGCAGAAGCAGTCGGTCCCTTTTGTCCCGCGACGCAATTCACGGCGGTCGCGGGAGTTGCGGTCGACGTCGTGGCCTCGATCAGGCGCTGGATGTCGGCCCGCATGTCCGGGTCAGTCAGTACGAATTCGCGTGAAAGCGCGGCAGACAGATGCTCGCTGTGTCGTTGGCGCAAGGCGGCGGCAACGCGGGATGTGAGCTGGTTGATCAAATAGATGATTTGCATGGTGTTCTTTCGTGGGTCAATCGTTGCGCGTCGACGCGGGGTACTAATCAGTGTGCCGACACGGGACAATGAAAAATGGATATCAGTTGAACGGCCAATAGGGAGGGGGTTCGCCGCGATCGAGCGCCGCCTGGTCGGCGCGCATCTTGGCATGTTGCAGATCGGCCATCAGGCGCGGATCAGCCTTGGCTGCGGCCCAGGTGCGGGCTTGCTCCGCAGCTTCGTTATAGGCCAGCAGGCGCGCGTCGATGTCAGCGCTCAGGCGAGTTGGCCAGGTGCGGATGGTGTCCGAAAACAGGGCGAGCAAGGCGAAAACGATGGCCCACATGGCGATCCAGGCCAGCAGCAGATGCCCATCGGCCCAGGCCGTGACGATCTGGTCCGCGACGACAATAGCTGCGGCGACACCGCCAGCGACCAATACGCTGGCCAGGCCTTTGGCACTGCGAATCCGGGTCGCGAAAGACTGTACGTTAGACATTCCGTCGGTCATCCGCGTCAGCCCACCGTGCTGGCTCGGGAAATCGGGAGAGACAAAACTGGTCATGAGAGCTTCCTTTTTAATGCAGATCAACTTCTGCACACCGCTATATTAGGGTTAATACTAGTACGACTCAACTTTATATTTGTGATACAAGATATTCATGACGTTAATGACTGATGCGCCGTGACACCCCAGGTCGCTCCCAATTTCCGTACGCTGGACCTCAACCTGCTGCGGGTTTTCGATGCCGTCATGGCCGAACGCAGCCTGACCCGGGCAGCGCGCACCCTATCTTTGACGCAGCCCGCGGTCAGCAACGCGCTGAGCCGTTTGCGCACCGCGCTCGGCGATGAACTGGTGCAGCGCAGTGGCCAGGGCGTTTCACCGACGCCCCGTGCCCTGACCTTGTGGCCCTCGGTGCGAGACGCGTTACACCAGTTGCAGCACGCGCTGGCGCCTGACGGCTTCGTGGCGCAAGAGGCGGACAATTCCTTCGTGCTGGCCATGGCCGACGCGACGGTGGTCGAACTGGTCCCGCGCCTGATGCGCATCGCCGCGGCCGAGGCGCCGGGGGTTTCGCTGCGCGTTGTGCCATTGAGTACGCGTGACCCGCGTCAATTGCTCGACGAGGAGGCGGTTGATCTGGCCATCGGTCACTTTCCTGCTGTGAAGGCCGCCCTCGGCGCACAGGCGCAGGTGGGCAAGGGCGTGGCGTTTGCGCATCGCCGGCTATACGACAGCGAGTACGTCTGTGTCATGCGCGCCGGTCATCCGTTGGCCAGCGGTCCGTTGACGCTGAGTCGCTTTTGCGCGGCCCGGCATCTGCTGGTCAGTTTCAGTGGCGAGCCATTCGGGTTCATCGACGAAGCTCTGATGGCCCGCGGGCGCAAGCGCCAGATCGTGCTGACACTGAACCAGTTCTTCACGGCTGCGCGCGTGGTGTTGGACTCCGATCTGCTGACCGTATTGCCGCGTCATTCCCTGGACTCCGCAGGTGTGCTCGGTGCCCTGGTGGCCCGTCCCCTGCCGCTGGACGTGCCGCCTGTTCATGTAGACGCCGTGTGGCATGTACGGCAAGACGTCGATAGCGCGCATCGCTGGTTACGCGACCTGGTACAGCGGTCCGTGACGCCTATTGCGGAGCAAGTCCACGCATGAACATCCAGTTGTTGTCCGACTTGCACCTGGAGAGCCATCCGAATTTCGTGCCGGAACCGGCGCCAGGCGCCGAGCTACTGGTGCTCGCTGGTGATATCGGTTCGTATCAAAAGGGCTCGTTGCTGGCCGATCCGGATTTCGGCCTCGCGCGGTTTTCGCCGCTGCATGGCTGGCCCACGCCGGTGCTGTTTTTGCCAGGCAATCACGAATACGATGGCCTGGAATTCGATCCAACGCACGAACGACTGCGCGAGACCTGCGAGCGGCTGGGCATGGTCTGGCTGGAGCGCGAGGTGGTGCACATCGCGGGCGTGCGGTTTGTCGGTACCACGTTGTGGACGGATTTCGACGCATTGGCTCCGTCTTCCGGCGACCCCGGTGCGCGACTCGCGGAGTTGCTGCGCGCCCGCGACAAGGCGTTTCGCGCGGCAAACTACTATTTGCGCAAGAACACCAGTTTGCGCGACGGTGCACCGATGTTGGCGCAGCAACTGCGCGAGCAGGGACTGATCTGCCAGCAATGGTTGCGCGAGGCGCTGGCGCAGGCCCATGATGGGCCAACCGTGGTCGTGACCCATTTCGCCCCCAGCTTGCGCAGTGCCGACCCCCGTTACGGGCTGACGCCGGGAACAGCCGGGTTTTGCAACAAAATTGACGACCTGTTCCCACTGGTCGACCTGTGGTTGCATGGTCATTTGCATGCGCCCAGTGACTATGTTCACCAGGGTTGCCGCGTGGTGGCCAATCCGTTGGGGTATGCTGGCAAAGGGGAGCAAGCCGCGTTTTTGCCGCGTTGTGTCATCACGCTGGCGGCGAGTCGCCCAGCCGATCAGATCCTTGACATGCATCAAGCCCGCGCGCCCACTGCCCACTAGACTTGCTCATGCGGCACGCGCACAGGTGGCGGCGTTTTTTTAATCACCACATGATGGGGACACAACGATATGAAAATCCTGCTTGCAGTTGATGGCAGCCAATACACCAAGAAAATGCTGGCCTATCTGGTCACCCACGCCGAAACTTTTGGCGGTGACAACAGCTTCACCTTGTTGACGATTCAGGCCGCAGTACCACCGCGGGCCCGTGCGGCACTGGGCAAGTCGGTGGTGGATGAATATCAGCTGGACGAGGCGGAGCGCATCCTGACGCCGGTGGCCAAATTCCTGGTGCGCCATGGCATTGACGCCAAGTCGGCGTGGAAAGTCGGACATGCCGGCGAACTGATCGCCAAGTTCGCCGAAGCCGGCAAGTTCGATCTGCTGGTCATGGGATCCCATGGCCACAGTGCTTTGGGCAATCTTGTTATGGGCTCGGTTGCCACCAAGGTGCTGGCCCATTGCCAGGTTCCGACCCTGCTAGTGCGCTGATAACGGGTGGGTCGGCGTGCCCATCCGCCTGGCCCCGACGACTCAGTCCGTCACCGGATCGGCAATTGTGGACGGTGGCCGGGCATTGAGCCCATCAAAGCAGGTACGCATCACCAACGTGATGATCTGCTCGTCGCTGTATTGACCACCCATCTTCAGGAATCCCAGCACCGGGTCACAGGCACGTGCAAACAGGGTGTACAGCACGGCAATTGCCGGAACTTGCTGGTCGATAGATCCGTCTGCCTGCGCCGCCTCGATCCAGGCGCCGAGTCGGTCGCTCACATCCATCAGGCCATCCATATAGTCGTGGCGGCCCATCAGCGTGGCGCGCAGCGTGGAGTTCTGGCTCGGCAACGAGGGCATGTCACCAGCGAGTTGGCGCTCCATGGCCCAGCGGGTGACGGCACGCAGGTTTTCCAGTGGCGGCGCATCCTCGGGCAGCGATGCACACAAGTCGCTCAGCTGGCGCAATACTCTGACCATGGCCGCGGCCGCCAGATCTTCCTTGCTGGCGAAATGTTTGTAAAGACTTGCCTTGGCGATGCCAACCTGAGCCGCCACCTCGTCCACCGTCATGGCGTCGAAGCCTTTTTCGGCCAGCAGTCGGTTTACCGCCTGGATGATCGCGTCTTCGCGCACTTGGAGCATTTGCGCCTTGAATGAGACGCGAGGGGCGAAACTGGAATGCATGGCCGGATTTTAGCCGCACCAGTTCATCTCGTATACGTATGTGTCACTTGATGACCCTTTGGTCGATAGGTGGGTCGGGAAATTCGATGCGTGGCGCACGGGCGCCAAGCACCTGATGTCGGCCGGGAAAAGGTCAATGGGTTACGATGCCCGGCTTCACCAGACAGGATCTTCTTTCATGGCGTCACTGAATCCATTCCATCTTGCTTTTCCCGTTTCTTCATTGAGCCAGGCGCGAGGCTTCTATGGCGAATTGCTGGGTTGCCAGGAGGGCCGCTCCAGCGCCGATTGGGTCGACTTTGATTTCTTCGGGCATCAGATCGTGGCGCATTTGTCGCCACAGGAGGCTGGACAGAACGCCACCAGCGCGGTCGACGGGCACAACGTCCCGGTGCGCCATTTTGGAATGGTGCTGGACATGCCGCAATGGAATCAGCTGGCCGACAAGTTGCGCGCCGCGGGAACGAAGTTTGTCATCGAGCCCTACGTGCGGTTCAAGGGCGAGGCCGGTGAACAGGCGACCATGTTCCTGCACGACCCTTGTGGCAACGCACTGGAATTCAAGGCGTTCGCCGATCGTTCGCAATTGTTTGCAAAGTAGGCCACCATGACGAACCCCGCGACCTTCACGATCGACGTGGTCTCCGACGTCGTCTGCCCCTGGTGTTATATAGGCAAGCGCAAGCTGGAGGCGGCACTGGAGTTGGCGCAGGCCGCTGGCTTGCCGACGCCTGAGGTTCGCTGGCACCCGTTTCAGCTCAATCCGGATCTGCCGACGCAAGGAATTTCGCGCAAGCAGTATCTGGAAGACAAATTCGGCGGCGCCCAGCGCGCGGCGGAAATTTATACCCGCGTCAAGGCGGCCGGGCAAGCGGCCGGTCTGGAACTCGATATCGATGGCATCACCTTGCAGCCCAACACCTTGGCGGCCCATGCCTTGCTGGCCTTCGCCCAGCAACATGGACTGGAAATGGGGAACGACGTGAAGGAGCGACTGCTCAAGGCGTATTTCATCGAGAACCAGTTCATAGGCGACCCCGAGGTACTGGTGCAGATCGCGCGCGATGCCGGTCTGGATGGCGATGCTGCGCACGCTTTTATTACCGATCCGCAGCAGTTGCAGGCCGTCGCTGATGCCGATCAGCGCGTGCGCGAGATGGGCGTTGGCGGTGTGCCATTCTTCATCTTCAACCAGAAAGTCGCCGTCTCCGGCGCGCAGAATCCGTCGGATCTGCTGGCGGCCATGCAGCAGTCGTTGCAGGCTTGAGCGATTGGTCGGGTCGTTCGCACGCAAAGCGCAGATCTCATAAAGCTGTAGCTGCCAGCCGTCGGTACTGCATGGCCTCGGCCAGATGGACGGTCTGCACGGCTGCGGTGCCGGTCAAGTCGGCGATGGTGCGCGCCAGCTTCAGGACGCGATGGGTGCCTCTTGCGGACCAGCCCAGGCGATCGGCCGCCAGGTTCAAAAACCGGACGCTGGTTTCGTCCAGTACCACGTGGCGATCGAGTTCACCGGCCTGCAACAGATGATTGGATTTTTGCTGGCGCGTCATGGCACGTTGCCGGGCAACGGTGACGCGCGCGCGGATGGTCGCGCTGGATTCACCACTGGCAGACTGCAGCAACACGTCACCGGGCAACGCGGCCACGTCGACATGCAGATCGATGCGATCCATCAACGGGCCACTGAGGCGACCCTGGTAGCGCGCCACCTGGTCGGGTGAACATCGGCACTGCCGCCCGCTGGCACCCTGGTAGCCGCATGGGCAGGGATTCATCGCGGCGATGAGCTGGAACCGGGCCGGAAAATCGGCCCGACGTGCAGCCCGTGCAATCGTGATGGTGCCCGTCTCCAGCGGCTCGCGCAGCGCCTCCAGCGCAGCGCGCGGGAATTCGGGCAGCTCGTCGAGGAACAACACCCCATGGTGGGCCAGTGAAATTTCACCAGGGCGTGGCGGCGAGCCGCCACCGACCAGCGCCACCGCGCTGGCACTGTGGTGCGGGCTGCAGGTCGGGCGCCGTGCCCAGTGCGCGATTTCGAAACGACCACACAGGCTGGCCAGTGCGGCGCTTTGCAAGGCCTCTGGTTCGCTCATCGGCGGCAGCAGACCGGCAAAACGCTGGGCCAGCATCGACTTGCCGGAGCCTGGCGGCCCGGTCAACAGAATGCTATGCCCGCCGGCGGCCGCAATTTCGAGCGCCCGCTTGGGACCTCCCTGGCCTTTGACGTCGATAAGGTCGGCGTATGTCGCGTCGTGGACGGGCGCCGCCGCGTGGACCCGGCACCATCCCGGCCTGGGATCGTCCGTGGCTGCCGCGTCAGGTGGCAGGAACTGGCGCACCACGTCGAGCAGATGCACCGCCCGGTAGACTTCGGCCCCCGGCGCCAGCGCGGCCTCTTCGGCGCTGAGGGGCGGAAGCACCTGGCGCTGCACTACCCCCGGACGGTCTTGCAGCGCCAGACTCATGGCCAGGGCGCCGCGCACCGGCCTGAGCATGCCCGACAGTGACAACTCGCCGGCGAACACGTGGCCGGCAAGGGACGCGCTGCGGATCTGATCGCTGGCAGCCAATACGCCCAAGGCAATCGCAAGATCGAAGCGGCCGGAATCCTTTGGCAGGTCGGCCGGCGCGAGATTGACCGTGATGCGCTTGTTGTGCGGGAATTCCAGGCCCGAGTTCAGGATCGCCGAGCGCACCCTTTCGCGTGCTTCCTTGACCTCGACGTCGGCCAGGCCGACCAAGGTGAAGCTGGGCAGGCCATTGGCCAGATGGACCTCGACCGTCACGTCGGCGGCCTGCAGGCCGAGCAAGGCACAACTTTGGACCAAAGAAAGACTCATCGCAAAAATTCCTTGTTCTGGTGCGCACCACCACGTTTTGCCAGTCGTTTCGGCACCAATAAGGTGCACTTGTTTCAGATCACGCGGCAGGCGGATTGCTGTGGCGATTGAAGTGCGAACGCAGTTGTCAGGCATCCACCCGGTAATTGACGGTGCTGGCACGGTCCGTGCATTGACTCGCTGGTACGCCACGGCTTGCCGGTCCACTTGACGCTTGCGAAAGGCGTCATGGGGCCGGGTCGTGAAGGCCTGTTGGCTGGCGGGATACACAACTTTTGACTGGAGCCGGAAATGAAAATGATTGCAGCGGTTATCAAGCCGTTCAAGTTGGACGAGGTGCGAGAAGCCTTGTCCACCATCGGGGTGCAAGGCATCACCGTCACCGAAGTCAAGGGCTTTGGTCGGCAGAAGGGCCACACCGAGCTATACCGCGGTGCTGAATATGTGGTCGATTTCTTGCCCAAAGTGAAGATCGAAGTAGCGGTCTCTGACGAGTTGGCGGAGCAGGTGATCGAAGCCATCGAAACCGCGTCGCGCACCGGAAAAATCGGTGACGGCAAGGTTTTTGTATACGACCTTGAACAAGTGGTGCGGATCCGCACTGGTGAAACCGGAAAGGAAGCATTGTGAAGAAACTACTCCTGTCCCTGACTCTCGGGCTCGGCCTGGCGTTGGGCACTGTCGCCGTATTGGCCCAGACTGCACCTGCAGCTGTCATGGAAGCGGCCTCGGCAGCAGCTGACGCTGCTGCCCCTGTCGCGGCCGAAGCTGCCGCTACGCCAGTTGCTGCTGCCGCAGCTGAGCCTGCTCCCACGGTCGACAAGGGCGACGTGGCCTGGATGATGGTTTCCACCATCCTCGTGATCCTGATGGTGATACCGGGCCTGGCCCTCTTTTATGGCGGCCTGGTGCGCAGCAAGAATATGTTGTCGGTACTGATGCAGGTCATGGTCGTGTTCTCGCTGATCTCGGTGCTGTGGGCCGTCTACGGCTACAGCCTGGCATTCGGCGGCGAAGGACTGATCATTGCCAATCTGGACAAGTTGTTCCTCAAGGGCGTGACCACGGCCTCCCTGGCCGACACCTTCACCGCGGGCGTGAAGATCCCCGAGTTCATCTTCATCGCGTTCCAGGCCACGTTCGCCGGTATCACCTGCGCCCTCATCGTCGGATCGTTCGCAGAGCGCATCCGCTTCAGTGCCGTGCTGCTGTTCTCGGTGTTGTGGTTCACCTTCAGCTACTTGCCAATCGCCCACATGGTGTGGGGTTCGGGTGGTTATCTGCTGGGCAAAGGCGCGCTAGACTTCGCCGGCGGTACTGTGGTGCACATCAACGCGGCCATGGCCGGTCTGGTGGGTGCCTACATGGTGGGCAAGCGGGTCGGTTATGGCAAGGAAGCCATGGCACCGCACAGCCTGACGCTGACCATGGTGGGTGCATCGCTGTTGTGGGTGGGCTGGTTCGGCTTCAACGCCGGCTCCAACCTGGAATCCAACGGCGGCGCAACGCTGGCCTTCGTTAATACCTTGTTTGCCACTGCGGCCGCGGTGCTGGCCTGGTCGGCCGGTGAGGCATTGACCAAAGGCAAGGCGTCCATGCTGGGTGCGGCATCGGGTGCTGTCGCCGGCCTGGTGGCCATCACACCGGCTTGTGGCTCGGTGGGTCCCATGGGCGCCATCATCATCGGCACGCTGGCAGGTTTCCTGTGCCTGTGGGGTGTCTCGGGTCTCAAAAAGATGCTCGGCGCAGACGACTCACTTGACGTGTTCGGCGTGCATGGCATCGGTGGCATCCTCGGCGCTCTGCTCACCGGCGTGTTTACCGCGCCCGGTCTGGGCGGCACTGGCGGGGACGACTTCTCGATCGGCAGCCAGGTGTTTGTCCAGGCCGAAGGTGTGCTCATCACGATGGTCTGGTCGACGGTCGTGGCCTTCATAGCCTACAAGATCGTTGACATGGTGATCGGTCTGCGCGTCAGTGAAGAAGACGAGCGCGAAGGTCTGGACATCCGCTCCCACGGCGAGACGGCCTATAGCCGTTGACCCGGACACCGGCCTGCAGTCGCACGTTCACTCACGGGAGCTGCAGCCGGATTGAAATTGCAGTCAGTTCTCCAAGGTAGTATTGGGTCCGCGTCATCCTTCGGGATACGCGGACTTTTTTTGTTTTCTGCAGGGCAGGCACAATGCGGAAAAACACGGTGTTTGCCCATGACCACATCCCTGACTCTTCGATCCGGTGCGATGCGCTGCGAGGTGTCTGCGCAACTGGGCGCTGCCATTGCCGGCCTTTGGTACAACGATAACCCGGTGCTGCGCTCGACGCCCGCGCACGCGTTGAGTCAAGTGCGGCTTTCGGGTTGTTTTCCACTGGTGCCGTTCTCAAACCGGGTTGGCCATGCGCGCCTGTTGTGGAATGGCACCAGCCATCCGCTGGTGAGCAACTTTGCGCCGGAGCCCCATGCAATCCACGGTGTGGCATGGATGCGTCCATGGCAGGTGCTCGAGGCGGATGACCACTTCGCGTTGTTGTCGTTCGAACACCGGGCCGATGCCAGTTGGCCGTTCGACTTCGATTGTTCGCAAGCATTCCTACTGGGCCCGGATGCGCTGGAAGTCACTCTCAGTGCCACCAATCAGTCCGACCTGCCGGCGCCATTCGGGCTGGGCTGGCATCCCTACTTTGTCAAGCGTGCGCAATCGCGTCTCCGGTTCGAGGCTGCGGGGCGGTGGGAGATGGGCCCCGACAAACTACCGATAGAGCGCAGCACCAGCAGTGGCATCGACAGCCTTTGCAGCGACCTGGATATCGACCATTGCTTTGATGGCTGGCGCGGGGCAGTCGTGTTGCAGGACAGCGAGATGACTGTGCGGCTGCATTCAAGCCTCGACTATCTGGTGGTGTTTACCAATAGCGAACGCGATTTTGTCGCCATCGAACCGGTCAGCCATGTCAACAATGCGGTCAACATGGCGGGAGCGGACACCGCCCTCATGCAGCGCCTGGGCGTGCGCATTGTGCAGCCGGGTCAATCCCATAGCGCTACCATGCGGATTGAAACAGGACCGGCAACATGAATTGGCATACCGTCACGCAAGAACCCAGCGCATTGGGAGAGTCACCGTTCTGGCATCCGCGGGAGCGTTTGTTGTATTGGGTGGATATTCCGGGACGCAAGATTCTGCGTGCCAATCCGGTGACCGGGGCCGTACAGAGCTGGGACATGCCAATGGAACCCGGTTGTATCGCGCCGGCCGCCAGTGGTGGCCTTGTCGTGGCTTTGCGCGATGGAATCTACCGTGCCCATGAGTGGGGCGTCGGCCTGCGACTTTTGCACCGGATCGACCATGATGTCCTGACGACGCGATTCAACGATGGCAAGGCCGATCCGCTGGGGCGATTCTGGGCCGGCACGATGTACGAACCCCGGACGTCCCCCAAGGCCGAACTGCTGGCACTGGACTGCCGTGACGGCCGCACCCCCCATGTGCAGCGCATGGCCGGCGGCGCCACGGTTGCCAATGGCCTGGCCTGGTCGCCGGCACAGGATCAGGTCTACTGGGCCGACACCGCCCAGCATACGATCTGGGCCTGGGACTGGAACGCTCAGAAGAACACCATGCAGGGCGAGCGCGTATTTCACCGTTTCGCGCCCAAGCCCGAGGGCTGGCAGAGTGGCATGGAGGGGTACGGCGGGCGACCCGACGGTGCGGCGGTCGATTCCGAGGGCAATTACTATGTGGCCATGTTCGAAGGCAGGCGCGTGCTCAAACTCGCACCCGACGGCCGTATCCTGACCGAACTCCCGACGCCAGTGATGTGCCCCACCATGCCCTGTTTTGGTGGCGACGACCTCAAGACGCTCTACATCACGAGCGCGCGTCACAACCGGTCCGCGCAGGAACTGGCGTTGATGCCGGAGTCGGGTCGTGTGTTCTCGACCCGGGTCGATGTGCCGGGCTTGCCGGTCAACTGGTTCCAGGATTGAGCCTGCAAGCGGCAGCTGGGAAATTTCTGAAAGCGTCGCGTTCAAAAGCTTCAATGCGTCGCGCTCCTGTGTCGTTACCATTGAGCCGATGGACAAGGTACTGAGCGGTCTTGCAGACCAGATTCGTGCGGCGCAGGCCGACCACACCACGTTGCGCATTCGTGGCGGCGGCAGCAAGGACTTCTACGGCGAACAGTTTGACGGTGACATCCTGGACACCCGGCCTTTGCACGGCATCTGCAGCTACGAGCCCTCCGAACTGGTTGTCACGGCGCAGGCCGGTACCCCGCTGGTCGAACTCGAAGACCTGCTGACCGCGCGAGGTCAGTATCTGGCGTTCGAGCCACCCCATTTCGGTTCAGGCGCCACGGTCGGCGGCATGGTTGCCGCGGGGCTGTCCGGGCCCGCCCGTGTTTCGGCCGGGGCGGTGCGCGATCATGTACTCGGTGTACAGATGCTCAACGGGCTGGGTCAATCGCTGCGATTCGGCGGTCAGGTCATGAAAAATGTGGCCGGTTATGACGTCTCGCGCGTGCTCGCGGGCTCGCTTGGCACGTTGGGCGTTATCACCGAGGTATCGCTCAAGGTCTTGCCCCGGCCGGTTGCCGAGGCGAGCTTGCGCTTCGCCTCGACCCAGGCCGATGCCTTGCGCCGGCTCAACCGCTGGGCTGGCCGACCCTTGCCGATCAACGCCAGTTGCTGGTTTGCGCAAGCGGGCGGCCGCGAAGCAGATGTTGCACAGGGCCAGCTGTTTATTCGTTTGCGGGGCGCGCAGGCTGCCGTCGAGGCCGCCTGCCAGGAGCTGGCGGGCGAGCGCCTGGAGCCGTCACTGGCGCAAGCACTGTGGCATTCCATGCGTGAGCAGAACGCGGACTTCTTCACCTGTGACAGCGACCAATGTCTGTGGCGTCTCAGTCTGCCTGACACCGCCGCCGAGTTGCCGCTGGGCGATCTGGACACCCTGGTCGAGTGGGGCGGCGCCCTGCGCTGGGTCAAGGCACCCGCCGCACGTGCAAAGGCGCTGCGCGATGCGGCCCAGGCAGTCGGAGGTCAGGCCATGTTGTTCCGACGTGCGAGTGGCGGCGCCGGCGCGCCCTGGCCAGCGTTTCTGCATCCGATGGCCGAGCCCCTGCAGCGGATCGAGCGCGCACTGCGTGCGCAATTCGATCCGGCCGGCGTGTTCAGCCACACGCGCCTTTCGGGCGCTTTCCAGGTTGCGCCGACAGCCGACAAGGGTAACCATGCAGACACAACTCGCGCCTGAATACCAGGGCACGGCAGACGGCGATGCCGCCGAAGCTATTTTGCGCAAGTGCGTGCACTGCGGCTTTTGCACCGCTACCTGTCCGACCTATCAACTGCTGGGCGACGAACTGGATGGGCCACGCGGCCGCATTTACCTGATGAAGCAGGTGCTTGAGGGTCAGCAGCCGACGCGTGCGACCCAGTTGCACCTGGACCGATGTCTGACCTGCCGCAATTGCGAGACCACCTGTCCCAGCGGGGTCGACTATGGGCATCTGGTGGACATTGGTCGCAAGCTGGTCGATGCCAAGGTGCCGCGTCCGAAGTCCGAGTCCTTGTTACGCTGGGCGCTCAAAGAGGGTTTGCCCTCGCCATTGTTCGCGCCGGCCATGCGTGTGGGTCAGATGGTGCGCCCGCTGTTGCCGGCGAGCCTGCGCAACAAGATTCCGGCAAGGCAGGCGAGTGGCCGCTGGCCCCGGCGCAGCCACACGCGCAAGATGCTGATGCTGGCCGGCTGTGTGCAGCCTGCCATGATGCCCAACATCAACAGTGCGACCGCGCGCGTGCTCGATGCCATCGGCATCGAAACCCTGGTTGCCCCTGCCGCAGGCTGTTGTGGCGCGCTGAAGTTTCACCTCAATGACCAGGAAGGTGGCCTGGCCGCCATGCGCGCCAACATCGACGCCTGGTGGCCGTACCTGGAAGATCCACAAGGCGGGGTCGAGGCGATCATCATGAATGCCTCAGGTTGTGGCGTCACGGTCAAGGAATATGGACATCTGCTGCAAGGAGATGCCGCTTATGCGGCCAAGGCAAAGCGGGTCAGTGCGCTGACGCTTGACCTGAGTGAATTGCTGCCAGAGATGGCGCAGCAGCTGGTCGGACATATCGATGTAGCGCGTGCACCGGCGCAACTGGCCTACCACCCGCCGTGCACGCTGCAGCACGGGCAGGGCTTGCGTGGAGGCGTCGAGCAGCATCTGCAGGCGCTGGGGTTCACGCTGCGCGTGTCGATGAACGAGGCCCATCTGTGCTGCGGCTCTGCGGGAACCTATTCGGTGCTCCAGCCGCAGTTGTCGCAGCAACTGCGCGAGCGCAAGCTCGGTCATTTGTCCGAACTCGCGCCGGACACCATCGTGTCGGCCAACATCGGCTGCATCACGCATCTGCAAAGCGGCACGGATGTGCCGGTGCGCCATTGGGTGGAAGTTCTCGACCAGGCCTTGACGGATTGATAACGCGGGGCGCCGGCCGGCCGAGGCCGACGACTGGGCGGCGGGTCAGGTGGCTCAGCCGCCCGCGAGCAGGTTGGCCTTGCGTGCGAGCAAGCCGTCCAAAGCCTGCGCCGACATAGGCCGCGCGAACAGATAGCCCTGTCCGAAATCACAACCGGCGCCGGTCAGCAGGTCGCGTTGTGCCGTCGTCTCCACCCCCTCTGCCACTACCTTCATGCCCAGCTCGTGGGCCATCACGATGATGGCCTTGCACAAGGCCAGCTCGGTGCCGCCGGGCACCAGGTGGCGCACAAAGGACTGGTCGATCTTCAGGAAATCGATGTCAAAGCGTTGCAGGTAGGTCAATGACGAGAAGCCTGTGCCGAAGTCGTCCAGCGACACCTGGATGCCGGCCTGGCGCAGGTCCAGCAGCTGGTCTGCCACCGAGCTGCTGGTGTCGAGCAACAGGCCCTCGGTGATCTCAATGGCCACAGCGTTGCCGGGCAGGCCCATGGCCGCCAGACACGCGACCCAGGCGACCTGGCGACCGGCGTCGTTGTGGAACTGCGCCGGCGATTTGTTGATGCTGATCTGGAAGCCCGGGTCATGACGCGTGCGCCACACCGCGGCCTGGGCCACCGCTGTCTGAAACACCCACTCGCCGATGTCGAGAATCAGGCCGGTGGATTCCGCGACCGGTATGAAGTCGCCTGGACTGATCATGCCGCGCACCGGATGATTCCAGCGAATCAGCGCCTCGGCCTTGTGCACCGAGCCGTCTTGCAAGGACACGATGGGCTGGTAAACCAGATGAAACTGGTTCTCCTGCAAGGCGGCGCGCAGGTCGTTGGCCAGTCTGACCCGGTTCAACGCGGCCTCCTGCAGCGACGGGGTGAAGAAATGGAACCGGTTGCGTCCGGCGCCCTTGGCAGCGTAGAGCGCCTGGTCGGCGTTCTTGAGCAGCGATTCCACCACGCTGCCGTCGCCCGGATACATCGTGATGCCGATGCTGGCCGACACGTAGACCTGTTCTTCGCCGATCTGGAACAAGGCGGACATGGCGGACAACACTGCGTTCAGAATGCGATCGAGCTGGCCGTCATCGTCCAGTGTGGACAACACCAGCGTGAACTCGTCGCCACCCATGCGCGCCACCATATCGGACGCCCGCACGCAGCCGCTTATGCGCCGGGCTGCTTCAATCAGCAACTGGTCACCGGCATCGTGTCCCAGCGTGTCGTTGACCTCCTTGAAGTGATCCAGATCGACAAACAGGATCGCCATTTGTTGCCCTTGGCGGTTGACCTTCTTGATTTCCAGCTCCAGCCGGTCGCGCAACATGCGCCGGTTGGGCAGACCGGTCAGGTTGTCGAAATTGGCTTGGTGCCAGACCAGCGCCTCGGTGTTTTTTCGTTGGGTGATGTCGGTATGGGTGCCGATCATGCGCAGAGGCTGGCCTTGTGCGTCGCGGCTGATCACCATGCCGCGCGACAGAATCCACTTCCAGCTGCCGTCGCGACACTGGATACGGTGTTCGTTCTGATAGGTCGGAGTCCGGCCGTCCAGATGATTTTTCCGATCCTCCAGCATCAGCGCCAGGTCATCCGGGTGGGTCAATCGGTCCAGGTCCCGCGGATGGTCCGACAACTCCTCATCGGAGTACCCATACATGTCCTTGCAGCGCTGCGAGATTCGCTCCGAGCCGCCGGCGATGTCCCAATCCCAGACGCCGTCTCCCGTGCTCTCGAGCGCCAGCCGCCAGCGGTGCTCGGACTCGTGCAGTGCCTGCTCGGCCTGTTCGGCGCGTTTGCGTTCGGTGGCGTCGCGAAAGTCCAGCACCACACCCTGAATGGTGTCTTCGTCCAGGAAATTGCTGGCCAGTCAAGATAGGTGGTGCCATTGGCCTTCGGCGTGTCGGTAGCGAAGCACTTTCTCGGCAGCCGTACCTTGCCGACGCACGACCCGGTCCAACTCGTCGCGCGCCTGCTGTCGGTCTTGCGGGTGCAGTGTGTCGAACAGGTTCTGACCGCGCAACGAGTCGGACGATTGGCCCAACAGGTCACGGGCCGCATCGCTGGCGTACAGGATCGTGCCCTGTACGTCGCACACCATGGTCATTACGGCGGCTTTTTCGGTCAGCACGCGGAAACGTTGTTCACTGGCCGACAGGTTCAGCAAGGCACGCTGGCTTTCGGTGATGTCCTCGACCGTTCCTTCGAAGAACTTGATTTTGCCGTGCGCATCGCGCACGGCATGCGCGTTTTCACGGATCCATATCCGCTCACGTGTCTTGTGCCGATAGATTTCGGAGCGAAAGTTCACCACACGCCCGTCACGCTCCATCAGTTCCAGGAAGTGCCGGCGTTGCAGTGGATCGACATACCACTCGCGGCCGATATCCTTGACGCCTTCGAGCATTTCCTGTTCGGACTCATAGCCGTTCAATCGCACCAACGCCGGATTTGCGCGCATCTGTGCGCCATCCGGAGTCGAGCGGTAGGCGCCAATGGGCAGCAATTCGAACAGGGAGGAAAAGTCGGTCTGGTACATCGCTGAACCGCGAGCGTAACAAATGCAGGGCGCCACCGGTCATGCCAGTCTGATGAAGGGACTCTGGTCTGTGGACTATGGAGTGAAAACCCGGTCGCAGGTCAGTCGCGCAGCGCCGCATCGACGTCCTTGGTCAACAAGCGGATCGCAGCATTGTGTCAACACATTCACGGGTCTTCACGCAAGTGTGACCTGCGATACTAGCGGCCTATGATGTCGCTGCCAGATCGTGTCTTGATGGAAGTGCGCGGCCTGGTTGTCAGCGATGCGCAAGTGTTCGACCAGGCACTGCTTGGTAATCTGCGCCGCTTGCGTTGGCTGCTGCCGCTATTTCTGGCCCTGGTGCTGGGGTTGCTGGCGATTTTTGCGTGGCGCATCGACCCCGGCACCGAAGCGCAGACGTCTTGGCGCGAAGCGGTGATGAGCGTTTACCGCGTGACCATCGTCTGGCTGATCGTGATGGCCCTGGCCCTGTGGCGTCTGTCCTCGCGTACGTTTCCCGACATCGGGGTGCGCGTGTTGTTGTTCATCGCGCCGCTGGGATTCCTGACATTCACCGCCGTGATCGCGGTGCTGGGCCAGTGGGTTACGCCCAACATCAGCCCGTATTTGCTGGGGTGCGTATCCGTCAGCCTGCTGTTTCTGCTGCCGCCTGCGACGTCGGTTGGCTGCCTGTTGTTGGCCTACGCGGTGTTTTTCGTCGGCCTGGGGTTCACGCAGCCCGACGAGTTCCTGCTGTTGACGAATCGCGTGAACGGCTTCGGCGCGACCTTGCTGGCGCTGGTGCTGTCGCTGACCTTGTGGAACCGCAACACACAGTACAGCCTGCTGCAGCGTGAGCTGACGGAGCGCAATGCCACGCTCGAGAAGCAACAAGCCGACCTGCTCTGGCTGGCCACCCGCGACGCGCTGACCGGTCTGTTCAATCGTGGCGAATTCATGCGCCTGGCAGAACAGGAACTGCTGCGCACCCGCCGCCACGGTGGAAATACCGGCGTCATCGTGATCGACATGGACCACTTCAAGACCATCAACGACCAGCATGGTCACCCGGCAGGCGACAAGGTGCTGGTGCACGTGGCCGAGGCACTACGCGACGGCGTGCGCATTACCGACATCGTGTCGCGGATCGGCGGCGAGGAGTTCATCGTGTTGTTGCCACAAACCGATATCGACGCCACGATGGTGCTGGCACAAAAGCTGCGCAAGCTTTTGCGGCGATCGGCGGTCCGGGTCAACAGCGATCTGGAGGTGAAGGTCACCGCCAGCTTCGGGGTGGCCTGCATGCCGGGCGGACACACCGGAACGGTGGCCGCCTTGTACGCCGCGGCCGACAATGCCTTGTACGAGGCCAAACGGGCCGGGCGGGATCAGGTGGCGCGGACCGAACCGGACGGCACACTCACGCCGTCGGATTTCCAGCGCATGCGCCGCAGCTGATCGGGTTTCGTCGCGGCCCCCCATGCACCTTGCGCAGGTCCGGCGGGCTCCGGCTCAGTGGTGGTGATTGTCGTTTCGGGCGATATCGAGCAAATGCTCGACTTCGGCGCGATGATGCAGCCGGTTGTGGGCATACCAGCGCCGGATCAGCCACATCACCAGCGCGATCGTCACGCCAAAGCCCGTGATCGCAGCGAAGGTCGGAACCCCCACGCCCGCCGACAGGCTGTAGGCAGCGCCCAGTGCCAGAATACACGCCTGTTCATTGAAATTCTGCACTGCGATTGATCGCCCTGCACCCATCAGGTTGTGTCCGCGGTGCTGCAACAAGGCGTTCATCGGAACCACAAGGAAGCCACCCAGGGCACCGAGCAGGATCAGGAACGGCGCTGCAACCCAGACGTTGTCGATGAAGATCAGCAGGATGATCAGGCCGCCCATGCCGATGCCCAGCGTGATCACGCGCGGGCCGTCTTCCAGCCGCATACGCATCGACGCAACGACCGCACCGACGGCCATGCCGATGGCCACCACACCTTGCAGTGCCGACGCCTGGGTGACCGAATATCCCAGGGCCACGGCCGCCCACGACAACACAATGAATCGCAGATTGCCGGCAACGCCCCAGATCAGCGTTGTCGCCGCCAGCGAAATCTGGCCCAGCTTGTCGCGCCACAGGCGCATGTTGCAGGTCCAGAAGTCGGGCAGCAGCACAACGGGATTGCGCGGCAGCGGTCGCATCTCCACGCCGGTTTCCGGTATGTGGGTGTTGAACCAGGCGGCCAGCAGGTAAACAAAGATCAGCAGGCTGATCGCCGCGTCGGCCGGTGTGTCGATGCCCAGATCGATAAACGGAAAGTCAAAACCCAGCAAGACCGAGGACACTGCGTGGCTGACCAGCTGCCCACCGAGCAACACGCCCAGAATGATGGAGCCGATCGTCAGGCCTTCGATCCAGCCGTTGGCCTTGACCAGCTGGGATGCGGGCAGCAGTTCGGTCAGGATGCCGTATTTGGCCGGCGAGTAGGCCGCTGCGCCAAGTCCGACGATGGCATAGGACATCAGCGGATGCGTGCCGAACAACATCATCAGGCAGCCGGCCACCTTGATGAAGTTGCTGATGAGCATGACCTGGCCCTTGGGCCGCGAGTCTGCGAACGCACCGACAAACGGCGCCAACAGCACGTAAAACAACGCAAACATCGGCACAAGTGCCGCTTGCTGCCATTCGCCGGCTTGCTCGCTTCGGAGCAACTGCACGGCGCAGACGAACAAGGCATTGTCGGCCAGCGAGCTGAAGAACTGCGCTGACATGATGGTATAGAACCCGCGCTTCATGCCGTGCTGTGAGGGTCATCAGTACAGCTGATGCCGGTATCTTGTTTTCTGGTCTCCAACGTGGGCCCGGTTATATCACGGTGCAAGCTGCCAGAATGGGCGCTATTACCGTATTCCCATCATTGTTCCATGCCCCGACCGATTCAGGCCACGATCCATTTGGACGCATTGCGTCATAACCTGGCGGTTTGCGCCAGCGCAGCGCCCGACGCGAAAGTATGGGCTGTTGTCAAAGCCAATGCCTATGGTCACGGCATCGAGCGTGTGTATGACGCTTTGCGGGGCGCCGACGGATTTGCCCTGCTCGATCTGAGCGAAGCACAGCGCGTGCGCGACCTGGGGTGGCGTGGCCCCATCCTGCTGCTCGAAGGTGTGTTCGAGCCACGTGACCTGGAGCTGTGTTCGCGCCTGGGCCTGTGGCACACGGTGCATTGCGCTGCGCAGATCGACATGCTGGCCATGCACAAGACCCACGCGCCCCACCGCATCTTTCTCAAGTTGAACGCTGGCATGAACCGCCTGGGGTTCACGCCCCAGGCCTATCGCGCGGCATGGTCGCGGCTCGATGCGCTGCCGCAGGTCGGCGAGATTTCCCTGATGACCCATTTCAGCGACGCCGACGGCTCGGTGGGCGTCACAGCGCAGATGGCGGTATTCCAGGCCGCCACGCTGGACCTGCCGGGCGAACGCACGGTGGGCAATAGCGCGGCCACGCTGCGCCACATGCGCGGGTTTGAAGGCGCGCAGAGCATCGCGTCGGTGTCTGACTGGATCCGTCCTGGCATCGCAACCTATGGCAGTGCGCCCGACTACCCGGAACATGACGCGGCGCACTGGGGCTTGCGACCCACCATGACATTGGCGGCACGCATCATTGGTGAGCAGACGCTTGAGCCGGGCGACACGGTCGGATACGGCTCGTCCTTTGTGGCCGATCGAGCCATGCGCATTGGTGTTGTCGCCTGTGGTTATGCCGACGGTTACCCCCGAGTGTGTCCGACCGGAACGCCGGTGTCGATCGACGGTGTGCCCGCGCGCACGGTCGGGCGTGTCAGCATGGACATGCTGACGGTGGATCTGACCCCGAATCCGGATGCCGGATTCGGTTCCGAAGTGATTCTGTGGGGCGGCACCGGCGATGCCGTGGTGCCGATCGATCAGGTGGCGTGTGCCGCTGGCACGGTGGGTTATGAATTGATGTGTGCGCTGGCGCTGCGGGTTCCGGTGGTCGTCGACTGACAACCCGCTCAACCTTGATCGGCATCAAGCCTGGTCGGCCACAGGTGCGACGAACGGTAGTAGATTGTGGGCTCATCAGGGAAAAGCATGGAATACAAGGATTACTACAAAGTGATGGGCCTGGCGCGCGACGCCAGTGCCGATGACATCAAGAAGGCCTATCGGAAACTGGCCCGCAAATACCACCCGGATCTCAGCAAGGAAGCCGATGCGGAGGCGCGCTTCAAGGAAATCGGCGAGGCCCACGAGGTGCTCAAGGATCCGGAGAAACGCAGCGCCTATGACCAACTGGGCGCGAACTGGCAGGCCGGGCAGGACTTCCGCCCGCCGCCGGACTGGAATGCCGGGTCCGAGGGCGCCGGGCGGGGCTTCGGAGCGCAGGACGGAGCCGACCACAGCGATTTCTTCGACGCCTTGTTTCGGCGCGGTTTCGGCGCCCGACCGTCGGGCCATGGCGGCAGTGGCGCCACCGGTGGTGGATTTCATGCCCATGGCGAAGATCGCCATGCCCGCATCCAGATCGACCTGGAGGATGCTTACCACGGTGCGCAGCGCACGCTGAGCCTGCGTGTACCCGAAAGTGACGCCCAGGGCCGGATCACAGCGCGCGAGCACACCATCACATTCGTCGTGCCCAAGGGGGTACGCGCCGGTCAACACATACGGCTGGCAGGTCAGGGTGGCGCCGGCATCGGGCAGGGCCAACCCGGCGACCTGTATCTGGAGGTGGCATTCAAACCCCACGCGCATTACCGGGTGGAACAGCGCGACGTGTATCTCGACCTGCCGGTTGCACCCTGGGAGGCCGCTCTGGGCGCGCAGATCGAGGTGCCCACGCCGGCGGGAACGGTCGAGCTGACGATCCCCGCCGGCTCGGCGGCCGGGCGCAAATTGCGCCTGCGCGGGCGAGGCATTCCGGGCGCTACACCGGGTGACTTTTATTTCGTATTGCAGATCGTGCTTCCGGCGGCGACCTCGGAGGTTGACCAGGCCGTCTACGCCGGCATGTTGTCCCATTTCAAGGGATTCGATCCGCGTGCCAGATTGGGAGGCAAGCCATGAAAGTCCGTGCTACATCCGTGATAACCGATGTGTTGATCGTGGAGGAGCAGCTCGACCTGTCGCTGGAAGAGTTTTGCCGTGCATGTGGCACGCAGGCCGAGCAATTGGAGGCGCTGGTCGACGAAGGCGTGATCGCGCCCGAAGGCAGCGCGCCCGAACACTGGCGTTTCCCCGGCCTGCAGTTGCGCCGGGCCCGCGTCGCGGTGCGTCTGCAACGCGACCTGGGCGTCAACATCGCTGGCGCGGCGCTGGCGCTGCAGCTGATGGACGAGATCGAGGACTTGCGTGCCCGGCTTGGGCCGCGCGGGATCTGAGACGTCCCGGTCAGTCCGGGTCAGCCAGTACAAAGTCGATGAAGCCGCGCTCGACATGGGCCACGGTCAGGCGCACCCGCACCTTCTGCCCGACGTCCAGACGTGGCGGTGCGCCGACCAGCTTGCCTTCCACCGGAGGCGTGAAGATGCGCACCCAGTTCGCCTCGGCATTGATGCCGGTGATGATGCCTTCGAACACCTCGCCGATGCGGTTTTCCAGTACCAGGGCAGCCTCGGACTTGCGCACCCGTCGTTCCACCTTTTGCGCCGCATCTTCCTGCGTCGTGCATTGGTGTGCCAGCTCGCCGAGTTCGGCATTGTCGTAAGGCGGGTGACTGTGGCTTAAAACAGCCTTGATCAGGCGCGCCGTGATCAGGTCTGGATATCGGCGGTTCGGCGCGGTCGAATGCATGTAATCGCGCACCGCCAGACCAAAATGCCCGATGGGTGGGCCCGCCGGTGTTTCCACCACGTATTCTCCGCGGCCCATCAGCTTGACGACGACCAGGGACAGATCGGGGAAACGCAGCGGATCGGCCCGGCGTCTCTGCGCCAGAAAGGCTTCCAGCGCCTTGCCGTCCGGCCGATGGGGTAGCGTCGTGCCCCATTGCTCGGCCAGGTCGACGATGCGCTGCCAGCGTTCGGGCGAACGCACAATGCGGCGCAGCGATACGCCGCCGTGATTGGCCAGGAAGTGAGCGGTGCACCCATTGGTGGCGACCATCAGCTCTTCGATCAGCTGGCGTGCACGGTTCTGCGGTTGTTCGCGGATGTCGACCACCTCTTCGCCTTCGAACACGGCGCGGGGCTGAAATGTCTCGAATTCGAGCGCGCCTTGCGCACGGCGCCTTGCACGCAGCTGCTGCGCCACACTGTCCTGCGTGCGCAACTGCGCGTCCATGCCCGGTACGGCGCGGGCGGCGGCGGGCAGATCACCTTGCCCGACCAGCCAGTCGGATACCGCGTCATAGGCGAGCTGGGCCTTGTTGTGCACCAGGGCCTGCGATACGTTGGAGCCGGCGAGGCTGGCATCCGGGTTGAAGATCATCGTGGTGACGATGGCCAGCCGGTCCTGGTTCGGGTTCAGCGACGTCAGGTCGGTGGACAGGCGTTCAGGCAGCATCGGGAAGATGCGCGCGCCGGTGTAGACCGAGGTAGTGTTGGTGCGGGCGTGCGCGTCGATGGCGCTGCCCTTGTTCACCAGCGCGTCGACGTCGGCCACGGCCACCATGATCTTGACCCGTCCGTCGGGCAATACCTCGCACACGCTGAGCTGGTCGAGGTCAAGCGAGTCGTCGTTGTCGATCGAGCACCAGTCCAGCGCGCGCAAGTCGGCAGCCTTTGGGTCGGTCGCCGGCCCCTGAATGCCTGCGAGCTGATCGAGCACGGCGGGCGGGAATTCCGGCTCCAGGCCACGCTCGCGCATGGCGTCGGCTGCGATGCGCGCCAGGTCGGCGCGGGTATGGGGATGAAGTGATGACATGACTCAATATACGCCGAGCGTCACGAGGCAGTGCGGGTGATGCGTGTGGTTCAGCTCCGGTAGCCGGTATCAACGCGATCGACCTGGCGCACCAGTGCATCGAATACATCCTGCCCACCACCATGATCAGGATGGAATTGCAGCGCATCGTGTGCACAACGTGCCGCGACAACGTCTGGTACGGTAATAGCCGCGCCCATGCTAAGCGTGGCCAGCTGGATCTCGCAGGCCCGCTGCAGCGTCCACAACAATGCGAAGGTCTGCGGCAGCGTTTTTCCCCAGACCAGAAGCCCGTGGTTGCGCAGGATCACCGCCGGTTTGTCACCGATGCTGGCAAGCAGGCGTGGTGCTTCGTCAGCATGGATGGTGATGCCCTCGAAGTCATGGTAGGCAAGCTTGCCGTGCAACTGCGCGCTGTAGAAATTGGTCTGCTGCAGGCCGCCCTGCAGACAGGCCACGGCCATGCCGGCAGTGGTGTGGGTATGCATCACGCAATGCGCCTGGGGCAAGGCGTCGTGGATGGCGGCGTGCACGGTGAAGCCGGCCGGGTTCACGACATGGCGCGAGCCGTCCTGCACCTGGCCCTGCAGATCGATCTTGACCAGGTTGCTGGCCGTGACTTCGCTGTAGTGCAGGCCGAATGGGTTGATCAGAAATTGCCGCTCGCCGCCGGTCGCGCTGTCGGGCAGGCGCACCGTGATGTGGTTGTAGATCAGCTCGGTCCAGCCGAGCAAAGCAAATACCCGGTAACAGGCGGCCAGTTGTACCCGCGCGGCCTGTTCGTCCGGATGCCACGCGGTGGGTGCCGCGCGGCCCGGGTCAGCCATAAGTCTTGTCGGCTGATGGCGCTGCAGCCGGCGCCGTGGCCATGAACTCATTGACCAGTGCGGCCGTGCCACGCGTCAGGATGCCGGTGTCCAGGCCCACGGCAACGAACAACGCGCCCAGCTCGAGGTAGCGCTTGGAGAGTTTGGTGTCGGCGGTCAGGATGCCGGGCGCCTTGCCCGCCTTGAGAACGCGAGCGATCGCGTCTTCGATCGCAGCCTGCACCTCGGGGTGGCCCGGGTTGCCCATATGGCCCATCGACGCCGACAGGTCGGCCGGACCGATGAAGACACCATCGACGCCGTCTATGGCGGCAATCGCATCCAGGTTGGACAGCGCCAGGCGGGTTTCGGCCTGCACCAGCAGGCAGATCTGATCATTCGCCTCCAGGGCGTAACGCGGATAACGGCCCCAGCGCGACGCGCGGGCGCCCGCCATGCCGCGTATGCCCAGTGGCGGGTAGCGGCAGGCCTGCACCAGCGCCTGGGCCTGCTCCGGCGTGTCTACCATCGGCACCAGCAGGTTGGGCACGCCCAGGTCGAGGTATTGCTTGATCAGCGCAGTGTCACCGACCGGCACGCGGCACACCGGTTGGCTGCGATAGGCCGCAATCGTCTGCAAATGCACCAGCATGCTCTGCAGGTCGTTGGGCGTGTGTTCGCCGTCGAGCAGCAACCAGTCGAAGCCGGCGCCGGCGCAAATTTCGGTGCTCAGCGAATGGGGCAGGCTAAGCCAAAGGCCGATCTGGGCCTGTCGGTCCTGCAGCGCCTTCTTGAAGGTATTGACGGGGGTATGCATGGTGCTCCTTGGGTCTGGAAGTAGGGGGCGGGTCGGATCGGATCGGTACGGGTCAGTTTGCCTGGAACAAGGGGTGCAGATTGCTGTGGTTGGCATCAAACACTTCATGTCCCTCGTCGATCTGAAAAGTCAGACCAATATGGCGCTCCTTGAAGACCGGTTGAAAGTGGGCCTTGGCGCACATCAACAAGGCATCACCGATCCGTCTGTGGGTGGCGGCGCTGCGGCCATGGGCCATGCGCATGTTGAGATACACAAAGGCGTAGTCGGCCTTGCCGTCAGCCACCGCGTAATGCCTGGCCGGATACGCCAGCACTCGGGTGTTGCCGGTCGGGAACACCGGTTGGCCGTCGTCGTCAGGGGTCAGCAGCAGCGTGTCGGCCAAAACACGGCACAGGACGGTCATGTCGGTCTCCTGATCCAGGTTCGGGGTGTAGAGCACAACGAGATGGGGCATGGGGTCGGACTTTCCAGGGAATCCCGTCAAATGTAGCCGGGCTTTCCCGCGCATGCGGGAGGCCGCCGGACGGCATCGGTCAGGCCGGGCGCTAACATGGCCACATGGCCAAGGAAAAAAGCGTTTACACCTGTACCGAATGTGGCGGTACCAGCCCCAAATGGCTGGGCAAATGTCCGGCGTGCGCGGCGTGGAACACATTGATCGAATCGGTGGCCCAGGACCCTTCCGCTGGCGCGGTGCGCAACCGGTTTGCCTCACTGGCCCGGACCACCGCGGTCACGACGCTGGGCGACATCGACGCTGTGGAGACCGAGCGTACCCCTACCGGCCACGAGGAACTCGATCGCGTGTTGGGCGGGGGTATCGTCGAAGGCGGCGTGGTGCTGATCGGCGGAGATCCCGGCATCGGCAAATCGACCTTGCTCTTGCAGGCCATGCACAGCCTGCAAAACGCCGGCCACCGCACCTTGTATGTGACGGGCGAGGAAAGCAGCGCCCAGGTGGCCTTGCGCGCACGCCGGCTCGGCCTGGATCAGTCCCAGGTATCGGTGCTGGCCGAGATCGCACTGGACAAGATTCTGGCCACGCTGGACGCGGTCAAACCCGCGGTGGCAGTGATCGATTCGATCCAGACCGTGTATTCCGACCAGCTCACCTCCGCGCCCGGCTCGGTGGCGCAAGTACGTGAATGTGCGGCGCACCTGACACGCGCGGCCAAAGCCAGCGGCGTATGCATCGTGCTGGTCGGTCATGTCACCAAGGAGGGCGCGTTGGCCGGTCCGCGCGTGCTCGAGCATATGGTCGACACCGTACTGTATTTCGAGGGCGACACGCATTCGAGTTTTCGCCTGGTGCGCGCCATCAAGAACCGCTTTGGCGCGGTCAACGAGATCGGCGTGTTCGCCATGACCGAGAAGGGGCTCAAGGGTGTGAGCAACCCGAGCGCCATCTTTCTGAGCCAGCACGAGACCGCCGTGCCAGGCAGCTGTGTCATGGTGACGCTCGAGGGCAGCCGCCCGCTGCTGGTCGAGATTCAGGCCTTGCTGGACGATGGCGGCCCGAGCCCGCGCCGGCTGTCAGTGGGTCTGGACCGCGACCGCCTGGCCATGTTGCTGGCGGTATTGCACCGCCATGCCGGCGTTGCGTGTGCCGATCAGGATGTATTCGTCAATGCGGTGGGCGGCGTGCGTATCAATGAGCCGGCGGCCGACCTGGCGGTGATGCTGGCCATCACGTCCAGTTTGCGTGCCAAACCCCTGCCCAAAGGCTTTTTCGCTTTCGGCGAGGTCGGTCTGGCCGGCGAAGTGCGCCCGGCGCCACGCGGCCAGGAGCGACTGCGCGAGGCCGCCAAGCTGGGTTTTGGTGTGGCCGTAGTGCCTCGCGCGAACCTGCCGCGCAAGCCGATCGAAGGGCTGGTCATCCACGGTGTCGACCGGGTCGAACAGGCGATGGAAGTGGTGCGCGGACTGACCTGAAGAAGGTCGGAGCTGGTGCGCTTGGCATGCCTCTTTAAAATGCGGTGATGTATCTGCCGTGTGGCGCCGAACCATGTCGGTGGCCGCAACGCCCGTCATGCCAGTTGCGGCGATTGCCGCGCTCTACTTTTTTTCGAATGATGCAACAACTACTTATGCGCGTCGGCATTCCGCTCGCCGGCATTGCCGCCATCACCATCGCCTGGTACCGGTTTGGCTGGCAAGGCGTGGCGGTGGTTCTCACCGCCATCGTGATGTGGGCGTTGCTGCATTTCAACCGCATGGTGCAGGTGCTCAAACGCGCGGCGAACCGCCCGGTCGGCTACGTGGACAGCGCTGTCATGCTCAATGCCAAGCTCAAGCCGCGTGCAACGCTGATGCATGTGGTCGCGATGACCCGGTCCCTGGGTGTTTTGCAGTCGGTGAAGGACGTGCAGCCCGAGATCTACCGCTGGACCGATAACTCCGAATCGTTTGTGGATTGCGAGTTCCAGGGAGGCCGCCTGGTACGCTGGCAGATGACCCGGCCGCTGTCGCCGCAGGCTGACCCGGCGTCGGCGCGGTCGCCCGACAAGCCGCGGCCGCCGGCCCCGTAAAATCGTGGGTTGCGGTGTCTGGCGGCCTCCTGCCTGCCAGCATTGTGAACCCGGACAAAAACCAGTGCGCCGACATGGCGCGAGACAAGGAAACACCATGAGTGCAGTACCCCCTTCGATGGCCGACCGTGACGGCAAGATCTGGATGGACGGGCAGCTGGTCGAATGGCGCGACGCCAAGATCCATGTGCTGACGCACACGCTGCATTACGGTTGTGGTGCTTTCGAAGGCGTGCGTGCCTACAAGACGGCCGATGGCACGGCGATTTTCCGCCTCAAGGAACACACCGAGCGGCTGTTCAACAGTGCCAAGATCCTGCGCATGAAGATCCCGTTCACGATTGATCAGGTCATGGCCGCGCAGACGCAGGTGGTGCGCGAGAACAAGCTCGAGAGTTGCTATTTGCGGCCGCTCACCTGGGTCGGTTCGCAGAAACTCGGCGTCAGCATCAAGGGCAACACCATCCACCTGATGGTCGCGGCCTGGCCCTGGGGTGCCTATCTGGGTGAAGACGGCATGAAAAACGGCATCCGGGTGAAGATCTCGAGCTACACCCGCCACCATGTCAACATCACGATGACCCAGGCCAAGGCGGTCAGCAATTACACCAACTCGATTATGGCCAACCAGGAAGCCACCGACGACGGCTACGACGAAGCCATGTTGCTGGACGCCAGCGGGTTCGTCAGCGAAGGTGCCGGCGAGAATGTGTTCGTCGTCAAGGATGGTGTCGTTTACACGCCCGATCTGTCGGCCGGCGCGCTCAACGGCATCACCCGCAATACCGTGCTGCAC
>JBBQJP010000016.1:0-82277 GCA_038326025.1 Burkholderiales bacterium
GAGCGAAGCTCCGGGGGTCGCCGGGCCTTCGGCCTGTGGATTTTGTGGACAAGCTACCGCATCTGCTTTACTGGATGGCCGCGTCTAGCCAACGCAAACCACCAATTCCCAGTTCTCAGCTTCGGGAGAGTTGGGGAGCCAAAAAATTTGAAAACCCCGTCGTCGTAAGACGACGGGGTTTATCATTTTGTGATCGACACGTTGGCGCCTGGACGTTCTTTCATGACCACCCATTTGATCGACTCGGCTACGAAGAGCGCAACGAGCGCCTTCAGACAAAAACTTGACCACCACTTTCAAGTCAGGTAGACCTTGCTGTTTGGAAGCCGCGCGCGACGTGACTATCACAACGAAAGTGACGCTGACGTCGCAGTCTTGCTGACAGGCCTGCCGGGCAAATTCATTGAAACAAAATTTGCGATGGACGACCTGGCATATGAGGTTTTGCTGGACTCTGGCATCCGCTTTCAGCCTTTGCCGATCTGGCAAACGGAATGGGACCATCCGGAACAGTATTCGAATCCCGAATTGCTACGTAACATTCAGCGCGAAGGAATTCTGCTTTGACCGTTGACGAGTTGCTGAGCAAGGCAAGGATCGCCTTCAAGTCATCGAAATTGTTGCTCGATGCCGGCGACCTGGATGGTCGCCTGCAACCGCGCCTACTACGCCATGTTTGACGCTGTGCGCGCGGCGCTTGCTGGGAACCGGCGCGACCTCCAGCCTTGCATCGATCAAGACGCACAGCGGCTTGCCATCTGCATTCAGTCTGCAACTCGTGTAGACCGGAAAAGTATCAATCGATCTGGGCAAGGCCATCAACAAGGTTGAAGACCTTCGATTGGGTTGCCGACTACAAAGGCGACAGCATCGAAACCGAACAGGCCAGCTGGGCGCACGAACAAGCCAGAATATTTGTGGGTGCGATGGAACAACTGATTGAAGGTCAACCACCGACGTCGGCAGCTACTGCCACTTGAATGGCCTGCGCCTCCACCTGATCGGCCTGTGTGAATCGACCGGGGTTTCATATACACCCGGGTGACATCAGCTCCGAGGCATATGAACGTGCCTCACGTTTGAGGCCAGCCTATATCAAGCGCTCTGTGGGAAGTCCAAGGAGCAGGTCGCGTAAGTGCTGAAGCAGGCCAAATTGAGCACGAAAGTCGATGTGACTTGTCGCAAATTGCGCATCAACCATGCCAGGTTCTACAAGTGGTGCCAGAAGTGTGGCGATCTTGGGCCATCACAATCGCGCCGGCTGCGCCAGTTCTTCTCACGTGGTCAACCTTTTCCGTCGCATCCCCACTTGGTCAAAACGGCATCGGCGAGAACACTCCATCAAGCCTGCGTGGTGGTAAACGGTACAGGCGGCGCATCGGGCATTTCAACTGCCAGGCGTTCGTATTCGGCGATTACTTGCGCACCGTAAAGCAGCAGTGTGGCCGCAACCTCCAGGCTCAGCAAAACCGCGATGGCTGTGGTCAGTGACCCGTACACGGTGCCGATCTGCGACAGGGTGGTGAAGTACCACATCAGCAAATGACGCGAGAGCTCCCACAACAAAGCTGCTGCGACCGCGCCGAGCAAGGCATGGCGCCATGACAGACGGCCGACCGGCATGACGATGTACACCGACGTCAGCACAAAAATTTCACCCGCGAAGCCCAGCAGGTACAGCAGCACACCCGAAAGGCCGTCCAGCGACCAGCTGCGCCAAAGGAAAACCACCTCGCGCTGGCCAAACGCCTGAAGGCTGCCTGACACCAGAGTTACCAGCAGCAGCCCGAGCCCGAGCGACAATATGTAGAGATACGGAATTACCGCCGAGATCAAGAAATGGCGACGGCGCACCGCCACCCGGTGGTGAAAAATCACCGACATTGCGTTTTCCAGCACGGTGAAAGCGAGCGAGCTGAAAAACAACATGCTGACAAGCAACACCCAGCCCATGACATCGCGGTGCGCCAGAAAGTTAGCCAGTTCGCTCACAACCGCTTGGGACTGCCCCGGCACCAGCCACTCCAGATAACGTCCCACAGTCTGCAGCAGCGCGCCCTGCTCGACAAAGTGCGAGAGCGCAATCACCGTGAGAATCACCAGCGGCACAAGCGATAGCAACGCATAGTAGGCAACCGCGCCGGCCAGCAAAAGGCCTTGGTTGGCGCGAAACGCCTTTAAGGTGCGCAAGGCAAACGCCCCGGGGGCTTGCAGGATTTGCGCCGCCGGACGCTTGTGATGTTGCATTGCGTCAAGCCTGCCACGCATTCGGATCAAGTCCATCAGACCAAGGCCCGGCGTCATGTCAGCGAAAGACCACAAACGCCATGTTCGGCCTGGCCGGCGTAAGCTCCGTTCGGGATTGGATTGTCCGGCCTGAATCCAATCGGGACTCGGCACATCGGTTGACCTGGAAAGCATGGCTACCCTTGGTTAACATGTGCTCTTCACCCCCGCCAGAACGCAACACATGCAAAAGACGAAGGAAAAAATGTTCGATAAAGATGGCCAATGGATCCACCTCGAGACGTTCGATGATTTCGACAACGGCCTGTCCGACCTGATTGAGCTCTGGTCCAGCAGTGCCGCGGAAGCCACAAATGCAATCAAGGAATCAGCGCTTGCCCACTTCAAGGAAGATTTGGAGGCGGCAACACTGCAGTGGGTGGACAACAAAGCCAAGTCCAAGAAATACGCGGCCATTGGCATTGAATTGGCTGAGTTTGAAGCCGTATTGAATGATCGGCCGCCGGGCACCTCCTAGTCGGAACGTAACGACATCTCCCACTGGCGTGCCCAGATGGCCTGTGGTCGCTTGGGGTAAGCCGGGTTTCTGAACTATCCTTCTATAAATGACAAAAGTCGCCCTGTTGTTGTCTGCTTGCCTGTTGGTCGGCTGTGCGTCCTATGACCCCATCGTCGCGCGCGACCTGGAGCCAGGACGCCTGCCGCCGCCCGACCGCACGCTCAGCATTGCCGGCCTGGGCCCCTGCACCGACAACCCAGACCGCAGCCTGCACCTGAAAGCGGGCGAGCCAGTCACCGTGCTGGTCCACGGCTGTTTCGGGTCCTCGGGCCAGTTCCGCGCGCTGGCACAGGTGCTGGCCTTCCAGGGCCAACAATCGGCCTGCTTCACCTACGACGACCGCGCTGCACTGGACGACAGCGCCAGCGCGCTGCGCCGCGCAACCACGCAACTCGCCGGGCAGGCGGGCGACGCGCGGGTGACCGTCATCGGTCACAGTCAGGGCGCACTGATTGCGCGCCGGGCGCTGACCGACGCCCTGGAACCCGCACCGACATTGCCTGCCCCCCAAACTGTGGACTGGCGGCTGGTGACCATTTCCGGGCCGTTCTCCGGCATCGATGCTGCCAGCACCTGCGGCAAGACCTGGCTCTACCCACTGACGCTGGGCTTGTTGCCACTGAGCTGCCACATCTTCACCGGGCCCAAGTGGAAAGACATCACGTTTTCGTCAAACTTCATCACCGAGCCAGGACAGCTGCTGGCGGGGGTCAATTACCTGAAAATAGACACCGCTGAAGAGGGCAGTTGCCGCCGTGAAGCCGATGGTCGCTGCCTGGAAAGTGATGAGATATTTTCGCTGGCCGAGCAACGCAACGCACTGGTCGAAACCGGCACCGCAGTGGACCGCGTGCAGGTGCAGGCCGGCCATGTGGAGATCGTCGGCGACAAGCTGCAAGCCCCGACCAAACTGATCACGGTGCTGCAGAACAAAGGGGTGCTCCGCCCTCTGGCCGCGAGCCGCAGGGCCGAATTTGAGCGGATGTTGGCCGTGGTGTATGGCCAGCAGCCGGAAAACTGGCGCAAATAGCGATGTACCGGTAACAATCTATTGGCCAAGCATGCCCGACCACATCGAAACGATGAATCCATTGTTGACCTGAACCTACGGCTTGCTGACAATCAGCGGCGCAAATATCCGAGGTAGAAATATGCAAAAAGCGAAGTCATTCTGGGCCTGTTCTCTCTTGATCGGGAGTGTGCTTCTGGCCTGGGCACCCGGCGTCCAGGCACAGGTATCTGCGGCCAACGCCGAGCGCAAGCCCGGCTTGGCGGTCTGCTACATGTACAAGTTCATCCGGCACGTCGACGAAATCACCACATGGGCAAAAACACTTAAGTGCGAGCCAGGCCCGCCGCTGCTGACGGCTCTGGACTTCGATGGCGGCACCAGCAAGGTTCTGACCAGCAATGCGGACGACGGCGTGATGGCGCGGATCACAGGGTTCATCCATCTCGAGAAGGCCGGCGCCTACAAATTCGCGTTCGAATCGAACGACGGCGTGCGCCTGACGATTGACGGCAAGATGATCGTTGAGGACCCCGGCGTGCACGATGACCAGTTCTCCGAACTCGCCACGATGGAGGTGACCCAGCCTGGCTGGTATCCGCTTGCCATCGATTTCTTCGAGCGCAGAATTACCTGGACGCTGCGCTTTTTATGGAAGCAGCCGGGCGTTGACGCTGAACTTGCACCGGTTCCGGCCGCGTTTTTGGCGCAATGACAGACAACACCCCCGAACCCATCCACGAGGACCGCCTTTGGAGCGACGAACGCTGGACCGCGCGCGTGATCAAGAACGAAGACGATGACGGCTGGGCTGTTGCCATGATGCTGCATGGTGAATCAGAACCCGCGCTGGTCGGGCCCTGGACCATGGGGCGCAACAAGAAGGATCCAAAGCCGCTGGACGTCACGGCCTTCCATACCTTGGTCAAGACCGCGAACGAGGTATTACGCCGGCATGAGCAACAGCTTCACGCAGAGCTCAACCGCAATGTCACCGTAACCGTCGAGGACCGCCGCATCCGCGTCGCGCTGGCCATCGTGCCGGACGACGAAGGCGCCACGGCGTCGCTCTGTGCCGAAGACGAGTTCGGCGAAGAACTGGGACGCGTGGCTGTTTCGCCTGCCTTCAAGCTCAATGTTCACAGCGCACAGGCCTGGGTGGCATCCGGGTTCGCGCGGCTCGCATGATGAATGGCCTTGTGCGGTTTGCCGATGGTCGCCGCGCGGTTTGCTGTGGCCGCAGCACGCCGTTAGCGTCGCACGTGAGGCCTCAGAGCCCGTAGATCTCGCCGAATTTCGCCTCCAGATAGTCCAGCAGCGGGCCTTCGGTCGGGGCGAATCCGCACGCACGTTCAACGACATCGGTGGGACGATACAAGCCGCCGTGACGATGCACGCCGTCGTGTAGCCAGTCAGTCGCAGGCTTCGCGCTGCCTTGCGCCAGACTTTGGTCAAGCCCGGGCAGTTGCGTGCGCAGCGACTGGTGCAGGCAACCCGCATAGACGTTGCCCAGGCTGTAGGTCGGAAAGTAACCGAACAAGCCAACCGACCAGTGCACATCCTGCAGCATGCCGTGCGCCGGCACATCCACCTGCATGCCGAAGTCGTTGGCGAAGCGCCGGTTCCAAGCCGCCTCAAGATCGCCCACGGCCAACGTTCCATCAACCAGTTGCCGCTCCAGATCAAAGCGCATCATGACATGCAGGTTGTAATGCACCTCGTCGGCTTCCGTGCGAATGAAGCCCGGCTGAACGCGGTTCACGGTGCCATAAAAGTCATCGGGCGAGCGCACTTCAAAGTTGTCGAACTGGCTTTCCATGCGGCTCCAGAGCCAGGCCGTGAACGCCCGCGAGCGGCCCAGCTGGTTCTCATAAATCCGGCTCTGGCTTTCATGCACACCCATCGACACACCCTGCCCCGTAGGCAGGAAACGGTGTTGCGCATCGATGCCCTGCTCATAACATGCGTGTCCGGTTTCATGAACGGTCGAATAGATGCAGTTGAACGGGTCGCTCTCGACCACGCGCGTCGTGATGCGCACGTCGTCGCCGGAGCCCGACGAAAAAGGATGCACGGCCTGGTCGAGCCGCCCGCGTTTCCAGTCAAACCCGAAGGCATCCATCACCTCACGCACGAGCGCCAATTGCGTTGCCTGAGGATAGTGCCCTGTCAAAGCTTGGGGTTGGTGGCTAGCGCCCAGCACGCGCTCGCGCAGAGCCACCAGGCGCGGACGCATGCGATCGAACAAGGCAGCAATACTTGCCGCGGTGGCACCTGGTTCGAAACCGTCGAGCAGCGCGTCGTAGGCGTCCAGGCCAAATCCCCCCGCCGACAAGGCACTGCCCTCCTCGCGCTTGAGGCTGAGCACGCGCTCGAGTTTCGGCAAAAAGCGCGCCACGTCGTTGTGGGACCGGGCGTCGGCCCAAACGCCTTGCGCTACCGAGGTCACACGCGCGATCTCGGTGGCAAGCCGCACTGGAATGCAGGCGCTGCGCTTTAGCGTGCGGCCAATCAGCTCCAAAATGCGCTGATCTGTCGCATCCAGGGGCTTGGCTTGCGCCAGCCAGTCCGCGATGCGCGGATCGGTGCGCCGCGCGTGCAGCAGGCCTTCGATCGCCGCGGTTTCCTCGCCGCGTTGCTCGGCAGCGCCCCGCGGCATCACGGTCTCCTGATCCCAGCCGAGTCGGCCGGCAATCTGCTCCAATGCCCCGGTTTCCCGCTGGAACGCCAACAGTTCAGCCATTGCTGTCATATGCAATCTTGATAATGGTAGAAAGCAACGATTGGAACCCAAGCCGCCAGGCTGCGCAAACTCCCTTGAACGACGCCCTTATTCTCGGGCCATTGGCCCTTCCTTACGCCCTGCTGCTGCTGTACGCAGTGGTGGCAGCCAGCATGTTTGTCGGCGCACGCGGCGGCCGCAAAACCGGCGTCGCGGTCGAGCCCGTACTGTGGAAGACACTGCTTTTCGGCCTGGTTGTGGCTCGGCTGGCCTTTATCTGGGAGTTTCGATCGGCCTATATGGTGTCGCCGTTGTCCATGATCGATATACGGGACGGCGGCTGGAACGCCACCGCCGGGTTCATAGCGGCCTGGCTGTTCGCACTGAGCCTTTACGGCCGCCGCCCGGCGCTGCGCAAGCCGATGCAAGCCGCCCTGCTCACGGGCTCCATCGTCTGGCTCGTAGGATCGATCGGCTTGTCGCTGCGACCCGATACCGGGCAGGAAATGCCTGCGCTGGGTTTCTCGTCGATCGCGGGCCAGTCCGTGCAACTCGCCGATTTCAAGGGTCAGCCGACCGTTGTGAACCTTTGGGCCACCTGGTGCCCGCCATGTGTGCGCGAAATGCCGGTGATGCAAAAAGCGCAGATCGACCAACCTAGTGTGAACTTCGTTTTCCTGAACCAGGGCGAATCGGTCGACAGGGTTGGTCCATGGTTGCAGGCCCGCAATCTGAACTTGCGCAATGTCCTGCTGGACCCGACCCGGACCGCTGGCGCCACATTCAAGCAAAGCGCACTGCCCATGACGCTGTTCTATGACGCCAAGGGGCGACTGGTCAGCACACGTATTGGCGAACTGTCGGCCGCCACATTGGCAGAACGGCTGGCCGCTGCAAGCCAGTGACAACTGCGGCCGCTCAGCCGCCTATTTCTTCGGCGCCTTCGTGAATCGCAGGTACGGCAGCTTGGCGTCGATCGCGCCGAATTTCTCTTTCGCCTGCGCATCGTTCAGACTCATTGCCACGATCACATCCTGCCCGGGCACCCAGTTGGCAGGAGTGGCAATCGGCACACCATCGGTGGCCTGAATCGCATCGAGCGCGCGCAGGATCTCTGCGAAGTTGCGGCCTACCGTCATCGGGTAGGCCATGGTCAGGCGCACCTTCTTGTCCGGCCCGATGATGAAGACGGTGCGCACGGTCGCGCTGTCCGCAGGTGTACGGCCATCGGGCAGGTAGGCATCGGCTGGCAACATGTCGTAAAGCTTGGAGACATGCAGCGAGCTGTCGTCAACGATCGGAAAGTCGGCCGGCGCACCGGCGAAACTCTCGATGTCACGCTTCCACTTCTTATGGTCCTCCACGCTGTCGACCGAAACGCCCATCACCTTGGTGTTGCGTTTGGCGAATTCAGGGGCCAGTTGGGCCACGGCGCCAAATTCAGTCGTGCACACCGGCGTGAAATCCTTGGGGTGTGAGAACAAGATCGCGTAGCCCTTGCCGATCCAGTCATGCAGACTGAGCTTTCCGGCCGTGGACTCCACGGTGAAATCGGGGGCGGTATCGTTGATGCGTACAGACATGGTTTCCCTCCTGTTTCGTCTTGATAGTGGCTCTGTTGAGCGGAGCCGGCTGGCTTGCGGACTGAGCTTATCAAGCGCGGCCCTTCTTAGCTTACTCCTGAATCGCGCGAGCGCGACGCCAATCACCCGAGTCGATGGCGAACGCACCCTGGCCAGCTACACCCCGGTCCCTTTCGCCACAGTCACCCATAACAGGTCAAAGCCCTTGCAGAGCTGATCCAGCGCGACAGAACGACAATATCCGCCGGTCCAACTACTGCTACTCTTGTGACAGTTCCTGCCGCGTACGCCGCATCAGTGCCTACCGACAGACAATGACGGCCACACCTTGACCGATCACACCACGTGCCTGCTTCATTGACTCCGTCCAACCGCGCCACCCCCATGTCGCCAAGCAAGATGCCCCGAGCTTTTCTCCATGTTGTCTTTTCTTTGTATCTGGGACTGGGCCGCATGCTGGCCATCGCCGCATTGGTATGGTCAACATCGCAAAGCGCCCAGGCGCAACCCAGCGTCACCATATCGGACAAGCAACTGCAGCAAGAGCTCGCGCAGCGTTTTCCGTTGCGTTACCCGATTCCGGGGTTGCTGGATCTGGACCTAAAGGCGCCGCAACTAAGCTTTTTGCCCAGCCAGAACCGGGTGAGCGCGAGGATGTCGGTTGAAGCGGCCGGTCCCGCATTGCATCGTAGCCACTCAGGTACGTTCGACGTGGACTTTGCCTTGCGGTATGAGCCCAGTGATCGCACCATTCGCGCCCACCGCTTGAAGTTTCAAAACCTGCAGTTCTCGCAACTGCCGCCGCAGGCGACCGACTTGTTGAACATCTATGGACCGGCCATTGCCGGTCAGGCACTGCAGGAGGTGGTGCTGCACCAGTTGCGACCGCAAGATCTGGCCATGGCCGATATCCTCGGCATGCAGCCGCACAGCATCACCGTCACGGATAAAGGGCTGGTCATCGGGTTTGTGCTAAAGCCCTTGTAGTGCCCAGGCGAATCGCCGCAGGCGCCTACTGCAGTGCGTCCTGGTCCCCATCCACCTTGTCGATCTTCTTTCGCGCAATTGCCCGCTCATCGGCGTCCGCCTGAGGCGCCTCATGCCAGGACTCGGCTTGCGGCGTGAGTTGCAGAACCGCCTCGATCGGGAAGTGATCAGAGCCAATGTCGGATAGCCTGGCAAGCGACACGACCGTGAAGTCTGGCGAGCAAAACACATGGTCCAAAGGCCAGCGCAGGAACGGATACTGCGCATGAAAGGTGTTGTAACTGCCGCGTCCGATACGGATATCCAGCAGTCCGCTCAGCTTCTGGAACAAACGCGTCGTCGCCGACCAGGCCACGTCATTGAGGTCGCCTATCACCACAACTGACCGAACCGGCTCAGGCTGCGCCGTGGCAACCAGCAACAACTCGGCGTCGCGCTCGGCCGAACTGGGGTTTTCGGTTGGGCTCGGCGGTGCAGGGTGCACACAGTACAACTGCACCAGCTGAGCCGAGCGCAGACGCACCTTGACATGAATGGAAGGCACACCCTCTTCCACCAGAAAATGCAGTTGCGGGTTCACCAGTGGCAAACGCGAATACAGGTGCATGCCGTACAGGTTGTCCAGCGGGTGCTTGACGGTATGGGGATATGTCGCTTCCAGTGCACTGAGCTGTTCTTCCCACCAGCGGTCGGTCTCCACCGTCAGCAAAACATCAGGTTGGCGCGCTTGCACCAATTGCAGCAAACTCTCCGCGTTGCGGTTGGACATCAGCACATTGCTGATCATCAAGGCGATCGTGTTGTCCGGGTCAGGTCTTACAGCCTTGTGCACCTGCCTGGGGTACAGCGCCGTGTACGGCACGATGCGTACCAGCTGGAAAACCAGACACGCGGCAAGTGCCCCCAGCAGCACCCGGTCCAACGTTTCATTCCAGCCGACATACTTCAGGTAAACCGCCATCGTGGCCATGCCGATTACGGCAATCTGAACGCGCGGGAACTCAAATCCACGCACCCACCAGGCGTCCAGGCGCAAAAGCGGCAACAAGGTCCAGATGACCACGCATACCGCGGTCACGGCAAGCAAACCGTGCAATATCGTCATGCGTCGACCTCTGTCGCGGCTGGCACTTTCGCGCGCTTCAAAGTCAATCGGCATGGGTTTTTCATGCCGGCACAACAGCCTGAGCCAAACGAGTTCGATCGGTGCCACATCCACAACATGGTATTGCAGGGTCTGGGTGACCCACTGGCGCAGCCAACACAATCCCGGTACGCCAACCAGGCATGCGCCCGATCAGCGCACGCAAGCGACTTTTGTCCATACTGCAATCATGGCCTAAGTGATTGATCCGAAAGGAATATAATCCCGCACCTCGCGCAGATCTACGGCCGCCTTCCGCAACTGCGACGCCACCCCAAATCCACTGCCCGCGTCATTGCCGCTGCCTTGCCGTCTGTCACGGCGCCAGGCGATGGTGTTGCGGTTACTGAAAGTCCTGCTTGAAAGACCACTACGCCGCGTTGGGCGTCAGCAGCGCTGCCACACTAGCCGAGATCAAGAAGGCGTTCCGTCAGCAGGCGGCTTTGCACCATCCTGACCGCAACACAACTGAGAGTGCCCCCGCGCGGTTCCGCTTGGTGCAGGAGGCCTATGACGTGCTGGCAGACGAAACCAAACGCGCCGCTTACGACAACAACCGCAAACGCAATCTGCTGGACAACCCGCTGGAAACTGCCAGCGACATCTGGTCGGCCTATTTCAACCGTCTGATCTGAAACTACCATCCCCATGCGACTGTCACCATTTTTTCATCAACTGCGCTCATCCTATGTGGCCGAGATCGAGGATCTGAGCCACGACACGGATGGCACGTTCGTCCTGCAGCAGCGGCTGACGCAACGCCGAAGCGAGTTGGAGTTTCTGCTGCGCATGCTCGAACTCAGCCCCGAGATGGTCGCCGTGTTACTGCACAAGGCCTTTATCTTCAACACACCATTGGCCATGCACCAGGTACTGGGCTGCGAGCCCGAAGACCTGCCCGAATGGGACAGCCTGGCCGACGCGGTGACGGTGGCAAGCTGGGCCCAGCCCCTGGTCCGCACCATTCGCGCACAAGCGGCTGGCGACTGGTTCATGACGGTGGCAGCGGCCGCCGAGTTCATGCTCGGCATGACCGCAAGTTCCGGCGCCGAACCGGACGCACAAGCAGACGACGAGCACGACAGTGCGCAGACGGATGACGCGGACTACTTGTCGGCCGACGACGACGTCCGCGCAGGCTCCGCTCAGGACCGCGAGGCGGCTGGCGCCGACTGGATGGCTGAGCAAGGATTCGACCGCAAGGACTGAGCAACATGAACCACCTTGCCCTGATCGAAAAAACCCGCAGCCTGATTGCCGCGGGCGACATCTCCGGCGCCGAATCGGCCCTGACCGAACTGGCCGACACCGACGGCGACGGCGCCCTGGTAGTGGTGCTGGAGCAGCTCGAACCCAAAGACATCCTGGCCGTGATCCGCGAGTACGACCAGTCCAAGGAATCGATCATCAACCTGCTGGTCACACCCTCGCAGTTCGCGCGCGCCATGGTGATCGAGAAACAATACAAAGACCTGACCCACACGCATTTGCGTGGCATGGTCAACTCGGTGCTGTTCCGCGACGAGGCCAACCCGGTCGATTTTCTGAACGCGATTGGCGACCTGGAAGGTGGCAGCGAGGCTGTGGCCAATTACTTTACCGACAAGTGGGGCCGTATCGAGGCGTTTGCCCGCACCGGCACCTTCGACACGGTCGAGGAAGACGGCGAGATACTGTCGGAGACCGCGTTATATGCATCGGCCTACGCCAAGCCGCGCATCGAACTCGACGAGGTGGCCGACCAGGACTGGATGGAACTGGCCTGGTTGCTGCGTTATGAGTGTCCCGATCTCTTCATCGAAATGCTGTTGGTGATGCGCGCCAAGGCACGGGCATTTGACCTGGGTCTGGACACAGAAGAAGAACTGCCCGAGGACGACGGCAAGGTCGAGACCGGCGATACCGACCGCGGTGGCAGCACGCCAGCGGCACGCGACGACGACGAAGAATCCGCCATCTGAGCCCGCCCACTTCAGCTGTTTCCCGCCCAGTGACACCCACCACAGACATGCAGAGTCAGCCACAAGCCGCGTCGCAGACCGTTGCGGTGTTCGACCAACGGCCCTTCTTCGAGAAGGCGCTGCAACATGGCCTGCAACACGGCATCATTTCAGCCGAGCGGATTGATGGCATGCGCCAGGAAGCACCCAAGGGCATGGTGCAGATCGCGCGTTACTTTGGCACCGAATTTCTGCGCCCGGATCTCGAACTGGCCAAGGACCGCATGGTCAATCTGATCAGCTTGTACCTGGAAGAGTCGAACGACGGCGATCTGGGCCAAGCCGCACAAGCCTTGCGCGATTATTCGCTGCTGTCGCGATCCAAGGGCGGTTCGGACATGCTCAAGGCCTTGATTGCGATGCCGCAAAGCAGCCATTTCGGCATGCAGGACGGCGCGGGCTTTCGCGACGAACATATCCCGCTGCTGGCTAAATGGTCGGTGCGCAGTCTGGCCGATTACCGCGCCGAAAAAGCCCGACGCGACCAGACCGCCAAGCTGATCGGCGCGGCTACCTGGCTGGCTGGCCATCTCGGACTCGACGAAGAAGAACTCGCTGAGGCCGGTGTCGACGCCGAAGCCGTCATTCGCACGGCCTTGCTGGCACAGCTGGGCCGGCATCGCACCCTGCCGGATTGGCCCACGCTTGAAAAATGGCTGGCCGCTTTGCGCAAGAAATTCACGCCTGCGTCTATTGCCGATGGCAAGTGGGCCGCCGTCCCGCTGCCCAAAGACCTGCCATCCGAGTGGCGGCCAGTTGTGGAGGCCACATGTGTTTCGCTGATGGCCGACCTACCCCGGCTGCTGGACCCGGCCATACCTGTGCGCCGGCTGCTGACCCAGACGCCGGCCTTTGTCGGGCGCTATTTCTGGCGTGAAGACGCGTTGGCCGAGGTCGAGCATTTCGAGCGCCAGAACTCCGCTGTGTGGGACAAGGCTACTGATGGCCACGAAGACGAGAGCTCCCTGTTGACGCTGTTGCTGCGCATTGCCGCGGGCAGCAGCCACACTACGCTGCTCACGACGGGCACGGCGAACAGCCTGATTCGCAAAATCCGCAAATCCGGCATCGACCGTGAATTGCCGCGCCTGTTTATCCGCAAACATGCGCCATTCGCATTGCAGGACGACTATCTTCAGTTATGGAACAACTTCGCGGACGAGGCCGAACCCACGCTGCGCAGCGATTTGCCGCAGGCCAACCAGGATGCACTGGCGTTGCTGCGCCGCGAATGCAACCTGGCGGATTGACGGCTCAACATCGGGCAAAGCGCTGATACAAGCCGCGACAACTTCGGTCATCATCGCGCTTTAATATGGCTCCAAAGGGGGCCTTATGACCAAGTCTGTGATGTTCCTGCTGCTCGCGTTTACGTTTTGTGCAAGCGCGCAGGCCGATGTCTACAAATGCAAGGGGTCGGACGGCAGGACCGTGTATGCCGATGAGCCGTGCGGACGCAATGCCACCCGGCTGTCCAACCTGGAAATCAATACCCTGCCTGCCAGCATCGTTGCAAAACCCGATCGGCCGTCCCTTGCGCCAGTCCCAACGGCGCAGAACCTGCCAGAAACGCAGGCCCCTGCCACTACGCCTGCGTTCGTCGCCAATGCGGCGCAATGCGAACGCGCCCGACGCAATGCCGACACCACGGCCAGCAGTTTCACCGCCGATCCCAAACGGGTCGAACTCGCACAGCAGGAGGTCAACATTGCCTGTTTTGGAAGCGCCAAGGCGGGCGAAATCGAACAGGCACGTGCCGCCGCAACCCGCGTCATCATTCACCAGGCTCGACCAGCGCTTCGTCCACCGCGTTTCATCACGTTTTGCCGGGGCGCTTTTTGTTACGACGACCTGGGGGGGCGGCATCCGAGAGCGCACCACTGACGGCGCGTCTGCGGGCATCTGTTGCTCTGCTTACACGCGCAGGTCGTCATGAAAACCAGCGGGCGTGGCCGGCGAGCGCAAACGGATAATGCGCAGCATGAGAATCAACCTCGTTACCCCATTTGCCGAAAAAGACGCCGTCAAGGCCTTGGGAGCCCGCTGGGACCCGGCCAAAAAGATCTGGTACATCAACGATGTGGCGGATCTGACCCCGTTCCAGCGCTGGATCCCTGATCTGAAGGCCGCTACGGATGGCGGTGGGGCCAGCACTTCCGCTGCAGTGCGCAAAATACCATCGCCCACGCCGCGCAAGCCAGCGGCGTTGGACGTGCCCCATTGTGGTTGCCCGGTTCTACCATGGGAATCCTGCGCGCATTCGCCAGACCCGCGCTGACCGGCGTTGCAGGGCTGGCCGCCTGAGCAACCGGCTGCTGACGGACGCTGTGGCGTCGCGGCCACGCCAGCCTACAGTGGCTAGATTTTCCGTCGACTCCAGAAATACCTGTTGATTTTTACAGTGGTTTTCATATACTGTACGAAACAACAGTCAATGTACTTCTGGAGAAGAAAATGGACCATATCGAATGGATCGCCCGCTGCTCTGCCCGACTCCACGCCCAATGGCCGCGGCTGGCGCGGGAACAACGCGACGAAGTCGCCCGCGACCTCTGGTCAGACCGACGCTGGCAACAAAGCGAGCCAGAGGCCGCGGTGGTCGAGTGGTTGCGCCAGGGCATTCCGTCACCGGTGGGAGGGAGCGCGGCATGAAACACAGCTATTACCCCCCCGTGGCCAACAGCCGCCTGTGGCGGCTTGCCGACACCATGCCGGGGCGCAAACTGTTCGTTGCACTCTGGGCCTGGATGTAAGCTGGCGGCAAACGCCAACACGCCTTTTGCACCGTTGCCGCGGCAACGCGCGAATCACGCGAAACCTGCTGGGTACCGTCAATAAACCAGCGCGGTCGACTTGCCCCAGAACACCCGGTACGCGAATACGGTGTAGGCCAGAATCACCGGCAATACCACCGCCACACCATAAAAGATCACCATCAGTGCCTCGGGCGCACTGGCAGATTGCCAGATCGTGATCCGGTCGATCACCAGCCACGGAAACAGGCTGTAGGCCAAGCCATAAAACGCCAGCAACATGATGCCGACGGTGCCGGCAAACGGCACCGCAATGCCGTACTGGTTGTTCTGCGCCAGGCGCGTGGGCAATCGACGCAGGCTGCGCGCGATCAACACGAACAACACGAGCGTCATCAACGGAATCGGCAACAGGGTCACCAGGTTTGGAAAGCTGAACCACTTGTCGAAGATACGCGCACTGACCCACGGCGTGACGACCGAGATCGCGCTGATGCCCAGTGCCGTCAACCACAGGCTGGCCCAGGCCCAGCGCACGGCCTTGCGTTGCAACTCGCCCTCGGTTTTCATGATCAACCAACCCGCACCCAGCAGGCAATAGGCGGCGACCAGACAAAAGCCGATCATGGCGCTGAACAAATGGCTCCACAGGTCGTTTTGAAAGCCGGTGACCAGCGCGCCGAGCATGAAGCCCTGCGACCAACCCGTCAGCAGCGAGCCAGCGTAAAACGCGCGGTCCCACCAGTGCTTATGGTTGGCTTGCGCCTTGACCCGGAAATCAAAGGCCACGCCACGCAGGATCAAGGCCATCAGCATCAGCGCGACCGGCAGATACAGATGCCCCATGATCACGCCGTTGGCGAGCGGAAAAGCCACCAGCAACACGCCGCCGCCCAGCACCAGCCATGTCTCGTTCGCGTCCCAGAACGGTCCGATGCTGGCGATCATCGTGTCCTTCTGGACGCCATCGTCGGCGCGCCGCAACAACACGCCCACACCCAGGTCGTAACCGTCGAGCACCACGTAAATCAGCATTGACAAGCCCATCACTGCAGCAAAAGCCAGTGGCAGCCAGCCCGCTGGCTGCGTCAAATCCGGTATCAGGTCGGTCATGCTGCCTCTCCCATCTGCGCGAATCCGGTCGGAACCGCCATCGACGTTTCAAGCGGTTGCAATTTGTCGGGCGCTTTGCGCGCCAGGTAGAACACGACCCGCACATACGCCACCAGCAACGCGACATACAGCATGAGGTAAAGGCTCAGGGTCAGCGCGATATGGGCGGCAGGCACCGCAGAGGCAGCCTGCGCAGCTGTTAACACACCGGACACCAGCCATGGCTGGCGGCCGATCTCGGTCACATACCAGCCGGCGATCAGGGCCACCCAGCCGGCAAACGTCATTGCCACCAGCACCCGGGCCAGCCAGGGCCGGATCTCGTTGTCGCTGCGCAGCCGCCAGGCGCTGTACCAGCTCACGGCCAGCATCAGCATCCCCACGCCGACCATGACGCGAAACGCCCAGAACACCGGCGCCACCGGCGGATGCATCTCGCCAAAGTCCTTGATGCCCTTGATCTCGCCATTCCAGTCGTGGGTCAAATAAAGCGATGCCAGATTGGGTATGGATATCTCGTACCGGTTCGATTGCGTAGCTTGGTCCGGCAACGCAAACAGAACGGCTGGCGCACCTTTTTGCGTGTCCCAGATACCTTCCATTGCCGCCAGCTTGGCGGGCTGGTGCTCCAGTGTGTTCAGGCCGTGCAGGTCGCCGACGACAATCTGCAGCGGAATCAGCAGCGCGGCTGCGTATACGCCCACCTTCATGGTTGCGCGTACGTCGGCGCCGCGATCTGCACGGAGCCAGCGATAAGCACTGATACCGGCCAGCAGGAACGACACCGTCAAGCCCGATGCAATCAGCATATGGGTCAGGCGATAAGGGAACGACGGATTGAAGATCACCTGCATCCAGCTGGTGACATGGGCCTGGCCGTTGATCATCTCGAAACCGGCCGGCGTATGCATCCAGGAATTGAGCGCCAGAATCCAGAAGGCGGACATCGTCGTGCCGATCGCCACCAGCCAGGTCGCCATCGTGTGCACCCTTTCGCTGACGCGGCCACGCCCGAACAACATGATGCCCAGCATCGTCGCTTCCAGAAAAAATGCGGTCAACACCTCATAGGCCAGCAACGGCCCGGCCACATTGCCCACGGTGTTCATGAAGCCCGGCCAGTTGGTGCCGAACTGAAAGCTCATCGTCACGCCACTGACCACCCCCAGTGCAAAGGTCAACGCAAACACCTTGACCCAGAACTGATAGGCGTTCATCCAGTGAGCCTGTCCGGTCGCCACGAATCGCTTCTTGAAGAACAGCAAGGCCCAGCCCAGCGAAATGCTGATGGTCGGGAACAGGATGTGAAACGTAATGTTGGCCGCAAATTGCAAACGCGCCAGCAGGAAGGGGTCGAGGTTGCTCATGAGAATTTGCCTCCGGCTCCCGGATCGCCTTGCCCGTCATTCGGCAAAGCCTTTGGCACCGGCCCGTCGGGCTGACCCACCGGCTCGGGCCGGGCCGACGGCGAAAACACCTGTTTCACGCGGTCCTTCATTTCCAGCAGCTTTTGCACCTTGGCTCCCATCTTCATCAGGCTGGCCAGGGTTTCGGAATCCATCTTCTGCACATCGTCGAGCCAGTCGGTCATCAACTCGATGAAGGCGTGCATCTGACGCATGCGCTCCTGTGCATGAATGTCTTCCGCTCCGCTGGGTTGCTCCATCAGTGCGTCGCGCAACATCGACAGGGTCGGGTCGATTTCCCGCTTGCGCCGCTCCGCTGCGAGCGTGCGGAAGATCGCCCATACGTCCTCCGGCGCCTGAAAGTACTCGCGCCGGTCGTTGGGCTGGTGAATCAGACGCACCAGTCCCCAGGACTGCAGCTCCTTGAGCCCCATGCTGACGTTGGAGCGTGAAAAACCCAGGGCCTCGCCCAAGCCATCGGCGTTAAGTGGCTGGGAGGATACATACAGCAGCGCATAGATCTGACCAACTGTGCGGTTAATTCCCCAGCGACTGCCCATTTCGCCGAAATGCAGGACAAACTTCTGTGTCAACGGTGGCAAGTTCATGTTTCGCCTCTTTCTGAATTTTCAGTATTTTCTGAAACTTCAGAAGACAACACGAAACCCAAAGCCAGTTCTTGACGTCCATCAAGGGTTATTGGGGGGTTTCCGGATCGGTAGCGGAACACGAAATGGCGTTCAGCCACCGGTTCCAGGCGCGACACTGCGCGCGGCCGACGGGTGCCACGTCAACAACGCGGCACGCCGTGCAGTTCAGGAGGCGCTGATCTGAAAGTCCTGCCCGGCGGCAGCGGTGGCGGCAAAATCAAAACGGCGCAACTCGAGCGCCTCGATCAGATCATCAATGTGTGCCAGGAAGGCTTCACGACTGTCATGCGGGCTTCCGGTGATCACCCTGGACGACTGATCCTCCAGTTCGGCCTCGCCGGCCGTACGCGCCCAACGCCGCACCTCGCAATAGGCAATAAATGCCAGACGACCGAGATCGCCGCTTTTTCGGCTGTGGCGCAGATCAGCGAGCAGATCGTCCAAGCCCAACTGTAAATTCAGTGCGGTATTCATGTTGCAGTGCAGCATGCTAGCCTAAACTGACTCGAAGCTTACCGATAAGGCCCAGGCGACCACCGAGTCGGGGCGTCAAAACAGGGCATCACCCCGCAAACCATTGGTACACGCTGACTTGCTCAAGAACGACACAAAATAGAGTCGCGCACCTGAAATGGTTCGAAATGGCCCAAGGCCTGCACGCCTGCGGGCATCTGCACCGTCCGAGCGACACTTTTCAAGCCACGGTCATGCGTGGGCTTACCGGGATCGGCGCCGCAGAACCGTTCGCACCACCACATAGATCACGCCCACCACCGCCGCAAGCCCCGGATAAATCAGCACGTTGTCGGCTATCACTGGTGCGCCACTGGTAATCAAGGTCACAGCGCTCATACACAGACCCACCATGGCTGCAACATATATCGGCGTCAGACCCCGCAGCAGACGCCTCACCCAAGGTGTCGCCATCAAACCGCCGACTGCCACCAGCAGCAAGGCCAGCGCCGCAATACGTACGCCCATGAAGGCTGCGGCGACCAGACCGAGCACCAGCAGAACAAAACGCAGCGGCAGAAACACCGGCTCATAACCCTCGGACGCCTTGTTGGCCAACGTCCGTTCAAAATCCCGCCGCTGCGCACCTGCTGCCCGGCCCAACATTTCATCCGCATTCTTGGCCGGTGCCGTGACGAACCCTGAATATCCCTGTCGATCGCCCCGTTGATGATCCTCGAAACTCATTGGATTCCTCCACTGAGTTGTGATGGCGCACCCACCGCCGTCCCGTATCGATCACGGGACGGTCGGGACGGAACCCGGTCACAGCACTGACGCGCCATCGTGCTGGGTCGTACCCGACAAACCCCATCGAGCGACGGGTGTCAGGTGCGTATTCTGGCAACGGTTAGGATCGGTGGTCAACTATTCACAACCGGTCCGACCAAACACCAGCATGCCGGAGGCTTTCTTGACCGACTACGATTTCTCATCGTTTCTCGAATCGCCATGGAGCCTGATGGCATGTGGCGCGATTCTCGTTGCGGCAATACTCGCTTCGCGTTTGCTGCTTCGGCAATGGAATCGTCACCGGGTGTCCGCCGGTACCCGCGGCATGGAGACCACGGCGCTGGGCCTTGCCACGGTCACAGCGCTGCTGCTGGTCGTTTTTGCGGATGCACACTTCGACAAGCAGGATCGTGATCAGCGCATGATGGCCGAGCTGGCGCAGAAAAACGCGCTGGCTTCCGAGCTGCGAACCAAGATCACCGCCGAGGTCGACCGGGTACGCGCCATGCTGGCCGATCGCACGGTGCGGCGGATTGAGCAGCAGCAACTCACACAGGCGCGTGACGAGTTGGCGCGGTTCCAGTCGCTGAACGATCCACGTATCACGCAGATGTTGGCCTTGATCGACACCGAACTGGAAATCCGCGACTTGGTCGCCAAGGCCTTGAGCGAAGCCGCTCCCGACCGGCTTTTTGCGATCTATACCCGTCTGTCCGAATTGGTGCCGGACCACGCCCAATACAAGGAAAGTGCTGAACGTTACGCCGCAGAGATGAAGGTCGAGTCGGCGGTCAGCGCTGTCGCCCCGGCCAAATCCGACTGACCACCTGGCCTTGAACAGCGCCAGCCGTGCGGGCGTGCAACCGGGTCAACGCCTGGCGCATGCCAGGCTGAGGATGCGGTTGAGCGTCGAACGGGGATCGACAGTGTTCCAACTCATCGGCCCATGGCTGGAGTGAATAAACTGCCCCGCACCCATGGCTTCGGGATGGTCAGATGAATACAGCAGGCGAATCCTGCGCTCTCGGCAGTCGAGTTCGATCTGGTCCTTGGACGACTGCTAAGCACCCTGTTTGCCATACCGCACTGTCAGATGGTTGCGCAAAATCCAGACTGTGATGTTGGCGCCAAACTTCTTCGACTGCTCCGAACTCAGGTAAAAGTCATCATGTTCGGTGCTGGCCACCTTGAGCCAATCGGCCCAGACCGGTCCGACCGACAACGCCAGCAACAAGAGAGCTCCGCCCAACCTGCGCACCCATCCGTACATGCTCATCCTGCTTTAGCTCAGCCACACGAAAGCCGTGGGCCTATGGCGATATTGGACATCCTGTGCCATCGAGGCCATTTGACCCAGCACAGATTCGCGTCGATCGACTGACTGCGGCCAAGCACAGCGTACGCCCCGCGCGTACAACGCGGCAAATCAGGCCCGTTCGTCGAGCAGGACTCCGGTCATCTTGTTGCTGGTCTTGAACACCGCCAGATTGGCCAAAAAAGCATTCTTGGCGGCGAGTTGGGTGACCATGTCCCTGGCCGGATCCTCGCCGGGCGAGCCAGCGCGGCTGATGGTGGCCGACACACCACCACCGGACTGTGGTGTCTGGCGGACTTCCTGGCGGCGAAAACCATCGGTCGCAAGGTTAGCCACGTTGTGCGCAGATGCGCGCAACTGGGTTTGGGCTGCCTGCATGCCGGCCAGCGCGATCGATGCGGTGGAATTCAAGCCGGTCCTTTCGAAGTCGGAGGGTTTACCGATACTATCGCGCAAAGACCCGCGGCGCCTGATTGCCTGGCCGGACAAATTGCGCAATGGCAATTTATTCCTGATTACACCAAATCTTGACGGACCCAGGGTAAACGATCTCTATTTCAAACTCGCCCTGCAACATGACGGATATCAAAACGGCAATCGCCAGCACCGGCACTGAACGCGTTCTGCGCTGGCTGTTCGCCGGCACCGCCGTAGTCGTCATGGTGCTGTCACTGGCGCCACTGGAGCCCGGCGCGCCGTCGCTAGGCTGGGACAAGGCCAATCACATGGCCGCCTTCGCCCTGCTGGCAGTGCTCGGCTGTCGCGCCTACCCGTCGCACACCGCCGTTGTGCTGGCCGGCCTGCTCGTCTACGGTGGCCTGATCGAGGTGCTGCAGTCGTTCACCAGCTACCGCAGAGCCGAATGGGCTGACCTGCTGGCCGATGCGCTGGGACTGCCGCTGGGCTGGCTGGTGGCCCGGTTGAACGGAGGCATGCGTGGCCATCGCTGACGACGCACAGCCACCGTCGTGGCGATGCTTGCAACGCGGGGTCGGCAACGCACATGGCGCCGCTTGTGGCGTGCTGTTGGCGGCTGCCCTGGGATGGGCATGGCCGGCACTTGCGCAGGAAGCGGCACCCTCAGCCCCCTCAGCGCCTGCAACCGAGGCGCAGGCGCCACTGGATGTAACCGACCTCAACTCCTTGTTGACCCTGGCACAACAAGGCCACCCGGTCGCGCAGTTCAACCTGGGCGTCAAGTACGACTTCGGCCAAGGCGTCGAAAAGGACCCTGCATATGCGGTGCGCTGGTACCGGCTGGCGGCGGCGCAGGGGCATGGCGGCGCCCAATTCAATCTGGGCGGCATGTACTTCGAAGGGCTGGGTGTGAAACGCGATCTGGTCCGGGCCACCATGTGGTTCACGCTCAGCGCCGAAGCCGGCGTGGGCGGGGCCGCCAAGAACCGCGCCATCCTGGCCCGTGCCATGAGCGCGGAACAGCAGGCGCAGGCCCGCACCCTCGCGCTGGAGTGCCGTCAACGGCAATTCAAGGACTGCGAGCCCTGATTCGCGCAGCAGGCGGTCCATCAACGGCGTTGATGGCCGGAAGGAGCCCGCTTCACACAATGTGATGTCCAATAGCGCCATGGACCACACCGAACACATCGACAAACGCCTGAACGATCTGGAAATCAAGGCCAGCTTCACCGATGACCTGCTGGACGAGATCAACCAGACCTTGTACCGGCAACAACAGCTGATCGATAACCTCACGCGGGAATTGCTGACGCTGCGCGAGCAGTCGGCCGACACAGGCGGCCAAAGCGCCCGCAGCCTGAACGACGATTTGCCGCCCCACTACTGATCGGGCCAATGCCACCTACCCACACAAAATTGATGCATCCACAATGAGCGACTCAGCCACCCCGATCCAGATCTTCGATGCGAACCAGGTGCACGCGGCCTTGCCCTGGCAGGCACTGGCAAAGCAACTTTCCGACGCATTCGCGCAAGGGGCGCACGTACCAGTGCGCCACGCCCACGCGCTAGGCGGACCGGACGCTTTGTTGCTGATGCCGGCCTGGTCCGACGCCGCGCTGGGCGTTAAGCTCGTCACCGTTATGCCGGGCAATGCCACACGCGCATTGGCCACGGTGCAGGCGAGCTATCTGCTGTTCGAGCGCAACTCCGGCCGCATGCTGGCCATGCTCGATGGCGAGGCCTTGACCTTGCGCCGGACCGCCGCCGCGTCGGCCCTTGCCGCACGCCATCTCGCGCGCGGCGATGCCCGCCGCCTGCTGATCGTGGGTACGGGCCAGCTGGCCGAATGGATGGCGCGCGCCCACCATGCGCTGCGCCCGTCGTTGACCGAGGTCGCCGTCTGGGGGCGCAACCCGCAGTCCAGCGCGACACTGGCCCGCAAACTGGCCGACGCTGGCCTGCCGGCGCATGCCTGCGACGACCTGAAGCGCGGCGTGCAAACGGCCGACATTGTTTGCTGCGCCACCACGTCGACTACTCCGATCGTGCAAGGCGCATGGCTGCAATCGGGCACCCACCTGGACCTGGTCGGCGCCTTCAAAGCTGACATGCGCGAAACCGACGACGCGGCGGTGACCTGCGCGCGCGTGTTCGTCGACACCTTTGCCGGCGCCATGGCCGAGGCGGGCGATCTGGTACAGCCCCTGCAGCGTGGCGTCATCACGCGTGAACATGTGCTGGGCGAACTGGCACAACTGGTGCGGGGCGAAGTTGCCGGCCGTTTGACCGAGCAGGACATCACCTTGTTCAAGTCGGTCGGCACGGCACTGGAAGACCTGGCTGCGGCGCAAATGGTGCTGGCCTCGCGCAACTGAGCTGCGCAGCCAGTGCGCGGCCTCACACCGCGTCCGTATACTTTCGTGGCATGTGCAGTCATTACCAGGCCATCAAGGAGCGCGAACGGTTCTTCCGGCTGTTCGGGGTGTATCCGCCGGACCCGCAAGGCAAGTACGACATGTGGCCGGGTTACACCGGCGTGATGGTGCGCCGGCCAAGGGAAAGTGACAGTGGCGACGAAGCGGTCGGTCCGATGGAGGCCGTGGCAGGCCTTTTTGGTCTGCTGCCGCACTGGGCTAAGGACGCCAAACTGGCGCGCAACACCTTCAACGCCCGCAGCGAAACCGTGCACGAAAAACCCAGCTTTCGCGATGCCTGGCGCCGCGCGCAACACTGCATCATTCCCGCCGACGCCATCTATGAGCCCGACTGGCGCTCGGGCAAAGCCGTCCCCACACGCATCAGCCGCACCGATGGCGAGCCCATGGGTATCGCCGGACTCTGGTCCTGGTGGCGCTCGCCCGAAGGTGACACCGTATGGAGTTTCACCATGCTCACGATCAACGCCGATTCGCACGCCCTGATGCGCAACATGCACCGGCCTGGTGAAGAGAAACGCATGGTCGTCATCCTGTCCGAGGCTGCCCAGCAGAACTGGCTGGATGCGCCTGCGCACCAGTCGATGCAGTTGCTGCAGCCCTACCCTGCAGACCGTCTGCTGGCCGGGAGTTGATCGGTCGCAAGCATCCACCCAATTGCCCCGCTCAGGCCTGTGCCAACGATGGTGCCAGCCATAATGCCGACATGAAGCCTGCAGCTGAATCGCAACCGACGCCGGGACCTGTAGCGCCGCCCCCGCAACAAGGCCGCAGGCTGACCCGATTACGGCCTGGCCGATCGGGCAAAATTACTTTACAGCTGAATTATTTCTTTCTAAAGCTCGGGTAATCCTCTATTGCCGCTGAGCGCCGCCTGGTTACCATGAAAACGTCAACGTCGGCCCGTGTGGGCCGTCCGTAACCACCTTCCAAGGAGAATCGCATGACCTCTCGCCGTCTGGTACTCACCCGCAGCGCCGCCCTGATCGGAGCCGCATCCTCAGGCCTGTTGCTTCCCGGCCTGTCTTCGGCCCAGGGCAGCAAGATCCGCGTCGGACTGATGCTGCCGTATACCGGTACCTTTGCCCAGCTCGGTGTGGCGATCGAGAACGGCTTTCGCCTGGCAATCGATGAACAAGGTGGCAAGCTGGGCGGGCGTGACATCGAATACTTCAAGGTCGACGATGAGTCCGATCCTCCCAAGGGCGTCGAGAACGCCAACAAGCTGGTGCTGCGCGACAAGGTCGATGTGCTGGTCGGCACCGTGCACTCGGGCGTGCAGATGGGTATCCAGAAGGTCGCGCGCGATACCGGCGTGCTGAGCATCATCCCCAATGCCGGTGTGCTCGCCGCAACCGGCGCGCTGTGTGCGCCCAACGTGTTCCGAGCCTCGTTCAGCAATTCGCAACCCACACGCGCACTGGGCGCGCCGATGGTGGCCAGGGGCCACAAGAAGGCAGTCTGGATCACCTGGAAATACGCTGCCGGCGACGAGGCTTTCCTGGGCTTCAAGGAAGGTTTCCTGAAGGCCGGTGGCACCATCGTCAAGGAAATCTCTGTTCCGTTCCCGAACGTCGAGTTCCAGGCCCAGCTGACCGAAATCGCGGCGCTGAACCCGGATGCGGTGGCCTGCTTCTTTGCGGGCGGCGGCGCGGTCAAGTTCATGAAAGACTACGCCGCAGCCGGCCTCAAGGGCAAAATTCCGCTGTATGGCTCGGGCTTTCTCACCGAAGGCGTCATTGAGGCCGCTGGTGCCGCCGCCGATGGCGTCATCACGACGATGCATTACGCAGACGGCCTGGACAACCCGCGCAACAAGGCATTCCGCCTGGCCTATGCCAAGAGCTACAAGCTCCAGCCTGACGTGTATGCGGTGCAGGGCTACGACTCCGGTCAGTTGCTGATCGCCGGAGCCAACGCCGTCAAGGGTGACCTGTCGAACAAGAAGGCCTTGTATTCGGCCATGGAAAATGCCAGCATCGACAGCCCGCGCGGCAAGTGGAAGATGAGCAAGCAGCATAACCCGATCCAGGACATCTACCTGCGCCAGGTGGTTAACGGCGAAAACAAGGTGCTGAGCGTGGCGGCCAAGCAACTCGACGACTCCGGCGTCGGGTGCAAAATGGGCTGATACGCCGTCCAAGTGGCTACACGGGAGGGTCGACCTCCCGTTTTTTTTGCTTTTCAGACCGATGGATTTCCCGACTTTCCTGATACAGCTACTCAACAGCGTGCAATACGGCCTGTTGCTGTTCATGCTGGCTGCCGGCCTTACGCTGATCTTCGGCATCATGGGCGTGGTAAATCTGGCGCACGGCAGCTTCTACATGCTCGGTGCCTACCTTGCCTACGCCATTGCCGGCCTGTCGGGAAGCCTGACGGTGGCGATCCTGGGCGGCACGGCGCTGGCGGTGCTTTTTGGCCTGGTGCTCGAACGCCTGCTGTTCCGATACTTCTACCAGCGCGATCACCTCGATCAGGTGCTGCTGACCTTCGGCCTGATCTACATTTTTGAAGAGATGCGTTCGCTGTTGTGGGGCGATGATGTGCATGGCGTCAAGATCCCCGAACTGCTGCGTTTCTCCATCCCGCTGACCGAGAACCTGTCCTATCCGGTCTATCGGCTGTTCATTGCCGGGCTTTGTATTGCGCTGGCCATCGGCCTGTACCTGCTGATCAACAAGACGCGACTGGGCATGAAAATTCGCGCGGGCGCATTCAACCGGGACATGGCCGAAGCCCTGGGCGTGAACATCCGGCGCATTCATGCCGTGGTATTTGCGCTGGGCGTCGGGCTCGCCGCATTTGCCGGCATCATTGCCGCGCCCATCTCCAGCGTCTACCCGAACATGGGCTCGCAGGTGCTCATCATGTGTTTCGTTGTCGTCGTGATCGGCGGCATCGGTTCGGTTCGCGGCGCCCTGATCGCCGCGTTGCTGGTGGGCCTGGTCGACACCTTTGGCAAGGTACTGCTGCCCCAGGTCTCGGGCATGCTGGTCTACATGCTGATGGCCGCCGTGCTGCTGTGGAAACCCGAAGGGCTGTTCAAGTCATGAGTGCGCCGCGATCCAATCTCGAAGTCCTGCCGCGTGGCGTGCAAGTGGTGTTGTGGCTGGGCCTGCTGGCCTTGCTGGTCTTCCCTTTCGTTGGCACCGAGTTCTATACCCAGATGGTCACGCGCATGATGATCATGGCGATTTTTGCCATGAGCCTGGACCTGCTGCAGGGCGTGACCGGGCTGGTGTCGCTGGGCCATGCGGCGTATTTCGGCCTGGCCGGGTATGCGCTGGCCTTTCTGACGCCGCAGACCGAAACCATCAGCCTTTGGTGGAGTCTGCCGCTGTCGGTGCTGGCCTCGGGCGCCGCGGCACTGGTGATCGGTTTTTTTGTCGTGCGCACCCACGGCATCTACTTCATCATGGTGACGATGGCATTCGCCCAGATGGTGTACTTCGTGTTTTTCGACAACCGTGCGCTGGGCGGCTCGGACGGCCTGTACATCTATTTCAAGCCCACGGCGCAGATCGCCGGCTTCACGCTGTTTGACCTCGACAACCGGGTCACGATGTACTACTTCACGCTGGCACTGGTGCTGCTGGTTTATGTGTTCCTGCGCCGCCTGCTGTGGAGTCCCTTCGGCCGTGCGCTGGCCGGCATCCGCGTCAATGAACACCGCATGCGCGCCATGGGTTTCGGCACTTTTGGCTACAAGCTCAGTGCCTTCACGCTGGCCGGCGCCCTGGCCGGCCTGGGCGGATTTTTGTGGGGGGTGCAGACCGAGTACATTAACCCGGAGCTGATGGGTTTTCACACCAGTGCACACGCCATCATGATGGTGATCCTGGGCGGCATGGGCAATTTCGCCGGCGCTATCGTGGGTGCGTTCACGTTCGAATATGTTTTGCATGTGTTCAAGGACCTGCCCTATGTCGGTGAGGTGCACCTGGGCAAACACTGGCAATTGTGGATGGGTAGCTTCATCGTGCTGGTGGTGGCCTTTGCGCCGCGCGGCGTGCTGGGCATCGTGCAGGTTCTGACGGCGGGACGCGCCAAGGGAGCCAAGCCCGATGTCTGACGTATTACTCAGCGCCAGGAAACTCACCAAGCGATTTGGCGGTCTCGCGGCTGTCGACGACGTGTCGATCGAGCTAAAGCGTGACCACATCCATGCGGTCATCGGCCCTAACGGTGCGGGCAAATCGACCCTGACCAATCTGCTGTCGGGCGACCTGCCAGCGACTTCGGGCCGCGTCGTCATCGGTGGCCAGGACGTGACCGGCTGGACCCCGGAGAAAATCTCGCGTCAGGGACTGGGGCGCAGCTATCAAAAAACCAACATCTTCCTGCCCTTCAGCGTCTGGGACAACGTATTCCTGGCCGCCCAATCACGCGACCCACAGCAACCATGGAATCCGTTGCGCTGGCTACGCAGCGCGGCCAGTTCCGCCGGCGCCCGCCAACGCTGCAGCGCAGCGATCGAACTGGCCGGCCTGCAGAATCGCCGCGACGCCATCGCCGCCACCATCAGCCACGGCGAACAACGCCAGCTCGAGATCGCGATGACGCTGGCCACCGAGCCACGCGTCCTTCTGCTGGACGAGCCGCTGGCCGGCATGGGGACCAGCGAAGCGGAGAACATGGTCGCCTTGCTGCTGCGTATCAAGCCGGAGCACGCCATCTTGCTGGTCGAACACGACATGGATGCGGTGTTCACGCTGGCGGACGTGCTAACCGTGATGGTCAATGGCCAGGTCATTGCCACCGGCACGCCGGCGCAGATCCGGGCTGACGCGAATGTGCAGGCCGCCTACCTGGGCGAGGAGCACTGAGCCATGTCCGACGTATTGATAGAAGCGCGAGGCCTGAACAGCTATTACGGCGCCAGCCACATCCTGCGCGACATTGACTTCACCGTGGCCAGTGGCGAGACCATCGGCCTGATGGGACGCAACGGCATGGGCAAGAGCACCTTGCTGAAAAGCATCATGGGTCTGGTCAAGCCACGCGCCGGCACGGTGTTTGTGATGGGCCGTGACATGACCGGCGGTGCGCCCTACGAGATTGCCAAAATGGGCGTCGCCTATGTGCCGGAAGGCCGCGGCATCTTCGGCAACCTCAGCGTGGTCGAAAACCTGCAGATGGCGGCCCGCGCGGGCGACACCGATGCGTCGCGCGCACGCGCCAAGGCGGGACATGACTGGCACTACGACCGGGTGCTCGACACCTTCCCGCGCCTGAAGGAGCGGCTGCGCCATGGCGGCCAGCAACTCAGCGGCGGTGAACAGCAGATGCTGACCATCGGCCGGGCACTGATGACCAACCCCGACGTGCTGATTCTGGACGAAGCCACCGAAGGCCTGGCGCCGTTGATTGCGCGCGAAATCTGGCGCATCTGCGCGCTGATCCGCGACAGCGGCATCAGCAGCGTCATCGTCGACAAGAACTGGAAACACGTCACGCAGATCACCGATCGCAACGTCATCCTGGTCAAGGGAGAGGTCGTGTTCGCAGGCAGCTCGCAGGAGTTGACCTCACAGCCGGAACTGCTCGATAAATATCTGGGAGTGTGACCCCACCCCGCCCTGCGACAGTTGCCACCGTGGCGCGGCGTGGCAGCTGACTTGCACGCCACTGCAATCAATCCGTAAGAAGTCCGGTTCCGCGACGACCCAGTGGCCGGGCGCATCACCGCGAGGTCTGCGCTCCCATTGCCTCAATCCCTATCGCACTTTGGAGACACCACAATGAACCGATTTCACACTACCCTGCTGGCCATTGCCCTGGCCGGTGCCGCCGGCAGCGGATTTGCCCAAGACACCATGAAGAAAGACGAGATGGCCAAGGACGGGATGAAGAAGGACGGCATGACAAAGGATCCGATGAAAGAGCCGGCCATGAAGAAAGACAAGGCCATGATGGCCAAGGACGGCATGAAAAAGGCCTCGAAAAAGAAGACGGACGCCATGGCGAAAGACACGATGACGAAAGACGCCATGGCCAAGGAAGAACCCAAGAAACCTTGACGATCAGGCGGACCGGAGCGCGGGCGGTAAAGCGCTCGCCAGCGCCTGCAATGTGCAGCCCACTTCGAGTTCCAGCTTGAGCGCAAGCAGCGGGTCGGCGCGCGTTCGGCCCATGTTGACCGCCGCCACCGGCTTGCCGGCGGCCACCGCATCCTCGACAAAACGAAAACCCGAATAGACCATCAGCGACGAGCCGACCACCAGCACCGCGTCGGATGCGGCCAACGCGCTGCGCACATCGGCCACACGGTCGCGCGGCACGTTCTCGCCGAAGAACACCACATCGGGCTTGAGCATGCCGCCACACGCACTGCACGCCGGCACATCAAATTGCGCAAAATCCAACCCTTCGAGGTCGGCGTCGCCATCGGGTGCACTCAAAGCGTCGAGCGTGGCCCAAGACGGATTGCGACAAAGCAGGTCATCCTGCAGGACACGCCGGGCCGTGCGCTGGCCACAACCCAGGCAACACACGGTATCGATCCTTCCATGCAGGTCGATCACCCGGCTGCTGCCCGCCTGGTGGTGCAGCCCATCAACGTTTTGTGTCACCAGCAGCCGCACATGCCCCAGCGATTCAAGTTGTGCCAGCGCGTGGTGTGCCGAGGTCGGCCGCGCGTGGGCCATGGTGCGCCAGCCCACCATGCTGCGCGCCCAATAACGCCGACGCGCCACGTCATCGGCCACAAACAGCTGGAAACGCATTGGCGCGCTGCGCTTCCACGCTCCGTCGGCATCCCGGTAGTCGGGAATGCCCGCCTGGGTGCTGCAGCCCGCGCCGGTCAACACCAGCAGCCGGGGATGGCGTCGGACAAACTCGACCAGCGGCGTGATTTCAAACATGGCCTCATTCTCCCGCGCCCGGGCCACGCACGCGTGTCCGGGGATATTTCGGCCGCATGACAAACCAATAACGCGCCGCGCCAGCCTCACCACACTGCGTACACTGCGCGCATGTACCCAGCCCTGCAAAAGGTTTATGCGACGGCCACCGATTGGTCGCGCCGCGCCATGGCGGCCATGCGCCGCCATCCCTGGCGCGTCGTGCTGGCGCCGCCAGCACTAGTTCTGCTGTATGTGCTGGTACTGATTCCGTTCACACCAGGCATCGGTGACCTGCGCAAGGCCAAGGTCGGCTTGCCGACGGTATTGCTCGCCAGTGACGGCAGCCAGCTGGCCGAATACAAGCAACTCAACCGGCAATGGGTGCCACTGGACAAGATCGCGTCGAGCGCCGTCAATGCACTGATTGCGATCGAAGACCACCGCTTTTTTCAACACCATGGCATCGACTTTCGCCGTACCGTTGGCGCCCTGCTCAATACCTTGCAGGGGGACCTGCAGGGCGGCTCGACGATCACGCAGCAGCTTGCGCGCAACCTGTATCCGGACGAGATCGGCCGGGCCACCAGCATCACACGCAAGGTCAAGGAAGCCATTACCGCGCTGAAGATCGAGGCGGTGTACACCAAGACCGAAATTCTGGAGACCTACCTCAACACCGTTCCCTTCCTGTACAACGCCTTCGGCATCGAGATGGCGGCACGCACCTACTTCGACAAGTCGGCGCACGAGCTCGATGTGCTTGAGAGTGCCACGCTGATCGGCATGCTCAAGGGCACGAGTTACTACAACCCGGTGCAAAACCCCGAGCGGGCGCGCGAGCGCCGCAATCTGGTGCTGCAGCAGATGGCCAAGGACGGCACTCTGGATCCGGCCCAGTTGCAGAAGTTATCGCGCCAGCCGCTGGCGCTGGACTTTGAACGCCAGGTCACGCCACCTGGACAGGCAGCCCACGTCGCGCAACAGGTGCGCAAATGGCTGGTGGCCTGGGCCGACGATAACGGCTACAACATCCATGTCGACGGCCTGCGTGTTGTCACCACGCTTGACGCCGGCATCCAGAAGGCCGCCAACGTGGCAGTAGAGCGCCAGCTTGCACAGTTACAGCGCCTGGCCGACAGCCGCGTTCCGCGCGGCAACGAACGCCCTGCGCTGCAAGCCGGTTTTCTGGCGCTGGACCCGCGCGACGGCGCCGTACGCGCCTGGGTCGGCAGCCGCGATTTCAGCACCGAACAGTTCGACCATGTGAGCCAGGCGCGGCGCCAGCCCGGCTCGACCTTCAAGCCCTTCGTCTACGGCGCGGCCTTCATGCAGGGTTTCAGTCCGCAGGACAGCTTGATCGATCAGGTGGTGGAGATCCGTACCAAAGGCAGCAGTGAAGTCTGGGCGCCGCGCGACGAGTCGCCCGCCAGCGGGCGAGCCATGAGCCTGGCCGATGGGCTGGCGTTTTCAAGGAACACCATCACCGCACAGCTGATGGACAAGGTCGGCGCGAAAAGTGTGGCACGGCTCGCGCAGTCGCTGGGCGTGCGCCAGAGCAAGCTGGAGCTGGTGCCGTCACTGGCACTGGGCACCAGCCCGGTGAGTCTGCAGGAAATGGTGACCGCCTATGGCAGCATCGCCAATGGCGGCAACTACTTTGCGCCGATGCTGGTGCAGCGCGTGGAAGACCGCGACGGCAAGCTGCTGGAGCAATTCGCGCCCAATCGCCTGCCCGATCGCGCCATGCCGTACAAGGACACGTTGACGCTGGTCAACGCCATGCGCGGCGTGATCGACTATGGCACCGGCAACGCCATCCGCACACGTTACGGTATCCGCATCGATGTGGCCGGCAAGACCGGCACCACCCAGGAGAACACCGACGGCTGGTTCATCATGATGCATCCGCAACTGGTGGCCGGAAGCCGCGTCGGTTTCAACGACAACAGCGTCACGATGGGAAGCTGGGGTCAGGGAGCGCGCAGCGCCCTGCCCATGGTCGGCGAGGTGTTTCAGCAGGCGATCCGCAGCAAGGCGATCGATGCCCGTGCCGAGTTCGACATACCGCGTCCGAAACCCCGCGCGCCCAGCCCACCCGAAGAACCTTCGGGGACCGACAACCCGCTGCTGGAGTTTGCCCGGCGTGCGCTGCAGGACCTGGCCACTGACGTATTTGAACGTATTCAACGCGAAATGGAGCGGTGAGCGCGCGCGGAACAAGCCTGCGCCAACCACTGCAACTCAAACTGCGTATCACCGCCCGGCGATTTGCAGCGCTGTCAATGCGGCCCGCGCAACCCCGCCCCTTCCTGGGGATCGAGACGCCGGAAAGAGAACAGCGAGATCCAGCACAGAAGCCCCACGACAACGAACGCCGGCGAAAAGTCGCCGGCCTGAAGATGGGTACCGTCACCCCCGTGCCACCAGGAGGCGGCCGTCACCAGCGCCGCACCGAGCACCACACCCACGCTAAGGGAGAGTTGCTGCACCATGGATGACAGGGCTGTCGCATGTCCCATGTGACGCCGGGGAATCTCCGAAAAGCCCAGGGTGCCCAGCGCGACCATGCACATTGAATTGACCAGGCCGCCAAGCATCATCGTCAGGAACATCAGCACATGCGGCGTGGTTGGCCGGAAAAGCCCATAACTCATGTACAGCAATCCGCCCAGCACGGTTGCCGACAACAGCAGATTGCGAAAACCGAAACGCTGGATCACAGGTTTCATGACGGCGCGCGTGGCCAGCGCGCCAATAGCCGTCGCCACCGTCAGCGATCCGGAGACCAAGGGGCTCAATCCGAAACCGAGTTGCAGCATCAGCGGCAGCATGAATGGCGCAGCGCCGATGGCCAGTCGCAAGGTAGTGGCTCCCACCACATTAGTGCGAAAGGTCCGAAAACGCAGGATGCTCAGATCGATCAGCGGCTCTGCACGGCTGCGACTGCGCCAATAGTACAAACCCAGCGCGCCAACACCCACCAGCGCCAGAAGCCCGGAAACCGATACCGGCACCAGATCCTTGCCCAACGTCTCCACGCCACCGAGCAAGGCACTCAGGCCGACGCCCAGAAGCACGAACCCCAGCAGATCAAAACGGGGCGCCGGTGTCGCCTCGCGCTGGTCATCCACGAAGGCTATCGCCAGCAGCAACGCGATGATGCCGAACGGGATATTGACCAGAAAAATCCAGCGCCAGGAAGTCATCGTCACCACCACACCGCCGAACAACGGGCCCATCATGCGACCGATCACCGGCGGAACCGTGAACCACACCATGGCCGACACCATTTGCGCCGGCGCCACCGATCGCAACAGGATCAGACGCCCGACCGGAACCATCATCGCGCCGCCCAGTCCTTGCAATACCCGAAACAGCACCAGTTCCGACAGCGAGGTGGCCGCCCCGCACAACGCCGAACCCAGCGAAAACAGCACGATCGCCATGCAAAATACGCGCTTGGTACCAAAGCGTTCGGCGAGCCAGGCACTAAGCGGAAGAAACACCGCCAGGCTCAGCAGATACGACGTGATGGCCAGATTCAGGTGCAGTGCCGGAACCTGCAGCGCGTCGGCAACACTCGGCAACGCCGTCGCCAACGCCGAGCTGTCGAGGTTTTGCAGGAACAGTGGACTGGCCACGATGACCGGAACCAGTCGTTCGCGATTCACCATGCCGGCATCTCAATTCGTCTGCGCCGGCTTGGCGGCCGTGAGCATCTGCTGCGCAGCGGCGGCCACGGACGAGTCGGTGTTGCCTGCCACCTGCACAGTCGGGAATGCAAACTTGATGCCATTGGCGTCAAAAGCCGTCTTGATCGCCGCATAGGCCTTGCGCCGGACCACAAACTGCTCGCCGGGGCGGGTCATCATCTTCATGCGGATCTGGATGGCAAAGTCGCCGAACTGCTCGACACCCTGCATTTTGAGTGGCTCCAGGATGTTGGGGCCCATCTCTTCGTCAGCCGCAAGATCCTGACCAATCTTCTTGATCAGCTTGCGCGCCAGCTCCAGGTTGCTGTCATAGGTGATGCCAATGGAGAGCTTGTCGATAACCCAGTCGCGGCTCATGTTCTGCACCGCACCCAATTCGCCGAACGGCACCGTGTAGACCGGGCCGCGGTGATGGCGCAAGCGTACCGAGCGCAGGCTGAACGATTCCACCGTACCCTTGTAGTTGCCGCTCTGGATATATTCGCCGACCCGGAACGCGTCGTCGAACAGGAAGAACACGCCGCTGACGATGTCCTTGACCAGGGTCTGGGCACCGAATCCGACGGCGATGCCCAGCACCCCGGCGCCGGCGACCATCGGCGCGATGTCGATGCCCAGCGCCGACATCGCGGTCAACACGGCGATCAGCGCCAGGGTCACGAACGAGACATTGCGCAGGATCGGCAGCACCGTGCGCAGGCGCGTGGCCTGCCCTGCATGGGCGGTGTCTTCGACGCCCACCGCCTGTGCCTCGGCCAGCTTGCGCTCGAGCATGGCCTTGAACACGAACCAGACCAGGTCTGCGAACAACGCGATGACGACCACGCTGAACAGGCCCCGCACGACCCGGATCGTCGCCGATTCGTCCGCCATCAGCTGGCCCAGATCGATGCCCCACTGGCGCGCCAGGATCAGGCCGGCCAGCATGATCAGCACCAGCCGGATCGCCCGGACCACCGCCGCGGTCTGGACACTGGGTATGACAGGCTCACCCGGCGCCGACCCCGGGGTCCGTTGCAGGTGCAGCGCAATTGCGCTGATCAGCCGCATGGTACCGGCGATGCCAAATGTCAGCGTGAGCAGCCAGAACGCTCCGGATGCACCGAGCATCCGCAGCAAAAGCAACACGACAAAGGCGACCGTCAACAACCAACCGACCGATTTGTAGTGCTCATTGCGCGTGCCGGGGCGACGCCACACCATCTCCATGATCAGGGCCAGCTGGACAAGCGACAGTCCGTATGCCACCAGACGCCAGACGCCCGCTTCCACCCCTTGCGCAATCAGCCACTCGACGAAGGCATACAGGAATGCGAACCAGGTCACGTTGACCACAAGCCGCCGGTGCCAGAACCAGGCCTCGGGGGTGTCCATCGGCAGCATCCGGAACTTCTCGGCCCCTGGTGCAAACAGCAGCCGGCCGAACACCAGCGACAGCCGCACCATCACGACGGCCACCAGCAGGCGCAGCAGTCCATCGCGCAGCGCGGGTGGCCAATCGAATGCCAGGAAAGACCCTATCGTGCCGAGCGCAAAAGCGGCAACCCAGCTCGCGCCAAAACCGAAACGGGCAAAGGCCGCTCGCAGGCGCTCGCCCGGCGTGTCCATGCGCGAGGCGATGATCCAGCGACGCACACCACCGGACACCAGCCAGAACAGCCGCTCCACCCCAAAGCCGAGAGCTGCAAAAGCGGCCAGCAGCAGAAAGAAGTGGTCGATTCCTTCTGCAGCCATCTCGCCATGCAACTTGGCCGCGGCTTCGGCCAGGGCCCCGCGGAAATGGGGGATGGCCGCGCCGATCGATGCCAGATGCGCCCGGATGCCATCGATCTGCCCGGCCATCATCGCCTCGTCCGCGGCCACCCGGGCCGCCACGTCCGCAGCCGGCGCGGCACGCTGCTGTTCGATCCAGTTCTTCACTTCCGGATCGGACAGTATCTGCAACAGCGCTCGAACCTTTTCAGGTGCCGGTTCGGTTGCGGCCTGCGCCAGCGCCGGGACCAGGACCATGCCAACGATCAACGTGAACAGCCGCAGTAGACGCATATCGGATTCCGAACGATTGGGAGGCGGGAGCGCCCGGGGAAGGCAGGAGTGCCCGCAGCATTCTAGGGGGGCTTGAGCGATCGCGACTCAGGCTTGCGTCTGGCCAGACACCGCAAACACCGGTACCGCCGACGACTTCCCCTTGAACAACATATCGCCCAGCGCACCGTGCGGCACGCGGCCCGCCAGCCCGAACTGCGTGTCGCCGTCGAGCAAAATGCCCTGGCCTGCCTCCTTGTTATGGGCCTCGAGCCGCGCCGCCAGATTCACCGTGTCACGGATTCTAGGTCGCAGCGCCGGCGCATCCGGGAAGCGATCGGCACCGGATGCGCCAACGCCCGAAGGCTGCGCGCCGGGCCCGCGATCAAGCATTCACGCCAGCGCACCAGGAACGACCTGCGCCGGCAATCCCGCCAGACGCAGTTCATCGACGAACATGCCCAGTACCGGCGCTTGCGCAATGATGCGGTACGAGGGAAACACGGCGCTGAAGTCCCGGGCAAATGCCATTGCCTCGCCCAGCCGACCGAGCCGCACCAGGCAAACGATGGTGAGCAGGCATGATGGCGTGTGGTTGGGATAGACCGCCAGCGCACGCCGCGCAAAAACGAGGCCCTGGGCATAGTCGCCCCGCAGCACATGGGCGCCTGCCTGGCCCGCCAGCGGCATCACGCTCAGCGGGTCGAACGGCGACAGCCTGAGCGCCTGCTGCGACAAGGCGATCGACTTGTCGCTCAGCCCGGCCCAGGTCGCGATCACCGAACCATGACCATGGGCATGCGCGGAGCTGGGATTGAGTGCGATAGCCCGGTCGATCATCTCCATGGCAGCGCCATAGTCCTTGGTCGCCAGCGCCAGCGCAATAGCGCCATGGGCCAGCGTTCCGGCGTCTTCGGTCTGCAACGACCGCACCGCCTGCGCATGGAGCAGCATCGGTGCGACGAAGTCGGCGGGCATGCTGCCCTCCCACAGCGATTTGGCGAAATAGCACCAGGCGGCGACGCCGTGGGCCTCGGCATAGCCAGGATCCTTCGCCAGCGCATGGTCGACATACTGCAGTGCCAGGTTTCGACCTTCGGGACGGGGGTCGAACATATGGGCCAGCGCACGCAGATAGAAGTCATACGCCCCGAGGTCGTCCGGACGCTTGCGCCGGATGCGCTCGATTTCCGCCTTGCGCAGCGCGGGCTCGATCACCGCCAGCACACTTTCGGTGATCTCGTCCTGCACCGCGAAGATGTCGACCAGTTCCCGGTCATACCGTTCGGCCCACAGGTGGGCCCCGCTCGCCGTATCCAGCAGGTGAGCCGTGATCCGGACCCTGGAGCCGGCCTTGCGCACCGTGCCTCCGATGAGGTAACGCACGCCCAGACGTTGCCCGGCCGCCTGCACATCCACCTGCTCCTCGCGGAACTGGAAGCTGGAGTTCCTGGCAATCACGAACAACCAGCGCATGCGTGCCAACCCGGTCAGCAGATCCTCCGCGATTCCGTCGGTGAAATACGCCTGCTCGGGGTCGCCGCTCATGTTGGCGAACGGCAGCACGGCGATGGAGGGTTTGTCGGGCTGGGCCAGCGCAGACCCCTCGGCTGCGATGCCCGGATGCACCGGACCCGTGCCCACACCCGGCGTGGCGACACGATAGACCCGCACCGGGTCTGCAATGTTCTTGACGACCTGCTCGCCCCGGTCTTCGAAGATCGCCTCCAGCTTGCCCTTGACGGCGATCCGCACCGAATCCGAGACCGCGATACCGCCGGGATCGGCCAGGCCTTGCAGCCGCGCCGCGATATTGACGCCGTCGCCATACACCGTGCCATCGGGCTTCTCGATGACGTCGCCCAGGTGAACACCGATGCGAAACCGCATCTGGCGCTGCGGCGGCGCCCGTTCCGCCGTCGGATTGATGCTGGCCTGGATCGCCTGGGCGGCAGCAACGGCCCCCGTGGCCGCTTCGAAAACGGCCAGCACCGAGTCGCCGGCCATGTCGATGACGCGGCCCGCGCGGGATTCGATGTGCGCGCGAAATACCGCCCGCGCAACATCCAGGTCACCCACCGTTGCAAGGTCGTCGCCAGTCATCAGGCGTGCATACCCCACGGCATCTGCCGCCATGATCGCCGCCAGGCGATGCCTGAAACCGGTCGTGCTCAAATGCGTCGCCCCTTGCCCGGTGCCATTGCCGGATCGTCCGACGATATTACCCGCACGCCGCCGGTTCAGCGTAAGACGGATTCGCCAGAACGACCAGACGGGTGCGCACGGATGGGCGAAGCAGATCTCAGACAGCGGTTATCGGCGATCCTCGCGGACGACGCCGCGGATACTCGCGCCTGATGTCGATCAACGAACGCGCCACGGTGAAGGCGCTCGACACGGCGCGCACGGTGTTGCGGGCCCAGGTGGAGTCCAGCTAGGGCCGCGTCATCGACATGGCCGGCGACTCGGTGCTGGCCGTTTTCGAAGTGGCCACCGGTGCGGTGGCTGCCGCGCTGGCCATCCAGTCCACCGTCAATCCGATGGCCGATCAGTTGCCAGCAGAGCGCCAGATGCGTTTTCGCATCGGTGTTCACCTGGGCGACGTCATCGAGAAGCCCGACGGCACGGTGTATGGCGACGGCGTCAATATCGCGGCGCGGCTGCAAGGCCTGGCCGATCCCGGCGGTATCGCGGTCTCGGGCTCGGTGCGGATCGCCGCCGCCAGCCGACGCCGACAAGCCATCGATCATCGTGCTGCCGTTCGTCAACATGAGCGTTGTCGCGGAACAGGACTTCTTTGCCGACGGACTGACCGACCTGTCGCGCTTTCGCGCCCTGTTCGTCATCTCGCGAAACACCTCGTTCAAATACAAGGTCCGGGTCGTCGACGTCAAGCAGATTGCCCGCGAGTTCGGCGTACGCTACGTGGTCGAGGGCAGCGTGCGCAAGGCCTGCAACCGGGTACGGATCACGGTGCAACTGATCGATGCCGAGTCCGACCGCCGCATCTGGGCCGAGCGCTATGACCGCGAACTGGAGGACATATTCGCCATTCAGGACGAGGCCACGTCGGCGATCGTGACCACCTTGCCCGGGCGGCTCGAGGCCGATGCCCATAGCCGGGCTGAACGCACCCCCCCTCCAGCCTGGCGGCCTATGAATGCGTGCTGCAAGCCAAAGTGCTGCACCACCGCTCCAATCTGCCCGACAACCTGCGCGCCGTCGCGCTGATACAGCAGGCCATCGAACTCGACGCGCATTACGCCCACGCGTACGCCTGGCATGCCTGCATCCTCGGTCAGCAATGGAGCAACGGCTGGTGTGCGGACAGAGCCGAAACCGAACGATGACCTGATCGTGGTCCAGCAAGGCGAGATCCTGGCCTGGCTGGGCGAGGCGATCGACGGCATCGCATGGATCCGCAAGGCGATGCGGCTGAGTCCCTACCTTCCGGAGCGCTTCTGGTTCCACCTCGCGCGCGCGCACTTTGTCGCCCGCCAGTACGCGGACGCGATCACCGCACTGCGACACATCAGCGCGCCGGACGTGCTGCACTGCGCCTTGCTCGCTGCCTGCCATGCCCGGCTGGACGACATGTCCCAGTCCCAATCCCAGGTATCCCTGGTGCTCCAGCGCAATCCGGCGTTCTCCATTGCCGCACATTGCGAACCGCTGCTGCACTATCGGAACGACGCCGATCGACGGCACCACTGCGAATCGCTGCGCCTGGCCGGACTGCCCGACGAGAACCCTGACCGGCCACAGGTCGAACCGACGCGGAGCTCCCGATCACCTCCGCATTTGTCCAGTAGGACGCGCGGCGCCAATAGCGACGGATAGTGACGACAAACGGGGGCCACGTAGGACATCCACTACCCCATTTGGCGGTGTCGCGCCGGCGTGGCAACGAGCCACTCTTCGACGCGCAGGTGACGTCGGTCCGTGCCGTGGTTCAGACGCCGGAGAAACGCTGCTGGGTCGAACGCGAACAGGTGGCCAGCGAGAGCCGCAACAAAGTCCCGGGCGTGATCGCCGGCGGCGCAGTCGGCTCATCGGTGGGCGGAGGTGGTACCACGCAGGAGCAGGATGTGCAGCGCTGCGACACGCCGCAGGCGCAGGCCCGTCCCGAACTGTGGGACGTGCGTTATGTCTTTCGCGGCCAGGAACACCGGGTCCAGATGACGACAGAACCCGGCGCCACCATCACCGTCAACCGCGACGGAGAACTGCGGGTCTGACGCTGCAGTGCTAGGCGGGCGTGTTGATCGCAAACACCGGCACCGCTGCCGACTTGCCCTTGAACAGCACATCGCCCAGCGCCTCCAGTGCAATCCGGTCACCCAGCGCAACCTGCGTATCGCCATCGATCAGGATGGAACGCACCGCCACCTTGGTGTGTGCTTCCAGCCGCGCCGCCAGGTTGACGGTGTCGCCGATGCAGGTGTAGGTGGCGCGCTGCTGGGTGCCGGTATAACCGGCCACCACTTCGCCCGAGGCAATGCCGATACCGATGCGGATCGGCTGCTTGTCCAGCGCAACGCGTTCGACATTGAACAGCGCGATCATTTCCATCATGTCCAGCGCTGCGCGTGCGGCAGCCAGTGGCGCATCCTCCAGCGCCTGCGGTGCGCCGAAGATGGCCATGAGGCCGTCGCCGACCATCTGATTCACGACACCGCCGTTGCCGCTGATCGCATCGAACATCAACGTGTAATAGGTGTTGAGCAGCTCGATGGTCTCCTCGGGCGACTGAGACTCCACCAGCGACGTGAAGCTGCGGATGTCGGAGAACATCACGGTGCAAGAGACACGCCGCCCTCCCAGTGCAAAACCCGACTCGGCCATGTCGTCTGCCACCTCGGAGGTGGCAAAGCGCTTGACGAGTTCCTTCTGCTGGTCGCGCAGGCGCTTCTTCTCCAGGCTCGAGTTGATGCGCGCCTTGAGCAGCACCGGGTTGACCGGCTTGTTCAGGTAGTCGTCGGCGCCCAGTTCGATGCAACGCACGATGTCCGCCACCCCCTCGAGCGAGCTGGTCACGATCACCGGAATGTCGCGCAGCTTGCTGTCGGCCACCATCTGCTCGAGCACACCAAAACCGTCGAGCTCCGGCATTTCCATGTCCAGCAGCACCAGGTCGAAGGGCTCGGCACGCAGCATCTCCAGCGCAATGCGCCCATTCTCGGCGCTGGCCACGCCATGGCCCTGGACTTCCAGGCTGCGGGTCAGCAGCAGGCGGTTGACCTTGTTGTCATCGGCCACCAGCAGCCGGGTACGGCGGTCAGCCATGACACAAGGCCTTGAGCGCCGTGGCCACCCGCTGGTACTCGGCATCCAGTGCGTCGAGCGGCGCACTGTCCGTGACCATGCCACCGAGCTCCAGTTGCCGGGCCATGACGCCCAGTGCGGTGGCACCAAATGTTTGGCTGTTGGACTTGAGCGAGTGCGCGGCGCGGCGGAAGCTGTCGGCGTCCTGCGCAGCCTGCGCGCTGCGCAGGTCGGCCAGCATCGTCGGCGCCTCCTCGATAAAGGTATCCACCAGTTCGACCACGAATTCGGCGCCCGCGGCCTCCTGCAATTCGGCGAATGTCGCTGGGTTGATCGTCGGCTCTGGCATCGTCAGTTTTCCTTGCGCGCTTTGGCATTGATCAGCGCTTCGACCAGCTGGTCGACACGGATCGGTTTGGTCACGTAATCATCCATGCCTGCAGCCAGGCACTCCTCGCGGTCGCCCTGCATCGCATTGGCCGTCATCGCCACGATACGCGGGCGCTTTTCTGGCGTCCAGCGCTGGCTGATCCAACGTGATGCTTCCAGGCCGTCCATCTCGGGCATCTGCACATCCATCAGAATCACATCGTAGGTCTGGCGTTCGACCGATTCAATCGCCTCCAGACCATTGCTGGCCAGGTCGGCCCGGTAACCCATCTGCTGCAACAACCGCAGCGCCAGCTTCTGGTTCACCACATTGTCCTCTGCCAGCAAAATGCGCAACGGATGGCGCTGCGCCATGCCGGGGTCCATGGTCGGCTTGACCTTGGCCCGGGCCGGTAAGTGCGCAGTTCCTGCAGCCAGCAGGTTCATCAGGCAGTCGAACAACTGGCTCTGGTGCAAGGGCTTGGTCAGGGTCGCCCGGAACAGATCCTCGCCCTCGGCCAGAGCCTCGCGCCGGCCCAGTGACGTGAACAACACCAGCGGCAGGTCTTTGCGAACCACCTGGATCTTGCGCGCAAGAGTCACACCGTCCATCTCGGGCATGTGCATGTCGAGGATGGCCAGGTCGAATGCTTCGCCCTCGTCCAGCCACAACAAGGCCTGTTCGGGCGACTCGGTGTCGCGCGCCAGCATGCCCCAGCGACCTGTCTGCAAGGACAGGATCTTGCGATTGGTCGCGTTGTCGTCGACGATCAGCAGGCGCTTGCCGGCCAGGTCGGGTTGTTCCCCCGAATAATCACGCCGGCTCGCCGTCGGCAACTCCGCAACCGGCGCGGCGATGGTAAAGCGGAACGTCGAACCGTGGCCGGCGCCGTCGCTCTCGACCCACATCGTTCCGCCCATCAGTTCGGCCAGCCGTTTGCTGATCGCCAAACCCAGGCCGGTGCCGCCATATTTGCGTGTTGTCGAGCTGTCGGCCTGGCTGAAGCTCTGGAACAGCTTGGCGATGCCGGCAGGGCTCAGGCCAATGCCGCTGTCGCGCACGGCAAATTCGAGCTGCGGCCGCCCGTCGTCCACCGTCGCACTCTGCACGGTCAATACCACCTCACCCGCATCCGTGAACTTCACCGCATTGGACAGCAGGTTCAGCAGCACCTGGCGCAAGCGGGTCACGTCACCATCGATGGCCGCCGGCACATGGCCTTCGAATACATAGGCGATCTCGAGCTTCTTCTCCTGTGCCCGGCCGGCGATCAGGTCCAGCGCCGACTCCACACATTCGCGCAGGTCGAACGGATGCGCCTCCACGTCCATGCGCCCGGCCTCGATCTTGGAAAAATCCAGGATGTCGTTGATGATGGTCAGCAGCGCATCGCCGCTGTCACGGATGGTGCCGGCAAAATCGCGCTGCTCGTCGTTGAGCGGCGTGTCCAGCAGCAAGCCGCTCATGCCGATCACCGCATTCATCGGCGTGCGGATCTCGTGGCTCATCGTGGCCAGGAAGCTGCTTTTGGCCTCGTTGGCAGATTCTGCAGCGGCGCGGGCCTCCTGCGTTTCATTGAACATGCGCGCGTTCTGGATCGCGATCACGGCCTGGTCGGCGAAGGTCTTGATCAGCGTGATCTCCTTCTCGGTGAAGGGCCTGACCGGAAAACGTGCAACACCGAAACAACCGATGCCCTGGCCCTTCCAGACCAACGGCACGTAGAGTTGCGAATGGTCGCCCATCCAATGTGTGCTTTCGCGCACACCTTGCGGCACGCCTTCGCCATTCTGTACGTCCGGATAGTGCAGCACGACGCGCTTGTGCGCCGCATAGCCGTGAACCGTATCGCGTGCCGACGACGGAAACAATCGATGCAGGTATTCCACCACCTTCGGATACATGGCGTCGCCCGGAAACTGCGGATCACGGTTGACTTGCAGACGAGCCATCCCGTCGTCACCGATCAATATGATGTTCACATAGTTCGTGTCCAGGATGCGTTGGGCGCGGGTCAGTATGGTGTCGAACACCGGCTGGATATCGGCAATGGACTGGCTGATCACCTGCAGCACATCGGCAGATGCCGTCTGCTGCACCAGCGCCTCCTGGGTCTCGTTGAACAGCCGCGCATTCTGGATCGCGATGACCGCCTGATCCGCGAAGGTCTGCACCAGTTCCAGCTCCTTGGGCCGGAACGGACCAGTGGAACGCGCAACACCGATCGCACCGATTCCGCGCCCGTCCCACAACATCGGCGCGAACATCAGCGAGGTATAGCCCACTTGGGCGGCCATTTTGCGCAATACACCGGGCACATCGGCCCCGTGAACCAGATCGGGCCAGTGCAAGACACGCCGCTCGCGGATGGCCTGGCCTGCAGGTGTCCGCTCCACCGGGGCCGGAAAGGTTGCTGCAACGATGTCGCGCGCCTTTCCCAGATAGGCACCGATGCGCAGCATGCCCTGCTCGTCGACCAGCAACACATCGAGTTCGTCACCACCGAACAGGTGCTGGCAGCTTTGCAAAATCTTGTCGAATACCGGTTGCGAATCCGATACCGACTGGCTGATGACGCTCAGGATATCTGCCGACGCCTTCTGCTGTTCCAGCGACTCACTGACTTCGCGGTTGCGCGCCTCGAGTTCGTTGAACAATCGGGTGTTCTCGACCGCGATGACTGCCTGATCTGCGAATATCTGCAACAGCGTGAGCACCTTGTCGGGAAAGGCGCCAGCGGCAAGGCGCCCGACCGCGATCGAGCCAATCGCGCGCCCGCCCTGCAACATCGGCACTGCCAGTATGCTGCGGTAGCTGGTCGCGCTGGCGGCCTCAAACAGGCCGTAGTCCGCATCGCGCGACACATCCGGAATTTGCACCGGCTCGCCCGCCAGGATGCTGCGCCCGTGCACCGAGCTTGGGTCCGGCTTGCGCGGAAAAGCGCCGCGTATCACTGCCTCGGCCTCTGCCACGGTGCCATGCCAGCCCAGCATGTGCATCTGCTCGCCGTCGAACCGCGTCGTGCCGCCCATGTCAGCGCCACTGAGCACACACGCGCGCTCGGCGATCGCCTGGAACACCGGGGTCACGTCGGTCGGCGATTCGCTGATGATGCGCAGGATGTCGGCAGTCGCCGTCTGGCGCTCCAACGCCTCGCGGGTCTCGTTGAACAGCCGCACGTTCTCGATCGCGATCACGGCCTGGTCGGCGAAGCCGCGCAGCGATGCGATCTCCTGCTCGGTGAACGCACCGACGGTCGTGCGGGCCGCGGTCAGCACACCGATACATTCGCCGGTACGCAGCAAAGGCACCATCAGCGAAGATCGAAGGCCGAACTTCTCATATTGCAGGTTTTCGTCCACCGGCCGCTCGGCCCGATCCCAGTCGGGCACGTGCAGCAACTGCCCGCTGGCAAATACGCGGCTCGGGAAATTGGCGTCCGGATCGATCGGGTTGCGCCTGCGCGTACGGGACCACCCTTTCGCCGGCCCCTCACCGCTTACCGACATGATCATGAAGGCGTCGCCGTCGCGCTGCAACACCGCGCCAAAAACACAATCCAGCAGGCGATGCGCCGTGGCAGCGATGGCATCGAATACCGGCAGGACATTGTCGGGGGACTGGCTGATGACACGCAGGATGTCGGCGCTCGCGGTCTGCTGCTGCAGTGCGTCCTCGGTCTCGTTGAACAGCCGAACGTTCTCGATCGCGATCAGCGCCTGGTCGCGGAACGACTCGGCGATAGCCAACTCCTTGGCCGCGAATGCGTGGGCCCGGCTGCTTGCAAACGCCAATAAGCCGATGCACTGGTCGCCGCGCAGCAAGGGCAGGTACAAAGCCGACTCGATACCGAACTGCGAGCGGATATCACGCTCATGAAGCGGCAACTCGAGTACCGACCAGTCGGGCAGGTTCAACACGGCCCGATCGAGGATCGCCCGTGACGGATAGTTGAGCGCCGGATCCAGCGGGAGCTGCGCCGGTCCCAAGTCGCCGATCGGCCCTGCGGGAGTCGCACCGGCCGCCGGCGTAAACGTCGCGCCGTCGCACCGTATGACAAAAGCGCTGTCGCATTTGATCAAGCGGATCGCGCCCTGCACGATCGCATCGAACACCGGCTGCACATCGGTGGGAGAACTGCTGATCACGCGCAGGATGTCGGCACTCGCAGTCTGGCGCGCCAGGGCCTCCTGGGTCTCGTTGAACATGCCTGCGTTCTGGATCGCGATCACCGCCTGGTCGGCGAATGTCTTGATCATCCGCGCGTCCTTGTCGGTAAACGGGCGCATGTCCAGATGCAGCACCGCGATCGTTCCAAACGTACGGCCGTTGGACACCATGGCCGCACTGAGCATCGAACAGTTGGAGCCAACGGCGATCGATGCGGCCCGGACGCTGTCCGGAACGCTGTCGCCGTGCTGCACGTCGGGCCAGTACGACGCCGCCCCCGTCAATAGTCCGGGACCGGGCGCAGGCCGCGGGAACAGGCCGCGCAACGCATCCGACCTTTGCCCGCTGCCTGCCTGATAGTGCAGCTGCCCATCGTCACCCCGGGCGGTGATGACCAGCTCGGCGCCGGGCCACATGCGCTCCATGCTGGCGCAGATGGCGTTGAACACCGGTTGCGTGTCGGCCACGGACTGGCCGATCACATTGAGCACCGCGGCCGACGCCTGTTGCTGCTCCAGCGCCTCCTTGGTTTCCTGCACCAGGCGCGCGTTCTCCAGCGCCACACCCATGCTGGCGGCGATGGTCTGCAGCAGCCGCAACTCGGCCTCGCCGTAGGCAAACTCGCGCTCGTGGTTCTGCAACGCCACGAAACCGAGAGCCCGGTTGCTGCCGACGATTGGCACGGCAACCAGCGAACGGCACAAGTCGGTACCTGGCGCAGTCATCATACGCATGGCGGTCATTTCAGCGCGCGAATTGACCACCAGCGTCTGGCGTCGCTGCAGGTGCTCGTATTCCCGGTCGCCCGGGCCGATGACCCGACCCGAGCGATGGTGCGGGATCGCCCGGCCGTGTTCATAGTTGTACAGCGTGCGCAGGGTCCGGCTCTCGTCGTCATACCAAGACATGCTGACGCTGCCGGTTCGGAAAACCTCGCGCAACTTGTCGCCCACCAGCGTTGCAATAGCCTGAAAGTCCAGTTCACCTGCCACGCCACGCTGGATCGCGGAAATCACCTCGAGTTCGGCAACCCGCTCATCCAGCGCCACCGTGCGTTCCCGCACCTTGGCCTCCAGCCCTGCTGCCCACTGGGTGTTGTCCAGTGCCACCGCAGCCTGGGATGCCAGCATGGCAAACAGGTCGGCATCACCATCGTGGAACCGGCCAAACGCCCCGTCGATGTCTGCGTACAGGTGACCCAGCACGCGCCGCTGCACCACCAGCGGCGCCACCAGGCATGAGCGCTGGCAGACGGGCTCAACCCCCTCTGGCCCGTGCCGTAACCGGGTGACCTGGGTCGCTGCGGCTTCATCCAGCCACGGCGTGACCTGGCGCAGCAGCAGCGCCGCGTTTTCCCCGCCTGGAACCAAAGCACCTCCAATCTCCCGTCCCGCATTACCCTCTAGCACAATCAGCACCCGCTGCGCGCCACTGAGCTCGGTGATCTCGTCGACCAGAAATCCCTGCAGTTCTGCGCTGCCGCGCAGCTCATTGAGGCGCACGCCGGTATCCACCAGACGCTTGAACGGTTCGCGCAGATTGCCGTCGTGCGCCAGATGGACCAGCCGCCGAGCGTCCGACAGACCGTGGCGAGGCGCCTCGTCCAGCCAGGCGGCGATGATGTCGCGATTGACCCAGTGCTTGTTGAGGTAGCTGCGCCGCAGGCCTTCATCGCGTACATGGTGCGTGGCCTCGAGCAAAATCGCATGGGCACGTTGCAGCGCAGTCCAGGATTGGGTCGGGTCACCGCACGCCGCCAGCGCGCGGCTGTGCCACCACCAGATGTCATGACTCTGGCCGTAACCGGTACGCGTGAAGCCGTGTCGTTCATGCAACATCACTCCGCGACGGGTGACCCGCAGGGCCGCTGTGTTCTCCCCGCGCAAAAGCAGCAGTCTGGCCATAGGGATCAGGGCATACAACTCGAACTCGGGACTGGCAACACGCACCTCGCGCACAAAGGCGCGCAGACGCTTGTGCGCGCCATCGAGATCGCCTTCGGCGATTAACAGGCTGGCAGCGCGCAACTCCCGCAACTTGCGCGTGACCGGCTCATCGAGCGCCGTGACCAGCGCATCGAAAGCAGGCCAGTCCGCGCGCGCCCGCGCGACCTCGCCAAGCGCAATCTGGCAGTTGATCCGTGTCGACAGGGCCAGAGCGTGGTGCAGGCGGGTGCCCATGCGCGAGGTCAAGGCGGCCGCTTCCTCACACATGCGCAAAACCTGCCGATACAGCCCCAGTTCCTCGAAGGCCTCCACCAGGTTGCCCAACACCAGCATCCGCCCGAATAGATTCCCACAGCGCTCAAAAGCCTGCGCCGCCTGGTGCAGCACCGCCATGCGCTCGGCAATGTCGGTGCAACTCATGCTCAGGATGTTGAGTGCAGTCGCAAGGCCGACCGTATCACCTGCTTGGCGCGCCAGCATCACAGCGCGTTGCGCTGACGTGCGAGAGGCATCGTTGCGTGACAACCGGATCAGTGCAAATCCAATGACCCAATGGCAACGCCCCAATCCGGCCAGATCTCCCTGCACTTTGAACATTGGAACCGCCTGATCGGCAGTGGCAATGGCCTCCTGGGGCAAGGAAGCACGCAGCTCAGCCTCGGCCAGGCACAACAAACTGTGCGACACCAAAGCGGTGTCGCGCGTCTTGCGCGCCAGTGCCACGGCCTGTTGCGCACCTGCCAGCGCCCTCTGCTGCTCTCCGGTGCGCATCTGCACCATCGCCTGCCGGCTCAGGGCGCGCACGCGCAGCGCCGGGTGCCTGGTGGAATGAACCAGCGACACCATCTGCGCGGCATCCTGCGCAGCCTGCGCGAACCGGCCCTCGGCCATCAGGGCCTCGGCGCGCTGATCGAGCAATGCGACCCGCAACGTCAGGTCCAGGCCAGGCGTATCGAGCTTCGACGTCGCCAGGTCGATGACCTGCCCTTGGAGGCCATCCCTTGCCAAACGCTCAAGCTCGGCCCGCACGTCAGTTGGCATCACGCCCTCCGGCAACCATCAAGGCCTCGACCAGCGCATCGACCCGGATCGGCTTGGTCACGTAATCGTCCATGCCGGCTGCCAGGCAGGCTTCGCGGTCGCCCTGCATGGCGTTGGCCGTCATCGCAATGATGCGCGGGCGCTTGTCCGCCGGCCATTTTGCGGTGATGCGGCGTGACGCCTCAAGCCCGTCCATCTCCGGCATCTGCACGTCCATCAGGATCACATCGTAGGTCTGGCGCTCGACGCATTCGATTGCCTCGACACCATTGCTGGCCAGGTCCGCCCGATACCCCATCTGCTGCAGCAATCGCATGGCGAGCTTTTGGTTCACCACGTTGTCCTCTGCGAGCAGGATACGCAACGGATGGCGTTTGGCCATGCCTGCGTCGATCTTCGGTTTGGCTGGAGCGGCAGCCTGCTTGGGCACGTCGCCATCACCAAGCAAGCCAACCAGGGTGTCGAACAACTGCGACTGGCGTAGCGGCTTGCCCATGTAGGCCTCGAACAAGTCCTCGTTGTCACCCACCTCGCGCCGACCGAGTGAACTGAACAATACCAGCGGCAAGGCCGGACGCATCGCGTGAATCTTGCCTGCCAGCGTCAAGCCGTCCATCTCGGGCATGTGCATGTCCAGCACTGCCAGATCGAAAGCCTCGCCCTTGTCCAGCCAGCCCAGTGCCTTGGCCGCAGACTCGGTATCGCGCACCACCATGCCCCATTTGCCGCTCTGCAGCGCCAGCACTTTGCGGTTGGTCGCGTTGTCATCCACTACCAGCATGCGTTTGCCGGCCAGCGCCGGCTGCTGGCCGATGAAATCGCGCCGATTGGTCGAGGGTGACTCTGCCAGCGGCGCGACGATGGAGAACGAAAAGGTCGAACCCTTTCCTAGGCCGGCGCTTTTGGCGACCATCGTGCCCCCCATCAACTCGGCCAGCCGCTTGCTGATGGCCAGCCCCAGGCCCGTGCCGCCATATTTGCGCGTGGTCGACGAATCGGCCTGCGAGAACGACTGGAACAGCCGCGACATGCCTTGCTCGGACAAGCCGATGCCGGTGTCGCGAATCGCGAAAGTCAGCTCGACGCCGCCGTCGGCCGGCTTGGCACTGACCGTCAGCACCACCTCGCCCTGCTCCGTGAACTTGACCGCGTTGGCCAGCAGATTGAGCAGCACCTGGCGCAGCCGCGTCACGTCGCCGTTCACCGCCACCGGCACTTCGCCCTCGAACAGATAGGCCAGGTCGAGTTTCCTCTCGGCCGCGCGGGTACTCATCAGGTCCAGCGCCGCCTCCACGCATTCGCGCACATCGAACGGATGCGCCTCGATATCCATCCGTCCTGCCTCGATCTTCGAAAAATCCAGAATGTCGTTGATGATGGTCAGCAGCGCGTCGCCGGAGTCACGGATCGTGGATGCAAAGTCACGCTGCTCGTCGTTCAGCGGCGTGTCCAGCAGCAAGCCGCTCATACCGATGACAGCGTTCATCGGCGTGCGGATCTCATGGCTCATCGTGGCCAGGAAACTGCTCTTGGCCTCGTTTGCCGCTTCTGCCGCCGCACGGGCCTCCTGGGTTTCGCGGAACATGCGGGCGTTCTGGATCGCGATCACGGCCTGGTCGGCGAAGGTCTCCAGAAGCGAGATCTCCTTGGGACCGAAACCGGTTGCAGGCAAACGGATGGCGTAAAGAAAACCCACGGGACGACCTTCCCATGCCATCGGCGCGAGCACCTGCGAATACGCTCCGAGCGACAGGGGCGGCTTGTTCAACCATTGCGCCACCGCGCGCAGGTCGCGGCCGGTTGCGGGGTCGAGCGCATTGACGACATGGATAGGCTTGCCACGCAGGATGCCGACTCCATACGACGCAGCAGGAACTCTGGCGCGGTAGAAGGCTTGCAACGCAGGCAATGCCGAGCCATGGTGCGCCGCCAGTTCGACAAAACCGTCGTCGCCGACCAGCACGATGCCCTGCTCCGAGCTGCTGAACAACTTCTCGCAACTTGCCAGTATCTTGTCGAACACCGGCCTCGCATCGGCCACCGATCCGCTGATCACCTCCAGCACTTCGGCAGTGGCCGTCTGCTGTTCCAGCGCCTCCTTGGTGTCGTTGAACAAGCGCGTATTCTGGATCGCGATCACCGCCTGATCGGCAAAGGTCTTGAGCAGGTCGAACTGGTGATCGGAGAAGGTTCCGGGCTGGATGCGCGTAACGCTGATGACGCCGACCGCCGCGCCTTCATGCAATAGCGGCACCAGGATCTGGCTGCGCCAGCCCCGGCTGGCCGCCAGTTTGCGCAGGCCGTCGGACATGCCCTCGGCCGTCTCAGTGTCTTCGACGATATACGGCTTGGCCGTCAGCAGCGGCTGGTAGATCGAATCCGAACTGAGTGGCGCCGGGAAATAGGACAGCAGATCACGGTCACCGTCTTCGGTCGTCGCCGTATACGCCGCCAGGTGGATCGTCTCGCCGACCAGCCGCAACAAGGTCGCCGAAAAACCGCCGATCAGCTTGCGCGCACTGTGCACGATGGCGTCGAGTATCGGTTGCACGTCGTCGGGCGAACTGGCGATCACATTGAGGATCTCTGCCGTGGCCGTCTGGCGTTCCAGCGACTCCTGCGTCTCGTTGAACAAGCGCACGTTCTCGATCGCGATCACCGCCTGGTCGGCGAAGGTCTCGACCAGCGCGATCTGGCGCGGCGTGAAGGCCTCCACATGGTGACGCCACAACGCGAACACGCCCATCACCTTGCCGTCGCGCAGCAGCGGCACGGCAACGATCGAGCGATAACGCTCCAGCGCCTTGCCGCCGTAGGCATATTCCGGATCGGCCTCGACGTCCAGGATGTGAACGGTGCGCCCCTCCAGCGCGGCACGCCCCGTCGCTGCGCCGCGCCCCGGGGCGATCGGGTGCGAGGCCACGTATTCCATGAATTCCTTGTTCGGACCGTCGGAGGCTGCAAGGTGCATCACACCGCCTTGCTGGCGGAAGATCATGCCGGTCTGGGCGCCGCACAGCCGCACGGCGCTCTCGACCAGGGTGCGAAACACCGGATCCAGGTCGAAGGTCGAGCGCGAGATGACCTGCAAGACCTCCGACGTCGCCGTCTGCTGCTCCAGCGCCTCCCTGGTCTCGTTGAACAGGCGCACGTTCTCGATCGCGATCACCGCCTGGTCAGCAAACGTCTGCAGCAATTGCACCTGGTGATGCGAAAAACTGCCGGGTTCGCGCCGCGTCACGCTGATCATGCCCATGGACGTCGCGTCGCGCATCAACGGACAGAATAACGCGCTGCGCCACCCGCGCGCCCGCGCAACGTCTCGCACCTGGGAAAAGGATTCGAAATCCTTATCGGCGTCCTGAATGTGCACCATCTGGCCGCTCTGCAATGCTTCTGCACCATGGAACCGCTCCAGTCGAACCGGAAAGGACTTCTGCAAGGCGGCATCGCCGGTCGCATCTGTCGACGTGAATGCCACCAGGTGCAACTTCCCATCGGCAAAGCGCCCCACCATCGTGGAAAAACCACCCAGCAAGCGATTGGAACTGGCCGCAATCGCATCGAATACCGGCTGTACGTCGTCGGGCGAACTGGCGATGACCTTCAGAATCTCGGCCGTCGCGGTCTGGCGCTCCAGCGCCTCGTGGGTCTCGCGGAACAGCCGGGCGTTCTGGATCGCGATCACCGCCTGGTCGCAGAACGTGCGCAGCATGGCGATCGCCTTGTCAGAAAACGGACCGGGTGACTCCCGGCCGACGAAGATTGTCCCGATGCCGCGACCCTCCCACAGCATCGGCGCGAAGATGACCGACCGGATGCCGGTGGCCTTGCACCCGCCGCGGGTGACCGGGGGAACTTCATCCGCTGTCGCATCCGGATAGTGCATCACGCGCCGTTTCGCAATCGCCGATCCGGAACCCGAACCCTCGCCGGCCGGAAACGGCTGCAGGCGCGCCAGTTCCTCGCGCCCCGGTCCGTCATAGGCGCCGATCCACAGGTTGCCGTCTTCGCCCACCAGGTTGATACCGATCTGTGTTCCGCCAAACAGGTGCTTGCAGCTCAGCAAGATCTTGTCGAACACCGGCTGGGTATCGGCCACCGAATTGCCGATGACCTGCAGCACCTCGGCCGATGCCGTCTGCTGCTCCAGGGCTTCCTGGGTTTCATTGAACAGCCTCGCGTTCTGGATCGCAATCACCGCCTGGTCAGCGAAGGTGCGCAGAAGTGCCGCCTCCTTGTCGGCAAACGGGGTCGGGGGAATCCGGGTCACATGAATGGTGCCGATGCCCTTGCCCTCCCACAACATGGGCGCGATCAGCATCGAGTAATTACCCACGTCACGCGCTATCTGGCGCATCGCCTGCGGTACCCTGGGTCCGTTGAGCATGTCCGGGTAGTGAACGACCTCGCGCTTGCGGATCGGATACGACTGATAAGACTGAGCCAGCGGCAGCGGAAAGTCCCGATCCAGGAATTCACGCACCTGCGCGACCGTGAAGCCGCGTTCCGCGGCAATCGCCTCATGCCGCACCAGGCCGTCGTCTCCCACCAGCGAGATGATCGACGTATTGCCACCAAACAGGCGCTGGCAACTCTGCACGATCTCCTCGAACACAGGCGCGGCGTCGGACACCGAGTTGCTGATGACGCTGAGAACCGCGCTCGACGCCGTCTGCTGCTCCAGCGCCTCCTGGGTGTCCTTGAACATCCGTGTGTTCTCAATCGCGATCATCGCCTGGTCCCGGAACGACTCGGCCAGCGCGATCTCCTTGTCGCTGAACGTGGACACGCGCATGCGCATCAGGATCAGAACACCGGTGCTTCGTCCCGCGCGCTGCAACGGCAAGATCAAACTGGACTGAATCCCAACCGACACATGCAGCTTGCGTTCTGTCTCCGGCAGGTTACTCACCGACCAGTCCGGTGTTTGAAGCGCGGTGCCGCTGGCGATCACCTGCGACGGCAGATTATTTTCTGGATCGATCGGAACGCGGTTGGCTTCGGTGAAGTCCCTCAATCCGTTCTCATCGGCACTTGCCGCCGTCCAGAATGCCGCCTCATCGCAGCGCAGGATCACCGCGCGGTCACAGGCAATCAGCCGGACTGCCGAACTGACGATCGCGTCGAATACCGGTTGCACGTCGGTCGGCGATTCGCTGATCACTCGCAGAACAGCAGCGCTGGCAGTCTCGCGCTGCAGCGCCTCCTGCGTCTCGTTGAACAGGCGCACGTTCTCCATCGCAATGGCGGCCTGGTCGGCAAATGAGGTGACCAGCTCGATTTCCTTGTCGTTGAAGGCCTTGACTTCGGGACGCGCCAGCGTCAACACACCGATCGCCACGCCTTCGCGCAGGATCGGCATCGCCAGCAGGGTCCGGTAGCCACCGACCTTTTGCACATCGCTGCGCCCATACTGGGCGCTTTCGGACGCGTCCTCCACTTGCATGGCCCGCCCCGCAGCCACCGCGTGCGCCGTGACAGACTTCTGATCGCGCAGGTCAACCGGGTGCGCAGCGAGATGCTCCATCAACGCTGGGGTCGCACCGAACAGGCCAGTCGGCCTTGCAAAATCGCCATCGACCTTGAATATCACTCCCATCGGGGCATGGCACAAACGCGCGGCGGCGCCAATCAAGGTATCGAGCACCGCAGCGAGGTCAAACGTCGTGCGGCTGATCGCCTTGAGCACATTGGCCGTCGCCGTCTGGCGCTCCAAGGCTTCCTGCGTCTCGTTGAAGAGCCGCGCGTTCTGGATCGCGATCACGGCCTGGTCGGCGAAGCTCTTTAGCAGCCCGATGTCGCGCTCGGAGAACGGCGCCGGAGGGATCCGTACCACCTGAAGTGCACCGATCCCCCGGTCGGCACTGAACATCGGCGCCACCAGCAGGGAATAGTTCTGCCCCAGTCCGATGGCCGACTGGCGCAGCCCCTTGGGAACATCCGCCCCTGCCAACACATCCGGATAGTGCAACACCTGCCGCTTGTGAATCGCATAGCCATGGATCGATTTTTCCACTGGCTGCGGGAACTGGCCCGAAACGTAATCGTGCGCCTGCCGGGAAAGCGGATTGGCTGAATATTCCGCGCGCAGGAATTCAAGGAAATGCATCTGATCGTCATCGCCAATCAGCGCGATCGCGACCTGGCCATCGGCAAACAGTCGCTGGCAACTGCGTGCAATCTGCTCGAATACCGGCGTCGTGTCGGAAACAGACTGGCTGATGACCTGCAGCACCTCGGCGGTCGCGGTCTGACGTTCCAGCGCATCCTGCGTCTCGCGAAAAAGCCGCGTGTTCTCGATCGCGATCATGGCCTGGTCGCAAAATGATTGGGCCAGTGCGATTTCGTCGTCGCTGAAGGCGCCGTGCTCGAAGCGAATGATATTGAGCACACCCACGCATTCGCCTTCACGCAACAACGGCAGCATCAAGCCGGCCTTGATACCGTACTCGTCAAACAACTTCTGTTCGTGCAGTGGCAACGTTATGGCCGACCAGTCGGGCAGGTGCAGGGTCGCCTTGCCCTGGATCACTCGTGACGGAAAATTCTGCTCCGAGTCGATTGCAACCCGCCGCGCGCTGAAGCCCGAACGCAATCCGGCTGGTTCCGCACTGGCCGCTGCCCAGAACGCAGTGGCATCGCACCGCATCATCACGGCACGGTCACAGCGGATCAGCGCTACCGCCGTGCTGACAATGGCATCGAATACCGGTTGCTCGTCGGTCGGCGAGCCGCTGATCACGCGCAGAATGTCGGCACTGGCGGTCTGGCGCCGCAAAGCCACCTGGGTCTCATTGAACAATCGCACGTTTTCGATAGCGATGACAGCCTGGTCGGCGAACGACTCGATCAGCGCAAGCTGGTGCGGGCCGAAAGGTTTTCCATCCGGGTGCGCAGTTCCGATGGCGCCAATGACCTGACCGCTGCGCACCATCGGCGTGAACAACACCGAATTGAAACCAAAGTCGCGCCCAAACTGCTGTGTGCCCGGCGGCGTAGCCGGATCGTCCAGCGCCGCGAACTGCCGGGTCTGCCGTGTCAACATCACCAGTCCGCCGATCGTGTTCTCATCCAGCGGCAACGGAAACCGCTCGGCCAGTCGCTCGAATCCTGGCTTGCCGCCCACCGCCGGCATCGTGACGACACCCGCATCGAGCAGCTGGACCGCAGCGAACTCGGTCTTGAAAAGACGCAGCAAGCTAGTGACGATGGCATCGAACACCGGCTGAACATCCGTGGGCGAACTGCTGATCACCCGCAGGATGTCCGCTGTCGCAGTCTGGCGCTGAAGCGCCTCCTGGGTTTCGCGGAACGTGCGTGCATTCTGGATCGCGATCGCTGCCTGGTTGGCAAAGGTCTGCAACAAGTCGGATTCCTTGTCGGTATAGGGACGTGGCGGCAGGCGCACCACGTGGATGGTGCCGATGCCCCGCCCTTCCCACATGAGGGGCGCAACCAGCAGGGAATAGTTCCCGACTTCCCGCCCATGCTGGCGCATCGCCGCCGGGACCTTGGGTCCATTGACGATGTCCGGGTAGTGCACCACGCGAGCTTTGCGCATCACATAACCCTGGTAGGAATCCGCCAGTGGCCTGGGGTAGCCGCGGCGCAGTATTCCCTCGGTCTCGGGTTGGTCCGTGCGCAGCGCCACATAGTCGATCTGGCCATCGTCGCGCAGCAAAGAGATGCCACTCTGGTCGTCGCCGAACAAATGGCGGCAACTATCCAGAATCTTGCGGAAAACCGGAGCCGCATCGGCGACCGACGCGCCGATCACCTGCAGTACGTCGGATGTGGCTGTCTGCCGCTCCAGCGCTTCCTGCGTCTCGCGGAATCTGCGCGCGTTCTGGATCGCAATCACCGCCTGGTCGGCGAAAGTCTTGACCAATGCCTGCTCCTGGGGGCTGAAGCCGTGCGTTTCGCTATAGGCGGCGTGGATATCGCGCGTCAATCCGATGGTGCCAATGCCCCGGCCCTCCCAGAACAGCGGAACCACCAGCTGCGAGTAATTCATGCCCAGCCGCTGGGCCATCACGCGATAAAAATCGGGGACGTCAGTGCCATTCAATACATCGCGCCATTGCATCGGCTCGCCACGCGCAAACACCATCTCGGCCACGGTGCCGGCCAACGGCACCGGATACATCGCCCGCACTGCGGCATCCATCTGTGCGATCGCCGCATCGCCCAAATGGGCGCGCCCGGCTGGCGTCCAATGCATTCGTTCCAACTCCAACACGCCGGCATCGTCGACGAGGAACAGCGCCATCGACGTGGTCGACAACAAATGCTCGCAGCATTCGAGAATCTTGTCGAACACCGGCCCGGGTTCTCCGGTCGAACTTCCAATCACCTGCAACACATCGGCGGTTGCCGACTGCGCCGCCGCTGCTGCGGTAGCCTGGGCTGCCCGGGCATCGGCGACCCGGCGCAGCTTGTCGGCATCACGCAAGCGTTCCATTGCCAGCGCCCCGTGCGCCGCCAGCGTCACCAGGATCTTGTACTCGGCATCTTCGAAGCGTCCGCGGTGCCCATCGATATCGGCATACAGAAAAGCCTGGCTATCCTGGCCCGTACCCACGGGAACCACCAGACATGAACGCTGCTGCTTTGTCGCGGCACCTTTCGGACCATGGCGCAGACGGCTGGCGCCGCTGGATCTGGCTTCGCACAGCCAGGGCAACACGGCCTGTACCAACACATCGACGTCTTCGCCCCGCGGCAGGCGCGCCGCGGTGACCGAAGGCTCGGCGCTTGCCAGCGAAACCAGCAGCACCCGCTGCGCACCAAGGCACGCCACAGTCTCCTGGACAAGTCTTTTGAACAGGACCGCCTCGCTGGTCTCCTGGTGCAGGCCCAGGATGGCACCGGGCAAGGCGTTGGCTCCCGGTTGCTCTTTCGATTTAGCGGTCATCCGGTGCTTTCAGCTGACTATGGGACAGGAACGCCATCGGTCGCAGTATGGCGACGCCACACCAAGGGTTCATCACCAACAAATCGTCATCGCTGCTGACCAGCATGTCTGCGCGGCAGACCTGTATCAGTGCCAGGAATTTGTTGTCCATGGTATCGCGACAGGCAGGGCTCAAGCCATCTTCATCGGCCTGCGTCACGGGAAAGAAATGCAGGTGCGCGCGCAGCATGGCGGCGAATTCCAGACGGGCTTCGGGCGCGAGGTAGCGGTCAAAACGCGCACGTCGCATGACCCGCTCGAGCTCAAGCCAGGTGGGAACCGATGCACAAACGTCACAACGCGCCAGGGCCTGCAACAAGGCCTGGTGCGGCACCGAGCCGGGCTTGAGCGCCGCGCTGACCAGCGTGCTGGTGTCGATGACGACGCGTCTGGGCAGGCTCACTGTCGTACTTTCGCCCTAGCGGCAGCAGTGCTGACGCACGGAGGCGGCCTGGATGCTAACCAGGAACCCTTCGACGCTCGGGCTGCCGTGCTCATCGCAGTTCATGAACCAGCCGGTTGATGTCATCGTCCGAAAGCTCCGCTGCCGCCGGTGTGGCAAGTCGGCCGGCTTTTTCGCTCCAGGCCTGCAGCGCGTCGACCGCTTTGCTGCGGCGTACGCGCACATCAAGCAATTCCTCCATGTCCTGTGGCGACACGATAAAAGCGGCCGGCCGGCCGTGGCGGGTGACTGTGACCGGCTCGCGCCGCGCCATATCGAGCAACTGGCCGAAACGATTCTGGGCTTCAACAGATGTGACGGAAATCATGCAAACGCTCCCAAGAATTGATTTATGTACAGTTTAGCCATAATAGCTAGTATTGCCAAATCCATCACGCTTCCTGCCAACCCGTCGCTTGCATCAATGCCTCGACCAGCGCATCCACCCGGATCGGCTTGGTCACATAGTCGTCCATGCCCGCAGCCAGGCACTCTTCGCGGTCGCCCTGCATCGCATTGGCGGTCATCGCAATGATGCGTGGGCGCTGCTCCGGCGGGTATTTGGCCGTGATCCGCCGCGATGCCTCCAGTCCGTCCATCTCCGGCATCTGCACGTCCATCAGGATCACGTCGTAGCTCTGGCGCGCAACGCTCTCGATCGCCTCGATGCCGTTGCTCGCCAGGTCAGCCCGGTACCCCATCTGCAGCAATAGGCGCAAGGCCAGCTTCTGGTTCACCACGTTGTCTTCGGCCAGCAGGATACGCAGCGGATGGCGCGTGGCCATCTCGGAATCGATGCGCGGCTTGACCGGGGCGGCAGCCGGCCGCGGTGCTGCGCCTTCTGACAACAGACTGACCAGCGTATCGAACAGCTGGCTCTGGCGCAGCGGCTTGGCCAGCGTGGCGGCAAATAGTCCGGCACTGTCTTCCTGACGCCCGAGCGAGGTGAACAGCACCAACGGGAGGGGGTGGCCGGCTTCCCGGATACGCGTGGCCAGCATCGCACCATCCATCTGCGGCATGTGCATGTCCACAATGGCCAAGTCATAGTGGTCCTTGCCCAGCATCTCCAGAACCTTGGTCGGGTCTTCGGTGTCGCGCACCACCATGCCCCACTTGGCCGTCTGCAAGGCCAGGATGCGCCGATTCGTGGCGTTGTCGTCCACTACCAGGATGCGTTTGCCCTTGAGCGCGGCCTGTTCGCCGATGAACTCGCGCCGGGCGCCCACCGGCAGGTCGGTCGGCTTGTTGCCAATGGTGAAGTGAAAGCTGCTGCCCTGCCCCGGCCCGCCGCTCTCGGCCCACATGCTGCCGCCCATCAGTTCGGCCAGCAGCTTGCTGATCGCCAGGCCCAGCCCGGTGCCGCCGTACTTGCGCGTGGTTCCGCTGTCGGCCTGGCTGAACTTCTGGAACAGGCGCGAGAGTCCGGCTTCACTCAATCCGATGCCGGTATCATGGACCGTGAAGTGCAGCTGGCTGCCCTCGTCGGTCTGCTCGTCGCCCTCGGCGCGCACCGTCAGCACCACCTCCCCCTTCTCGGTGAACTTGACCGAGTTCGACAGCAGGTTAAGCAGCACCTGGCGCAGCCGTGTCACATCGCCCAGGATCGCCGCAGGCACTTCGCCCTCAAACTGGTAGGCGATGTCCAGGTGTTTTTCGGCGGCCCGTCCGCCGATCAGATCCATCGCCGACTCGACACATTCGCGCAGGTCCAGCGGATGGGCCTCGATGTCCATGCGCCCGGCCTCGATCTTGGAGAAGTCCAGGATGTCGTTGATGATGGTCAGCAGCGAGTCGCCTGAATCGCGGATGGTCGAGGCAAAGTCGCGCTGATCCTCGGTCAGTGCGGTGTCCAGCAGCAGCCCGCTCATACCGATCACTGCATTCATCGGCGTGCGGATCTCGTGGCTCATCGTGGCCAGGAAGGCGCTCTTGGCTTCGTTGGCGGCTTCGGCCTGGGCACGCGCCTCCTGCGTCTCCTTGAACATCTTCGCGTTCTGAATCGCGATAACCGCCTGGTCGGCGAAGGTCTTGACCAGGTTGATGTCGCGCTCGCTGAAGGGTGATGGCGGAGTCCGGTTGACTGCCAGCGCCCCAACACCGTTTCCCTTCCAGATCATCGGTGCGTAAAGAACCGAGTAGTTTCCCAGAGTCCGGGCCGTCTCACGCAGGCCGGCTGGAACGTCCTCGCCATTCAGTACATCCGGGTAGTGCAGCACCTGGTTCTTGTGGATGACATAGCCATGGATCGAATCGCGCGCCGGCCGCGGAAACTCCTTTTGCAGACGAGCCACCAATGACTGCTCCACCGCGGTGGCCTGCTGGAACCGCTCGGCACTGACGATCAGATGCACCAGGCCGTCGTCGTCGATCAATCCAATATTGGCGAACACCCCGTCAAACAGCGTCTCGCAGCTGCCGAGGATCTTGTCGAACACCGGCGCGGCATCAGCCACCGAAACGCCGATCACCCGCAGTACGTCGGCAGATGCCCGTTGCTGCTCCAGCGCCTCCTGCGTCTCGTTGAACAGCCGCGTGTTCTCGATCGCGATCAGCGCCTGGTCGCGGAAGGATTCAGCCAGCGCAATCTCCTTGTCGCCGAAGGTCCGCGCGCGCTTGTCGGCGAAGGACAGCAAACCAATGCATTCGCCGCCGCGCAGCAGCGGCAGGTACAGCGCCGAGCCGACGCCAAAGGCCTCGCGAATGCGGCCTTCATGCTCGGGCAGATCGACTGCGCCCCAGTCCGGCAGATGCAGCATCTTCCCGCTGGCCGCCGCCCGGGCCGGGAAATTGTGGGCCGCATCGAGCGGCAACTCCGGCATGCCCACATCCATCGGCCCGGCAGGTGAAGCGCCGGCGGCCACCTCGATACCGCTGGCCTTGACGCGGAACACGAAGGACATGTCGACGCCGAGCAGACGCACCGCGGTAGCGACGATGGCGTCGAATACCGGCGTCACGTCGGTGGGCGAGCCGCTGATCACGCGCAGGATGTCGGCCGTGGCGGTCTGGCGGGCCAGTGACTCCTGCGTCTCGTTGAACAGTCGCGCGTTCTGGATCGCGACCACCGCCTGGTCGGCAAAGGACATCAGCAGCGACTGCTCCTTGTCAGTGAAGCTGTCGCCGGCTTTGCGATTGACAACGATCGATCCGATACATTGTTCGCCCGATACCATCGTGGCACCCATCTGCGCGTACGAGAAGCCCATCGCCAACGCCGGCGCGCGCATCGCCGGTCCGGCGTTGGGGTCGTTCAGGGGGTCGCGCGTGCTGTACACGCCCTTGCCGCGTCGCATCCAGGCCGCTTCCCGGGCGCTGAGCTGGACCGGGTAGGCGGAGTTCCCCAAATCGCGTATCGCTGCCATCTGTGCGTCGCTGAACGATTCAGCCAGGCTCTGCGGCAAATGCTGGGCGACCAGATGCAGCCTGTCATTCTCGTCCAGCAGGTTCAACGCCTGCCCGGTGCCGCCGAACAGCCGGCTGCAACTCTCCAGAATCTTGTCGAACACCGGCTGCGCATCGGACATCGATCCCGCAATCACCTGCAATACGTCCGCGGTTGCGGTCTGCTGCTCCAGTGCCTCTTTCGTTTCGTTGAACAGCCGGACGTTCTCGATCGCGATCACCGCCTGGCTGGCAAAGGTCTGCAACAGGTCGACTATATGCGGCGGGAAGTCGCCCGGCTCCCGGCGCGTCACGCTGATGACGCCGATGGGAGCGCCGTGGTGCAGCATTGGCACACCCAGCATGCTGCGATAGCCGCGCTTGCGCGCCAGTTCGCGCCATTCGTCGCTGAGCCCTGGCTCGGTTTCGACATCGGGCACGATCTGCGGCTCGCCGCTGCGCACGGGCAGCAGCAAATAGGTGGTGGCAACCGGCAGGGCGCCGATCGCATGCAGCGCCTGAGCGCCGGTCTCGTCGGTGGCGGTGAATGCCGTCAGGTGCGCGTTGCCGCCATGTACGCGCCAGACAGTGGCGGAAAAGCCGTTCACCAATTGCCGTGCACTGTTGACGATGGCGTCGAGCACTGGCTGCACGTCGTCGGGCGAACTGGCAATGACCTTGAGGATCCCGGCCGTCGCGGTCTGGCGTTCCAGGGCCTCGCGGGTATCGTTAAACAGCTTCGCGTTCTGGATGGCGATCACCGCCTGGTCGGCGAAGCTGGCCAGCAATTCCTGCTCCCTGAGCGTGAAGCCGCCCAACGCCTGGCGAATCAGGACGATGGCACCGATGCCGCGCCCACCCTGCATCAGCGGCGCCATCATCTGGGAGTAGTTGCGGCCGCTGGCAAGTGCCACCGCGCGCACGCCCGGCGGCACGTCGGCACCATGGAGCACATCGGGGAAATTAAGCACCCGCCCCGAGGCAATCGCGGCGGCCGTGCCGGTGCCGGCCAGCGGCATGGGAAAGGCCGCATTCGACTTTTCCTGTGCCGCCGCGAGGTCCGCCTCGGTCCAGCCCGCCGGCGCGTCGCGCGCGGCTACTATCCGTGACGCTGCGCCTCGCAGCAGTCCGTCCTCGCCGATCAGCAGCACGGCCGTGAACTGCGCATCGAACAGGCGGCCACAACTCGCGAGGATCTTGTCCAGCACCGGCTGGGCGTCGGCCATTGAACTGCTGATGACCTGCAGCACCTCGGCGGTCGCGGTCTGCCGTGCCAGCGCGGCTTCGACCTGCGCCAGGTGCTCGGCTTTCTGCGCCAGTTGCGTCTCGCGGGCCGCGGCTAACTGCAGGTTGATGGCGCGGCTGCGTTGCCCATAGACCATGGCCGGCACCAGCGCGAAAAGGGCGAAGCCCAGCAGGATCGACACGGTGAGCAGCGTCAGAACGTCGGGGGAAAAGAACCCCCCATGGGAGACGAAGCGTTCGCCGACCCCTGCGACCAGCACCACGACCATGCTGCTCGCAACCCAGTACTTGGTGTAGCGCAGCTCGTCCACGAACGGCGCCGTCAGCGGCGCCAGGAGGACGTAGACCAGCAGATACGGCGAGGACGCGAAGCCACCGAGCGCGAAGTGCACACCCAGGAAGCCCAGTTGGTGGATCAGGCCCAGCAGCACAAGCCACAGCCGGTAGTTGCGCAGCCGGATGTACGCCATGCCGCAAAGCAAAATGCTGGACCCGACGACCAAGCAGATCAGACTTGCCAGGCGGGCACCGACTGCAAAATAGATCACGCCGTAAATCGGCCAGACCGACAGGCCAACGGCATACATGGCGACACCCATCGCCTTGCGCAGCTTCAGCTCGGGCGGGTCTGCCGGCTCGCTGGCATATCGGACGAAACGATCTTTCAGCCGCTGCAACAGCGGCTGCTGGCTGGTATCCGGATCAGTGGAAGTCGCGGTCAAGTGTTGTCCCTCTCAATCGGTTCCGCGCTGCGGCACCAGCAGCAAGCTCGCCACCAGCGCGTCGACCCGGATCGGTTTGGTCACATAGTCGTCCATGCCGGCGGCCAGGCATTCCTCGCGGTCACCCTGCATCGCGTTGGCCGTCATCGCGACGATGCGCGGACGCTTGTCAGTCGGGTACTTCGCCGTGATGCGCCGCGACGCCTCCAGACCGTCCATCTCCGGCATCTGCACGTCCATCAGCACCACGTCGTAACGCTGGCGCGCAACACTCTCGATCGCCTCGACGCCGTTGCTCGCCAGGTCGGCCCGGTACCCCATCTGCAGCAGCAGCCGCGTCGCCAGCTTCTGGTTCACCACGTTGTCCTCGGCCAGCAGGATGCGCAGCGGATGGCGCTTGGCCATCTCGGCGTCGATGCGCGGCTTGACCGGTGCTGTTGCGGGCCGCGGTGCTGCGTCGGTTGACAGCAGGCTCAGCAGCGTGTCGAACAGCTGGCTCTGGCGTAGCGGCTTGGCCAGCGTCGCGGAAAACGGGCCATCGTCCGCTTCCTTGCGCCCCAGCGAGCTGAACAGCACCAGCGGCAGCTTGTAACCCGCTTCCTGTATGGCCTTGGCCAGCATCGCGCCGTCCATCTCGGGCATGTGCATGTCCACGATCGCCAGGTCGTAGGGTTCTTTCTTCAGCATCTCCAGTGCTCGGGCCGGGAACTCGGTGTCCTGCACCACCATGCCCCACTTGGCCGTCTGCAGCGCCAGGATGCGCCGGTTGGTGGCGTTGTCGTCCACCACCAGGATACGTTTGCCCTTGAGCGCAGCCTGCTCGCCGATGAAATCGCGCCGGGCGCCCACCGGCAGCTCGGTCGACTTGTTGCCAATGGTGAAGTGAAATGTGCTGCCCTGCCCCGGCCCGCCGCTCTCGGCCCACATCGTGCCGCCCATCAGTTCAGCCAGCAGCTTGCTTATCGCCAGGCCCAGCCCGGTGCCGCCGTACTTGCGCGTGGTGCCGCTGTCGGCCTGGCTGAACTTCTGGAACAGCCGGGAGAGTCCCGCCTCGGACAGGCCGATGCCGGTATCACGCACCGTGAAGTGCAGATGGCTGCCCTCTTCGGTCTGCTCGTCACATTCGGCGCGCACCGTCAGGACCACTTCGCCAGCTTCGGTGAACTTGACCGAGTTGGACAACAGGTTCAGCAGCACCTGGCGCAGCCGCGTCACATCGCCCAGGATCGCCGCAGGCACTTCGCCCTCGAACTGGTAGGCGATGTCCAGGTGCTTCTCGGCGGCACGCCCGCCGATCAGGTCCATCGCCGACTCCACGCATTCGCGCAGGTCCAGCGGATGGGCTTCGATGTCCATGCGACCGGCCTCGATCTTGGAGAAGTCCAGGATGTCGTTGATGATGGTCAGCAGCGAGTCGCCCGAATCGCGGATGGTCGATGCAAAGTCGCGTTGATCCTCGGTCAACGCAGTGTCCAGCAGCAGACCGCTCATGCCGATCACCGCATTCATCGGCGTGCGGATCTCGTGGCTCATCGTGGCCAGGAACGCGCTCTTAGCTTCGTTGGCGGCTTCGGCGGCGGCACGTGCCTCCTGCGTCTCCTTGAACATGCGCGCATTCTGGATCGCGATCACCGCCTGATCCGCGAAAGTCTTGATCAGGGTGCGCTGCTTCTCGCTGAAGGGACCGAGCCCTGCGCTCAACATCGCAATGGATCCGATGCCCTCGCCTTCCCACATCAATGGTGCGAACAGGGCGGCGAAGTTGTAGCCGATAACCTTCGCGAAGCGCTGCAGTCCAGGCACTTCCTTCGCGTTATACATATCGGGAATCTCGGCGAGTCCGGTGCGGATGGCCAGCTCGGTCGCGGTGCCCGCCAGCGGCGACGGAAAGGCCTGTGCGATGGCCCTCTCCCGCTGCCGGGCCGATTCCGGTGAGAACGGCCCCGACGCATCACCCACGAACCGGATGCCGGCCACATGCAGCATTTTTTCAGTGTCCACCTGCAAGATCATCAGCGCCAGGGCGCTGGGGAACAACTGCGCGGCGCGGTCTATGATCTTGTCGAACACTGGTTGGGCGTCGTCCACCGACCCGGCGATGACATTCAGCACCTCACTCGTCGCCGTCTGCTGCTCCAGCGCCTCGCGGGTCTCGTTCATCAGGCGCGCATTTTTCATCGCAATCTGCGCTTGCGCAGCGAAGGCCTGCAGCACGGCGATCTGCTTGTCGGAAAACGGCCGCACTGCATTGCGCGTCATCGTGAACACTGCGATGACACGACCTTCCTCCAGCACCGGCACGATCGCATTGGTGCGTATCCCGGCCAGGTCAACGCTGGCGACAATGAAAGGCACACCTTTCTCGTATGCCGGCAACGCCTTGAGATCCGCAATATGCACTAGGGATTCACCCTGGTAGGTATTGCCCAGCAGATATCGGAGCGGCACGGCCCTGCCGTCCATGTAGTCCAGAAAGGCTTGCGGCGTATGCGCCCCCTGGCCGCCATAGATGCGTGCCATGCCGTTCTCGACCAGCCACAACCCGCCCGCGTCGGCATCACACAATTGCGACGCGTTCTTCATGATGGCGTCGAACACCGGGTCGAGCTTGTCCGGCGACGCATTGATCACCTGCAAGACGTCGGCTGTCGCCGTCTGGCGCTCAAGCGCTTCGCGGGTCTCGTTGAACAGGCGCACGTTCTCCATCGCAATGACCGCCTGATCCGCAAACGTCGACAGCAGTTCCATCTGCGTATCCGACAACGCGCCCGGTTGTGGAGAAGACATCGAGATCACGCCCACCGCCTTGCCTTCGAGCATCAGCGGCGCCGAGGCGATGGCACGAAATGCCAGGGCGGCCGGGTTCTCCAGCAATAGCGCAGCCGCCCCGGGCGCCTGCACATCGGTCACCTGGATTGTCTGGCCGTCGAGCACGGCGCGGCCGACTATGCTGCGCCGGTCGATCGGCACCAGATCGGCCCCATGGAATTCGCCCTCGGTCAGTGGGTAACTGCGCGCGCGGCGCAACAGGCCGGCCGGTTCGACCGTGCGCAGCGCGGTCTTGCGGCCAAACAGCCGGGCCGCACTGTGCACGATGGCATCGAACACCGGCTGCACGTCGGTCGGCGAACGGCTGATGACCTTCAGGATCTCTGCGGTCGCGGTCTGCCGCTCCAGGGCCGATCGCGTCGCATTGAAAAGCTGCGCATTCTGGATTGCGATCACCGCCTGGTCGGCAAAGGCCTTGAGCAAGGACTTGTCCTTGTCGGACAAGCCGCGGGCCAACGCGCGCGCAACCCAGACCGAACCGATACCCTTGCCCGCCAGGACCATCGGCGCAAATGCGATGGCCCCAAACTCCGGTATCAGCCGCGACACCGCCTCGACGTCGCCGGCGGTGCTGGCAATGGACTCCACACCCCGCACGTAGTCCAACACCGCTCCACGCAATTTCAGGCGCGGGCCATGGCCAGAGGATGTCTGGCTCTCGAACTGCTCGCGCAAGCGCTGCAACTCGGCCTCACCCCCCTGGGGACCGCGACAGGCGCGCAATTGCAACACCCTGTTTTCATCAATCAGGTTGATGCCGACGTATTGACCCGGAAACAGGCGCTGGCAAGCATTGACGATGGCGTCGAACACAGGATCTACATCGGTGGGCGACGCACTGATGACGGCCAGGATTTCCGCGGTCGCCGTCTGGTGCTCCAGCGACTCGCTCAGTGCCTGGGTACGCTCGTCGACCTTGCGCTCGAGCTCCTGCGTCCATCGCGCGTTGGCCAGCGCCACTGCGCCCTGGGACGCCAGCATAGACAACAGGTCACGGTCACCGTCGTGCAGCCGCCCGAACCGGCCTTCGATATCGGCATAGATGCAGCCCAGCAATCGGCCCTGCGCCACCATTGGCGCAACCAGGCAGGAGCGCTGATCAGCCGCGTCGGCACTGTCCGGACCGTAACGCATCCGCGCCACGTGCTGGGCACGGGTCTCGTCGAGCCAGGGCCTGATCGCCTGCAGGAGCTGCTGCACGTTCTCGCCGGCGGGAACCAGCGAGCCGGCGATCTCCCATTGACCGGCGTTGTCCAGCACCAGCAAGACCCGCTCGGCGCCGCTGAGTTCGGTCACCTCGTCGATCAGGAAGTCGTGCAATTCGGAAGCGCTGCGCAGTTCGTTGAGCCGCATGCCGGTATCCACCAGACGCTTGAACGGTTCGGTCAGGCTGCTTTCCAGCGACAGATGCGCCAGCCGCTGGGCGTCCGGCAACCCGTGCCGCGCCGATGCCTGCAGCCAGGCGTCGATTAACGCCCGGTTGACCTGCTGCTTGTTGAGGTAGCTGCGGCGCAGCCCGTCGTCGCGCACCTTGCCCATCGCCTCGAGCAGGATGGCATACGCTTTTTGCAACGCCGCCCAGGCCTCGTCGTGTCGATTGTTGGCGGTCAGCGCCTGGCTGTGCCACCACCAGATGTCCTGGCTCTGGCCGAAGCCGGCACGGGCGAAACCACGCTGGGCGTGCAGCGCAACGCCGCGCCGGGTCATGCGCAAGGCGCCAGCCGCATCACCACACAGCAACAGTGCCTGGGCCAGTGGAATCAGCACCACCAACTCGAAACCCGGGTTGTCGGCCCGCACCTGGCGTAGGAAGCCGCGCAGATGCTTCTGCGCCGCGGTGGTATGCCCCTCGGCCAGTAGCAGGTAGCCGAGCCACAACGCCCGATCGGTCCGGGTGACTGGCTCATCCAGCGCCGTGACCAGGACCTCGTACTGGGGCCATGACGCGCGAGCGCCGCCGACGTCGCCCTCACTGAGCATCCAGAAGATCATGCCGCCCCGTTCGAGCGCGGCATTGAGGTGCGAGCCCATGTCCTCCGACATGCCCGAACAAATCTCACCCTGCCGGCAGGCGCGGCGATAAAGGCCCAGTTCAGCATAGGCCAGCGACAGATTGCCGATCACGGCCATCCGGCCCAACATGTTGCCGGTGCGCTCCAGAATCTGCCCGGCCTGTCGCAACAAGTCCAGTCGCTCGGCAATATCACGGCTGCTGAAACTCAGCACGTTGAGCGCATTGGCCAGACCCGGTTCGTCGCCACTGCTGCGCGCCAATGCCACGGCCGTCTGCGCCGCGGCCCGCGACGCCGCATTGTCGGAAAGGCGGGTCTGGGCAAATGCCTCGACCCAGAAGGCATGGCCCCGCTGCGCATCGTCGCCGAGATCGACAAACAGCGCGGCGGCCTGACGGGCGAGTGCTACGGCCAGGTCGGGCTGCGCCACACGCAATTGCGCCTCGGCTTCGCACAACAGGGCGCGCGCCAGCAAATGCGTGTCACGCGACTTGCGCGCCACATCCACGGCCTGCGTCGCGGTCAACAGGCCTGGCTTGTTGTGGCCCAGCCGCATCTGCACGGTCGCCATGCAGATATTCGCCAGCACGCGCAAAGCGGGCGCACATCCGCGCCGGCGCGCAAGTGCCTGCAGCGCATCGGCATCCAGCATGGCCAGGGCCAAGTGCCCGAGCGCCACCTGCGAGCGGGCACGCAGATCGAGCAGGATGATTCGTTCGCCAGTTTCGCCCGTCGCCTTTTCGTCCAAACGTGCGCTGCAGCATGCGATGGCATGCTCGTGCTGGCCCGCTGACGCCAGCTTGCGCGCTGCGACGATCGCCTCAGAGCGCGCGCAGATGCCATCGGCCAACGCAGCCGTATCGGCTCCGTTCACACCAGTTCGCCTTGCGGCTGGGCTTTTCGGTCTCGGCACCTCAACGCTCCCGGCAATAGTGGCAATGACTCTGCAGTCCATGCACGCCCCGGCGCGCAGCGCGACACCGGAATTCGGCCCCCTTGGCAGCACCAACCCAGGCGACTGCATCAACGGACACGCCGCCAGCGCTGTGCCCGGCAACTCCAATCCAGTGTAGCCGTCTCGGTTTTTATAGCGACTTCTATAGCGACTTCTGACCACTGCGTGGCACGTCCGCAGCAAACCGGGCATCATCGGCAGTTCCAGAAAACCTCGACATCCAAGGAGACCAGCATGGGAAAAATGATCAGCTACCAACGACCCGATGGCAAGAGCGTCGACGGCTACCTGGCCGAGCCGGCTGCCGGCGCCAGCGCACCCGGCGTCGTCGTGATCCAGGAATGGTGGGGCCTGAACGACCAGATCAAGGGCGTGGCCGACCAGCTCGCTGTGCAGGGTTACCGCGCTCTGGTGCCCGACCTGTACCGCGGCAAGGCAGCACTCGACGCCCATGAGGCCGAGCACCTGATGAACGCGCTCGACTTCGCCGATGCCGCCGGCCAGGACGTGGCAGGAGCCGTGGCGCACCTGCGCTCAAGCGGCAGTGCCAGGGTCGGCGTCACCGGCTTTTGCATGGGTGGCGCGCTGACGCTGCTGTCGTCGGTCTTCGTCAAGGGCATTGACGCGGCTTGTGCCTGGTACGGCTACCCACCACTGGACTACATCGATGCCAGCAAGATTACCGCACCGCTGATGGCCCACTGGGCGATCGAGGACGTGCCATTCCCGATCGCCAAGGTTGATGACCTGGAAAAGAAACTCACCGATGCCAAGGTATCCTTCGAATTCCACCGCTACCAGGCCAAACACGGTTTCGCCAATCAGGAGGCCGACAGCAAGGGCCTGGAATTCCTGAAACACGATCCGAAGAACGCCGAACTGGCGTGGCAACGCACCATGGGCTTCTTCGCCAAGCACCTGCGCTGACATCTCGCGGAGCGGCCGACAAAACGCATGGGCATCGGCGATTCGATCGCCCGCCAGCCGAACAACAAGAATCCGATGCCCAATTCCAGCGTCCCTGCCTCGCCCGCCATTCCCCGCCGCGCCATCTTCATGCTGATCGCCCTGACCCTGGTCTGGGGCACCAACTGGCCACTGTTCCCCTATGCCGTGCGCGAGGTCTCGGTCTGGACCTTCCGCAGCGTCGCGATGATTGGTGCGGGCTCGGCATTGCTGCTGTTCGCCCGTATGCGAGGCCTGCCCATGCAGATTCCGCGCCGGTACTGGCGCACCGTGGTACTGGCCACGCTGATGTATCTGGTGATATGGAATGTGGCGAGCACCTATGCCGCCATCCTGATTCCGTCCGGACAAGCGGCGGTACTGGGCTTTACGATGCCACTTTGGGGGGCGCTGATCGCCTGGGCCGTGCTGGGCGAACGCCTGAGCCCGCGCCTGCTGCTGGCGGTGGCACTCGGAGGCACCGGCGTGACGCTGCTGATGGTGCCCAGTTTTCAGGCCTATTCGGCGGCTCCGATAGGCCTGGCCATGGGCCTGCTGTCGGCGATCGGCTGGGCGATCGGGACGATGATCCTCAAACGCGGCAATGTGATGGTGCCGGTGCTGGTGCTGACCGGCTGGCAATTGCTGCTGGGGTCGATACCAATCACCGCCGTTGCGCTGATCGTGGGCGACTGGAACTGGTTCATGCCAAGCTGGCAATCCATCGCCGTCATCAGTTGGATCATGCTGATACCGATGTGTATCGGCAACGTCTGCTGGTTTGCCATCGTGGGCCTGTTGCCAGCCAATATCGCCGGCCTGTCCTCCGTGATGGTGCCTGTGGTGGCGATGGTGTCGGGCGCGCTTATCAATGGCGAGCCGCTCGGACCGTTGCAACTGATGTCCATGGCCTGCTGCGTGGCGGCGCTGGTGCTGGCCCTGGGGCAGAAAACACGCCCTGTCACATTGGAAAAGTAGAATGCCCTTTTCCCAGCAGCGCGTTTTTGCGGCGCCATCCATGCCATGACCCCAGCCATCGACTACCTCAACCCCGACCTTCCGACAGGCCTGCGCATCGTTCCCATGCCGGTAGTGGACGCTACTGCAGAAGCGCTCGAAGGATATGGTCGCCTGGTCAAGAACCCCAAGGACTACCCGGTTGAAATCGTGCGCTGGCCGGCCGCCGGCTGGCGTCCGATTGATCCCGAGACGGGCGATGAAGGCGGCACCACCGAAGCGCTTTTCACCAGCGAATGGAAAGGCGACGTTCTTTACGGCAAAAACGATGCCGTCAACGGCCACTACGTCCTGGGCTATGCGGTCGATCCGCAACTGGCCGACGAAGCGCACCAGCGTGCTCCTGAGCAAGTATTGTTGTGGCATGCCAACTACCACCCGGACGGTGGCCAGATGTTTTTTCCGCAGCAGAAAGAGCCCTTTCTGGTGCCGCTGGCCCTGCCCGGCGACGACATCATGCCCGACAAGTTCGTGTGCTTTCGTTTTGACGGTTCCATGGGTCTGTACATCCATCCCAACGTCTGGCATGAAGGGGTGTTTGCCACGTCCGGCAAGCAGACTTTCTTCGACAAGCAAGGCGCCGTGCATGCACGGGTATCGGTGGATTTCGCGCGCGAGTTCAGCTGCCTGCTGGCGGCACAGATTCAGGCGCCCGCCTCCGCCTGAGGCTGCGCTGCGGCCGGGCCGGCCAACACAGACTGGCCTGCATCCATCAAAGCAAGGGCCGCAGTTCGCGCGCCGCCTGCTGCAATACCGGCAACCATTGCGCACAGCTGCGTTGCGGCTCCGCATAGCCCCCGGGCAACACCACATTGAGCGCGGCCACGGTGCGCCCCTGCAAATCGCGCAGTGGTACGGCCAGCGCATGCACCCCGAGTTCGTGCTCTTCCACCGCCAGGCAAAAGTCTTGCTGACGCACACGATCAAGTTCAGCGCGAAACGCCGATGCCGTGTGAATCGTGTAGGGCGTAAGGCGTGCCAGGCTGCGTCCCTTGAGCCAGATCGTCAGCGCTTTGCGCGGCATGGCCGCCAGCAGGATCCGGCCCGTTGACGTGGCATGCGCTGGCAGCCGCGCACCCAGATGCAGGCCATACGCGTGTACACGTGTCGGCGCCGCCGGCGCCAGATTGAAACCCTGGCCGCTGTTGGCGACGATGACCACCTCGTCGGCATCGAGCACCACGGTTGAAAACGCGCCCTGGGTCTGCGCCGCGATACGGCTCAGTGTGGGTTGCAACACCCGGGGCAGACGCGCCGACGACAGGTAACTTCCGGCAAAACGCAGTACCTTGGGCGACAACCAATAGTGGCTGCCGTCGGTCTCCAGGTAGCCCATCTCGGCCAGGGTCAGCAAATGCCGACGCGCCGCCGCGCGGCTGGTGCCTGAGCGCTGGGCCGCCAGTGTCGCGTTAAGCCGCTGGCGCTCGGTATCGAAACTTTCCAGCACGGCCAGACCCTTGACCAGGCCTTCGATGCGATCTGCCTTTTCCATCTGCACTCCTTGCGCCGGTCTCGACTCCCAGTCATCCATTTGTTGTGCGACTATCGCACAACGGATCTGACTTTCGCACAACACGCGATGATGGCAGTGGCGCTCAGTTGTCTCCCGTCCTAAGCTTGCAACTGGTTCGGCGTGCCGTCGACTCGAAAACTGTCTTTGGCCCTAATTCAGGAGAAAAACACCGTGCGTACCCAGGTTGCCATCATCGGTGCAGGCCCGTCCGGGCTTTTGCTCGGCCAGTTGCTCTACAAGGCAGGTATCGATGCCGTCATCATCGAGCGCCAGAGCCCGGACTACGTGCTCGGGCGCATCCGCGCGGGTGTACTCGAGCAGATTAGCGTCGATCTGCTCGACGAGGCCGGCGTCGGCTCGCGCATGCATGCCGAGGGACTGGTGCACGGGGGCTTCGAGATGTTGTTCAAGGGCACACGCCACCGCATCGACATGCAGCAACTGACCGGCGGCAAGACCGTAATGGTCTACGGCCAGACCGAGGTCACGCGCGACCTGATGCAGGCACGAAGCGAAGCCGGTCTGACCACGGTCTACAGCGCTTCCAACGTCAGCGTGCACGATTTCGACGGCAAACGCCCGGTGGTGCGTTATGAAACCGACGGGCCGCAGGGCAGCAAAGTGCAACACGAACTGCAATGCGACTTCATTGCGGGCTGCGACGGCTTTCACGGCGTATGCCGCGCCAGCGTGCCGGAGCAGGCCATTACCCTCTATGAGAAGGTCTACCCATTTGGCTGGCTGGGCATCCTGGCCGACGTGCCACCGGTCTCGCACGAACTGATCTACGCCAACACCGAACGTGGCTTTGCGTTGTGCTCAATGCGCAGCGAATCGCGCAGCCGCTATTACGTGCAGTGCAATCTGAACGACAAGATCGAGCAGTGGACTGACGATGCGTTCTGGGCCGAGCTGCGCAAGCGACTCGACCCTGAAGCACGCGAGCAACTCGTCACCGGTCCATCAATCGAAAAAAGCATTGCGCCACTGCGCAGCTTCGTCGCCGAGCCCATGCGCTTCGGCCGTTTGTTCCTGGCCGGCGACGCCGCTCATATCGTGCCGCCAACCGGCGCCAAGGGACTGAACCTGGCGGCCTCCGACGTGAAATACCTGTCGAATGCATTGGTCGAGTTCTACCGCGAAAAAAGCGATGCCGGCATCAACGGCTATTCCGAGCGTTGCCTGCGACGCGTCTGGAAAGCCGAGCGCTTCTCATGGTGGTTCACGTCGCTGATGCACCGCTTTCCCGACACCGCCGGATTCGGCCAGAAGGTGCAGGAGGCCGAGCTGGATTACCTGATCCACTCGCAGGCCGCCTCGTTGTCGCTGGCCGAAAACTATGTGGGGCTGCCACTGGATTTCGGCGACCACTGAGTGATGCGGTAAATTGCAGGGCACCATGACCCTGCCCAAACCCCCTGCCCCCTTCAAACCTCTGCGCGGCGTACGCGTGCTGAGCCTGGCGCTCAATCTGCCGGGTCCGGCCGCACTGATGCGCCTGCAGGCGCTGGGCGCGTCGTGCCACAAGGTGGAGCCACCGACCGGTGATCCGATGGACCACTACAGCCGCGCTGCCTACGACACGTTGCACCAGGGGATCAAGGTCATTCGCGCCGACCTGCGCAGCGAAGCGGGCCAGAAATCCGTACACAGGTTGCTCTCACGCACAGACGTGTTGTTGACCTCGTTCCGCCCCTCGGCATTGCGCAAGCTGGGCATGGACTGGGCCAGCTTGCGCAAAGCCTACCCCGCGTTGAGCCAGGTCGACATCGTGGGCGCAGCCGGCGCCCGCGCCGAGGAGCCTGGGCACGACCTGACCTACATGGCCGAACACAAGCTGGTGCAGGGACTGGCGCTGCCCGCCAGCCTGTTCGCCGACATGGGCGGATCGCTGATGGCCGTCGAAGCAGTTATGGGTGCCGTGCTGCAACAAAGGGCCAAAGGCCGGGGCGTGCACCTGCAAGTGGCGCTGGTCGACGCCGCCGCCTACCTGGGTTTGCCGCACCAGTGGCAGATGACCACAATCGGCGGCGCGGTCGGTGGCGGACATGCCGGTTACCGGGTCTATGCGTGCAAGGACGGTCGGGTAGCCGTTGCGGCGCTGGAACCCCATTTTGCGCTGGCCCTGTGCCATGCGGCAGGCATAGACAACGTTGACAGGCGCACGATGGCAGCGCCAGAGACACACGCGACGATTGCGCGCTTCTTGCGTGGGCAGACGCGGCGCAAGCTCGATGTGCTGGCGGTGCGGCGGGATATTCCCCTGTTCACGTTGAAGGATTGACTGGATCGGGATCGGGTTCGACCGGGAGCAGCTACTGTCTGCCGAATGCGCCTGACCTCGACTTAATGCGAATGCAGGTGGTGGGCGTCCGGCAGCAGGCCGCTACGCAGGGCCGGAGTGGTTGGATGCAAGCTCACGACGTTTCCGTTGAAAGGCGACTCATCAGCAATGCTAATCGACGCCTTGCAGTGAGGAAATCAGCGGGCACTGAACGTTTCCTTGCGCGGCGCGACAGCGCTTGACCAATTCGGTCAGAGCGATCTCCATGCACTGCAAGTCCGCAAGCTTTGCACGAACATCCAGCAACTTCAGTTGCGCCTGTTCCCTCGCTTCATCGCAATGCGTGCCATCTTCCAAGGCAAGTAATTGGGCTATTTCGTCCAGGCTGAATCCCAGTCGTTGGGCAGATTTGATGAAACGTACCCGTTCCAAATCACGTGCCCCGTACCGCCGCACTTTGCCCTGCTGTCGGCCGGGCTCCTGCATCAGACCTTTGCGCTGGTAAAAGCGAATGGTCTCTACATTGACCATTGCCTCTGCGGCCAGAGCGCCAATTGTGAGGTTCGAATGAGGGATATTCATAACGCTTGACTCCGTACATGAGTACGATCTTAAGCTTACTCCATGAACACCAGCGTTCCAGCAACAAGCAGTGACAAAACCCGCCTTCGCAGCCTTGTGGCGGGAGGTCTTGCCACCTTGTTGGCATCCACCTGTTGCCTGGGACCCCTGATCCTGATTTCCCTGGGCGTTTCCGGCGCGTGGATTGGCAGACTCACCGTACTGGAGCCGTACCAGCCCATTTTCATTGCGGCTGCGATTCTTGCCCTGTTCTTCGCTGGCAAGCGCATCTTTAGACCGGTGGCGCAATGCGCCCCTGGCGAATTTTGCGCACTGCCGCACGTCCGTCGCACCTACCAGTTCCTCTTTGTGGGGGTCTGCGCGCTCCTGCTGGTGGCTTTGTTTTTTCCTTTGATCGCGCACTGGTTTTATTGAAAGGAGACTCGCATGATGGATTCGATTCCTACGCCACTCAGGCGCCTGCTGACTTCCGTCGGCACGAGCGTGCTCTTGCTGAATTTTTGCCTGCCAGCACAAGCGGCGCAGAAGACCGTCACGCTGTCGATTCCGAGCATGGATTGCCCTGTGTGTCCCATCACGGTTAAAAAGGCCTTGACCCAAATTTCAGGTGTCAGCCAGGCGACGGTGAACTTCGACAAACGCCAGGCGGTCGTCACATTTGACGACGCCAAGACCCACGTCGGCGCCTTGACCGAGTCGACGAAAAACGCGGGATATCCGTCTACATTGGCGGGCCCCACAAATTGACCCCCATCACACTGGAGTCGACCCTGACCTGCCCCGAGTGCGGTTTTGCCAAAGGTGAGACGATGCCCACGGATGCCTGCCAGTGGTTTTACGAGTGCACGAATTGCCAGGTTGTGCTCAAACCGCTACCGGGGGACTTCTGTGTGTACTGCTCGTACGGCACAAATCCCTGTCCTCCGATCCAGCATAGTGGCAAAACCGGCAAGTGCTGTGGATAGATACTGACGCGGACCCGCACGACGAAGAGACGCCAGACATCGTCGCGTCGGTTGGCGCAAAACCTCGACGACGAGACCGGGGTTTTTGGACAGCTTCATCAGGCGCCGAAACCGTAACCATGGAGGTTCATCGTGTTTTCACACATCTTTGTGGGTGTCAGTGATTTCGAGCGGGCGCTCGCTTTCTACAGCCCCTTGATGTCGGCGCTTGGGCTCAAAGTTCGCTACTGTGAGCGAGAGTGTCCGTGGGCTGGCTGGCAGTCGATTCCCGACCCCCGGCCGCACTTCCTGCTTGGCCTGGGACTCGCCTACCTGCTGGCCATGCTCGTGGTTGCACGTCGGTGCTGGTTCAGTATTCCGTTTCGCGGGGTCGGCTTCTCCTGTGTTGCCTATGCCGGCGCACTGGTAGCGAACGCGGCGTAACGCCGCGCACCCGAGCGAAAGATTCCGGGACCTCGCCAGATTCAACCTGTGACCTTAAAACCCCCATGCCCGTGCTGTGTGGGTTCGGAATGCATCAGGGCAGGCGATGCGATGGAAGTCGACTTGTTATCTGCCAAGCGCCGGTTACGCCTGCCAGGGGCCCTTCAGCCGACACGGCGCGACCAGGAGCGGCCATTCAGCTAGTGGTCATGCACCACTCAGATGTCGGATGCCTGCCCAAGCCTCAGCGAACGCTTCGCGAGGGTTTGACGCTCTTGTGATGGGGCGACCGATAACGACGTGGGTTGCACCGTTTTCTCGCGCCCTGGCCGGGGTGGCAACACGCACCTGGTCATTGGCTGCAGCGCTGCGAAGTTGGATTCCCGGTGTCACGATGAGCATGCCTGCGGGAAGGCGCCGGGAAAGACGAGCAGCTTCCTGGGCGGACGCGACGACACCGTGGCATCCACAGTTCGCTGCGAGTCGAGAAAGAAGATCAACCTGCTGCACGACGGACGGGGGAAGCCCGATTTCCGGCAAGTCGTTGTCCGAGAGACTGGTGATGACTGTGAGCGCCAGAACCTTGAGGCTCGGATAGGGCGCGGCCGCGGCGACCGCAGCTTTGAGAACGGCGCTGCCACCCGAAGCGTGCACCGTAACCATGTTCGCGCCGAGCTTGCCTGCGGCGCTGACGGCCCCGATGATGGAGTTCGGAATTTCATGGAGCTTCAAGTCAAGAAAAACCTCTTTGCCCATGGCAACCAGTTCTCGGACAACAGACGGACCCTCCTCGGCGAGAAGTTGCAGGCCCACTTTGTAGAAGCATGACTCAGCGCCAAGTTGCCGCACCAAGTCCATGGCGTCAAGTTTGGTCTCAAAGTCGAGGGCGACGATTACAGGAGATTGCACGATGGGCTCCGCATTTGTGGCGCCTGGTTTCTCGCGTACCGAGCAAAAATGACGCGGTTATGGGTCATCAAGTGTATCTACCGGCCGGCGCCGCAACGGGCGGTATGTAGAGCCGGCGGACAAGTGCTTTCGACCAGGCCCGGGCATTCCAACCCGTGCCAGAATCCGGCTCATCGATACTAGCGCGGCCGCGCGGAGCGTCTGTCGATTCGCGCAATCGACGTCCTGGCTAGCTTGGAGTTTGATGATGCGTTCTCGACGAAACTTCGTTCTCGGGGGAGTGGTTTCACTCGTGGCGACTGGCGTGTCCAGTCAAACCACCGAGGCGGCAGCGCCCACAAACATGCTGGACTGGCAAACGGCCAGCCCGGAGAGCCAAGGTATCTCTGCCTCGACACTTGAAGCCGCCTTGATTTCCGGCTCGACCGTCGGGGCGCTGCGTAGTGTGCTGGTCGTGCGAAACGGCCTGCTGGTCGGCGAACGCTACTACGCAGACGCGACGGCGTCTGACCTGCTGGCGGTCAACTCGGCAACGAAGAGCGTGTGCTCGATGCTAGTGGGCAAGGCACTCCAACAAGAAAAGCTCAAAGGCCTTTCGCAAACCATCGGCGAGTTATTGCCTGACCTCGTTCAGAAGTTCCCCAACGCGTCAGCGTCCAACGTGACCTTGCGACAAATTCTCACCGGCACCACAGGCATCGCCTACGAGTACACGACGCAGTTTCGCGCCTTGGTGAGTTCGCGCGACTCCGCACAATACGTGATGAACCTGCCAAGCGACGGAAGAGCTTCCAACTCCTGGTCGTACAACGATGCGGCCATCTCGCTGCTCACACCTATTCTCGAACGCGCCCAGGGGATGTCACTTGAACAGCTCGCCAAGCGGGACCTGTTCGCTCCGTTGGGAATCGAACGGTTCACCTGGGGACGAGACGGGGCCGGCAATGCGATGGCCTATGCGGGCCTCAAGATGCGGACGCGCGATTTGGTGAAGCTGGCCTGGTTGATGGCGGGTGCGGGCGCGTGGCAGGGGACAACGGTGCTGCCGGCGGAATGGGTCACTGAAAGCTCGCGGGCACATGTTGCCGTCGCCTGGCGGAATCCCCCCATTGTCGATGCTGGTTATGGCTATCTCTGGTTCACCGGGACCCTGAGAGGCAAGCCCGTTGTGTGGGCCTGGGGATATGGCGGACAGTTCGCCCTGTTCGTGCCCTCGCTGAAACTTGCCATCGCCACAGCGGCGACCGACCCCCGGCCCCAGGACCTGCGCGCACAGACCGCCGCGGTAATGGCTGTCGTTGCTCAGGTAGTGGACGCCGGGCAAGGCTAGGAGCGACCAACTCCGGACATTCGAACTGATTCTCGCGCCATTCAATTGGATGGGACGGGCGTTGTCGTTCATTGACTCACAAGTCGCAGTTGCCGCTTTATTCTGCCGACCGAAGATGGTGGCGGTCGTCCCCTTGCAACAATTCAGAGCCATTGGCAGAATTCTTCACAAATTCGTTGTGACTTAGCGAAATCTGGGCAACTCGGTAGGGGGGTCGTAGTCATGTTTGCAGGGCACATCGGCGCCGCGTTAGCAATCGGAGCAAGCACAAGGCGCGTCAACGTGGGATGGATTGTTTTTGCGGCCCTTCTTCTTGATTTTGTACTCTGGACCCTTGTTCTTCTGGGCTGGGAGTCGGTCGTGATCCCCGCGAACTTCGCGAGCACACACCAACCCGAATTCACCTTTCCATATTCGCACGGAATGTTGGCGAGCGTTTTATGGTCTGCTTGTGCAGGCCTGGCCGTTGTGCTCTTGTTTCCATCACTCAACGACGCCAGGCTTGGTATTGCGGCGCTCATAGCCTTCGCCGTCTTTTCGCACTGGTTGCTCGATGTACTTGTCCATGTACCTGAGTTGCCACTGATGGGGAGCAGTTCCCGGAAGGTCGGGTTCGGTTTGTGGCAGAACATGCCGTTAGCGCTTTTGGTCGAGGCGGTCTTGGTCGTTGTAGGGCTTTGCTCATTCATACCTGGCTCGACTTTGTCGCGCGTCAGGAAACTTTGGCTCGTGGCGGTTTGCCTCCTTGTGCTCGCATTCACGGTAGTGGGAATGACGGTTGCCCCTGCGCCGCCGTCGGCAGCCGCTATGGCTGCGAGTTCGTTGCTCACCATCATCCTGCTTTGCGCAGTTTTTGCATGGGTGGGCAGAGTGCCGCGCTGACCGGAGCCTCGATAGCACGCCTTTCGCTTGTCCGGTCGCGCACGCCAGTTGCCAGGCGCTTTGTGGGTCACGACCGTTCGCATTACTACGGGGAGCCGTCAATAACTACATCTTTGACGTTCATCGCATCCAGCGGCGATGGTTATGAGCTTCAAATGGGTCGATGGAGCCGACGGCTTGCCGAACCCTTCCTCGACTTCGTGGGTTAGGCGCCGACAAAACGTCTTCTCGATGTCGGTTGCGGCACGGGCAGCCTTTCCTTTGCCATGGCCCGGCTCTGCCGGCCCCAGCAGGTGATTGGCATCGACATGTCTCCCGCCTACGTCGAACATGCCACCCGCCACAACGGTGACGACAAATTCACCTTTCAAATTGGAGACGCATGCGCATTGGCCTTCCCTGACCATAGTTTTGACCGCACCTTGTCATTGCTGGTATTGCACTTCGTTCCCGACGCACGGCAGGCCATTTCAGAAATGCGGCGAGTCACCAAGTCCGGTGGTGTGGTCGGCGCAGCCGTTTGGGACGCCCGCGGCGGTTTCGTAGCAAATCGAATTTTCTTCGACACGGCTGCTGCCATCGATTCAAGCGCGAACGCGCGGCGGGCACGCAACTACATACGCCCGATGACGCGAACGTCCGAGTTAACAAAAGCGTGGACAACCGCGGGGCTCACCTACGTGACAGAGGCAACACTGACCATCCGCATGGACTACGAGTCCTTCGAGGATTACTGGGCTCCATGCGAGGGCAAAGATGGGCCGCAGGCGGAGTACGTGGCGGCCCTTGAAAATCCAGTCCGTGACAGACTACTCAGTAGTCCGAAATATAGGCGACTGACGGTGTCTTGAAGAATGATCGAACGAGTCGACGATTTTTTTGCATGTCGCGCAGTTGCTGGTCGACGCGAATTGCGAGTTGCTCGCCTGCTCGCAATGGGTTGCGGGCCACGCCAGTGCGCTTGACGTGACTCCATACCAACTCGTCCGGGTTCAGGTCTGGTGCGTAGCCAGGCAAGATGTGCATGCTCAGCTTGCCCTGAGTGGATTCGATGTATTCGCGCACATTGGCCTTCTTGTGCGCAGGCAATCCATCGACTACCAGGTGCACGGGCTTGCTGCGACCCTTCATCATCTTTTTGAGCAAGTCGATGAACAGTTCGGCGTTGAGCGCGCCCTGGTAGGTTGCGAACCAGAAGCCGCCCTTGGCATTGACGGCCGATGCGGCCGAGATCGATTGGCGTTGGCCGGGCCGCTCGATGACCGGAGTCTTCCCTTTGGGCGCCCAGGTCTTGCCGTGCACGGTGTCGGCTCGAAATCCAGACTCGTCCCAGAAGTAGATGTCGGCCCCGCGTTTTCTTGCCGCCGCTGCTATGCCGGGGTAGGTCTCGCGCTGCCAGCGCTCGATAGCCTGCGGATCGCGCTGGTAGGCGCGCTGCAATGGCTTTTGCGGGGTCAGACCCAGACGGGCAAGTACCCTGCCCACCGCAGTGACTCCCAGGCGCACTCCGAACTTCTGCTCGATCAAGGTCGCTGCGATCTGGCGCGTCCACAGCCCGAAGTCCAGTCCATATTGGCGCGGATCCTTGCCATTGATCCAACGAAATACCTGGGCTTGTTGCGCCGCAGTGAGCTTGGAGGGTCGACCTGTGGCCGGGCGCGACGCCAACGCGCGCTCTCCATTTCCTCGGCCCGACGCCGCTTTGAGCCACCGATAGATCGATGTCCGATTCATCCCCAGCGACTTCACCACAGCGGACGGTTTCTCGCCTTCTTTGACCCGACGCAACGCGAGCAATCGAAATTCCTCCAACGTCGCGTGATCCAGCGTGCGGCCATCTCGTTTCATGCGTCATGAGACTATCACCTCATCGCAAAGTTCCACAATCGTCGCTTTAATTACGGACTAGTGAGTAA